>NZ_QUES01000001.1:0-594309 GCF_003478085.1 Eisenbergiella sp. OF01-20 | reverse complement strand
GCCCCCCAGCCGCTGTGCCGTCATTGTGGTACCGTTATTCCCTCTGTCGTACTGATCAATAATCAATAATAATTTCATTTATGCTCATGCCTTTCCTGTCATGAATCTGCCAAACTCCTCTTCCGGCATGGGCTTCGCATAATAATAGCCCTGCCCGATATCACAATGGATAGAACGGATGAACTCCGCCTGGGATGCATTTTCCACCCCTTCCGTCACCGTTTTTATATGCAGCTCTCCTGCCAGATTTATGATATTTTTCATAATAATATCTCTCTTTTCCTGTTCCCCTGTACCGGCAAGAAAAGCTTTATCCAGCTTAAGCTCATCAATATCCAGTTCCTTCAGTATATTCAATGAGGAATAGCCGCTGCCGAAATCATCCATGGATACGGCAAAGCCTATTTTATGAAGCTCCCTGACCAGCTTTTTCATTTCCTCCAGATTTTCCATTGTAATCCCTTCCGTAACCTCCAGGATGATATGTGAAGGGTCAATATGGTGTTTTCTTATTATTTTCTCAATCTGGTGTAAATAATCCTGTTTGTAAAAAAGGATTCTCGACTGGTTTACGGAAATACAGAAGCCGGAGCTCCCTGTTTCGAGAAGTCTGTTCAGGTAAATACAGGCTTCTTCCAGCATATACATATCCAGATTGGTAATGAAACCGTTCTGTTCGAATACCGGAATAAAATCATCCGGATAGATAATGTCCCCCTGGGGACGCACCCAGCGCACCAGCGCCTCTGCACCGCAGATCTTTCCAGTTTTCAGGTTTACCTTCGGCTGCAGATACATGCAAAATTCCCTGTTTTCCAGCGCGGTGTACATAATACGTTCTATTTCATTGCGTTTCAGTTCTTTTTCATGCAGGCTGTTTCCATAATATACGATACTGCTCTCCTGGTTTCCTTTCGCATTTTTCAGTGCCAGGTTTGCATTATCCCAGAAAACATCAAAATCAATCCTGCCTGCGCAGGTCTCTGTTATTTTCACCCCGCAGTTGCATAGGATATGATATTCCTGGACCGGATCCAGCTGGCAGAGCGATATCTTTTCCATCAAAGCTGTCATACGTTCCGTCAGCTTCCGTTTTTCCCCGCCTATTAAAAGAAGGGCAAATTTATCGGAATTATCTCTGCAGCAGATTTCAGCCCCTCCGATTGTTTCCAGCAGCACCTGTGCCACATGTTTCAGCAGGTTATCCCCTTTTGCATAGCCGAACAGTTCATTTACGAATTTAAAGTTAGCAATATCCAGAAGTACAAGCGAATAGCCGCTTTTCTGCTTCATAAGGGATATGGCCTCCTCCGTAAACCGTGTCTTATTATACAGTCCGGTAAGCGGATCGAAGTAGGCCAGCCTGCGCATGGCATTTCTGTTATTGCGGATGAGAGTATAAATGTAGCCGAATACAATAACGAGCAGCAGAATGATAACCGCAAAGACGGCGATGGTCACCTGGGTCATTCTGTTAAAGTTCCCGTTCAGCGCTTCCTGCGGAATCATGCACAGCAGATACCAGCCGTTTCTTTCAATTGGGGCAAAATACATCCAGTACTTTGTGTTGTTGTAGGAAAAAGCGGAGAAAAAGTTTTCCCCCCTCGCAAGCAGGGGCAGCAATTCATTCTCAAGGCCGGCCCCCAAAAGATCCGTATCAAAAATATTCCGTATATCTCCATTCTCTATAAGCTTATGACTGGAACGGATAACGAAATCGCCGTCGCCGTCTATGATATGCAGAAAGGCATTCCCATTGAAAATAGGACGGCTGATAATCGTTCCGAAGGTTTCGGATCTGCTGGTAGCGGTGAGAACGCCTTTCAGCTCTCCATTTCTGTAAACGGGCACTCCATAACAATTAATATACCCTTCCGCAAACCGGTCCGGCATTGTATCAGAAACGGCAGAATTACCGTTCAGGGCTTCCTGTATGAACCCTTCCTCCCCCAAACTGACCTCTTTATAACGGATCCCGTCCATATCAACAAGCTCCCCTGTACCATCAGGGCCAATGAAGCCCATACGGATAAAATCATTCTGGTAATTTTCGGTCTCCAGAATATCCATAATCTCATCTTCGTCCATATCATTTTCCCCAATTATGGTCGAAAGTGACTCCAGCACATGGAGATACCCCTCCATCTGCATCACAATCGTACTTTTATATTGCTGTGTCACCTCATTCAAATAAATTTCCGCTTCATTTTTCTGTGCTCTGCTCAGGGTTGCAAAAACCATAACAGCCGTGATGGCCAGAGCAGTAAAAATGCCGGCAGCTGTGACCACGGCGATAGAAATCTGTCTTTTCAGGTTTTTTTCCGTTCTCATTGCATTCCTCGGGGTAAATGTATTATCGTCTTACAATGCTTGCATATGTACGTACAAGTGAATTACTTAATTATAACCTAGACATGCTTTTTTGTACAGTAACATTACATGAGGGATGCAGGGAACGGTAACAATAAAAAAAAGAATAAAATAAAAAATAAGCGTACCACCATTACTGATGATACGCTTATTGATATGCAGTTGTTACACAATACAGGGGAAAAATCCTGCTTGCCGGAAATAGCAACCGTTTATATACCGGATTAACAAGAAGCACGGATACCTATTATTAAGACAATGATACCCCGGGGTTCTTGATAGCCGCCTGTGCCGCCGCCAGTCTTGCAATGGGTACACGGAACGGGGAACAGGAAACATAGTTCAGCCCTATAGAATGGCAGAATTCAATGGAGGAAGGATCCCCGCCGTGCTCGCCGCAAATACCCAGCTTGATGTCCGGGCGGGTCTTGCGTCCTTTATTGGCAGCCATCTTAATCAGCTGTCCCACGCCGTTCTGATCCAGTTTTGCAAAAGGATCGGCTTCATATATTTTGCTCTTATAATAATCTACCAGAAACTTTCCGGCATCATCACGGGAGAAGCCATAGGTCATCTGGGTTAAGTCATTGGTGCCGAAGGAGAAGAATTCGGCTTCTTCAGCAATTTCATTAGCCAGAAGAGCCGCTCGGGGAATCTCAATCATCGTACCGATATGGTATTGGATGTCGGAATTCATTTCCGCCTTTACCTTCTCAGCGGTTTCCACAACGACTTCTTTTACAAATTTTAATTCCTTCTTATCGCCTACCAGAGGTATCATAATTTCCGGAACGATATGATAACCGTGCTCCGCCTTCACTTCAATAGCCGCTTCCATAACGGCCCTCGTCTGCATGCGGGCAATTTCGGGATAAGTAACCGAAAGACGGCAGCCTCTGTGTCCCATCATGGGATTGAACTCATGCAGGCTTTCGCAGGTAGCTTTCACTTCTGCTACTGTCAGGTTCATATCCTTTGCCAAATCCTCAAAATCTTTTTCTTCCGTAGGAACAAATTCATGGAGCGGAGGATCCAGGAAACGGATGGTGACCGGGTTGTCCTGCATCACTTCATAAATACCCTTGAAGTCACCTTTCTGGAAAGGGATCAGCTCATTCAGGGCCTGTTCTCTCGCTTCACAGGTGGTGGACAGGATCATCTTGCGGATTTTCGGTATACGCTCAGGATCAAAGAACATATGCTCCGTACGGCACAATCCGATTCCTTCCGCTCCCAGCTTAAGAGCATTGGAAGCATCCTCAGGAGTATCCGCATTGGTACGTACCTTCAAGGTGCGGAAGGAATCCGCCCAGTCCATAATACGTCCGAAATTACCGCTGATGGTCGCATCCTCGGTTGCGATGTCCCCGTCATAAATCTTGCCGGTGGAACCGTCAAGGGAAATGTAGTCTCCTTCATGATAGGTCTTTCCGCCCAGGCTGAACACCTTGGCATTTTCATCAACCACAATATCCCCGCAGCCGGATATACATGCGGTTCCCATACCTCTGGCCACCACGGCAGCATGGGAGGTCATTCCTCCGCGTACGGTAAGAATTCCTTCCGCAGCGTGCATACCTTCAATATCCTCCGGAGAAGTTTCCAGACGCACCAGAATAACACGCTCTCCCTTTTCATGTGCTTCCTTGGCATCCTCAGCGGTAAAATATACCTTACCGGCAGCGGCGCCGGGAGAAGCCGGCAGAGCTTGTCCGATCACGTGTCCTGCCTTCAGTGCATCCGGTTCAAAGGTAGGATGCAGAAGCTGATCCAGGGATTTGGCTTCAATTCTAAGGACAGCCTCTTCAGGGGTTATCATACCTTCGTCCACCAGGTCACAGGCGATCTGTAAAGCGGCAGGCGCTGTTCTCTTACCGTTTCTTGTCTGCAGGAAATACAGCTTCCCTTCTTCAATGGTAAATTCCATATCCTGCATATCTCTGTAGTGGGATTCCAGTCTGTTGGCAATCTCAATAAACTGCTTGTAACAGTCAGGCAAATCCTGTTCCAGACGGGTGATGGGCTGGGGTGTCCTGATACCCGCAACAACATCTTCCCCCTGTGCATTAATCAGGTATTCACCGTAAATTCCCCTGGCTCCGGTAGAAGGATTTCTTGTAAAGGCAACGCCGGTGCCGGAGGTATTTCCCATATTTCCAAATACCATAGACTGTACGTTAACCGCTGTTCCCCAGTCTCCGGGAATATCGTTCATACGGCGGTATATGATGGCGCGTTCATTATCCCAGGAACGGAAAACCGCTTTTACAGCTTCCATCAGCTGTACTTTGGGATCCTGAGGGAAATCTTCTCCCATCTTGTCCTTATAAATGGCTTTAAAACGTGCGATAACTTCCTTCATATCGTCCGCCGTCAGATCCGTGTCAAAATGAGCGTCCTTTGCTTCTTTGATTTCATCCAGGACCCTCTCAAATAAAGATTTGGGAACTTCCATGACTACATCCGAGAACATCTGGATAAATCTCCGATAGGAATCATACGCGAATCTGGGATTTCCGGTCTTTTTCGCAAAGCCTTCCACAGAAATATCGGTAAGTCCCAGGTTAAGAATGGTGTCCATCATACCCGGCATAGATGCCCTGGCACCGGAACGTACGGATACAAGCAGCGGATTTTCGGTATCCCCGAACTTCTTGCACTGGAGTTCTTCCAGTTTGGCAAGTGCGGTAAAGATCTGGTTCTTTACCTCTTCCGATATCTGCTTCCCGTTATTGTAATAATCGGTACAGGCTTCCGTTGTCACCGTAAAGCCCTGCGGAATAGGCAGCCCCAGATTGGTCATTTCTGCCAGATTGGCTCCTTTTCCGCCAAGAAGGTCCCGCATTTCTGCATTGCCTTCTTTGAATGAATAAACCCATTTTGCCATCTAATTTGTTCCCCCTTTGAACGAAGTATTTGGTATAGGTTTGCGAAGCGTCTGTATACTGTCTGGTTCTGCGCTTCGCTCTCGTGTTTCTATTATACCACAACTCTTTCTGGAACGCACGTTAATTTTTGTTGTTTTATAAATAAAATATAAATATTTTAATCTAATTCCCAACAAATCATGCACTTAACAGAAAATTAATTTAATTTTTGTGTTGTTTTTATAGATGTTTTGTGTGGCTTTTTCTGCTTTTTTCTGCAACCGGTTTCTCCTTTTCATGCTTCGGATGTCCGTGCTACACAGATTCGTTGTAGAACTCCCTCCCCCTGCCGGAAACGGCGTCAAACAGATGCACAGGCTTGCCTGTTTGGCGCGTTGTCCGCCAGAATAAACGGCAAAACCTGCCGGAGTCACCCGGCAGGCTTCTTTTGTAAGTTATAGCAGCTTAACGCTTAAACAATTAAAAATCGAATTTATCTGCAAAATAGGAAGCAAGCTGGTCAATTGCTACTCTTTCCTGTTCCATGGAATCACGGAAACGCACGGTCACGCAATGATCTTCTTCCGAATCAAAATCATAGGTAATACAGAAAGGAGTTCCGATTTCATCCTGACGGCGGTAACGTTTTCCGATATTTCCCCTGTCGTCAAATTCGCAGTTGTATTTTTCAGCCAGTTGTTCATAAACTTTTTCCGCCCCTTCATTCAGCTTCTTGGAGAGCGGAAGGATACCGATTTTAACAGGGGCCAGGGCCGGATGGAAATGAAGTACGGTCCGGACATCCCCTTCCCCGATTTCTTCCTCATCGTAAGCTGCGCAGAGGAAAGCCAGAACCACACGGTCCGCTCCCAGTGAAGGCTCGACTACATAGGGAATATATTTGGTATTCTTTGTATCATCAAAATAACTCATATCCTGTCCGGATACATTGGCGTGCTGAGACAGATCATAATCCGTTCTGTCCGCAATCCCCCACAGTTCCCCCCAGCCGAAGGGGAACAGGAACTCGATATCCGAAGTGGCTTTGGAATAGAAGGAAAGCTCTTCCTTGTCGTGATCTCTCACGCGCATTTCCTCCTCCTTAATGCCCAGGGTCTGCAGCCAGTCAATGCAGAACTGTTTCCAATAAGCAAACCATTCCAGATCGGTGTCCGGCTCACAGAAGAATTCCAGCTCCATCTGTTCAAATTCCCTTGTCCGGAAGGTAAAGTTACCGGGGGTAATCTCGTTCCGGAAGGACTTGCCGACCTGTCCGATTCCAAACGGGATTTTCTTTCTGGAGGTACGCTGTACATTTTTAAAGTTTACAAAAATACCCTGTGCTGTTTCAGGACGCAGGTAAACCGTATTTTTAGCATCCTCCGTAACACCCTGGAAAGTTTTGAACATCAGGTTAAACTGGCGGATTTCCGTAAAATTATGTTTACCGCAGGTAGGGCAGGGAATGTTATGTTCTTCGATAAAGCTCATCATCTGTTCCTGGGACCATCCGTCAACGGATCCGTTCAGTTCGATTGTATTGTCTGCGGCAAAATCTTCTATGATCTTATCCGCGCGGAAACGCTCATGACATTCCTTGCAATCCATAAGAGGATCCGAAAAGCCGCCCAGATGACCGCTCGCCACCCAGGTCTGCGGATTCATCAGTATGGCGCAGTCCACACCTACGTTATAGGGATTGGAGGTGATAAACTTCTGCCACCAGGCCTTTTTAACATTATTTTTCAGCTCAACACCCAGGTTTCCATAATCCCAGGTATTTGCCAGACCTCCGTAAATTTCAGACCCCGGATATACAAAGCCTCTCGCTTTGGCCAGCGCCACTATTTTTTCCATCGTCTTTTCCATTTTGCCTTCCTCCTGCTTGTTCCGTTTATTCTATTTAAATATGATGTAGGAAAGGGATTCCCCATTGGTAACTACAGCCGTTTTTCCATCCGCACCCAGCGTCACATCGGAGCTCATATAAAGGATATCCCCATACGGCCTGATGCTGATGTTCTCCCGGACAATGGCCACATGCCGGTCTCCCATGTCCAGAATATCCTGTTTGCTGATAGTCGTTCCTTCTTCCTTAGCACTGTTCAGTGTCACATCCAAATCATATCCGGCGCTGAACGCTTCCTTCACCGTCCCGGAAAAAAGCGCCTGACGGTAAAATCCCGAATAATCCTCCGAATTACGGAAGGTCATCATCACCCGGACAACGCCATCCTCCATCTGTGCGGAGTTAAGTTTCACATAATCTCCGCCCGCACTTTCGTTATAGGCCGTTATCATATCCTGCGTAGAAGACTTTAATTCATCCAGATCGTAATAAGTCTCTCCGAAATCCTCAACAATCGTATGGACTATTTCACCGTTTTTCTTTAAGTCTAATGTACTTACATCTTCCTCTGTCTCTTTGGAACCGCAGCCTGCCATGAGCAGGGCCGCTGCGCATACTGCCAGAAGGAATAAACTGTTTTTCTTCATTTTCCTTACCTCTGTGCCTTGACATATCTTTAACATTATATCCGACCTTTCCCTGATTTTCAACATAAACTTAGCAAAGGCTGTTTATAATTTCCAGGCTCTTAAAATGACCATCCAAAGCGTTTTTACAATACAGGCCCGCCAGACGGCCCAGTTCCCGGAGGACAGGAGGCGTTACCGTAAAGGTATACAGCTTCTCCACCGGTGAACCGGCAATGAAGGATATGGCATAGACTGTAGAGTCCAGCAGCTTTTCCCCGGAAGGGATCCCGGGAAATTCCCCGTTTATTACCACTGTTTTGATTTCAAATATGTAACGCACCAGTTCATGATCCAGGCTTTTTGCGGTAAGGGCCCTCAGTGACTGGTATAATAGCTTCAGCAGCTCTCTTTCGTCGTTATTTTCCCTGGTACAGTAGTCGCACACCTCCAGAAAATACATCCCGTAATAAGCCCCCTCATAATCAGAACGCAGGCCTTCGAAATAATTGGAGATGAAAGCCTCCGCCATAGTATAGGAGGAACGGCCGGCATACAGCCGGAATTCACCGAAGGAAAAAGGGTTCGTAGGCGCAAGGAAGCGGTTATTCTGCTTCCTTGCGCCCCTGGCAAAGGCCGTTATCTTGCCTCGTTCTTTTGTAAGTATAACCACCCTTCTGTCATATTCCCCGATAGGTTCCGCCTTCAGTATGAGTCCTGTCACTGTGAGCAAATCCTGCATTCTTGTCTGGTTCCTGCCCTTCCCTTACGTCTTCATCCGCATACTGTGCGGCAATTTTCAGATAATCTTCCACTTTTCCCGTTTTCATAAATTGTTTCCAGCTGTTTAAATCGCTCATCCTTCACCCAGTCCTCTTCTGTTTTTTCAGTCGTACCTGAAAGAAGTACACTATTAGGGTTCGCGTTTTTGGTTTTTCTATTCGGGCTCTTTCGGATTGTAGCCAAAATTTTTCAACAGGAAATCGCTGTCACGCCAGTCTTTTTTTACCTTGACCCAAAGCTGCAGATTTACTTTGCACTGAAGCATGTCCTCTATTTCCGGACGGGCCTTGCTGCCGATCGTCTTAAGCATCTGGCCTCCCTTGCCGATAATAATACCTTTGTGGGAGTCTTTTTCGCAGATAATAGTGGCCTGGATATCCGCAATGTTTTTCCTGTACTTCATACTTTCAATAGCGACCGCTATTCCGTGGGGGATTTCCTCATCCAGGGATCGCAGGGCCTTCTCACGGATTAACTCCGCCACGATCTGCCTCTCCGGCTGATCCGTTACCGTATCCTCGTCATAAAAAGGCCGGCCGTAAGGAAAATACTTGAAAATACAGGAAATCAGTGTATCCGTATTGGTTCCGCAGCGGGCGGAGACTGGCACTACCTCCGCAAAATCCAATTCTCTGCGGTAGGTATCTATCGAAGGAAACACCTCTTCCTTTTTCACGGTATCGGTTTTATTAATCACGAGAATAACAGGCGTCTTTGACTTTTTCAGCTGTTCGATGATATGCCTTTCACCGGCTCCGATATAGGTGGTAGGCTCCACAAGCCACAAAATGACATCCACATCCTGCAGTGTCCCCTCCGCCGCCTTCAGCATATAATTACCCAGTTTATTTTTAGCCCGGTTTATTCCCGGTGTGTCCAGAAATACAATCTGGCCTTCTTCGGACGTATAAACAGCCTGGATCCGGTTGCGGGTCGTCTGTGGTTTATTAGACGTGATGGAAATCTTCTGTCCGACCAGACGGTTCATCAAGGTGGATTTTCCCACATTAGGACGTCCTATTAATGTGGCAAAGCCTGATTTGTATTTTTCATTCAAAGGCTTTCCGGCGGCGAGCAGTTCCTCTAAGGAACGCGTTGCTTCCATGGAACGTTTAGCTTCCATGGAACGCTTTGCTTCCATATCCATGTATTATTTTTCTCCTTTATTTGGGGGATTCGTTATTATCCGGAGCTTTTCTGTCATCCGGCACGGGCATTTCCGGCTTCCCGGCGGGTATTCCGCCTGTCGGGTTTCCTGATGCCGGGTTTCCTGCTGTAGGATTTCCTCCCGCCGGCGTTTCTCCTGAACCGGACATGGGCGGCGGTCCCTGGGGACCGTAACCGGGGGCGAAAGGCGGCCTGCCGGCGGGCCTGTAGGGTACGCCGTACTTTTTCCGGTTTTCCTCTTCCCGTTTCCGGCTGGCACGGATAATGAATTTCATAATTATTATGGCAACACCAATGATAATAGCAAAAACAAAGAGAACCGGCAAGGAAATTATGAAACCGATGCAGAATTCCTTCAGGCCATGCCCTACATTATACAGGTTTTCAGAGAAACCAATCCGGATACGTTCCCAGGTTCCTTTTTCCTCCGGAGGCGTCAGGCGTGTCACTTCGTTTATGTACAGATATACGGTGCTGTAATTTACCTGGTTATCCATGGTCCGCAGCTGGGCTTCCATGCTTTCCAGCTGATAGCGAACTTCTGTAAGGCGGCTTTCGATAGAAATGATATCTTCCATGGTTTCCGCCTGCTCCATCAATTCAAGGAGTCTGGCCTGTTCCTGCTCCAGCATCTTTTTGTGGCTTTCCAGATCCACGTACTGCAGCGTGACATCCTCTATGGATTCCTGACGGGATACCACGTTGGAAATCTCGTCCACCTGATCCACAAAGGCATCCAGATTCTCCGCAGGGATACGGAGTGTGAGATTGGCGCTCCGGCTGCCTATACTGTTTTCATTATAGGAAGCAAACTGCTCAATATAGCCGTTCAATGTATTTACCTTTTCCTCAACGGCGGCTACCAGAGTTCCGTAATCCTCTGTTTCTACGGTCATATCCACATTTTTAATCAGCTTTCTGCCGGAAGCCGCCGTATTCTCCATTGCAGCACCGTTTTCCCCGCCGGCTGCCTCCGCATCCTCCTCCGCCGCTGCCGTATCATAGGAATACTCGGAATACACCCCGCCGGAATCATAGGTGACAGCTGCCTCCGCGGGGGAAGAATTCTGGGAGGACGATTTGGAACTGCTCCCGCAGCCAGCAAACATCACTGCAAACAGGCAGAAACTGATAAGTAAACCGGTAATTGCCGTCTTTTTTTTCATAATAACCTCCTGCCCTGTTTATCGGGCTTTGTGCGCGCTGTTAAGACACTTCCCGGATCCGGAACCGGCGCCGCAGCGCCCATGTCCGGATCCGGGAAAAAACGATGCCCGACAGCCCGTACCTTTTGTCAATACAGGTTTTCCAGTACGCCAAACAATTCTTTGTCTTCCTTCAGTCTGGTGTCATTCCCCACTACACACAAACAATCATCCTCCATGAAGGCACGGATTACGGCCGCAAGAGAACGGATAGTCTCCGCATCCGCTCCAAGAAGCTCGTCTCTTTCCCTCTGGTAATCTTCATAAGTCTGGTTGGTCAGATAGGAACTCATGGCACGAAGGCCCTTGGCTGCCGGATTAAGAGGAGTGTCCAGTTCGCTGACGGCGCCGATAATATACTGAGTCATCGTCCGTTCATCACCGTCAAAAGCTTCTACAAACCCGGCGGCTTTTTCATAAGCTTCCACCGTACTTTTCAGGTTCGGATCCCGATAGGAAACAAAATAGCTGTCCCCGCTTTTTCCAAAAGCACACATACAGCCGTAAGCGCCTCCCTTTACCCTTATCTCCTGCCACAGATATTCATAACTCATCATGACCTTCAGCACCTTCAGCGCACCGGTATACGGCAGCCCTTTACTGACAAAATTCCCGGCCCTGCACACATATTGTACCTGGGATGCGGATAAAAATCCCTCATTTAGCTTTACCGGCTCTATCGTAAATGCTTTCTTTTCCACAGGCGCTGTATAAAGCGCACTTTTTACACGTTCCGCCAGTGAAAGGAACTCCCCGTAATGATCTTCGGTACCCACATAGTCCAAGAGCAGGTTTTCCGGACGGAAAATATAGGACACCAGAGACTGGAGCTTGTGCTGTAAATCCTCTCTGCAGCTTTCAAAGTTCTTTTCCAGATGATCGATAAGACGGTAAAAAGGCATGCCGTTTATCTGCTCCTGAATAGCTGCCGGCCGTGAAAAATAGGACATGGCGCGGCTTGCCGCTACGGAATGGCCGGATGATATCAGATTGGACTGCAGCCTGGATTTTAATTCCGCCAATATTTCATACAGCCTTTTCCCGTCGTCAAACCGGGATTTCAGCATAATTTCCTGCACCAGCTCCACGGCTCTTGGCAGATTGCCCTCCAGCGACTTTGCCTTCATCTCAAAGGTAACCAGACATTCGGACAGATTACGGGCATTGGTAAAGAAATTGGTGACTGCGGAAATACCGCCGGTCTCCATATTCATTTCATGGAACAGTTCTCCATAGGTAAAGTTCTCCGTATCCACATAGCCTAGAACCGATTTCAGGATGCCGATATACGGGAATAATTCCTCCGGAACCTGCTTTACATCAAACAGGAAACGGAAATAGCTGATATGGTTGGTGAAGATATCATGATACATCACAGTGGTAGAGCCGGCTGAGCGTATCTCATTCACCAGAGGTTCCGCTTCCTTGCGGATATCCTCTCTCTTAAGAAGGGGGATGGTTGCCAGCGCTTCCTTGGTATCCGGTGTCTCCTGGTATACCAGCAGCGCATGGGTTTGGGCAACAACAGCCTCTATCTGCTCTTTGCTGAGTTCCTTTTTCAGAGCGGCAAGCCTTTCCTTTAAGAGTCTGTCCCTTTCTTCCGCAAGCCCTTTTTTCGGGGATAAGGTAAGAATGCCCTTATGTGTGTTCTCCAGCATACATTCCCGGATAAGCTCTTCAAAATAGGATGTTTCCGCTTTTTCCCGCAGGTTCTTATAGGTTTCTCCCGCCTCGATATGGATAAAAGGTTTGCTTTCGTCATACAGCCAGCTGTCCATAACCTGAAGCCCATACATCAGCCCGGCCGGATAGGATCCGAAATCAGCCTCCCTGTAACGGAATTCATAGAAATTCAAGCCTGCACGCAGGGCCTTTTTATCAATTCCCTGGCGGGAAAGTCCCGTTAACGTCTCTTCGATGCATGTTACAAATTCCGTTTTCCGATCCAGATTGGCATTCTTGGCTACGATGGTAAAATAAGACTGCCGGATGCCGCTTTCGTAATAGCTGTAAATGTCCTTGCCGATCCCCCTGTCCAGCAGGGCCTGCTTCAGGGGCGCACCGGGCGCACTGCAAAGAGCATAATCCAGAATCTGGAAGGCAATATATCTTTCTCTGTCAAGGCTGTCTCCCACTACCATATTATAGGTAAGGTAGGTATTATCCTCTTCCGGCTCACTGTCCGTAATCGGATAATACCTGCCGGCTTCCGCACACGCTTGAAAAGGGGCCTGCACCCCGATTTCCGAATCCACTGTAATTCTGTCAAAATGAGACAGATAAGCGCTATCCAGATATTCCAGTTTTTCCGCCATATCCATATTTCCGTACAGATAAATATAGCTGTTGGACGGATGATAATATTTTCTGTGGAAATCCAGGAACTGTTCATAGGTCAGATCCGGTATTGCCTCCGGATCCCCGCCGGATTCATTGGAATAGGTGGTATCCGGAAAAAGAATATTTGTGATTTCTCTTTCCAGTACATCATCAGGGGAAGAAAAAGCCCCTTTCATTTCATTATAGACCACGCCGTTGATATGCAGTTCATCCTCCGGGCTCTCCATTTCATAATGCCAGCCCTCCTGCTCAAAAATCTTGGGTTCGTTATAAATATTGGGATAAAACACCGCATCCAGATATACGTGCATCAGATTCTGAAAATCCTTATCATTGCAGCTTGCGATGGGGTATACGGTTTTATCCGGATAAGTCATGGCATTGAGGAAGGTATTCAGGCTTCCCTTCGCCAGTTCAATAAAAGGATCCTTTACCGGAAAATCCCGGCTCCCTTCCAATACGGAATGCTCCAGTATATGGGCAACTCCCGTGCTGTCCTCCGGCGGTGTACGGAAACCGATATAAAAAACCTTGTTTTCATCATCATTGGAAAGCAAAGCAAGCCTGGCCCCGCTTTTCCTGTGCTCCAGAAGATAACTCATGGAGTTCAGATCTTCTATTCTCTTTTTTTCAACGAGTCTGTAGCTTGTCAGTTCTTCAATTTTCATGCATCCATATCTCCTGTCTCTATTTACCCATTCCGGAACCGCACTGCCGCAGCTTCTCTGGCAGAATCCGGTAATATTTTATAAGTATATCACTTTTCCGGCATTTTATAAAGATGATTCGGCAAGAGGGGTGCAGATAAAAAAAGAAACACAGGTTATTTCCTGCATTTCTTTTGGATTAATTATAAGATACTGCCGGCGGCCTGCTTCACACCTTCTCCAGCTTACTCTTTTTAGGAGCCGCTGCCTGGAGAATATCCGCCCGGAGCAGCTGTTTTCTTATCTGAAGCCCTAATACAAAGGCCATCGCCACCGATACCACATCCTTGATAAGATAAGGTACCGATACCAGTACGGCTGATTCGGCAAATCCCATATTCATCAGCAGCTGAAACTGGAGAATGCCTAACAGATGACAGACAGCCAGTCCCATGACACCCAGCCCGCAGCCCACAGCCTTGTTTTTAACCATGCTGCCGGCTCCGCAAAGCAACGCCAGAAAAAGGAATCCCCAGATAAAGCCGCCCGTTTTACCAACCAGAACGGCAAGGCCTCCTGAAAACCCGGAAAAGACCGGCACCCCGGCTGCACCCAGCAGAATATAGACCCCAGCCGCTGCCGTACCGAGTTTAGCCCCAAGGACAGCCCCCGTCAATGCTATTGCAAATGTCTGCAGCGTAACCGGCACCCCGGACGGCATAGGCAGTGCAATCTGTGCAAGAACTGCGATTACAGCGGCAGACATCCCTGTAATTACCAATGATTTTGTAGATACTTTCTTTTCCATGAATCCAACCTCCCCGGATGGGGATTTCCTCCCTTATTTTCGTTTTTACCAGAGGAAACAGCGGATACCTGCGAGCCGGCCATCCTTGTATCACCAACGGATGCCATGTTCTGTAAGCCATCCTTATGTTCAAGAAAAAAAAGACTTCCCTCTGTATAAAGGAAGTCTATCATGCATCTTTTTAATTGTCAACCAAATATAACGTGCTGGTTAACATTCTTTTTTTCCCCGTACAGGCACCCTTCTAATCCGGGGACCCGCTCACACCACCACAGCCCCCAGACCCAGCTTGCTGATGTGCACCTCTTCCACCACCGTCGTGTCCTTCTTGCCATGCAGTTCTTTGCTTGCAACAATTTCTTCAACCGGATATTCCCGGTTGACATATCCCGCCTTTTTCCGCTTTTTGCCATCCGCCGGTTCCCATACGCTCATTTTGAAACGGGCTTTCATTTTCTTATATGCCTTAAAGGAGGCGCTGTCCGGAGTCATATAAAACACATGGTTTTCCGGAGTGGTATCCGGTGCCACCTCCGTCAGAATAATACGGGCAATCACTTCCTTCAGCTTATGGGGGACATTTTCATCCTCCAGTATTTCCTCATAGGTCCCTCTTGCTCCCAGATATATATTTGTCAAATCCTGAATTACATATTTAAAATCCTGATCTGCCATTTTCCCTTGTCCTTTTCTTATGTGAACCCCAAGCGGCCATGCCGGCTTTAGGCCTCTGCACTGCTGATATCTTCAATAGCACCCCCGGAGAATCGTACCGCCTCCCATATCTCATCCGACGTCATGCCCGTTTCCTCCGCCAGCTCCTGCACAGTAACTTTGCGTCCCAGGCTCTCTGCCAGTTCCTTCGCCTGATCGGCCACACGGTTCACCTTATCCGCCATTTTGTTTCCGGTTTCCTTCTCCTGTACATTCAGGGCTATATAGCTTTCCATTGCCTCCATAATCATGCTTCCCAGCATCCCCTGGGCCTCCGCGGCGTCGTCTGCAGTTTCCAGCATTTCCACCGCCATGGCAAGCGCCACATTCCCTTCTCCAATCAAGTCCTCCAACAGCGCTCCCTGGCCTGCATACAGCTTGGACAAATCCACCACCTGGGGCAGATAAATCGCAATCAGCTTTTGTTTTGCGTCATAGTCGCCCGCCATGGCGGAAAGAGTTACCGCTTCTTTTTCTCCAGGCGAGAGTTCTTCCAGCAATTCCAGGCTTTCCAGATAGGATTCCAGATAATTGATTTCCTCGGCGGACAGATAATCCTCCGGCTGCAGGGGTTCTCCGATACCTATCTTCTGTTCCTCCAGATAATCAAATACCATTTCCAGCTGCTTTTCATCGAAACCGAGAGGGAGAAAGGCTTCCTTCACCTGCTCCCTTCCGATACAGTTGCCCTGGTTTTTCGCAAGACGTCTGACTTCCTCCAGCGTATTCGCAAATTGCTGCTCCTGATTCATTCCTTTTTCCTTCCTGTCCTGTTATATCACCTGTTACTCATACGGGGCAATCCGTTTTACATCCTGCCGGCCTCATGGGGCGGCTTTATATGCTCATGGGTATACAGGTGATACTGGCAATACTCATAATTTCCATAGCATTTGGAACAGAAACGGAATTCCAGCGTAGGATCATCCTTTTCCGTTCTTCCGCAGACCGCACATTTATGTTTGGTAATACCGGGGGCGGAATGAGTCTGCCTTTTGAATTCCTGCCGGCGCTTCATCTGTCTTGGCGACATATGGATATGATTTCTGCTGGTCAGGAAGAAAACAAGGAAATTCAGCAGGGAGGAACCGATGACAAACCAGGTCACAATGCCTCCGGTAAGGCATTCGAACACCAGCATTGCCCCGTATACAATTCCCAGCCACTTAACCTTAATCGGGATAATAAACATAAGCAGGACCTGCATCTCCGGGAAGGTAGCTGCATATGCCAAAAATATAGACATATTGATGTAATAGGTGCTGAAGGAACCGAAATACACATGAAGGCCGTTACTTAAGGAATAAAGAGTCTCCGTTCCCAGTGCCAGCGGCTGTGCCCCCATCAGCAGACAGTACAGGAACAGCAGGAGGCTTCCGGCGATTGTAAAAATCATACCCAAAAAGAGGTACAGATTATACCGGTAGGTTCCCCAGGTCCTCTCCAGCTGCGTTCCGATGGAATAATAGAACACCAGCATAATCAGGGTAAAAAACAGGTTTGAAGTACTCGGCGGAATCAGAATCCAGGTTACAAGCCTCCATACCTGCCCCTGCAGGAAAATTTTGAAGGGATCCAAAGTGAGATATCCCAGAAAAGCAGGATAGATCAGGGAGATCAAATATCCTACCGCATAGCATATAATCAAATACAATGAGATATTCGGTATGGCATATTTACCGAATTTTCTTTCAAATTTCGTGGAAAAACTGCTTCCCATACTAAAACTCCTATCTGCGGTTTACGCGATTCTTATCTGAGCCTGCGCTCTTGCTGCTGCGGTTTCCCCGATTTTCAACGGGAAGCACCTCAGGCGAATATATTCTATCATTTAGCTGAGAAAATGTAAACGGAAGTGTGCCGGAATTCATAAATGTTATAAAAACTTTAGAAATTGCCAAAATTTTTTTAACTGCTTCTTTGGTTGCTTTTACGTGAATGCTGTCGTATAATGTAAAAAGTTGTTTGAATACACATATTAATAAGTAGAAAGGGCATTTTTAACATATGAGTCATGCAATGAATTACACTCTGGGAATCGATATTGGTTCCACTACAGTCAAAATTGCTATCCTGGATGAGGCCCATCATATACTTTTTTCCGATTACAAAAGACATTTTGCCAACATTCAGGAAACCCTGTCGGATCTGTTGAAAGACAGTCTTTCCCAATTGGGGAATATTACCCTCCATCCCATGATTACCGGTTCCGGAGGACTGACCCTTGCCAACCACCTGGGCGTGCCTTTTGTCCAGGAAGTTATTTCCGTTTCCACCGCCCTTCAGGAACTGGCCCCCCGGACAGATGTGGCTATCGAGCTGGGCGGCGAGGATGCAAAGATCATTTATTTTGAAAATGGAAATGTAGAACAGCGGATGAACGGTATCTGTGCAGGCGGCACCGGCTCCTTCATCGATCAGATGGCCTCCCTTCTCCAGACAGATGCGGCGGGGCTGAATGAATACGCCAAAGGCTATCAATCTTTGTATACGATAGCGGCCAGATGCGGTGTATTTGCAAAATCCGATATCCAGCCCCTGATCAACGAAGGGGCTACCAAGGAGGATCTTTCCGCTTCCATCTTCCAGGCGGTTGTGAACCAGACCATTAGCGGCCTTGCCTGCGGCAAGCCCATCCGCGGGCATGTTGCGTTTCTGGGAGGCCCGCTCCATTTCCTTTCCGAGCTGAAAACCGCCTTTGTACGGACGCTTAAGCTGGATGAGGAGCATACCATTGAAGCGGACAATTCCCATTTGTTTGCCGCAATCGGTTCCGCACTGAATGCGAAGGAAGATGTTTATGTTACGCTGGAAGAGATGGTGGCTAAGATGTCTTCCGGCATTAAAATGGAATTTGAAGTGGAACGTATGGAGCCTCTTTTTTCCTCCGATGAGGAATACGAAGCGTTTCATGCAAGGCATGACAGCCATTGTGTCAGGACGGCATCCCTGGAGGATTACGTGGGCAACTGCTATCTGGGAATTGATGCGGGAAGCACTACCACGAAGGTGGCGCTGGTCGGGGAAGACGGTTCCCTGTTGTATTCTTTTTACAGCAATAACAACGGCAGCCCTCTGAAAACAGCCATCGGCGCCGTCCAGGATATCTATTCCCAGCTTCCCAGAAGCGCCAAAATCGTCCGCTCCTGCTCCACCGGTTATGGGGAAGCCCTGATGAAAGCGGCTTTTCTTCTGGATGACGGGGAGGTGGAGACCGTAGCCCATTACCATGCCGCCGCCTTCTTTGATCCCCAGGTGGATTGTATCCTGGATATCGGCGGGCAGGATATGAAATGCATTAAAATCAAAAACGGCACCGTTGACAGTGTACAGCTGAATGAAGCCTGCTCCTCCGGCTGCGGTTCTTTTATTGAAACGTTTGCCAAATCCCTGAACTACAGCGTGCAGGATTTTGCCAAAGCGGCGCTTTTCGCCAAGCATCCCATCGATCTGGGGACCCGCTGTACCGTATTCATGAATTCCAAAGTCAAGCAGGCCCAGAAGGAAGGCGCGGAAGTTTCCGATATATCCGCCGGCCTTGCTTATTCGGTTATCAAGAACGCTTTGTTTAAGGTTATCAAGGTATCGGATGCATCCGAGCTGGGAAACCGGATCGTGGTACAGGGCGGCACCTTCTATAACGATGCCGTGCTGCGCAGCTTTGAAAAAATTGCCGGCTGTGAGGCGGTCCGTCCGGATATCGCAGGTATTATGGGTGCTTTCGGTGCGGCCCTCATCGCCCGCGACAACTACAGCGCCGGTTATCAGACTACCATGCTGACCATAGAGCAGATCAATTCCCTGGAATTTGAAACAAGTATGGCCAAGTGTAAAGGCTGTACCAATCACTGCCGTCTTACCATAAACCGGTTTTCCGGCGGACGCCAGTATATCTCCGGCAACCGCTGCGAAAGAGGGCTGGGGAAACCCAAAAATCCCAGTCAGGTTCCCAATCTGTATGAATATAAGCTGAAGAGGCTTTTTTCCTATGAACCGCTGTCCGCAGACAAAGCGGAACGGGGCCGCGTGGGGATTCCCCGTGTCCTGAACATGTATGAGAACTATCCCTTCTGGTATACTTTTTTCACGGAGCTGAAATATCAGGTGGTCCTCTCCCCCAGCTCCACCCATAATATTTATGAGCTGGGAATCGAATCCATCCCCAGCGAATCCGAGTGTTATCCGGCAAAGCTGGCCCACGGCCATGTGTCCTGGCTGATTAAGCAGGGGGTGGACTTCATCTTCTATCCGGCGCTTTTTTATGAAAGGAACGAAACCCCGGATGCCAGCAACCATTATAACTGTCCTATCGTCACCTCTTATTCGGAAAACATCAAGAACAATGTGGATGAAATCGGACGGGGGGAAGCGGTTCTGCGCAATCCTTTCATGGCTTTTACCAGCCTTGAGGTGGCTGCCCGGGCATTGGTGAAGGAATTCCCGGAACTGCCGGAGCAGGAAATACGCAGGGCGGCGGAAAAAGGCTGGGCGGAAATGACCGCTTCCAGGGAAGATATCAAGAAGAAGGGGGAAGAGGTACTTTTGTTTCTGGAAGAAACCGGAACGCATGGAATTGTCCTTGCAGGCAGACCCTACCATCTGGATCCGGAAATCAACCATGGGATACCCGAACTGATTACCTCCTACGGCCTGGCAGTGCTTACAGAGGATTCCATTTCCCATCTGGGACAGCCGGAGCGGCCTCTGATTGTGTCGGATCAGTGGATGTATCATTCCAGACTGTATGCTGCCGCCGCGTTTGTCCGCACACGGGATGACCTGAACCTGATCCAGCTGAATTCCTTTGGCTGCGGCCTGGACGCCGTTACCACGGATCAGGTAAATGATATCCTTTCCGGTTCAGGCAAGATCTATACCTGTCTGAAAATCGATGAGGTAAATAACCTGGGAGCCGCCAGGATACGTATCCGTTCCCTGCTTTCCGCCATTAAGGCGAAGGAAAAGAAAAAGGAAAAACGCACGATCGCTTCCACCGCTCTGGACAGGGTGGTCTTTACGGAAGAAATGCGAAAGGATTATACCATTTTATGTCCCCAGATGTCGCCTATCCATTTTGAACTTCTTGAGGCGGCGTTTAATGCCTGCGGCTACCGTGTGGAGGTTTTGCCCAATGATAACCGCCATGCCATTGATACCGGCCTGAAGTATGTAAACAATGACGCCTGTTATCCCTCCCTGCTGGTGGTGGGCCAGATTATGGACGCCCTCCTGTCCGGCAAGTATGATTTAAACAAGGTTGCCGTGGTTATGTCCCAGACCGGCGGCGGCTGCAGGGCCACCAATTATGTGGGATTCATCCGCCGCGCCCTGGCAAAGGCCGGAATGGAGCAGGTTCCCGTAATCTCCGTAAATATGGCGGGGATCGAAAGCAACCCGGGCTTTACGCTCAATCTGGATGTTTTGCTGCGGGGTGTTTACGGGGCGGTATTCGGCGACATTTTTATGCGCTGCATTTACCGGATGCGTCCCTATGAGAAAGAAAAAGGCAGTGTCAATGCCTGCCACCGCAAATGGGCGGAAACCTGCAAGACCTTCGTGCGTTCCAGACATCCGGGTTTTCATACGTTCTTCCGTTTATGCAGGGAAATCATTGAAGATTTTGATGCCATTCCTATTACGGAGGAAAAGAAGCCCAAGGTAGGTATTGTCGGGGAAATCCTTGTAAAATTCGCCCCTGCTGCCAATAACCATCTGGTGGATCTGCTGGAATCGGAGGGCGCGGAAGCCGTGGTGCCCGATTTGCTTGATTTTATGTTTTACTGCTTCTACAACCAGCTTTATAAAGCGGAACATCTCGGCACCAGCAAGAAATCGGCTTTTACGGCAAAAGCAGGCATTAAGGCCATGCAGTGGATTCGTTCCGGGGCTGCCAAAGCTTTCGATAAATCCCGGCATTTCCACGCGCCTGCCAAAATTGACGATATCGCCTCCTATGCGGCCCCTATTGTTTCCATCGGCAACCAGACCGGTGAAGGCTGGTTCCTTACCGGTGAAATGGTGGAGCTGATCAAGACGGGAACCAACAATATCGTATGTACGCAGCCCTTTGGCTGTCTGCCCAATCACGTGGTGGGCAAAGGGGTAATCAAGGAACTGCGCAAGCGTTATCCCAAGTCCAATATTGTGGCAATTGATTATGATCCCGGTGCCAGCGAAGTGAACCAGCTGAACCGTATTAAGCTGATGCTGTCCACTGCCCAGAAAAACCTGCAGATGGAACAGGCTTCCGAATAAAAAAACTGCATTCCGGTCACGGCGCCCATACCAGGGATACCGTGCGGAATGCAGTTTTTATTTATCTGTCCTTTATGATTCTATTCCGTGAAGCTCATAAGTTATACACACCGGTTTATCCGTCCAGGGATCCCTGGTGATACAGGCTTTCAGGGAAAATACTTCCTCCAGAACCCGGGGCGTCATAATATCATCCGGCGAGCCTTCGTAACAGATTTTCCCCCCGCGCATGGCAATCATATGATGGGAGAACCTGGCCGCCAGGTTCAAATCATGAATTACCAGCGCAATGGTCTTTCCCTGGGATTGGTTCAGCTCTTCCAGGAGCTTGAGCACCTCCAGCTGATGGGCCATGTCCAGATAGGTGGTGGGTTCGTCCAGCAGAATAACCTGGGTATCCTGCGCAAGAGCCATGGCAATCCAGGCACGCTGCCGCTGTCCGCCCGACAGCGCATCAATATCCCTGTCCGAAAATTCTTCCATTCCGGTTATGTGTATCGCCCACGCAATGGCCTCGTGATCCTCCTTCCGGAGTCTTCCGAACCCCTTTTGATGGGGATATCTGCCATATGCCACCAGTTCGGCCACCGTCAGCCCTCCCGGGGCCTGCGGCCCCTGAGGCAGAATTGCCATCTGCTTAGCCACCTCCGCCGTAGGCATCCGGGCAATCAGGCCGCCGTCCAGCAGCACCTGTCCGCTCCGGATGGGAAGCATCCGGGACAACGCTTTCAATAAAGTGGATTTTCCGCATCCGTTTGGCCCGATGATGGACGTGATGCATCCCCGGGGAATTTCCACATCCATAGGCGGAATGATAACATTCTGCTGGTAAGCCACCGAGATACGTTCCCCTGTAAGTAAAGCATCCATACCACTCTCCTCCTTTATGTTTGAATCAGCAGGTATAAGAAATAAGGCGCCCCGATCACTGCCGCCACAATCCCCACCGGTATTTCGTTTGGGGACAAAAGCGTACGGGACAGGATATCGGAAAAGGTCATCAGCACCGCGCCGGAAAGCACCGCTGCAGGAAGCAGCACCCGGTAATCCGGCCCCACCAGGCGGCGGGCCAGATGGGGGCATACCAGTCCGACAAAGCTCAGTCCGCCGCCCACCGCACAGCACAGGCTGGACATGGCAACGGCCGCCCCCAAAAGCACCGCGGACTGGCGGGGTACATCCGCACCCAGTCCTGTGGCCGTCTGCCGTCCCAGTGCCAGAACATTCAGGGTCCTGCTTTTATAGAATACAAAGAGAACCAATGCAAGCAGACCGGCGGAAAGAAGGCGCACATTAGGCCAGGACGCCCCCCAGATATTTCCCGCCAGCCAGTTTTGTACAAATGCATATTCCCTGTCCGACATACGCAGCATCAGCATGGTTGTCACGCTGGAAAGAGCCGTGGACATGGCGATTCCCACCAATAAAAGCCGCTTCGGCGACAGCCCCTGCCGGGTCAGGGCCAGGCGGTAATCCAGAAAGGCTGCCGCCAGGGAACCGGCAAAAGCAAGAACAGGTAAAAGGAAGGTAAGTTTCAGGCCGCTTTGCGGGAAAAAGACCAGGAAAGCGGCCACAAACAGTCCCGCCCCCGCGTTTACGCCCAGTATGCCCGGTTCTGCCATTTCATTGCGGGATACGCCCTGTATGACACAGCCGGATACCGAAAGCCCCACTCCCACCAGCAGGCTGGTAAGCACCCGGGGGAGCCGCAGGTTCAGCAGTGTATAGCGAAGGCTTTTTACCCCTTCTCCCCTTATTATCTGCCAGAGTTCCTCCAGGCTTATCTGTCTGTAGCCTGCGTTGATATCCAGCCATATTCCGACGGCAAGCAGTGCCGCAAGGATACCCATAACGGCGCCTGTACGCAGTTTTCGTCCGGATTCAGTCAAACGCTTTCCCCTCCTTTCGGGCCGTCCAGATAAAGAACGGCACACCGATGACTGCGAATACCAGACCGATCGGTGTTTCACCAGGTGCATTCACAACACGGGATACGATATCTGCTGCAAGCATAAAAAACGCGCCTGCTGCCATAGTACAGGGAATGATGCTGCGGTAATCCGATCCCACAAAAAAACGGACTACATGAGGGACCATCAATCCCACAAAGGCGACGGGACCGGCCAAAGCGACAGCACCTCCGGCCAGCAGCAGTACCACAAAGAGGCAGAGCAGCCGGGAACGTTCCACCCGTAATCCCAGACCTCTGGCGGCATCCTCTCCCAGGCTGAGCATGGATACCCGGCCGGAAAGCGCCAGAGCCGCCAAAAGCCCTGCCAGAATCACCGGACCGGCCAACTGCAGCTGGCGGGTGCGGATGCCCGCCACTCCGCCTGCGGTCCAAAAGGTGAGATCATAGCCTATATTATAGAAGATCGATACGCCCTGGCTGAGGGAAGAAAGAAAAATACTGACCGCGCTGCCTGCCAGCACCAGCCGCACCGGATCCGTTTTCCTCCGTTTCAGACTCATCAGTCCATACACAGCCGTCATCGCTGCCGCAGCCCCCAGGAAGGAGAAACCTACCACTCCCGTAAAGCCCAGCCCCGGCAGAAAGGCAAGGCAAAGTGCCAGTGCAAAGGAAGCGCCGGCATTGATCCCCAAAAGACCGGAATCCGCCAGCGGATTCCGGGTCACTCCCTGCATTATAGCCCCGGCGGAGGCGAAGGAAGCCCCCACCAGCATACAGCCCAGGGTCCGCGGGATCCGCAGTTCCTGTATGACGATATGCTGCCTGTTTGCCATATCGGGATGAAGCACGGCTTCCAATACCTGCTTCGCAGGAATGCCGGTACTGCCGTACAGCACAGAGAGCGCTGCGGCTATGATAACTGCAGCGCTCCCCGCCAGCAGGAACCAAATTCTTTTCCTGTGCCCGCCCGCTTTCATCCTTGTTCCCCAAACCTTCTAAAAAATTCCACAAAGATATCCAGTTGGGCGTTGCGTGTAATAGGGTCCCTGTGCATGAACGCCACCTGCTCATAAGGCAGCACACGGCCTTCCTTCACAGCATCCAGACTGTTCCATAATTTGGAATCTTCCAAAAAGGAGCTGTCCGTATCCGCCAGAACGCCATACAGGATGAAGTCACCGGTGTACTCAGGCAATGCCTCCAGGGAAACCACTTCATAGGCCGTATCTCCCTCCACCATTTCCTTCTGTACCTTCTCCGGCGCCTTTAATTCCCACATATCATACAGGATGGAGCCTCCCCTGGCAAAATGGCTGCCTATGGTATAGATCTGCTGCGGCCATACTTCCACCACAGAAACGGTGCGTTCCCCAACAATTTCCCGGATTTCATCTTTTACCTCTGTCACCCTTTTGTTAAAATCCGAAAGATAAGCTTCCGCTTCCTCACCCCTTCCTGTCAGATCGGCAATATAACGGAATAGTTCCTCATCGCTGCGTTTGCCGTCCCGGATGTATACCGTAGGTGCTATTTCTGAATATTTCTCATAATCGGCTTCCGTAATCGTAATAATTAAATCCGGTTCTTTTTCAACAATCATTTCCAGCGACGTTTCCGCGCTCACTGTATTCAGTTCCTGGATCCCTTCCGTCCGTCCCTCCAGAAAAGGGTTGGACAGCGAATAAGGCGATGCGATTACCGGCTTTACATCCACAGCCAGGAATTCGCCCAGATAATAATCGGAAACAATGATTTGGGGATCCACAGGAATTTCTACCGGCCCCTTATCCGTTTCCACCGTACGCATACCTTCTGCCTGCGAAGGATCCGGTGTACCTGCAGAAGAGGCACACGCCCCCAGCAAACCCGCCAGCATGATTGCTGAACATATCAGTAATCCTTTTTCTCTCCTCTTACTCATCCTTACCAACACCCTTTCTATTTTACCGTCCGGCATATATTACCAGTATTTGGTTTGGCTAAACTAACCCGCGTTAGTCATACTATCATATTTAAAGAGAAAAGGCAATATATTTTATAAAAAAGCCTTCCGGCAGACCTATGGGAAAACCCCTCTGGAATTCCGCCGGGACGATACTTCTTATCATGCGTGTGAAGAAAAATGACCGTCTGTGTCATGCCTGGACGATTTTAAAATAAATTCTCGCCGTAAGGCGATATACCAGAAGGTAGGCCAATGCGAAAAGGAATACGGAAAGCAGGGTAAATACCGCAAACAGGCCGATGTTGGTCATCCCGAAAACCGTCATCATTTTGCACAGCTGGGGAAAAGCCACGGCGATATGGATCACCGACATCCCCAACGGAAGGAAAAAGATCAGGAGAACCTGTCTGGTAATCGTTTTCCTCACTTCTTTTACACTCATCCCCACTTTTTCCATGATTTGGAAGCGTTCCCTGTCATCGTATCCTTCTGTTATCTGTTTATAATAAATAATGAGTACCGTTGCCGTCAGGAACAAAGCGATGAAAAAGATCCCCACAAAAAGAATGCTTCCATAGAGTTCATAAAATTCCGCCCTGGCCTGGCTTCTCACATAGATGCGGGTAATCCCCGGAATTTCAGCTGCCGCACGGCTTTCGAAGGCCGTCACCGCCTCCTCCCCTCCTTCCAAATCAAAAAACAAATTATAATAGATGTAGGCGGGAAATCTCCCTTCCTGGGCTTGCGCATTGCTGGCGGCGGACAGTCTGCCCATGTCCTGCAAGCCGGGGACAATGAATACGTGCAGTTCCGCCGCCGAACCAAAGCCCAGGAACTGTGTAATGTCCGATTCCCTGAACGGTTCCTCTTTCAGCTGTTCCCGTATCCGGTATTTTTCACCGCAGATCTCCACTTCCCCTGACAAGGGTTCTCCTGTGGTAAGATACAGTACCTCCCCTTCCTCCAGTACACGGGTTTGATCATAAAGGCGGTTATAGTCGTCCAACGGCAGGATGGATACCATACTTGTTCTTCCGTTGTCCCCAAAGGCGGTGCTGAAGCGGTTATTCATATAAGATGCGCCAAAGGACAGCAGGTATAACTCCATCTGCTTCTTTGCCGTACAGCCCGCGGATACGGATAGAGCCTCCGCAGCCTCCTTCATGGCACCAGGGACGGTGCTTTCCCCAGAACCGCCTCCCTCTGTAAGCTCCGGCAGTTCGGCATACAGATTGATTTCCCTGGGGAACTGGTTCTTCAGCATATCTTCTTCCCCTGCGTATAAGCTCAGGCAGCTGGAAAGGGTTACCAGAACCGCTGTGGACAGAATACAGATACTTGCCAGCCCGGCGGCATTCTGCTTCATCCGGTAAATCATTCCTGAAACCGAAACGAAATTTTCCGGCCTGTAATAAAAGGATTTCTTTTTCCGTAACGTTTTCAGCAAAGCGATGCTGCCTGCCTGGAACAGACAATAGGTGCCGATAATGACAAGAATAACAGCCGGGAAAAAAGCCATGAGCGCATCGGATGCCGTATAGGTTGTCAGCGCCTTCACATAACCTGCCCCCAATGAAGCAGCCCCGATAAGGGCAAGGAACCATCTGGTTTTCGGTTCCCGTTCCCCTTCCCGGCTGCTCCTTAAAAGCTCGGTGGGATTCGCTCTGAACACGCTGTAAATATCATAAACAAGGACAAAACTGAAACAAATGAGATAAATCAGACAGGTTTCCCCTACTGCCTGAACGGGGATCCGGAACGTGAGCCTTCCGGGCAGCCCCGCAAATTTCAGCAGGAGCAGGAACATCAGCTGACTGAACAGGGCGCCTCCCCCAATACCGGCCAGAAGGCTTATCAGCATGCCCAGGAATACCTCCCAGAACAGGACAAAAGCCAGATGCTTTTTTTCCATCCCCAGAATACAGAACAGGCCGAACTCCTTTTTTCTGCGTTTCATAATAAAACTGTTAATATAAAATAATATGATAAAGACAAACAGGATGCAGATAAAAAAACAGATGCGGACAAGCATATGCATGATATCCCCGCCCTCCATTCCGCTGTCCGCCACCATGTCGGCTACGGAATTGAGTACGTAAAGAAGTCCGGCCATCAGACTTCCGGCAAACAGATACGGATAATAGATGCTGCTGTTCTTTTTCACATTTGTTCCGGCCAGACGGGGATAAAACAGAAGGTTATGCATGGTATTCATCTCACGCCTCCTCTCTGCCTGTGGCCAGAACGGTTAGGGTATCGGATATTTTCTGGTACATCTCTTCGTTGGAACCATCCCCCCGGTAGAGCTGGTGGAATATTATTCCGTCCTTGATAAAAAGAACACGGCCCGCATGACTCGCCGCCCGGATGCTGTGGGTCACCATAAAGACCGTCTGCCCGCTTTTATTAATTTCCTCAAACATCCCAAGCAGGCCGTCTGCGGCCCGGGAGTCAAGGGCCCCGGTAGGCTCATCGGCGAGAAGAATCTGCGGCCTGGTGATTAAGGCTCTGGCTACAGCCGCCCGCTGTTTCTGTCCTCCGGACACTTCATAAGGGTATTTCTCCAACAGTTCCCCGATTTCCAGCTTCCGCGCCAGCGGCTTCAGCCTCTCTTCCATCTCTTTATAATCTTTTCTGGCCAGTACCATGGGCAGGAAAATATTATCCTTGAGGGAAAAGGTATCCAGCAGATTAAAATCCTGGAATACGAACCCCAGGTTGTCCCTCCGGTAAGCTGCCATACGGCTGTCAGGTACTGCCGACATATCTGTTCCATCAAGCAGTACCTTTCCGCCTGTAGGCCGGTCCAGGGCCGCAAGGATATTCAGAAGGGTGGTTTTTCCGGAACCCGACTCTCCCATAATTGCCACATACTCGCCCTTTTCCACGGAAAATTCCACATCCGCAAGGGCTTCCACCTTTGCTCCGCCGAACCGTGTGGTATATATTTTTTTCAGATGATTAACTTCCAACAGTGCCATCTTATCCTCCATTCTGCCTTATTGACTTTGGTTACGCCTTTTATTATAAGGATACAAAAAGAAGGATTCCATCGATCTGCCTTACATTTTCACCGGAAACCTTACATTCCTGTAAGATACGGCCGGTTACATGGGATTGGTATGTACCATACAATGTTTGACCTCCGGGAATTCCATCTCTATGGCGCTGTGGACAGCCTCCGCCGTCCGG
This sequence comes from Eisenbergiella sp. OF01-20, assembly GCF_003478085.1. Classification (NCBI taxonomy): domain Bacteria; kingdom Bacillati; phylum Bacillota; class Clostridia; order Lachnospirales; family Lachnospiraceae; genus Eisenbergiella; species Eisenbergiella sp. OF01-20. The sequence goes on along the minus strand of NZ_QUES01000001.1, from coordinate 565,629 downwards.
TGTGTCTCCTCCAGCGGCCGGGTTCCGTCCATGGATATTTCCACATCCACATATATTTTGGAACCGAACAGCCTTGTTTTTAACATATCGATCCGCTCCACTCCTTCTTGCTCTTCTATCACCTTCTTCATTTTTTCCGCCGTCTCTTCCGGACACGCCTTGTCAACCATTTTGGCCGCCGCATCCCGGAATATATCCAGGGCCGCCTTTTCTATAAACAGGCAGATCAGCAGACTGGCTATCGGATCAAAGATGGGAAAACCCAGCCTGGCGCCGAGGATACCGGCGAATGCCCCAACGGAGGAGAGTGCATCCGAACGGTGGTGCCACGCATCGGCCATGAGGGCTCCGGAGTTGATTTTTTTAGCTGCTGCCCTTGTAAACCAATACATCCATTCCTTTACAAGGATGGATAAGACGGCTGCCGCCAGGGCCAGTTGTCCGGGGACCAGGATCGTGCCGGTACCTCCCGGTGTTATTTTTTCGATTCCCGCTGCGCCGATTCCGATTCCCGTAGCCGCCAGGATGACCGCCAGCACGATGGATGCCACACATTCCATACGCTCATGCCCGTATGGATGTCCGGAATCCGATTGTCTGCCGGATATGACAACCCCGATCATTACTATGAAGGTGCTGAATACATCGGAAGCGGAATGGACGGCATCGGACACCATGGCCCCTGATTTTGCGATCAGTCCCGCAGCCAGCTTCAGTAAAGATAACAACAGATTGATGGCCACACTGATTACGGACACCCGCATGGCTAACTGCGTATCACCGGTTATTTCCTTGTTTTTTCTGAGATTCTGTTCCATAAAAGTTACCTCCTGATTTGTAAGATAACTCTATGACACATACAAGATTTGCATTTGTCTGCCCGCCAGGGTATAAAAAAGCACCTGGGGGACAGAAAAAATACTGTCCCACAGATGCTTATTCCATCTGCTGCCATTACGACGGCCCGGCTATCCATGGATCCTCCCCGGCCGCAACGAATGCCGGCAGAACACACAGCCTGCTCAGTTTGTACTGTAGATTTGTATGCAGTGCAAAGAGTATTGTCATATATTATATGCACGCGTTCCCGGAATGTCAACTCTATTCCATTTCCATTTTCTTCCGGGAAATGCCCAGTATCACCCGGGTCCCCTTCCCTTCCCCGGCTTCAATGGCTATGGACTGGCCCAGCATATCCATCGCCTGGCGGCACAGGAAGAGACCGATTCCCGTAGAGCGCTTTTCCTGTCTTCCGTTAAATCCGGTATACCCCCATTCAAACACTCTGGGAATATCCTCTGCGCGGATTCCTATCCCATTATCTTCCACCACAAGAGCCGGCCCGTTATCCGTATCCCTCTTGTATATCCTGATTTCCCCGTGTTTCCTGCCGGCCGTATATTTTACCGCATTGCCCAGCACCTGCTCCAGCACAAATAAAAACCATTTTTCGTCTGTCAGCACACCTCCGGCCATTTCATCGATCTGAATTCCTATTTTGTTATAGATAAAAACGGAGGCCATATTTTTTACCGCCTTTTTTACCAGCATATCCAGGGAATACTCCTTTAAGACCAGATCTCTGCCTGTCCGGTCCAGACGCTGGTATTGCAGCGCCATATCCACGTACTGCTCTGCCTTCCGCAGCTCCTGTTCCAGAGAAAGCAGATCCTTCTTTTCCTCCTGAAGAAGCAGATGCATGGCCGCAATCGGTGTCTTTATCTGGTGGGACCAAAGGGTATAATACCTGCCGCTTCTCTCTCTTTCCCTGCGGTTTTCTTCTTTCTGCCGCTCATATTCCCCATACCATGCCCTGGCGAACGCATACCAGTCCCCCTCAAGGCCTTCCGGCTCTTCCTCCGCCGTAAAAATGCCTTCTGCCGCCTGCTTTCTATACAGCTCCAGAAGCCTTCTCCTGTTCCGGTACTTCCGGAAGCTATACATAAGCTGCAGCACAGCCAAAACCGTAAGCAGCAAGAACAAATATGCCATCGGCTGCCAGGGCAGACCGTACAGCCACCAGACGAACAGAAGGAACAGGTACACAAACAGATAAAACAGAAGCCCCTTGCGTTCCCGCAGATATTCCCGTCCATATTTTCTTTCTTTTCCCATCCGCCTATTCTCCCTCTGTTTTCTCCGGAAGGAGATAGCCAAGCCCCTTTTTGGTCCGGATATAATCCGTAAGCCCTATTTCCTCCAGCTTTTTCCGCAGTCTTGTCACATTTACCGTCAGGGTATTATCGTCGATAAAGGATTCATTTTCCCACAGATTCCTTATCATTTCATCCCTTGAGACGACAGTGCCTCTTTTTTCCATCAAAAGGCTCAGTATCCGGAATTCATTTTTAGTCAGCTCCAGTTTCCTGCCCCGATAGTCAAGCACCGCATCGTGAAGGGAAAGGGTGGCATCCCCTGCACGCAGTACATCCTTCCGGGTACCGAAGGTATAGGCCCGGCGGAGCAGCGCCTGTATTTTCGCAAGCACCACTTCCAGCTTAAAGGGTTTGGAAAGGAAATCATCCGCCCCCATGTTTACTGCCATGACCAGATTCATGTCATCGGAAGCCGAGGAGATAAAGATAATCGGCACCTGGCTTGTTTTACGGAATTCCCGGCACCAATAATAGCCGTCAAAAAAGGGCAGGGATATATCAAGCAGAACCAAATCCGGCGAATAACGGATAAATTCTTCTTCCACATGACCGAAGTCGGAAACAGCCTCCGCCTCATATCCCCATTTTTCCAGAGTGCGTTTCAAAACCGCCGTTATTGTACTGTCATCCTCCACGAGCAGAATCTTATACATAGAAGCCTCCCTAACCAATTGTTTATGCCTTTCTATCATACCCTTTTCCTTTCTGCATTTCCATATTTTTATAAAATCTGTTTTTCCGGTTGGAAAACTTATGGATATATGATATTCTATTAAAGACTAATTCCTAGAGAATTGGTGTATTTTCGAAAGGACGGTATTCAGATATGACAAAATTACAATGGAAACCATTACTACTGATATGTTTGCTTCTTGCCGCTCCGGTCTCCGCTGCCGCCGCTCTGCCCATTCAGGCAGCCGCCGCAGAAGCGCCTCCGGCAGGAGGTATTACAACTACGATATCCGACAGCCGCTATATTGATGCACAATGGCTGAACCAGAACATTATCCTCACCATGAACGGCCAGGTATGGGCCATGGGAATCAATACCATGAAGGACTATCCGGTTTTTCTCTCCAATGATACCGGGATCCCCCAGTGCGTTCTGGGCGAAACAGCCGTTATCGACGTATTTCTCAATGCCATTAACGAGCAGCTGAAAACACAGGTATTTCAAAGCGACAGCCCCATCTTTGATACGGGCACGGGAAGCTACATCTATAATTCCGGACAAACCTATTACCAGCTCAATGCCAATGTAAAAAACTGGCTGCTTACAACGCTGCAGCAGCAGTTTGCGGCGGGCACCCCACAGACGATAACTCTGGAGCTTACCTCCGGTTACCTTACTTCTATTGTGAATGAAGGGGTTCTGACCTACAGTCCGGACTTCGTGCTGGCAGGAAGCTGTACCACAAGCTTTTCCACAAGCTCCTCCAACCGTATCAATAATATTAAGGTAGCGGCCGGTCATCTGAACAATATGATTATTATGCCCGGGCAGGAAGTCTCCGTGAGCACCGCCATCCAGCCCCGAACCTCAGCCAACGGCTACCGGGAAGCAGGCGCTTATCTGAACGGAGAAACAGTCATGGCTATCGGCGGAGGCATCTGCCAGGTATCCTCCACAACCTACAATGCAGTAAAGAATGCCGGCCTAGTGGTTCTGGAGCGTCATCCCCACAGCATGCCTGTACATTATCTGCCTCTGGGACTGGATGCGGCTATCTCTGCCGGCTCCAAGGATTTACGGTTCCGCAACAATTATTCCGCGCCGGTTATTCTGCAGGCTTATACGGAAGGCAAGAAGCTCACCATCAATGTGCTGGTATGGGAGCATGATTTAAACGGCCGCAGCTTCAAGCTTTGGGCAAAGAAAACAGGAAGCCTTTCCGCGAAAACGTATTTTACCACGTATCAGGACGGCCAGGAAGTGAGTACGGAATATGTGGGAAATTCCACATACATGGCTCCCAAGCCTAAAAATACGGAAGCCGAGGATGAATAATCGGATACGCGTAAACGAAACAAGGGATTAAAAAACTGCTGCTTCTGATTTAGAAGCAGCAGTTTTTGATCGAATCTGTTTGCCGTGTCAATTATCCAGCGCTTTCTTTTTCCAGGTACCCTTCCTATAGAAAAGGTAGGTAATCAGGGCGCCCAGTACCCACGAGCATAAAAGGGAAATAAACACACACTCATTTCTTCCGTTGGGAAGCTCCGGCGTTCTGGTAAACCAGGCGATCCCATAAGCCAGGGGTACCCGGATGGCCACGGTCGTAATCAGGGAAATCCACATGGGCGTCATGGTATCTCCCGCCCCTCTCATAACGCCGGAAAGACACTGTGTCACAGCCATGGCGATATATCCCACAGCCAGAATCCGCATGAGGTGCATACTCAGCTCCACCAGTTCCTTTGTCTCCGTAAAAATGCCCATCAGATATTTGCCGAAAATTAATATCAGCGCCGTAATCGTGGCGGATATGGCGGCGGAAATAATCGTTCCTTCTTTGGCTCCGCTTTCCACTCGTGTATATTTCCTGGCTCCCACATTCTGTCCCGCAAATGTTGTCATTGCCGTACCAAAGGAAAAGTTAGGCATCATCGCAAAACCGTCCACACGCATGATGATGACATTGGCTGCAATTAACATTTCCCCGAAACTGTTGGTCAGGGACTGGACAACGATCATCGCCATGGAGAAAACCGCCTGCGTAAAGCCGGAGGGCAGGCCAAGACGTATCATATCGGCTGAATGCTTTTTTTCCGGCTTCAGATAATGCAGCTTCAGGTCAAAAATATCCTTCATATTTGCCAGCTTGAAAAAGCACATGATAGCCGATACTGCCTGCGCAATCGCAGTGGCAAGCGCAACACCCGCAACTCCCATCTGGAAAACCGCCACAAACAGGATATCCAGCCCGATGTTCAGCACCGTCGCAACGAGCAGATAAACCAGCGCGGAAACGGAATCCCCCAACCCCCGGAGAATACCGCTCAGAATGTTATAATAAGCCATTCCGGCAATTCCCACAAAAAGGATAATCAGATAGGAAGCGCACCAGTCCATAATGCTTTCCGGCGTATTCAGAAGCCGCAGCAGCGGCCTTACCACCAACGGCGCCACTATCATAATAATTACCGAAGAAATAGCCGTCAGTGTGATGCTGCATCCGATGGAGCCGGACAGTTCTTCCCTCTGTTTTGCTCCAAAATACTGGGATACCATGATACTGGCTCCCACAGATATGCCCACAAACAGCACCAGCAGCAGATTCAGGATAGGGCTTGCACTCCCCACGGCGGCAAGGGCATTATCTCCCACATAACGTCCTACCACAATACTGTCCACCGTATTATACAGCTGCTGGGCGATATTGCCGATCAGCATGGGTATGGCAAAGGCCACAATCCGTTTGCCGGGTGAGCCCTCCGTCATATCGGTTGGCGCAAACAGCGCCGCCAGACTGCATTTCTTTTTTGTTTCCTGTTCACTCTTTTGAAGTCCCATCAAAATCCCCTCATTCCTATGTATATATTATCTGTGAGCCAAAGGGCATCAATGCCAGTTTAGCCAGTTTAAAATGCTGCAGGCCAAACGGTATTCCAATAATGGTGATGCACAGCAAAATACCCAGCAACAGCGATTCAAGAGCCATGGGGATACCCGTGAGGATCATCCAGAAGATGTTCAGAATCAGCGAACCGGCGCCTCCTCCGTAAACAATTTCTTTTCCAAAGGGCCATGCCGCCACAGCTGCGAACTTAAAGCACTGTTTTCCTATGGGCAGCCCTATAATCGTAATGCTCCATAAAACACCGGCCAGAAACCAGCCCAGTGCACTGAAAAAACCACCGCAAAGAAACCATAAAAGATTACCTAATACACTCATTTTCGTTCCTCCCTTCTTAGTGCGCTATTTCTATTATATGGCGTAACCGGCTGTCACGCAATTCTTTCTTTTCTTTTCAGGAAGATCAATTCTAAAATTTTTATAAAAAAAGAACAGGAAGGTCTGCATGCCGCAAGGCCAATCCTGCTCTTCTTCTTATTTTATGCATCTCAACTGCTTCAGGCAATGTTTTCCTGCACATCTGTTTTCAGCTGGGCAAGCACCTCATCCACGGAAACGCCGGCTTCTTCCAGGGCTTCCGACAATTTCTCAAGCTCTTCATTTTTCTTCTGCTTCAGAAGCTCTTCCAATTCCTCATAAAGCTCCTGGGTCCTTACCTCCAGATTATAAATACTCTGCTGCGTATCCTGGATTCTTTCATCCAGAGATTTGTTTTTCCTTCCTCTCGGCATGGTTGTCCTCCTGTTATTTCTTATTCTTACTAAGAAGTATATGAAAGACAATTGGAAAATATTCACATAAAAAAATCATAATTGACCGTTTTATAAAACAGGGCCTTTACCTCTTCAAAGTCTGCCGGTTTGCGGCCCAGGATCCACATCAGTTTAGTAAAGACCGCCTCAAGGTTCATATCGTAAGCCTCCAGGAGATGAAACTGTTCCTGCACTCTCTTGCCCACCTCATAAACCCCGATGTTACTTCCTTCATAGGTTACCTGCGTTGTCAGCACCACGGCCTTGCCGGTACCATATACCTGCATCAGCCGGACGAATTCCTGCAGAAGGCTGTCCGGAATTCCTCCCACTCCAAAGCTTTCCACAATGATACCGTCATATTGGGCAAAGATATCCTTCAGGATCAGCGGAGACATTCCCGGGGTCAGCTTCAGCAGAAATACCCGGTCATTCAGTCCGTGGGAAAAGATAAGCTTCTCCGGAAAAGGCTTCGGCTCAATATAACGTACCAGATGATCATCACGCATTACCGCCAGTTCCGGGTAATTGATGCTGGCAAAGGCATTATAGCTCATGGTCTTTACCTTTTTCGCCCTGGTACCCGCTATTACCTTACCGCCGAACACCAGGCTGACACCGCTGGACTGCTCATCCAGCGCGTAGACAATACTGTCCCGCAGATTCATTCTGGCATCCGATATTTCCATTTCCAGAGGTCTTTGGGAACCGGTGAGTACAATGGGCTTGGGGGAATTCTGGATCAGGTAGGAAAGGGCGGCTGCCGTATAAGCCATGGTATCCGTTCCGTGCAGGACGACAAAGCCGTCAAAATAAGGATAGCTTTCCTCAATGGCTCCCGCAAGCTGCATCCAGTGGCTGCATGTCATATTGGTGCTGTCAATACTGAAAAGGTTTCTGGCCTCCAGATGGCAGATACCGTCCATGGATGGAAGGAATTCCAGGATTTCCTCCGCCGTGAGCGCCGGCGCAAGCCCGTGCTCCGTTTTGTGGGAAGCGATGGTCCCCCCTGTGGTCAGCAGCATAATTTTTTTCTTCGCCATGGTTCTCTCCTGTCTTTTTATCTCTTCCAGGGGGTTCTTTCTTCCAGTCCCATCCTGTACAGCTCCCTGACCTGATCGTCAAGCAGGCCGTCCGGCTTGTAGTATTTGAGCATTTTAATGATATTTTTTTCCCTGTCGTCCTCCGTCTGGTATTGTTCCAGACTGTTCATCATGGCTTCCTGAAGCCGGGCGGGTGACTCCAGGGGTGGAGGCGCCGTTCCCGTAAGCTTACACAGCAGGCCGCAAATATAAGCCATCTCATAATTTCCCGTCATAACGGAGGTTTCATGCCGGGATTTGATAATAACCGACATTCTCGCAAGACTTGGTACCATATGTATCCTCCTGGTTCGGTATACCGGAACCGCTCCGGCAGCCCTGATTTTCTTCGGGCAATTATACCATGCCCGAAGAAGCGTTTCAAGGCCGGATGGACGAAAAGGTCTATGCGGCCCGCGGAAAGGTCTGCGCAGGAAATGCGCAGACCGGAAGAAAACATGGATGCGGGCGGCATCCGGCTCCCACACAGCGGTTCCAGCAGCCGGATGCAGTAATCCATTGTTCAGACCTGTCTGAACTGTTATGACTTGTTAGTATCCTTCATTTCCTTATCAAATTCCGGATTGTAATAATAGAAGTTATTGGAATCCAGTTTATCCTTTGTCTTTTCCAGCGCTTCACCGAATCTCTGGAAGTGGACAATTTCCCTGGTACGCAAAAATTTAAGAGGCTCCCTGACCTCCGGATCCGTGATCATACGGAGCAGATTATCATATACGGTCCTCGCCTTCTGTTCCGCAGCCAAATCCTCCGTCAGATCCGCTATGGCATCTCCCTTGGACTGGAATTCAATCGCAGTAAAAGGCAGGCCCGCCGCAGCCTGGGGCCAGAGCGCTGTGGTATGATCGATATAATAAGCATCGAATCCCGCTTCCTTAGCCTGTTCGATTGTCAGATGCTTTGTCAGCTGGTAAACCATGGAGCAGATAATCTCCATATGCGCCAGTTCCTCGGTCCCGATGTCTGTCAGCAGCCCGCCCACTTCCTTGACCGGCATGGAATAACGCTGGGCAAGATACCGCATGGATGCGGACAGCTCACCGTCCGGTCCGCCGTACTGGCTTATAATCATCTGTGCCGTTTTCGGACAGGTTTTTGTGATTTTTACCGGGAATTGCAATCTTTTTTCATATACCCACATTTATATACACGCTCCTTCCCAAGGTGCCGGGCCATCCGTCCAGCTGAATGTTTTTGCTGTATTCAGGGGGGATCCTCCGTGCGCGGTATCCGTTGCCGCCTTACCGCACAGGACCATACAGTTTTGTGACAGGGGATAAAATTTTTCTGCGAATTCTTTCATCAGCATTACTTTCCGGTTGGCATACTCTTCAAACATACGGAGCGCCTCTTCCTCCGTTTCATGGGTATCCAGATACAGTGTGAGATCATTTACCATAAAGCCGGCTTCGTTAATTTTCGTCAGAAGAGCTTCCCTCTCCTGCTGCTTTGTGTCAGCTTCCTGCGTATTCCTTTTGGCGGATGGGATTTCGTCCCCATCATCCGCCTTGAAAAAAGGCATGTTTAATTCCGGGAAGATGGTCCCCTTCTTCAGGGCGGCCTCCGGTTCATAGGTGGATTTCCATTTCTGGCAGGGAACACTTGCAATAGCAAGATGATTACCGTTTTTATCCATAATAAAACTCCTTTCTGATGCATAAAATAAGGTTCGGTACGTATTTTTACAGTCCGTGCGGCTGGTATGTGAAATTGCCGCACAATCCCTTTTTTCCATAAAAAAATACATCCTCCGACACGTTTAGTATGTGTGGCTGAGGATGTATTTATGTTGGTAGATTGATGCAGCTTTGTTCCGGGATGAAATTTTTTAACAGCCAGCCTTAAGACCGCTATTCCTTAATGATGGCATTGGGATATACACGCTCCATCCGTTCATCCGGATAGTGGGAATCCAGAAAGCTTTCCACGCTGTTTGCCGCAGGTTTTCCCGCATACCTGTCACTGTAGCGGCCCAGTGCCATCCCCGACAATACGATATTCACCGTCATGAACAGGAGAAAGAGCCAGCTAATTACCGTTCCGGCTTTTTTGGGGATTTTTTCAATCCATCGGGAAAGGAACGGATATACGTTTTTAATCCACAGCACAGAGGCAAGCCCCCAGAAAAAACAGTAAAGCAGGTTAATCCGTCCTCCCAGGTTAAAAGGGATTTTGCTGTAATCCCAGAAAACCGTACCGAAAACCATTTCGGTGAAAACGCTGCATGCATATTCATAGGCTCCGCCCACCACGGTTCCGAATATAAAGAGATAGCGGTCATCCTTATCCCTGTATTTATGAAGCATCATGGTGAGCACCACCACGCCGATTCCCCAGACGATGCTGAAGGGACCATATATTACACTGCTTCGGCTCATCCAGACTCCCGCCGTTACGCGGCAGAATATGGTTTCCGTGATATCCCCCAGAAACGCGCCGATAAAGAACAGCCAGACCAGCTTGTGGAAGCTGCATCCTTGCGCGAATACCAGGCTTTTTACCCGTTCCTTCCTGCGAAACGCCTCCGCCAGCGCATTCTCCCCTTCCTTCTCCAGATTGGGAAAAGCCTTTGTCATACGTTTCCGGATCCCGTTGAAAATCGCATTGCCCAGCCGGTTGGAAACCTCCTGCATTCCCGCCGCAATCTCATCAATGCGCGCAGTCCGCTCCATCTGCAGGATGGCGCCTGTTACGGAGACAAAATCCGCCGCCGCTGCCACGAGCAGCACAACGGCCGTAATCTTTACGAGCAGAGAAGGAATCATCCCGATGAGCGGGGCGAAAAAAGGGTGGAGAAAGGTAATGATAAGTGCCGCCCCGATTCCCCAAAGCAGGGAAAACTGCGGGCATATGTATCCGCCTATATTATGCTTATAGCCGGAGTAATCCCACCATTTGCACCGGAATACCTTTTCCATGAGAGCGCCGGTAAAAAATTCCACCACAGCCGCCATTACCGAACAGCCCAGCGCCAGGAAAACAAAATTTCCTTTCAGGGATCCGAAAAAAAGAAGGATCAGCACCATACCCACGCCGTAAACCGGGCAGAGGGGGCCGTTCAGAAATCCACGGTTCATAAATTTCCTGTGCTTTATTGCAGCATAAGCGATTTCCGCACACCAGCCTATAAATGAATAAATAAAAAAATACCAAAGCAGTTCAAAAATTGTCTGTACCATGTCTGTTCTCCAATCCGTCTCTTTCGTTTTCTCTCATCTGTCTCCGATAAGCACTCGGCGGCATATGCATCAGCCGCTTAAAAAATTTGGCGAAATAAAACTGATCGGAAAATTCCAGTTCCTCCGCAATCTGCGCCATTGTTTTGTCACTATGTATCAGCAGCCGGCAGGCCTTCTGGAGCATAAGCTGTTCCAGATAAATGCCGGGAGTCATCCCGGTTTCCCCGCGGAACCGTTTGGAAAGCGTGCTTTCCGATACATGAAGGCTGGCGGCCAGGGAACGCACATGATTTCTGGCGCTCACCGGTTTCTGGGCCAGCGCAAAAACCTGATCCACCATTTCTGAATAACATTTCATTCCTTCCTCCTGGATCCCTGCCATTTTTATAAAATCCCCCAGTTCCTCCCAAAGCATCCCCCGGAGACGGAAGGCATCCTCCATATGGGAGGACCAGTAAAGCTTCACCGCCTTTTCCTGCCGCCCAAAAGGCGCACCTTTCTCAAATATCTCCCCGCAGCCGTAAAATAAATCCATCCCGTTAGGCATGGTGATATTTACATGGAAGTACAGCTGTTCCATGTATTCGTCACACCGGTAATCATATAAAAGCCCCGCCGGAATCAGGTATATATGCCCTTTCCGTAACGGAATTTCCCGTCCCTGCAGGATAACCGTCCCTTCTCCCTCCGGAATGTAATAAATCCTGGAATAAGGGGAACACACATTTTTCATATTCCAGGTAGTGTCCGCCTTCGCAAAGCCGGAATCCGCCACTTCCAGGCTGAGCTTTTTCCACAGCTTTACAGGCTTTCGGTTCGTTGAATAAATCATGCTGAAAACTCCATATTTTTTCCCGTTTTTGACATGTTCTCCCGCTCCATTATTAACTACAATATACCCATCATACATCTTGGCCGCCGGCAATAAGGCAGGTAAAAATAAAGATGTGCCGCAGTTACGGCAGAACGGAGGAAATATGTCAAGCTATGTTACCCGCAAAACCCCCGGAGACACCAGCTGGTTCACCCATGACCGGTTTGGTATGTTCATTCATTTCGGGCTTTATGCGATGCCCGCACGTCATGAATGGGTGAAAACCAATGAAAAAATCTCCGAAGAGCATTACGATCTCTATTTCAAACATTTTAACCCGGATCTTTATGACCCGAAGGAATGGGCAAAACAGGCGAAAGCCGCCGGCATGAAATATGTGGTTATGACCACTAAACACCATGAAGGCTTCTGCCTGTTCGACAGCAAATATACGGATTATAAATCCACCAATACTCCCTGCGGAAAGGATTTAATCCGGGAATATGTAGATGCTTTCCGCGCGGAGGGACTGCACATCGGGTTCTATTACTCTCTCATCGACTGGCATCATCCGGATTTTCCCATTGATGTCCTGCATCCCCGCAGAGACGATGCGGACGCCCTGGAACTAAACCAGGGACGGGACATGCAGAAATATGCGGAATACATGAGGAACCAGGTTACCGAGCTGCTTACCAACTACGGAAAAATCGATGTCCTCTGGTTTGATTTTTCCTACGACGGCAGGGATGGGGAAGGCCCCTGTTCCTGGATGAAGGGGAAAGGAAAAGAGGACTGGGAAGCCGAAAAACTCCTTGCTACGGCACGATCCCTCCAGCCGGATATTATCATCGATAACCGTACGGATATCGAACAGGATCTCTGGACTCCGGAACAGTATCAGCCCACCGGCTGGATCACCCACAAGGAAACCGGTGAACTGGTTACCTGGGAAGCCTGCCAGACCTTTTCCGGCTCCTGGGGCTATTACCGTGATGAGCAGACCTGGAAAACACCGGAAATGCTTCTCCGTATGCTGATCAATACGGTATCCTGCGGCGGCAACCTGCTGATGAATGTAGGCCCCACCTCCAGAGGTTATCTGGATTACCGCGCGGAGGAAGCTCTGAAGGTCTATGCGGACTGGATGAAATATAACAGCCGCTCCATTTACGGCTGCACCATGGCGGAACCGGAATTTACCGCTCCTGCCGACTGCCGTTATACCCAGAGCGAGGACGGAAGCCGACTGTATCTCCATCTGTTCGCCTATCCCTTCGCCCATCTGTGTCTGCCAGGTTTGGCGGGAAAGGTGGAATATGTACAGTTCCTTCATGACGGAAGCGAAATCCTGTTCACCGAAGGTGCCATTGACCATTTTTCCGCACAGGATGAAGAAAAGAAAAATGATGATCTCATTCTCTACCTTCCTCCGGTGAAGCCCCACAGCCTGGTACCCGTTATTGAGCTGTTCCTGAAATAAAAGGCGGGATAAGCGGCGTTATTTCCGGAGGAGGCCGCACATTTTAAAGCTAATTATATAGGATAAGAAACGCCATTGCAAATATTTCTGCAATGGCGTTTCCTGTTTTGGAAACCCGTTTATAATACATCGGCCCGTACAGCGTTCTCTGTTGTCTGCTGTCTTTCCTTATAAAACTGTATCCCTACATAGATCAGGGTGTAAAAGGCCATAAAACCGGAAACCACAGGCGCAATAGCCCCTATCCGGGTGAGATCCCCGGGCCAGTATGTATAAACCAGATGAATCAGGGGAATCCGCAGGGCCAGTGCCCCGAAGCCGCAGCTTATCATGGTAAATATGGTTTTGGATCGCCCGTTCAGATACCCGTTCAGGCAGAAAACAAAGCTAACGGCGATATAATCATAGCTGCAAGTGACAAAAAAGGGGATCCCTGCTTCAATGATGGCCGGGTCTCCGGAAAATATACCAATCATGGACTGCGGAGACAACTGCGCCCACAGCCAGAAAAGGGAGGAGGCCGCAGCAGCGAAAATGAGGCCTGCGAACAGGCTTTTTCTGGCGCGTTCCGGTTTCCCGGCTCCGTAATTCTGTGCCGTAACCGCTGCCAGCGCATTGGCGACAGAGGTCGCGGGCAGCATGGCAAATACATCATATTTGCTGGCAATGCCCACTGCGGAAGCCGCATAGATCCCAAGCCTGTTCGTTACGCTGGTCAGATACAGAAAGGAAAACCGCACCATACATTCCTGCAGGGAAATGGGGATTCCCACCCAGGCAAGTTCTCTTACCTTTCCCGGATCAATCCGGAAATTCTCCAGCCGGAAGGTGAAGATAAAACGCCTGCGGTTCAGATAGATGATTGCCGTTATCATACTTACCGCCTGGGATCCGATGGTAGCCAAAGCGACACCTGCCACCCCCAGGCCTGCTCCCTTTACCAGGATGAAATCCCCCGCAATATTCAGGATACAGGAAAGCGCAATAAAGAGCATCGGCCTGCGGGAATCCCCGTATCCCCGCAGAATGGCACTGATTGCATTATAGCCGCAGATGAACAGGATCCCGCAGCAGCAGATGCGCACGTAGGTTCCCGCCAGTTCAAAGGAGGCCTCCGGGGTTTTGAGCAGAAGCAGGATCTGATCCGTAAACAGAAGCATCAGCACCGTAAGAAGAGCCGCTGCTATAGCAAATACGGTGAGGGTGGTCCCTATCGTTTTCTTAACTTCCTCCTCCGCTTCCATCCCCGTATATTTACCAACCAGAATTGTACTTCCCAGTGTCAGCCCTGTAATCAGGCTCGTGATGATCTGTGTTACCTGTGTTCCTGTAGAAACCGCCGCCACGCTTTCCGGGCTGCAGTATCTGCCGATGACAAACAAATCAACAGCTCCATACAGGGCCTGTATGATATTTGCCGCGATAAAGGGTACGGCAAAGGTAAACAGTACCCGGATCACATTCCCTTTTGTCAGGTTATTCTCTGTCCGTTTCATATGTAGTTCTCTCCCGTAGATATAAGAATATGGACAAAGAATAAACCCTCCAGTAACTGGAGGGTCAACCCTTTTTATTTTTTTACCTGCCCGGACATAAGGATAATCCGTCAACAGCCTTCCTCCATCTCCGGCACCGGAAGGAAACGCAGGGAACCGTCTTTGCGTGCCTTCGCCTCATAAAAACGCACCGTTCCGCCATAGTCAACATCCGGATCCACATAGAAACCCGCAAAGAGGATCCGCCCCTCTTTCCATTCCGCCGCCTTGGGGACGCGGTAGGCACGTTCCATCACGATATTATCCTCCGGGGCCTGCCATGGGCCGAACGGGTTCGGCGAAAAAAAGTATCTGGCCGTACCGAAATTGCTGTATACCAGATAATAATATCCCCCGAGTTTAAAATAATCACTGCATTCCGGCTGGTCGCTGATATCCAGCACCACAAGGGGTTCCGCCGTCTCCCAAGTAATGAGATCGGAGGATAACAGATGGGCAAGACAGCCTCTGCTCTGCCCGTCCTTTATGAGAGAGGTTGTTACAAACATATGAAACGTTCCCTGCTCATCCCGGATCACCTTTGGATCCCGGGCCGACGCCCCGTCGTAAGGGGGCTGCAGGGCAAAAACCTCATGGCTCTTTATGAATTGAATGCCGTCCTCCGATACGGCGCAGGTAAGCTGCGCAGGGGATCCGTCACACATACGGACCGCATAAAAAGCATGGTATTTTCCGTCATGGAACAGAACCGATCCCGTACAGATGGATCCTTCCGCTTCTTCATCAATTCCCACGGCAATCGGGTATTCCGTCCAGTTCACCAGATCCCTGGTCGCTATATGCGCCCACTGATGGGCTCCCAGCCCCCATTTGCTTTTATGGCCCCGGCGGTCATACAAATAAAAGAGATGGAAGGTTCCCTCCCAATAAAAAGGCATGCAGTCACCGAGATGCACATTGGCCCCTTCCGGTTTCCATCCCTGTATCCCTGTAAAAGTACGTTCTTTTTCCTGCCTTACAGGACATTTCCCCAACTGCAGGCTTACCGGGATTCCCTGTCCCGTTTTACAGATTCCTGCGATATCCACCTGCCCGATAGGCCAGTCCTCATCCGCCAGCTCTCCTTCGGCCCACAGCTCCAGCCTGTACCCGGTATAAGTAAGCATGGCCTCATATCCCGGCTCACATGCCGCCTCCAGCTTAACCGGCTCCGTCCTGACAGGAAACCGGATGCTGACGGAAAGCTTCCCTTTTCTGAATTCCAGTTCAAAACCCCTTCCGTCATCCTCTCCTAAAAAGATAATCCCTTCTTCTTCCGGGATCCGGAACCCCAGTGTCCATGGCCCGGGACCTTTTTCTCTATCGGAAGAATCTCTCCCTTTTTCCATTTAATTACCCCTTTTTTCCTGTATTTTCAGGAATCCCTCCTGATGCTTTCAGTATACTGGGCGTCGCGGTGCACTGCAACAGGAATCTGCAGCTCCGTCACATATTTTCCCTGGTCATCGGTAAAGCCGGAATCTATCCAGGTAATTTCCACGGAATCCCCGGAGCAGAAAAGCTTCTGCTGTTTCATATATTCCAGGAGCCTTTCATAATAGGAAGCGGAATCCTGATGGGTACCTGTATACAAAATACTGAGATATTCCCCCTCCGGAAGCAGGGTACGTTCTCCCTGATAATTATCTTCCTCTTCCAGTAAAATAAAAATACCTGAGAAATGGGCAAACTGCCTTTTCATCAGATCGGTCCTGCTGATGGACACCCCCACCTTTCCCAGAAAAACAGAAGGCGGAAGCTGGTTGGTCCGTTCCAATTCCCGGATAGGATATTCCAGGCTTTCCTCCAGGGAGATCTCTTTTTTCAGGAAAGCCGCAGGGCGGGCGGGAACGAATTTCCTGCAGATTTCTCCCAAAGGCGCATTCATCGCATAATGCAGCTGATCCAGCCTGGTGGCAAGCTTCCTTTCTATGGCGTGCAGCGAAGAAAGCTGCTTTCTGGTTTCTTCCAGCTGCTCCTCCAATATCTGTTCTATAACCGTTGTATCCCTGTTCTCAAAAAATGCCCTGATTTTATCCAGCGGCATATTCAGGGTACGCAGATATTTAATGGTATTCATCCGTTCAAACTGCCTGGAAGAATAATATCGGTAACCGGTGGAGGCGTCCACCATCTCCGGCTTCAGCAGGCCGATTTCATCATAATAACGCAGCGTCCGGATGTTGGTACGGAAAAGCCTTCCCATTTCCCCTATAGTAAAAAGATTACTTATATCCATTTCATCACCAGTACACATATCGTTTCCATGACCCCGCACAAAACCATGACCATGATAGGATTCATCTTCTTTTTCCGCAGCAGGACTAATGCCGCCGCAAACCACAGAATCGCACGGACAGAAATATTATCCAGTGCTACTTCCACCGCTCCGCTCAAGAATACGGCGGATATCAGAATAGTAACCCCGGCTTTGGCGATCATCGCCACCACCGCAGGGCGCAGGGAGCCAAGTATTCCCTGGAGCATGCTCATTTTCCGGTATTTCATATAAATATAGGCAAGGGCGGTTACGAAGATGCAGGAGGGCAGAATACAGCCTGCCGTCGCAATAATGGCACCAAGCGGTCCGGCTATCTGCGTTCCCACAAAAGTTGCTGAATTCACGGCAATGGGGCCCGGTGTCATCTCCGCAATGGTCACCAAATCGGTAAATTCCTTCATGGTCAGCCAGCCGTGCAGATCAACCACCTGGCTCTGAATCAAAGGCATGGCGGCATAACCTCCGCCGAAGCTGAAAGCGCCAATCTGTAGAAAGCTTAAGAACAACTGGAGGTAAATCATGCCTTTGCCCCCCTTCTTTCTTTAACGAAAGTGCGTACCGCTCCGATACATGCCACCACAATGATAATCAATACCACGTTTACCTGGAAGAAATAGCTAATCAGGAAGCTGACTCCCATGATAACAATATTCATCCAGTCCTTCTCCTTCACGACCTTGCTCCCCATATCAAAAACCACCGATGCAATCACAGCGGCAACCCCGGACTGCATCCCTTTCAGCATGGAACCCACTATGAGGTTGGAACGGAAGGCATCATAACACAGGGAGATCAGCGACAGAATAATCATAGGCGGCAGGATCGCCCCGAGTATGGAACACAGGACACCGGGAATGCCGGCCAGCTTATATCCGACTACAATTGCTCCGTTTACTGCAATGGCTCCCGGCGATGACTGGGCGATTGCCACAAGATCCAGCATCTCTTCCTCATCTATCCAGTGAAGCTCATCCACAAACTTATCCTTCATCAATGTCACAATTACGTATCCGCCTCCGAAGGTGAAGGTACTCAGATACAGGGTGGAAAAAAATAACTTTTTAAGCACTTTACTTTTCTTTTCCATTACCAAACCCCTTTACCCATTTTTTATACTATGGATTGTTTTCTTTTATCCGACATGGTAAGTATACATCCACTTGTTATATAAGTAAAATAGTATTATATTATATATTACATAACAAAATCATTATGAATTCACAACGGAGGATTCTTCCATGACGTTACGCCATCTTCGTATTTTTGTAGCTGTTTATCAGGAACGCAGCATCACCAAAGCCTCTGACCGCCTGCACCTCGCCCAGCCCTCAGTAAGCCTTGCTATCCGGGAACTGGAGGAGAATTACAAAATCCGCCTTTTCGAACGATTTTCCAGGCGGATTTTCATCACCGAGCAGGGGGAACAGCTCTATGACTATGCCCTCCATATCATATCCCTGTTTGATGAAATGGAAGAAAAGATCCCGGCCTGGAAACAATCCGCCACCCTGCGCATCGGATCCAGCGTAACTATCGGCAATTTCCTTCTGCCCTCGCTGATACAGCAGTATACCATGCAATACCCTTCTGCAAGCCCTAAAGTAACCATTAATAATTCCGGCTTTATCGAAGAGGCCGTGCTGAACAACCAGCTGGATTTTGCCCTTGTGGAAGGAACGCCCCAGCATAACCAAATCATAAGCGAACCTTTTCTGGAGGATCGGATCTGCTTTATCTGCTCGCCTAAGCATCCTCTTCTCCAAAAAAAGGACGTATCCCTTAAGGATATCTCCGCCTGCCCCTTTGTCCTGCGGGAAAAAGGAAGCGCCGGCCGGGAAGCCGCTGAGGACTTGATGAACTACAGCCAGCTGCCAATGACCATTTTGTGGGAAAGTGTGAGCACCCAATCCCTTGTGCGGGCCGTGAGCAGAAATATAGGCATTTCCGCCCTGCCTTGCCTGCTGGTGGCGGAAGCGTTAAACCAGGGCACCGTTTCCTGCATCCCCTTCGACGCGCCGGCCCTGCACCGAAGCTTTTCCATCATCTACCATCAAAACAAATATCTGACGGAAAACGCACGTCGTTTTATGGAAATGTGCCGCAGCTTCGGAGCGGAAACTTAGATAGAGTTGCCAAGTTATCCAATTTGTTATATTCTGAATTTATATACATTGAGAGGAGCTATTGCCATGCCAAAACAGCCTGCTGTTACTTTATTGATCAAACCTGCTTCCGGGAGCTGTAATCTCCGCTGCCGTTACTGTTTTTATGCGGATGAAATGAATAACCGCAGCGAAAGAACCTATGGGATGATGTCCGAAGAGACACTGGATATTCTGGTGGAAAAAACGCTGAACCAGGTGACCCGTATGGCAACCTTTGCTTTTCAGGGAGGGGAGCCTACCCTGGCCGGCCTGGATTTTTTCAGAACCCTTATAGAGATTGAAAAGAAACATAATCACAGAGGGGTCGAAATCCACAACAGCCTGCAGACCAACGGGATTGTCATCGATGAAGAGTGGGCACGTTTTCTTCATGACAACCGGTTTCTTGTGGGCTTATCG
This sequence comes from Eisenbergiella sp. OF01-20, assembly GCF_003478085.1. NCBI lineage: Bacteria > Bacillati > Bacillota > Clostridia > Lachnospirales > Lachnospiraceae > Eisenbergiella > Eisenbergiella sp. OF01-20. The sequence goes on along the minus strand of NZ_QUES01000001.1, from coordinate 546,184 downwards.
CTGGACGGCTACGAACAGCTGCACGATGAAAACCGCAAATTTCCTGATCAAACCGGAAGCTTTACGCGGGTCATGGAAACAGCCCGCCTTTTCCAGGAATACAAGGTGGAATTTAATATTCTCACGGTGGTGACGGCCCAGTCCGCCAGGCGGATCAAACGGATCTATCAGTTTTTCGGAGAACAGGGCTTCACCTACCAGCAGTATATACCCTGTATCGATCCTTTTGAAGAAAACAAGGGCAGCCTTACATATTCCCTAACGCCGGACCGATATGGGAAGTTCCTGAAGGATCTTTTTGATTATTGGTATACTGACTGGAAGGAAGGGCATCCGGTTTATAACCGCACTTTTGAAAACTGGGTCGGTATGCTGCATAACTATCCCCCGGAATCCTGCAATATGATGGGGATTTGTTCGGAGCAATGGGTGATAGAGGCTGACGGAAGTGTCTACCCCTGTGACTTTTATGTCCTGGATGATTGGAAGCTGGGAAATATCCGGGAAAACTCCTTTGAAGAAATGAATCAGGCCCGGGAAGGCCTGGATTTTGTCAATCTGTCCCGTCACGTTCCCGACAAATGTAAGGAATGCCGCTGGTATCCTCTGTGCCGGAACGGCTGCCGCCGGGACAGGACGCTTCTTCCCGACGGAAGGACTCCGGGGCTGAACAGCTATTGTGAAAGCTATCAGGACTTTTTCTCCTATGCCTATCCCAGACTTCTGGAAATGGCCAGGAGCATCCGCTGATAATACCGGTACGTCTGCCGGGAAGACTTCAAATTCCCAGCAGGTGCATTTTTTCCATCACTTTATTCATTTTAGCGGCCCGGCTGAGGCCTCCGGCTTTAGGCAGCTCCAATTCCCCCGCCACCCTGCCGTCCGACAAAAAGAGGACGCGCCGGGTACGTGCCGCTATTTTGGCATCGTGGGTTACCAGCATCACGGCGGTCCCCTGTTCATTAATTTCCGTAAAAAGATCCATGATTTCTTCCGACGCTTTGGAATTCAGCGCTCCGGTAGGTTCATCCCCAAAAACAATCTCCGGCCGGTTCATAAGAGCACGGCAGATTCCCGCACGCTGAAGCTGGCCTCCCGAAACCTGAGTAATTTTTCTTTTTTCCAGCCCGCTTATTCCTGTCCTTTCCATCAGCACCTTCGCCCTCTCCACTATTTCGCGGGTATTTTTCCGGCGATCCCGCAGGGATGGGAAAACGATATTATCCAGAATATTCAGGTTTTTCAAGAGGGAAGGCTGCTGGAATACAAACCCCATTTGTGTTCTGCGCAGGTCAGCAAGCTCTTTTTCCCGGAAAGAAGAAAGCTCTTTGCCGCAAAAGGCTATCGTTCCGCCGTCAACCCCATCCATACCGCTGCAGGCGTATAGCAGCGTGGACTTTCCCGAACCGGAAGGTCCCATAATAGAAAGGAATTCCCCTTCCTCTACCGATATGTTCACTTCATCCAATACTCTTCTTTTTTCCTGCCCCTGTCCAAACGTCTTTACCAGGCTTTTTCCGCTGATTATCTCTTTCATTCGCTTTTCCTTCTGTGCCAAACGGCATCCTTGCAACTATTCTTTTATGTTTTCACCGGTATCGATCTTATTCACGCCCTGTACGCCGGCCAAAACCCCTGCTGCTACCGAACAGACCATCCACAGCGGACAGGCCAGATAGGACGCAAGTGGATTGACACGGAACCGGAAGGAGACCGTTCCCAACGCGGAGAGAACTGCTCCCGCCAGCTTTTCCCCTGCCGTACCTGCAAAGAAGATGCCGATGAGGAGGCCTGTCAGCATCACGGCGGCCAGACGCCATATATATTGAAGCTTTATATCCCTATTGGTAAAACCGCCGGCCTTCATTACGGCAATGGCATATCTGTCTTTCGCGATCAGCAGCCTGACAAAAAGCAGGGTAATAAACGTTGTAATAATAATAGCGGCCGCAGCGGCTGCAGTTGCCGCCCGTTCTACCGACTGAAGTGTCTGTCCGTATGTCTGCGCCACATATTCCCGGATATCCGTAACCTTGGCAAACGGGAAAAGTGCCCGGTAATATAAAGACGCTTTTGCGGCCGGAACGGAACCGTCCAGCTTTGCATACACCACACTCCACATGGGTTCCGCGTCCATATCCGTGAAAACAGCCTTTGCCGTCTTTCCTCCATTCGTGATATCCGAATAGATTCCGCATACACTCAGGGTCATCTCTCCTGTCCCTGTGAACAGGGTCAGCGTACTGCCCACTTCTTTTCCCAGCTCCTTTGCCAGAAGTGCGGAAAGGGCAATCTGTTCCTGTGTCAAGGGTGCGCCGCCTTTCGCATAAGACACCGGAAAGGCATTGTGATCACCAAACTCAATTTTGATATTTTCTTCCTGACCTTCCGCATTCAGGATGGTAAATTTTTTCGTATGAAGCACCGTGTAATCTGTTACTGCATTCTCTTTTTCCAGCGCTTCCCCTATGCTTTGGGCCTTACCCGCACAGTCCTCTGTCTGCTGGATATCCATCCGCAGATCACAGTCCCCTATCCCCATATAAGAGGAAAAGCTTTTGTCCGCAATTGTGCTGTACAGATTCCGCGGGACAATCACAATAAATACCGTGAACACCAGCACTGCCAGAATCGTGGCATATATTTTTTTACGGGAAAAAACATCCAGAAGGCCATAGGCGGCATTAACTCCCACCAAACGGCTGAGTCCCGGAAAAATACGGCCGGCCGTCCTGCCCGTTTCCTCTTCAAAACCGAATCCTATCGCACGGGAAGCCGATATGCCGCGGAACCGGTTCAACACACGGCCTGTAAAAATAAGTATCGCAGCAAAAACTCCCGCCACTCCGCAAAAACCGGCGGCAAGAGAAAAGCCTTCCCTCCCTGCTTCCCCCATATTCTGCCGGATATTCACCAGCATCGGTTCACGCAAAAGCAAGGACAGGCCAAACCCGGCAAGGCAGCCGATTCCTCCCAATACCGCATATTTCATAAGATAAATCCGTTTCATATGGGAAATCCGGAAACCGATAGCTTTCATCACCCCAATATCCCGGTAATCCTCCTCTATCTGTGATAAAAGCGTAAAGCGTACACACAGCAGAGCAATGAGCACGGCCAGGATACTCACCAGCAGGAGCAGACCTATCATAATACCATCTGACATGGCATTGATCATTTTAATGAGGGAATATGTAATGGCAGGCCCATTTGCCGGAAGCCCTGCCGCTGTATATGCATGAGAAAACGCGTCTGCCGCAGAAGGGTCCGTTAACCTGAACTCAATCAGATATTCTTCCTTCCCCACGCCTTCCATTTTCTCATAATCATGCGGATTCACCAGGAACCGTTTGGAGGAGGACAACAGAGAATTCATCTGGGAATCCCGTAAAAAACCGGCTATACGCAGCGGAATACCACCGATTACGGCTGTATCTCCAATGCCAGCCATATTCTCCTGCCTGTAGCAGACAGGTACATACAGTTCCCCTTCCTGTGGCTGTATCCGCTTCCCTTCCAAGTCCATCAGGTAATCAAACTGTAGTCCCTGTATGGTAAAACCGTTATCCTGGGTGGTACCTGTAAGTGTATTCTCCCCCAGCCTTATCTTTCCGCCCTCCACATTAAGAAAAGGCAGTATTTGAAAGCTTTTCACATTTTCATTATCCGCAGCAAACTGTTCCAGAGCTTCCCGGTTGATTTCCCCGGTATGCATCTGCATAAAATGAGGAGTCTCTGCCCGCTCCATGAAAGCATCTACCGCACCCGCCAGATCGATGGCAAGAAGCGCCGCCAGCGAAACGAGAAGAGCGGCAGCCGCTATAAAAACTGTGGCGGCCAATGTGACGGCCCTGTTTTTCGCCAGATCATTATGTATCATTTTACCAATCATTATTGCTCCCATCTGCACAATTTGTACACGTATACGGTTGAAGCAGTACACATATCAGGAAAACATATGGTTTCCGCACTCCCCTATCTCAAGCCGAACATTTGCAGCATATATGGGGTCAGGCTGCCGCTCTCGGCTCCCAGAAGCCTTTCCGTATGAAAAATAAAAGCCCGGATACGCTGCTCCCTCACATCCTGTGAGGTATCCGCCGCATCATCAAACACCGTACCGCCATATAACAGCAGCATCTCCATACATTCCCGGGGATAAGGTGTTGCAAAAAGTCCTTCCTCTATCCCATCCCGGATTATCTCCGTGAGAATCGGCGTCACGCCTTCCAGCACAACCGTCTGGGTCTTTTGGTGCATCAGCGCGTTCTGAGGCTTGTGCATCTGTTCCTTCAACTCTTTTGCGCTGCCCTGACTCACATTCATGGCGCGGATCACTTTTATGATACGCACAGGGACTGAAATACTCTTATCTGCTGCAATTGCTCTGGCCGCGTTTATAATCTGTTCCTGATACCGTTTGATCAGGGCGTCCAGAATGTCCTCCTTGGACTTAAAATGATAATACAGTGTACCTCTGGCAATGCCTACCTTCTCCAGAATATCGTTGGTGCTGGTAGCATCAAAACCTTTTTGCCCGAAAAGTATGTCTGCCGCATCCAATATTTCATTTCTGCGTTCTTCCGCTTCCTTCACTATTCTCATGCTTTATTCCTTTCTTCCTGTACAGAGAAGGCCTTCTTTTTTGATCATTTATTTCTTGTGTGATGGCTATATATTATAGACCGACTGTCTGTCGGTATTTGAATAATAGCACATGGAGAATCGTTTGTAAAGTAAAAACTGCCCTCCTATGCTGCTCCGTCTGGCCTCCTATACTGCTCCGCCGCACCTTGCCCTAATCTGTTACCCTCAGGAGGCACAGGCAGACGCCCAAATTTAAAAATAATATGACATATGTTGTCAGCTTTATTATGTTATACTTAAACGAAAGTAACGGTTTATATCTCCGGCGGGATACAACGGTCATCGTCCGATGATATAAAGCAAATTCACTGAATTATTTTCCCGCTGCAACCGCCAAAGCCGCCTTTCAGGCGCATCTGTTTGGTTCATTATCCGCGGGGATAAAGGGGGACAGTTTATGTCTGATCACAACATAATCTATAATGGGGAATTCGGATTTTCTACTTTTGAACGATGTATCCGGGAAGAATTGGGAGAAGAATTCTGGCTGCGGCTTACGGATGGCCTGACGCTGCCGGTGATGGAAACGGAGCCCGGATGCCAATGCCGGAACATGTATCAGTTTATGGAACGGTTCCGTACGATGACCGATGAAAAAACAAGGAATGTTACATTATCCCGTGTACGCCACGGCCTTCACCCCGCACAAAGCGCATGGGCAAGGGATGTATTTCTTGAAACAGGAGACTAGGATCTCTTTCTTCAGAAGCATTATGAGAATGAAATGAATAACTTTATCCAATTGAATAAAAACGGCAAGGATTTTTATGGGGATCCTGTTACGGATGAGGTTCTAGCCTATATCAGGCAAAACCCCGATATGATATCCGGGATCAGAAAGGACAATAAGCTGTATCTGAAAGCTTTACCTGCCAGTATAGGTCCCTATCTGGAAGCCTGCGATTCCAAAATGAAACGTTACTATTCCTGCCACTGCCCTTTCGCTAAGGAATCCATCCTTACCGATACTCCGGTTTCTTCCACGCTGTGCAATTGCAGCCTCGGGCACATTAAAAATTTCTGGGAGGCCGTTTTTGACCGGGAACTGGAGGGGAAAGTCCTCTCATGCGCATTGGCCGGAGATTTGCAATGCCGCTATTCTCTACGGATACCGGACGATATTATGGAACAATACGTAAAAAAACAGGAGGAGCGTCATGTATGAACGAATGCTGACTAAACAGGAAATTCCTACTATGGAGGATTTAGTCAGACACTGTGGGATAAATGGAGAACTTTACCGTGAACTGAATGATTTCCTTGCAAAGGAATGGGACACACAGCAGCAAATCCGCTTCCCTTATGGAAACAGTTATGGATGGGGTGTCAAGCACAGCAGGAAAAACAAGCTTATCTGTGACATTTTTGCTGAGGATCAGGCATTTACCCTGATGCTGCGTATGGACAACCGGCAGTTCGAAGGCGTATATCAGGAACTGCTGCCTTATACCAGGGAAATTATAGACGGAAGATACCCCTGTGGTGACGGCGGATGGATTCACTATCGTATTTTGTGCCGCGAGCATCTGGAGGATGCCAAAAAAATGCTCATCTGGAAATGTAAAAAACAAGTAAGATAGGCCGGGGAGAATTAAAAACATAAAGCCGAGAGATGTTTTACCTCCCGGCTTTATGTTTAAACCCATTTCATACAAAAGTACTGTCCCAGACATCCACACCGCTCTCCTGAAATATTTCATGAAGCCTGCTTTTAAGCATATCTTTGGTAATTCCCTTTTTCAAAATCATCTGAAGGAAGCCGCCTCCTCCTGCTCCTGCGATAAATCTGGCATCTATCATATCCTCACAGGCCATGAAGATCTGTTCAATACAGGTATTGGTAGAGCCTGCATCCAGCTGTTTGGAAAGCTCCCAGTGCTGGTTCAGCAGTTCGGTAAAGCCATCCACATTATCCCTTTCCAGGGCAAATTTCATCAATACCGCCAGATTCTGCATTTTTTCCAGGGCATCTATGGATTCCGGACGCCCTCCCAGGTATCCGCCAACCACGTCACGCAGCAGATTGCGGGCAAGCCTGCGCTGACCGGTATAAACAAGGGCAAACCGTTCCTGCAGCTCTTCCTTTGTCTTTTGGGAAAGCTGTACCTTTTCTACTTTGATTTTCTGCCCGATGCCGGGCATGGTGGTAATGAACTTAATGCCCGCCGTCAGTCCGCCGACCTGGTCCTGCCATCCTCCCCCAGTGCTCATAATCTGTTCCATGTTCAGGACAATATCATATATCTCTTCTTCCGATGCTTCTCTGCCCAGGAATTCAAAAAGCCCTTTCACACAGGCCCCGGACAGGATGCTGCTGGTTCCCAGACCGGAACCCTGCGGAATTCCCACCACTCTTGTGGAGAGGCTGATTCCTCCCCCCAGGCGGCGGCAGATTTCTTCCAGATTTCCTCCCTGCAGCGGTATGATACCACAGGCGATCAGAGCAGCTTTATGCAGCGCAAAGGAATCATATGGATTATGGCAGTCCTGTATCTCCTCCACGGTTTCCACGCAGCCGGAAGCTCCGATATCCGTGCTGGCAAATTCCACATGAAGCCGTTCCAGGCGCTTTACCTGTATCTGAATAGGGTAGATACCATTCAGCTTCAGCGCAGCGTTGAGAACCGTTCCTCCTTTTTCATTGCAATGCGGAGGCGTATCGGTCCAGCCGCCGCCCCAATTCACGCGCACCGGAAGCTCTACGGATACCTCTCCTTTTGCAATGCGGTAATCCCGGCTGCAGGGCAGCTTTTCTGCCGCATTATCATAAATGGTTTTCTGAATGGTTTCAAAACACATAGCCTCCAGGGCATCATACCCCTTACCCTTAAAAGAAACACGTTTTTCCTTCATATATTGGGCCAGGGCATAATAGATACGGATCTTCAGCGAAAATACAGACTTTCCGGCATCCTCCAGAAGCATTTCATAGATATCCGTACTGATTCCATGGGCACCGAACACACGCAGCGCTTCTTTATAGTAGCTTCCGCCCTCAATCGCCCAGACAAATTTACTGGCTAAAATGCGGCTTTCCAGTTCATGCTGCCATCTGCTGATGGCAAGGACATCCGCTCCGTTAAAACTGGAATAAAGACTTTTCCGATCCGCCTTTTTCCATTCCTCCCGTTCTTCGAAAGCAGCTGTGCCGTCCGCCATCCGTTTTACCAGTAAGGAAAGTCTGATTGCCTCCTCCATAGTATCCGCTGCAGGATAAAGGGCGGCAAACCATAAATAGTGTTCCTGCGTATCCCATATTTCTTCCGGCTTCAGACCGTTGTTTTCCAGAAACGCCGGCAGGCTTGTGCCCAGGAAACCGGCATTTTTCTCCAGGGTCCCCTTGGGATTATCCGAAACACCATAAATCCGTACCACATACCTGCCGTCCAGAAGCCGCAGGCCGTGAAGCACCACCTGGTCAGGCACCGTAACATTTCTCAGTTTCACATTGGATATCACACTTCCCTGCCCAATCTGCGTTTCATCCAGAACATAACTGTCCTCCAGATACGCACCCGGCAAAATCCCGGCCCGCTTTCCCACATAACTATTGTGGGCTGCATACGGCGCATGATCCGGTGCCGTCGTGGACACTTGCTTTTTCCAGTCTAAAAATTCATAATCTTCCACGTCAGCCGTCACAAGCCTGCGAAGTTCCGCAGTTGTCCCAAAATGTATGAATTCCGCGGGGGACAGACACAGTAGCTTCATGGAAAAAGGGGAAAGAGCCTCCCAAATTTTCCGGCGGCAGGTCAGAAGCTGTTCATTAATGGTTCCTTCCGCCGCTTCCTCATAATACTGCTCCAGCGTGGAAGAACGGGCCAGCGGATACAAAAAGTCACCGTAAAAGCTGATCCGGGCATCCTCGTTCACGAATTCCCTGAATTTATCTTCATCCAACTGTCCATTTGTACTGATAAGCCCATACAATGCATGCAGAAGATCCGTATCCATAATCACCGCTCCGGTGTCCAGATCCACATTATCCTGACCGTTTACCGCACCCAGCTGACGCAGGCGTTCCTCACTTTGTTTGTGCAGAAATTGACCAACATAGTCATTGCCGTCATTCAGAAATACCCCATGATCCTTTCCGGTCAATACGTTCTCCTTCATAGAAATAGCGGCCGCACCATGATAATTGAAGTCAATCTGCAGCGGATTGAAAAGCAGGAGCACATCTCCCGACAAAACCAGCATCCCCTCCGGTATCCTGGAAGGAACCCCGGACATACCGATTACAAACTCATCAAACAGTGTGGACGCATACCCATTCGGCAGCTGCCTGGGCACCGGTGAAAAAAGCTTTCCGCAGGCGGAATACTGAGGAACCCTTTTGCTGTCTCCTCCTGAATGAATGACAAGAATCCTGCGGTTCTTAAACAGGTTTCCGGTATCTGTCTGCCGCTCTTTCTCTGCAATATATTTCAGGACATTAAAGGTGGCACCGCCCGAACCCACCCGCTTTCCCTCCGGATCGGGAAGCACTGCATACTGCGTCCCCGCAGGCAGAAGCCCCTGGGCCAGCCTGTAGTCTATCTGTTCCTGGTATGTACGAGCCTGCTCTTCATTGGATGCAGTAAGGATTATATAATCCCATTTGATAAAGCTGGGCTTTCGCAGACTGTTTTCATAGTCTTCCCAGGAATCCAGATAGGACTGTCTCAGGAAAAGGTTTTTCATTTTCTTGTAATTCAAAGGTTTGTCCCCCGTCAAATTATTATTTATTTCATTATATATAATTAAAATTCCTATTTACTATTTTATCCAGACCTGGAGAATAAATCAAGCAGGTTATCAAAAGCGGTGGCTGATAGTAGTAAATCACCCTGTAGAAGGAATTATCAGCTGTTTTGCTCTTCTTGCTATCATTTTGATTACAAGAATTTGTAAAGTTCATGTGGATTATGGATATACTCTCTGGCTAATAAGTCAATTACATGCTGAATAACTTCAGAACATAATTCATTTTCTTCTGAAAAAAGAGAATGTAAATTCCTTTTTTCAGAATTCACATTCTCTATAACCTTTGTTTTCAGGATGTTGTTACCATCTGTTCCTTTAATTTACGCATTTCATTCTCTAAAGTATTTACACGAATAAGAAGCATTTCCTTTTGATTCTCAACCACTAAAGCCTGATCCAGTTTCCTGCTCAAGTCCAGATGCCCTTCTGCTATAAGACGGATATTACGGTTGGTCTCATTTTCCAATGTCAGTTCCAGAGAGGTAATTCGATGTTTGGTATCCTGCATGTCCGATTTCAGTTGCTGAACATCTGTCTTAACGAACTTCATATCAGTTTTTAAAGACTGCACATCCGTTTTTAATGAACTTACATCTGTTTTTAATGACTGCACATCTGTTTTTAATGACTGCACATCTGTTTTTAATGACTGCACATCTGTTTTTAATGAACTTACATCTGTTTTTAATGACTGGGTAACAGCCAGTATTTCCTGAAGCAATTCATTGTCTGTCATCTCTTTTCATCACCTCCCGTACAAGCATTATAGCATAGTGAAATTACAAAGTCTATATTATTATTAAATTATAATGAACTTAATTGAATGTAATAACGTTTATTCGATTTCCCGGCCTGTCTCAATCAAATATCCCGCCGCAAGCAACGGGGTATCGAGCTTGTAGCGCTGCAGAGCACAATACACTAAAGTGTATGGGTATTTGGTCTATGTTCCGCTTTGGCCGGTGCTAAATATGTGCCACCGGCACATAGCCCCCCATCGCGGCAGTTGCCAAATAACTATGCCAGCAGGCTACTTGGCTCTTTGCTTGCGGGAATAAAATCTTTGGCCTTAAAAGCTGTATTTATGCCAAATTGAATGTCTTTATTATACGTCTTACAATTATTTCGGGGAGGTCATTCTTCATATCGAACTTGTTCTTTATATTGATATATGATTTTCCATACCATGAAATATCATCTTCAATATCAGCAATGTAATTTTCCTTGTGTGCATTTTTGTATTCATCATCTTTGTAAATAGTATCATTTTCATCGCTAAAAACAAGACGTTCAAAAATATGTTCTGCCGTGTCTGTCAACTCTATAGCGAGAACATTACGCATACGCAGATAATGATTAAAATTTTCCGGATAAGATATGGGAGAAATTGCAAACACTTTATCCTTCTCGTTTTTCATGATCTTATCTATCACTTTACCTCTTTTACGGTCACGGCTCTCAAGAGTACCAACATTCACAAAATCTTCCAAGGTAGTGTTATAATGCTTTTTTACTTCCTTATCAAGATCAAAAAAGTAATAACCAAGTGTTTCTGCCAGTAATTTTCCAATGGTCGTTTTGCCAACATTTGAGACACCAAACAATAAAATTGTCAATTTTCTTACCTTCCGTCTCTGATAAACGAGGAGATTTTTCTTAAGATTGAGAACTGTTGATAACTGCCTCCCTATCTCTAACATACCATGCTGTTTATCAGACTTTCCTTTTCTATTTACAGTTACTTTTTTCTTCTACAAATCATGAAGCTGATTCCAGTAGCTTTCGCATCCTGCCCTGGATGAGGGCTTCTTATCGATAAGGCCGGAAAGGGAAACAGGGATGTCTCCGGACGCTTCTTTGTCGTTTTCAGGGAAACCGGTCTTATCACTGTACCAGTTATTTTGGAAAGAGGATTTCTGCCAGCCGGCGGCGGGCTTATCCGCAAAGCAAAAAATATTATTCCGGAACTTATGGGATTCGCCTTCCTTGTGGCAGCAAATAAGCGGGCCTTCCTTACTGTTTAAAAACAGATTGCCGTAAAGGTGGGCAGGCAGTCCGTAATCATCCTGGATCAGACAGCGTTTATCATCGATGCTTATATTATAGCGAAGTATGGTTTTACCGCATTCCCGGTTCCTGTTAATTCCCATGCAGTCCAGCCAGAAACCGCCCTGGTTGTCATGGGTATAATTGTATTGAAAAACCGTGTCGCCTGCGGTACCCCAATCGGTGTCAAAAGCGGTTCCGTCATTTTCAAACAGACGGGTACCCCCAACCTCGTTGCGCTGAATCAGGGCATCGGAGGTGGCGCACACCCAAATGCCGGCAATCAGTCTGGTATCTTCCAAACTTCCCAAAGCCCCTGCATCAAGGCAGATATTTCCATCTATCAAGGGAGAGATGCAATTGGCTACGATAATACCGTCGCTTCCGGTTCTCTCGATCCGGTTTCCTCTCACCACCACATGGGTATGGTGGATGTCATTTATAAAATCCTCCTGCTGGTTTACGCGAATTCCGCTGGTAAGCACATCATGGACATAATTGTTGCTGATAATAATATTATGGAGATGGTTTTTATCCGAAGAACGGCCGGGCATGGTCACATATATCCCTGAATTCCAGTACATACTCTGATAAACGTCCCTTGCCCTTCTGTTTTCTCCGGTCACGCGGCTGATTTCGCAGCCTTCAATTACAAGATTCCCTGTGATGCCCTGCGGACTTCCACAAATACAGATTCCCTGGCGTACGCCCCGGTCTTCTGCCTGATTGGTCACTGCCAGTCCTTTGATCTCCCAGCAGCTGACACCTTCCAGCAGGATCGCCGCATAGCTGCCGTCTCCGTGGATTACCGGCGCTTCGCCTTCCCCGTAGCTTTCCACAACAATAGGCGCCCATACGCTTCCATTTCCTTTCGGCGCAAGCATGCCATGCCATTCGCCGCCTTTGCAGAAGCGGATTCGATCGCCCGGACAAAAAATCTGTTCATTCACCTTTTCCAGGCTCCTCCATGCTTTTTCCGGCGCAAATCCGGAATTGGTGTCTTCTCCTTTTAAGCTGTCAATATAAAAAACTCTTTCCTGGGATTCTTTGTTTCCATGTTCTGTCATAAATATTACACTCTCTTTCTTCCTTTCCTGATAACGGTTCAGTACCTTCACCGCTACATGCAAATTTTTCTCAGTTCCATAGTTCCGGAGCATCCTTCAGGAGCCGCAGTACTTCCATTCGGAAGGAACCAGGCCAGGCCACCAGCCACTGGGAAGCAATCCCAATGGAATCGGGCCCAAGGAAAGTGCCGGATTCGGCGGAATCGGAAGCTTCCGCTTTCTTTCCGTGTGTTCCCTGTCTGGTCACAGTATAGCTTTCGTCCTGGCTTCCTTTCGGCCTTTGTCTGCCGTCAATGAGCAACGTTCCGTCTGAAATGTGCTGGCAGCCGTTTCTCCAGATCGCTCTGGCTCTCTTAAACCAGCGTTCCTCCCCGGTTTCCTTCCACAGCTGATACAGCTGTGGTACATAACAGAGGGCAAAAGGATCAATCCCCTCATGGACGGTGGATACCAGCGTTCCGCCGAAGGAATCATAACCGGTCTGTCCCAGCAGACAGGACGGGCCGAAATGGCAGGTATGGGTATACTGCCATGTGGAAAGATACCATGCACTGTCCACGGCGGCTTCCAGCCACTTTTCTTCTCCGGTCAGCCGGTAAAGCTCCATGGAAGCCTTCAGAAGCGGAATCCCGGATTCTTTGTCAATGGAGAAAATATCCAGGGCTCCGGCAGTGGTAAAGCCATATGTTTTCAATTCTTCCAGATATACCTGTGTTCCTTTCACGGCCGACTCCAAATAGCAGGCCTTGCCTGACTGCCGGTATCCCTCCAGCAAGGGAAGCACCAGGAAAGCGCCTACTGTACCTTCCCGGATAGCCGCTCTTCCATCCTCGTGCCAGCATTTGGCAAACCGGCCTGCCTCATCCTGGACTCTGACAGCAAACTCACAGATCCCAAACGCGGCCCGGCGGTATTTTTCCCCGCTTTTTCCAAGCTTTTCGGAAAGCTGTGCCGCCTCAAAATAAGCCAGTCCTGCCGTTCCCAGATCACAGGCCTCCAGATATCTGTCCTGTCCCGGGTCGTAGTAGCTGGCGACCACGCCTGCCGGCAGCATAGCCTTCTCCAGCCAGCTGTCCAAAACCTGAAAGCCCATTTCTTCCGCCTCTTTATCTCCCGAATAAAGCGCCTCGCACAACAAGGCATTGGCAAGCATTCCATTCTGGCCGCACCAGCCTATTTCGTATTTATTCGCTTCCCGTTTTTTCCATCCGGATCCGTCCCAATATAAGCCGATGTTAAATCCGCAGAAACCGTCATCCTCCCGGGTAAAAAGCGTTTTTGCATAAGCGATACCATATTCCCAGACTTTTTGGGGAGCGAGCGGCAGCTTTCTTTCCCTGTCATTCAGTTTCCAGGCGGCATCCAGCGCAAGACGGTAACCGGACTTTGCTTTCCCGTTTTCTTCCAGGACAAGCCAGGCGGTAAAGGTATCCTTCGGCTCCATTGTTCCATGCCAGGCGTCCCCCAGCCGGTATAAATATAAGGCTTTCGGACTTTCTGTTTCCGGCCAGCAAAGCCGGTGAACCTCTTCGCCGTTTTCTTCGAATAGCTGACAGCTGCCGCCGCAGTTCTCTTCTCCAAACAAGGCGGTACTCACTAATCTGCCGTCAAGCTCCTTTTCCGAATAGGTCATAGCCGCTACGGATGCCCGGTGCCAGCCATACTGCCATGGCCTTCCATGGTAGCGGTCGGAGGTATATTCGCAGAAGGTCCCCCAGCCGTTTCCATTATAATTGACTCCAGGCACCATGGTAAAATCAGGTGAATATGCCGCGCGCACCTCCATTACCATATGATCCGCAGGGCTGCATCTGCGTTTCCAGCAGAATATGCCCGGATTGATTTCCTCAAAGCTGTCCTTACACCCTTCAATACCTGTAACTCTTGCCAGCTGTATCCCTTCACTGTAAAAACAGGTATCCAGTCCTTTTTTCTTCCATTGAATCATCGTTATGCCCTCCATCCATCCAGCAGATTCCAGTTTCCGCATTTGCGCAATACCTCAAGCCGGAATGCACAAGGCCATGCCACCAGCCATTGGGTGACACTGAAAATACTGCCCCAGCCGCCGTTTTTGCCGGCTTGATAATTTCCCCACCTGGTATGAAGGATTCCTTCGTCGCAGCTCCCTGCCGGCCTTGGCCCTGCCTGCAATACCTGCATCGTTCCATCGGAAATCCCCTGTACGCCGTTTCTCCATATGGCAAGCGCCCGTTCCTTCCACTCTTCCCTTCCCGTCAGTGCGGACAGTTCCAGCAGATCCGGCACATAGCAGAGTGCGAACGGATCCAGATGGTGATGCGAGGTGGAAACCGCTGTTCCTCCGAAGGTATCATATCCCATTTTCCCCAGCACCGTATCTGCAGGATACTCCACCGTCTGATGCCACTGCCAGGTAGAAAGATACCAGGCCGCTTCCTCCGCCATGTCCAGATAGGCATCAAAACCGGTTGCCCTGTACATAAGCAGACCGCCCTTTAAGAGAGGAATCACCGACTCCTTGTCAATACAGCAGGTATCCAAAGCGCCGCTGGTGCCGTATCCATTGTTGGCAAACTCTCTGTAGTAGTACGAATAAGCTCTCACTGCAGCAATATTATATCTGTCTTCTCCGGTGCGAAGATATGCTTCCGCTAAAGGTAAAATTAAGAAAGCCCCCGCTGTCCCCTTCAACTCATGGGGGGATCCGTCCCTGTTCCAGCTCATGCCGATTCCTCCGTCCAGACGCTGGCGGGACATGGCAAAGTCGCAGATTTCATAGGCAGCGTCCAGCCACTTCTTTTTATTAAGCCCCAGCCTTTTCGCCTGATCATAGGCTTCAAAAAACTGCTGTCCAGCCGTTCCCAGATTGCAGGCATCGATAAGCGAATCCTCCGGATCGTACCGGGTAAGAAGCAGCCCCTCCCTGCTTCTTGCTTTTTCCACCCAGCTGTCAAGGACGGAAACGCCATACTGCAGAGATTCCTCTCTGTGATTCATCTGGTAATCATACAAAAGAGAAACGGCAAGAGAAGCATTCTGGCCGCACCAGCCGATTTCATATTTGAAGTCAGGCCGCTTCACCCATTCCTCACCATTCCAGGTAAAACCGATGCTGAAGGCCCGAAATCCGTCTTTTTTTACGGAAGGCTTTTCTTCCACGGAAGGCTCTTCTTTTACGGAAGGCTCTTCTTCCACGGAAGGCTTTTCTTCCGTATACAACAAACGGGCATATTCCGTACTTAAATCCCAAACCTCTCCTGTTTTGCGAACCGGCGGCTTAGGTACGTATTCCCGTTTCCATGCAGCCTGAAGCATCCCCTTAACCGCCTGCTTTCCTTCGGCGATATATAACCAGGCCGTAAAAGATACGGCCGGTTCCATTGTCCCATAGAAGGCTTCGCCCCAGGCATCGGAATATAGCACCTGCGGGCCTTCCTGTTCCGGCCAGAGAATCCGGTGGAGCATATGGCCATTTTCTTTTGGCTGCATACTGCCGGAGCAGACCCCCCTTCCAAACAATGCTACCCCTAACAGGTCATTCCAGGAACAGGTAGCTCCGGGCACCGCACAACGATGGCTGGCAAACGTATAGGCGGTCCCTTCTGCGGAGGCGGAATTCCTGTCTTGCATTTGCAATCCTTTATACTCATGATCCTGTCCCCAGGGATTTCCGTCATAGGAGACTGCCGGGACCATGGTGTGTTCCGGTATGAACAGGGCTTCTGCCTCCATACACATGGAAGCAAAGCGTTCCATGGAAGCGAAGCATTCCATGGCTTCTGCCGGCCCGGCCGCAGTCCTGCGCCATAAAAGCAATCCCTCTCCTTGTTTCTCAAAGGTATCCGCCATTCCTTCCGGCGTTATAATCAAAAGCGCCTCTTTTCCGTCCAGACTGAAAATAGTCTGATTACCCCTCTTTTCCCATGCAATACCCATTTTCTGTAATCCTCTCTTTCTGTCTTTTATCCGTTTTGCCAAGGTTTTCCTTCAATCAGCTGGTTCCTGTATTCCTGGGGAGTCATTCCCGTATTTTTTTTGAAAAAATGTGTAAAATAGGAAGCCGTATTCAGCCCTGTCCTTTCAGCAATGTTCTGTGTCCGAAGACAGGGATCCGCCAGAAGCTCCCTCGCCAAATCCAGTCTCCTGGCGGTGATGTACTGGCCAAGAGACAGATTGGTTACTTTTTTATAGAGCCTGGAAAGATAGGACGGATGCAGGCCCACGACTTCCCCTATTGTGGTCATGGACAGATCCTCTGCCAGATGCTGCATAATATATGCGTTTACTTTATGTACAATATAGTGATCCGAATTATCATGAACCGCCTCCCTGCTGCGGAAATAATCATCCGCAAGCCCTTCCAGACAGCGGCAGGCATCGAGAAAACCTCTGTGTGCACTATAATTGGCTATCTGCCCCAGATTCCGGTGCGTAAGCAGTACACTCTCCTTAGGCAGATAGTTCAGTATCGCCTGCAGCAGCAGGGATGCAAGGGTGGTATACACGGCAATCTGCGCCGCCGGATTATCCTCCGGTGTATTTTGCTTAACCTCTTCCATAACGGTTCTGAAATCCGCCGCATTTCCATAGCTTAAGCTCTCCGACAGCTTTTCCACATTAAAGCGGCCCATGACAGGCCCTTCTTCTCTCCATGTATAATCCGACAGCATCGCATCTAAGCCGCACAGGATTATACCTCCTTCCCCTGTCAGTTCAAACCGCTTTCTTCCCAGAACAGAAAAAGCACCTGTCAGTCCCTCCAGCGCTGTCTGTTCCTCATACAGATAGATCTGCGGCGGTTTCAAATCCATCCGCTCGCACATGGACAGGGCAATTTCCAAGAATCCTTTCAGCCGCAGCGGCCTGTTGTCCTCCGACTGGGCAAGCAGCAGAAAAAGATGGGTGGACACTGAAGCGGAATATGCCCTAAAGGCACTTTTCAGGCTTTCCATAATGGCGGACTGAATCCGGCTCATAGCGACCGCATTCCAGATATTACCTCCATCTGTTTCCTCCTCTGTTGCCGGCAATGCCGCCGTCTGGTTCCGTGCTGGATGCGGTGTCTCTATTGGCGGCAATGCCGCCGTCCTGTTCCGTACTTGATGCTGTGTCTCTGTTGGCGGCATGGAAATAATAGCTATCAGGAAGTTTTTTTCCAGGGAGAATTCCATACCGGAAGCCTGAATTTTATGGGAAAGGGAACGTTTTTTGTCCTCCGTCCATTTTTCCGTCGTGATCATCTGTTTTAGAATATCCTGCCGCAGCAAGGGAACAGCCTCCTGCCAGGAAGCGCTCATTTTCAGGAATCTGCTTTTTTCCTCGTATTCTCTTTCCAGTCGATCATACGCCTTATCCATTATTTTTTCAATGGCACGGTCCCCGTCCAGCTTCAGCACATACCCTATCGTCCTGCCGCTCACGGCCTGTCTGGCATATTCAAATTCACTGTGTCCCGTGAGGAAAACCGTAAGGCAGTCCGGCCATTCCTTTTCTACAATCCTGACAAGGGACAGACCATCCATACCCGGCATGCGGATATCCGTCATCAGAAGATCCACCCGGATATTCCGGAACTGCTCCAATGCCCCGTCTGCGGAAGGAGCCTGATAAACAAGGAATTTATCCCCATATTTCTTTACCAGCATGTGGTACAGGCTTTCCAGGATCAATGGCTCGTCGTCAACGATTAACAGATTATACATGATTTTGTTCTTCCCCCAGACGTATCCGGGCAGTAACCCGGAATCCGCCTTCCTCTCTGTTTTCAAAGTCCAGGCCGCTGCCTTCTCCATAATGCAGTTTCAGCCGTATATTGGTATTGGAAATGGCATGGATTTCTTCTGTTTCTATCGTCCCCTCTTCCATTTTAAGCCGCATCCGGGCCAACTCCGCATCCGACATGCCCGGCCCGTTATCTTCTACGGTAAAGCAAAAAATTTCATCGTCATAATACATGGAAATCCGTATTTCCCCATTCCGCATGCAGTCCTTCATCCCGTGCTCATACGCATTTTCCACCAGCGGCTGCAGAATAAGAGGCATAATCTCCATATCTTTTACGGCATCCGGCGTATCCCCTAAAAACGCCCGGATCCGTTCCCCGAACCGGGTCTCCTGTATCGCCAGATAATTTTCAATATGGCTGATTTCCTGGGACACCCTGACCCTGGAATTTCCCACACGGGTGATGTACTGATAATATTTACCCAAATGCTCCGCATACTCCGCCATGGTTTCATTTTCATCCATCTGTGCCATCCGGTAAATCAGGAAAATGCTGTTATACAAAAAATGAGGCTGAATCTGATACTGCAGCTGTCTCAATTCCGCGATATGTACCCGGTATTTGGAATCCAGATTTTCCCGGATAAGGCTCTCTGTCTTTTTTACGATTTTATTGTATCGGTGATAAATAACGGTGAGTTCGTCCCTATCATCCCGGTTCTTTTCTTCAATCAAAAAGCTTTCCTTATCCTGGAAATCCTCCATGGCCTGCATGATTTTCTCTAACGGCCTGGCAAAAGATTTTCCGGCATAATAAGCATAGCTTACAAGAAGTACCAGGGCAAGCACGGTCAGTGCAACAGTGAAAACGCCGAAAAAATCCAAAGGCTCCTCCAGTATCCTGTCCGGATAACAATATACAAGCCATACACCCAGGCGGGGGAACAGGCAGCCGGAAGCAAAACCATCCTCAGACACATGCAGTATTTCCGCTTCCCCCATACCCGTGAGCTGCTGCTTAACCTCATTCAGAACAGGTGTACCAGCCACATCTTCTATGAGTTTTTTCCCGGAACTGGCAAGTACCCTTCCTTCCTCCCGATCCATCAGAAATAGAATCCCCTCATCCTCTCCCAGCATATCCGACAGGGTATCCTGCAGCGTGGAGGGTGTGATGGTGGTACGAATATAATAATGCGGAAGCCTGTCCTTCCGGGGATTCACATAGAAAGGGAAATAAACAGTGAGGCAGATATTTCCCTCCTCCGAAAGAAAGGACTGCTCATAACCTTCAAAAATATCGTCCTCATATTCTTCCAGAATTGGGGCATCCGCGCTGATTACCACTTTTCTTTCCGGGAAATAGGTCTTGATCGATCCCGCTATTCCGTGCAATACCTTGATATTCAGAAGCCGGTAGGAAAACTGCTTGATGGACTCATTCCTCTGGTAGCTGCTCATGCTGTCCCACATCACATGAAGCTTCAAAAGATTACTGTCATCCATCAGGCTGCTTTGGGTCAGCAGAAGGCTGCTGATCTCCTGCTCCAGCTGTTCTTCCCAGAAACGAACTTTGGAATCCAGCGTATCCTGTATCTGTTTTGCCAATACTCTGCGGCTGTAAAGGTTACTGAAGAGGCCGATTCCATAAAAGCAAAAACAAACCAATGTTATGGAAATCAACATTTTACGGAAGGTTTTTGATTTGAACATATCCACGGCCTCCCTTTCTATTTTTATAAATGCTCCATACCTTCACAGTTACCATTTTTACTATTTTATCCCTTTACGGATCCCATTACCATACCTTTTACAAAATACCTCTGTAAAAACGGGTAAGCAGCAACAATAGGCAGGGTGGACAGGAAAATCTGCGCGCACTTTACCGTTCTGTCTGAAACCAAAGCCATAGTCTGCCAGTCGGTAGTACTGTTTATTGAGGTGTCCCCCTGTATGATTATTGTCTGCAGGTAGCTCTGTAAAGGATACTGGGTTGGTTTATTCATCAGAATTATGCCGTCAAACCAGGAATTCCAATGATAAACCAGGGCAAACAGGCAGATAGTTGCTATGCTGGCTTTAGAAAGGGGAACATAAATCCGGGCGAGAATATTCCAGTGGTTCGCTCCGTCCATAAAAGCCGCCTCCTCCAGTTCCTCCGGAATCGCGCGGAAAAAATTCAGCATGAGCACCACACTGAATACCGGAACCGCCCCGGGGAGGACAAGCGCCCATATGGTACCCAGCAGATGTACGCTTTTAATGGTCATATACCAGGGGATGAGTCCTGCATTAATCAGCATGGTAATAAAAAAGAACCAGGTATATCCTGTACGCATACGCAGCTTGCCGTTGTCCTTTGAAAGCGGATAGGCGGTAAGGACACACATCAGCACATTCAGGGAAACCCCCAGAAGGCAGCGGAGGATTGTTACACCCAGAGATTTCCAGAATGCCGCCCTCTTTGCCACATATTCATAAGATTTCAGCGTGAATTCCACAGGCACAAGCTTTACCAGCCCTGCTGTGGCCGCCGCATTGGAGCTTAAAGAAACCGCCAGGATATTGATTAACGGCAGAATACAGATCAATGCCAGAAAAACCAGTATCAAGGTATTCACTATGGTAAAAATTCGGGAACCCACGGATTCTCTCACCGCCGGCACCCCTTGTTTCCTCTTGTTTTGTTTTATCATGGTTTGCCTCCTGTTTTCGCTGTCAAAATATCCGGTAATCAAAAAATTTATAAGCAACATAGTAGGAAACGGATATGAACAGACAGGAAACCGCAGACTTGAATACGCCCATCGCGGTCGCCGGACCGAACTGGGCATCTATCAGGCCTATCCGGTAGATAAAGGTATCAATAATATCGCCGGTTTCATAAACCTGCGGGCTGTACAGATTCAGTACCTGGTCAAAGCCTGCATTCAACACATTTCCCAAAGCCAGGACACACATCAGCACCACAATCATACGGATCCCGGGCAGCGTAACATGCCACATTTTCTGGAACCGGTTCGCCCCGTCCATGGTAGCCGCTTCATAAAGGCTGAGATCAATCCCTGTAATGGCCGCAAGGTAAACCACCGTACCAAAACCAAATCCCTTCCACACATCCGTCATGATAATTGTGGGCTGGAACCATTTATTGCTTCCCAGGAAGAAAATAGAATCGATGCCGAAAACATTCAGCACCTGGTTCACAATTCCCTGGGAAGGGGAAAGAATATCTATCATAACGCCGCCAAGAACTACCCAGGACAGGAAATAAGGCAGATAAATGGCAGTCTGTACCGTTCTGCGGAATTTAGCGGAACGTACTTCATTTAACAAAATTGCCACGGTTATGGGAACTACAAGCCCTAGCACGATTTTAAAAAAAGCAATGACAACGGTATTTCTTAAGGCTGACATCGCTCCCGGCATATTGATAAGGTATGTAAAATTATCAAGGCCAATCCATTTCTGATCGCCGAAAAGTCCTTTGGCCGGTATGAATTTCTGAAATGCTATTACCATCCCCGCCATGGGGATATAACAAAAAATAAAAGTAAAAATAATTCCCGGTATCAGCATCATGTGAAGAGGAAGTTCCCTTTTGAACACATGTTTCTTTTTCTGATTTGTCTTTGCAGCTGCCATATTCTCCCACTCCTTTACCTTTTAGGCAGAAATTCCATGCGGCCCGGCCCAATGCCGGAAGGCCGCATGGAATGGAACCAGTTCTTCATGCGAAGCAGTCTATTTCACGGAAGAGTACCATTCGTTAACTTCCGCCGTCATATCATCTCCGCCCAGCTTATTGAAATCTGCCACAAAGGTATCGAAATCATCAATAGAGGATTCCCCGATAATAATCTTGGTATAAATTTCATCACGCATGGTTTCCAGCGTGGAAAGTTTCTCCGTCATGGTTTCCGTAGGCGCACCCACAAACTTGTTAATCATGATTCTGCCATTTTCGTTCATATCGTTAATGGAGGAATAAGAGCTGGGGGCAGGTCCGTAGATTCTCTCCCATCCCCACAATGCAAAACCTTCGTCACTTCCGGAATAATAGCTGTCCAGCTTGTCCTGGATGGACTTGGCTTCTCCCGTAAGCGAAGAGGTATCACCGGACTGGCGGGCCGCTTCAATATCCAGATAAGCCTGGAGATTTTTTTCCGGCATGGAACATTGGATAGGAGAAAGTTTCCATACGCCTTCCGCTTCCGGCGGCGCATAATATTTACCATTGTCACCGGTTTCGCCCCAGCATTTTTCAATGAACAGATTGATCATTTTAACGACCGCTTCCGGATTTTCAAAATTTTTATTTACGGCAATCCAGCGGTTGGTGCCCAGATCGGCCTGTGCTGTAGACGGCTGTCCCGTTGCGGTAGGAAGCGGATATGCGGACCACTGACTGTCGGGATCATTATCCTTCGTAGATTGGAAAGGGGTGAGGGAAAGCCACTGCTGTCCAAAGGAAAATCCGCACTTTCCGGCGGCTGCAGCTTCCCCGGCCTTCGTGGAATCCTTTACGCCGAATTCCGGATCTATGTAACCTTTTTCATACATTTCATGAAGCGCTGCCAGAGCCGTTTTGCACTCCGGCTGGATGGCGCCGTAAACAAGCTGTCCGTCTTTTTCCACCCAAATACCAGGATATGCGCCGTAAGCGTTAAAGAAACCTCTCAGACCGCCGAAACCGCCTCCAAGAAGGGAGGTTCCCGCAACACCGATACCTATGGTATCCTTCTGTCCGTTACCGTCGAAATCTGCATTGACGAACTGGTCAATCACGTTCATCACCTCATCCATGGTGGAAGGAACTTCCAGATTCAGTTTTTCCAGCCAGTCGGTACGGATCCACATGAGATCCACGGAGTCAACGCTGCCGCCGGTAACCGGGAGGCCATATTGCACGCCGTCTTTGTTCCCTGCAAGGAACGGGGAATCCCCTTCCTGATACATCACTTCTTTGGTGAAATCGGTTGCATACTGTTCAAAAACAGGACCCATTTCCTGCACAAGGCCTGCATCGATAAGCTGCATCATCTGTGTGGAGGTGACACACATAACATCGGGAAGGTCTTCGCTCGCCATAGATACATTCATTTTCTGGTTAAATTCATCGTCACCTTTTACAATCCAGTCGTATACGACTTTGATACCCAGTTCTTCCTCGTAGGTATCCAGCCAGAAATTTTCCTCCAGGGACTGGCCGGGAAGGTTGGCAAGAACGTTGGTTTCGATAGTGTCATCGGTGGCACGGACGAAATGGATTTCCAGCGGATCGGCATATTTGCCGAATGGATCCGCCTGCGCTGCTGTGTCGGCGGCTTCGGTTCCTGCAGGTGCGGAACTTTCAGTGGATGCGGTGTTGGTATTTGCATTTGCTGCCGCGGATTCCGCAGAATTGTCTGAATTGCCGCAGGCTGTCAGGGACAGCGTCATGGCGGCGGTTAAGAAAATGCTTAGTAGTTGCTTCTTTTTCATAGGAAAACCCCTCCTTTTTTTGATATTGTTATTATAGGAAAAAGGGAGGGGCGGGACAATTGCATTATTTTGATATTTGTTGTGTTATTGTGACTTTTGTATGGATAATCATATGATTTTATTAAAATGTGAACAATATGCTTATATGATATTTCTATTAAATCTAAATTTTTGAGGATATTACTGTCCAGAAGGCGAATTTTCACCTTTTCTGTTGCATAAATAAAGAAACATTCATTGATACGTTTTAACAATTTTCTTAGTATCACCCACAAACATTATGATCAGCACTCTCTAAAGACATCTGCAAGGGTTTCAATATAACCCAAAACTTTCCTTTTTCATCATGTAAGCATAGCTGTCCATCATCCTTTTATTAGATATAGTCACACAGCCTTTCTCATTAGTCAGCAATCCGTATACTAACTACTATTGCGGAATAAATTCCTTCTTTGTAGTCAATCTATTAATGTAACTGTATATTCTTGTAAATCATTTCTCCCCCTGTAAACAAAACGAGCGGCACCCGGGATGAGGGCTTTAATCAGACGAGTGTATCAAGTCTTAACAATTACTCCATGGTATCCTTAGCCAAATTTTCTTGTTCTTTACTCAATCTACGTTTTGCCCACCACACGGGGAAAAATCCTGCGAGCAGCATTTTGGCTTTTGTTTTTAGTCCTATTTTAGAAAAAATCAGTACCCTCAGAAGACGGCTCCGTATATTTTTGATACAGTCATCATATCGCATTCTGTTCTCACTTACAGAATTCGTTGCTATTATTAAGAACAGCTCATAACCATAGTTTTTCCAAATATGCCAATTGACAGCATTTACCGTCTTGGATGTCCTAATATGAAGTTGCTCACCAATATAACGTATATTTTCAGAAGCATTAATACCCATCTGAAGATTATAATGCGTAAGACCACTGTCCGTATTATTTAGTCTATAATTATATATCTTACGGTGCCCCACTCCAACATGATTAGCAAATTGTGCAGCCCTAGACGAAAACCACAGCCCCTCCCCCGACCACGGGACAGAAAAACTAATATTATTTGTCTTAAGCAACTCAGTCTTATATATCTTATTCCATGGACCAATCGGGATTCTTGGATAAATAATTGCCATTGTAGCTTCTTCAGCCGTCCACGTTTCTATTACATCATTTTCAGTTTGGACACGGTCACGAGTTGTATAGATTTTATCTGTCATTGCCATCTCTGATCCCGTTTCATGTATCAGTTTCATAAGATACTCAACATAATCCACTTCCAGCCAATCATCACCATCTATAATGCTCATGTACTCGCCTGTTGCAATTTCCATACCCGCATTACGAGCCTCACATGTTCCACCGTTCTTTTTATGTATAACCACAATACGGTTGTCTTTAGTCGCAAATTCATCACATATAGCTCCGCTGTTGTCAGGAGATCCATCATCCACAAGGACTATTTCTAAATTTTGATATGTCTGCGTGATAATAGAGTTAATCAATTTAGGCAAGAATTTTTCCGATTTATAAATAGCAACAATAATAGTAACTTTTTCCATATAGGTTTTCTCCTTCTGCAAAAAGCGTCAGAGAAATCCAGTTGACTCCCATGTATATTCAAAGCTGCTTCAATAATTTCTCTACGAGAACTTTTACTTGCTTCTTAAACCTATCAAAACCATTCTCATAAAGATCAATTATGGAGTTAAGCCGTACACGGTCATCGCGCAGCATCATCAATGACGCATCATAATATTTCGGATACTGATAGTCTGTGTGTTGCTGCCCAAATCTTTCTTTAATATCCTGCTCAAAATAATTAATTTTTTCTTTAATGCCATCCATAAGATTTCTGCCGATTTCAGTATTTACTAAAATCATGGAGACCCCCTCCTCAGTACTCTCGAAACGTGGTCCCCAATAATCTCCCAGACGAATATCGGCTGCTGTCTGATTTCTATATGGACAAGTAAAGCAGGCTTCCTGGTTCACAACCCCCAGAGTAAATAGCTTTAAAAAAGGATCTCTATCCGCTTCTGCCAGATATTCTTTTACCCCCCCACTCATTTTTTGAAGTCGAAGTAATATGCATAAAATACTTATGCCAAGAATATGTTTTATCTCTGAAAGTCAATATCATCTTTTTACCCTCCTTCATTCCCTTGTCTAAATCCAACCATTTCCAATATTTTTGCCATAGGAGATAACTTGGCGTTCCATGACAGAATATATCAACTAAAGCAACTCTCTTCCTTAATTCCTTTTTTATAAGGACATGGTTTATTCCTGCAATTTGGCAAGGCGTGCCAAATATGATAAAGCGCCTGTTACAATTAAATTGCAATTCCTTAAGGACGTCCTGAAAAGCTGGTTCACAAATACTTTGCAAATATTTAGAACCTTTCAGTGCTCTCATACCATCTAATTCAAAAAAATTCTTGTGTTCAGCACGCTTTTCCTTATAGTTATAAGTCACTCCACAAATTCCATACCCTAATTCTACTGCTCTCTCTGCCAGCAGCCACGCTATACCACCGGATGAAGATTCTGTTCTTATTCGTTTCTCTATAGCGAACGCTGAATACATAGTAATATCATCAAGATTCGTACCATCGGCATGTATCTGCGGACAGACCTCGTCACACAGATTACAATCAATACATTCATCGGCGTTTTTCTTTGGTCTATAAAAACCATCTTCATTGACTTTCATGGCAATGCAATTTTTAGGACAAATAACCGAACATGCGCCGCACCCACTACATTTTATCATACTACTCCTCTCCTATGGCTGCCGAAAGAAATTCTTTTGATCTTTCTATCTCATATTCAAGAGCCTTTTCCACAGCATTATAATTAATATTCTTAAGATCTACCACTTTTTTTGTCCCATAGGGCAAAAATCGATCATTCACTCCGGCAATACTCAAAATATTTCGAACTCGTGAATTCTGAGAAGTGTATGCATCTTCCTTAAATCTGGTAAATGCATAAAATTGTTTCTTGAAAATCAGAGAAAATGATGTTACGTGAAACGAATCAGTTAGTACATATTCCGCACCCCGTATTAAATCCAGGAACTCTTGCAATCCTGCATCTGCAATGATATTCGCCTTTTGCAAATAAGAAAATCCACAGTATGGTATAATAACATGCTGCAGTTTTTTCTTCTTTACAAAATTTCTGGCCGCGTTCCAGTGTGAATATCTATCTGTAAGAAATATACTCAATACATATTTTCCCCCCCGTTCTTTTTTAACCGGAAAAATTTCATTCCAATCATCTGCACACAAAAGCAATGTAGGATCAATGGTTACCACCGGTTCTTTCTTCGAAAGCGGTCTTAAAAGTTCTACTCCATTTTGTTCTCTTACAGAAACCGCACTAAATTTACTGAGGCCTCTACGTATTTCTGATTTTCTATCTTCCGGGATTGTATTTACACCCAAACTTGGAGCATAGGATATTCTTCGTGTTGTCACTTCATCATAATCTGCGAAATAAAACCGATGATATCCCTCTGGATTCCATATCTGATCACTTCCAGTTATTAACAATTCAAAAGAGTTAAATATCGAAATTAATTCTTTTTCATCACTGATTTTTTGCGTAAGACAGCATTTTTCCCGAACTGTTGCGATAAGTTTTTTATCCCTTCCCAATATTTCATTGTGATATTTCAGATATGCCAGTTTCTGCATATACTTTTCTGGCTGTCGTCTTATTCTTATGCCCAGCATTTTCCAATCAGTCAATTTCTGGAACACTGTCAATTTGACAGCATCTTTTGTATTGACTTCAAAATTTACAATCAGCACTTCATGCCCAATATTTCTAAGATATTGTTGAAGTGCGATTGCCTGTAGATTCGTTCCATAATTCGAACCACTAAACCATGTAACAATTCCAATCTTCACTGTATCACCCGCTTTATTTTCAATATCACAAATAGTCATTCTCTATGTAGTTTTAACGCATTCAAAGAATTCTTAAATATTAAACCGATATCCTTTATATACAGTAACAACACAATCGCAAATAAGCCAAATTCCAATGTATATAATCTCATCGAGTCTTCCACTATCAACAATATTACTGACTGCACAACAAGAAGAATATAGCTCATGATATCCCTTCCCAGCCTAACTCTAAGCTTAATTATCCTCTGTACATGGATATACCGAAATACCCATGTTACACAATAGCAAACTGCGGTTGCAATCGCTGCTCCCAGTGCCCCCAACAATGGGGTTAGAATAATGTTAAATACAACGTTTGTAGCTGCGCCAATCATTGTAGATTGTGCGAAAAGTTTTGGCTTTTTTACTGCAGAAAAGAAGCCACCTACATACCCAGACAATGCACCGAAAACAATAGCAATTGTCAGCCATGGCACATAATTCCAAGCCGCATAAAAATCCTTGGCATACAAAAATTTTGCAAAGATCTTGTCTGCCACTATAATCGCGGAACACATGATGGTCATTAGGCAATTATATGCCTTATAAGTATTTGCAAAAAATCCATTTTTGTCCTCTGGATCAAATTCCTTCACCGCAGACAACGTCCACGCCTGTGCAAAAATAGACTGCACAATATTTAAAATGGATGGTATCTTTGAAGCTACTGAATAGATACCGTTCTCCGCCAAACCACAAAACCAAATTACCACATATTTATCCGATGCATTATTCACCCACCAAGCTATACTGTTAGCAATCATAGGCTTGCAATAAGTAAGCATTTCCTTTGTTTCTAACTTATATTTTTCTGTCAGTTTGATTTTATGAAATACTCCTGTACACAGCAACAGATACAGACACTGGGCAAATGGTCCAAATATATTAGCTAAGAAATATCCGATCAAGCCCCACTTAAACACAACGAGGAACAGAATATTACAGAAAATGATTGCCAGAGAGCTGACCACACTCGACACAGATAATTCTGCAATACGGTCAATCCCCCTGATATATGCAAGCACTATACCAGAAAGTGCCTGTGTAAAAAACATCAAGAAGAAAAATATCGAATAGTCCCTGATTATGATACTAAACCTAAATACATCATTTACAACAAGTCCAGCGACAACCAGCAAGTTACTGACAATAAAATACTTAGCTCCAATTGAAAGAATGGAATTCTCGTCAAGCTTATCGTCAAGCGAAAAACGCATCACGGATTCCTGAATGTTCAGTGTCAATATTGGAAGCAATACCCCGATTGTCGTGTTGAACATATCATATGTCCCATACTCTGTAGTAGACAGCACATTGGTATATAAGGGTACCAAAAAGAAACTCAATAATTTCGTGGTAAAACTACTGAGTGTCAACAATCCTATATTTTTTAGCAAGTACTTATATCGTCCCATTCGTATTCATACCTTTAGTTTATAATTATCTTTTGTGTACCAAACCAAATAAGCCATCCTGATATAACTATAAAAGGCATAAATAACGCTCCTGTTAAAGCCCGTCATATTTCCTATTATCTATCAAATCGCTTCGGTAGTTTATTGGCACATACATTCATAAAAAATCATTTTCTAAATATCTCTTTCATTTTGATAATCCAGCTTGTAACACTTTTCCCAAACAAACACTGTATTCATTTAAAGTATCCATAGCCTGACTGCCCTCTGGGCGAGTAACGTGAGATATTCCGCCTTAATCAGTTTTGATCCGAAGACAATAAATGTTACTAGAAATTTGCTGATACTACAGGTTTTATTTGACGAATCATTTCAATAATGATAATTTCAATGTTCGAATAGTTTTGTTTCGAATACATTTAACATACTTCACAATGTCTTTTGAATTAATATGAATTGACACATCAAAATTAATTTCAAAATTTTATTCATCTACTTACCAGATAGTATTTCCTTTGTTCTATTAATAGAGCCCTGTAGCCCCTCTTCTTTGATTTTTTTCCTAATATAATATGGCCGTTCAAGTACCCAGCCAATCTTACTGCCAACTCTCTCCCCCAAAATACTGTTAATCTTTCTATTTCTGTTGTGGATCTTTTTTTCAGCTTCAGATAACCAAGATTCCATATAACAATGAATCGAATGTGTATCTGGTGTTACAGTTAATATTCCAGTTGAATAGTCAATTGGAGAAAAATATTCTGGAGGATAAATCCAAATTCCTGCAACATTCTGTATTTCTTTTTTGTAGGGATCGTATCCATGACTAATCAGAATGTTTGTTGTCTTGGTTACTACCGTTTCTACGTACGACTTTCCACTTTTATCCCCAAAATGTTCTTTCTCATAATATTTAAGTATTTCTTTGTACAGGCCTATACCAGGAGCTACTCCAAGTCCGAGGCCAGGATTCACAACGATTTTTTGATTGTTAGGTCCTTGATCCGATACCATCATAGTATTCTTTTCACTCCCCATAAAAGCTCCGCGTCCGACTATATCTGAGAAACTTCTGATCACCTCAACGTCGGTGTCAAAGTACAATCCACCCTCATGATATAATATCCAGAAACGAGCATAGTCACTTACAAATGCCCACTTCTCAGCCTGATATGCCTCTTTTGAATAATTGCATATATTAAAATCGAAATTTGATTCATTCCACTCTTTTATTTCATAGTCCGGAAAGTATTTTTTCCACGACTCAATACACTTTACTGCTAAATCCGGAATTTGATTTTCTCCAAACCAGCAATAATGGATTATCTTTGGTATCTCTATCATGTAATTTTTCCTTATCTTTATCTACGTATCGTAATCTTATGTTGTTTTAGTTCAAGCAGACTTGCTGCAAAAAGTAATGTAAAATTTGACTGTGCTGATACCATCATTCCTTCATAAACTCCCCAGATAGCAAAAGCCAGACATAATAAACACATTATTTCATCTTGTACTTTTACGAAATATCTCATAGTCATTTGTTGAAATGTAACAAACATCAAAACTCCTACGATTCCAAAGTTTAAAAGCAAATATGTATATCCATTATCTAATGCAGAATACCATTGAACTGTAGCAATCCGCGCTCTATCAATCTGATGCCCTAACAATGATATACCATAAAATTGAATATTAAGCATTGCTAAATATATTCGACCATTAAACAGCATGCCTATCTTGTCTACAAATCCCGCAGCAATATTAAATGATTGCATTACAATAAGTAAGAAATTTGATGCAACAATTGTTGGAACAATCCATTTCGACAATCTAATAAACCATTCTTTAATATGTGCAGAATTAGTAATCAATGGTAAAAGGACTGCTATCACCGACATTACTATTAACTCAGTTCGAGAGCGTGAAAAAAAATAAACCACTAAAGATGTCACCAAGAAGAATATATAATTCAAAACCCCAATGGATTTTCTTCTTACAGCTAACAGCAAAAGAAGTACGACACCTGCATTTCCAGCAAAAGAGTTTGCATGAACATAGCCTAGTAATTCTCCTTTTTCACTACTGCCAAATGAAATTGTACCCATTGGTAATATTCCCATGACTGCTAATATAACTGCTGAAATTAAGGCAAGTAATCTGATGCGCCAGATAATATGCAGCGTAGATTCTACATCCTGTCTCTCTGCCAGTATTATTGTTAGAATTGTAAGCATAAATGCTGTAGCCGCACTATTTATATACGTAAATACAGCAAAAGCATAAATTATCATAGTTATGATAAATTGCCTTTGTTCGTACTTTTTTACAACAATGCAAGAAAGAGCACATATTAGTGCAGCATATAATAGAACTGTATGAATATTGTCTTTTTCAGATTCTACAATAGCTATATTCGTTAATGCGGAATCTAAAGTTATGAATATGATAAATAGCTTATATAGTAATTTATCCGCCACAACATATAATCGCATATTCAATTCTGTTGTCCTTCCGTTTTTTCAGGCTTAATAATATTTTTCCAAATTTCTGCTGCTTTTTTATTTTCAAGTTCATTCCGGTCACAATACTCGAAATAATCAATTATCATTTTACGCAGATTATCCGCCATTCCACGATCTACTTTCTCAATAAACCACTTTTTATTTTTGCAAAAATAATGATATATACGCATATCACGTCGAACAGGTAAATCTATCTGCGGATATGAAATCGGATGGTAATCAAGATCCACTGCTTGATACCCTAACAGTACCCATGGAAGGTGTGGATCTACAAAACCCACTATTCTTTCTGGTTTGACTACCACCTTGATTAGACGATTTCTATCAAAGGCATCTTCCGAACATCTGGTAAATTTCTCCAATACCCCCCCCCAGGAAAATCATCATATCCCGAAGAACCAAATATAAACCAGTTAATACCGAGACATGCAATCTTTTTAGATTTGTCAAAGAATTCGTTTATGATAGTCAAAAGACTTTTTCCATTTAGCAGTTCATCACAAACCAAGAACTCATCAGCATCTACTACAATTAAATATTTATACCTTACACGATATTTTTTTATGGCTTGATTATAAGCATCTATCTGTCTTTTAACTCCTGGATAGTAAATATAATGAGTGTGTTCTGAGTATTCTTTAATAATACTAGCCGTGTCATCAGTTGATCCATTATCATAAATAATCAAATCGCATCCAAGCCCAATATAATATTCAATGAACTCTCTGATGTAACGCCCTTCATTTTTTACAATACAAACCACTGCTATATTTTCAGATTTTTTTATAAAAAATACATGTTCATATAAAGATAGCATTAAGTAACGAACAAGTCCCAGTGGAATTAATAGGATAGAACGATATTTCCTAGCTTTTTCATTCTTTGAATGATCTCTAAAGTTTATCATTGTATTCAGTGAGTAAACGCAACACTGAAGAAATCTCATAATTGATTTCAAAAACAATCACCCTTTCTTAATAGTGTTCATTATCATTAATAACAGGTACAGCATTCCATACCGTCCGTTGATAAGAAAATCACATACTATCCTATGACTTCTCTGTAGTTCATATCTCACTGCTGGATAATATAGTTTGAAGCGACATACTAATTCATCTGAACTAATTTTATTAAAATAATCTTTCTCTCCAGTGAGTCCCAACTTACGAGAAACTCTCCCCTGTGTAATCGATCTGCCTACAATATCAAATAATTTCTTAGAAAAACGTTTATCGAAATCTGCAAGATTAATATTATCCTTATTCTTCAAAACCTCATTTAAAACGACTTTAAATTGAGCATAAAAATTATGATCAAATTTCGCTGTCATTCCAGATGACATTCGATATCCATATATCGGTATGTTTAAGTATGCAAACGTCTTTGCTTTATTATAAACTTCTATCGATTGAAGACTATCTTCGCCCATGTTTATATGGTTAAAATGGCTATAATCATCTTCGAGTGCAAGACATTTTAGACGAAAGGCTTTGCAGCACATTGAAACAGTCGCATATCCGTTAAAATAATTTTTCCAAACCTCTTCTTTGGTAACCATCGATACTTCATCTGTAGAGAAAATATTCTCGAACCATATCTTTGATGTCCCATTCTCAAGTAACTGCTCCGCATTATAAAAAAGTACATCAGTATTAGTAATCAATAGGCCTTGCACCACATTTTTCAATGCTCCCGGTAACAATTTGTCATCCGAGTCGCAGTTAATGATATATTCTCCTTTTGCCGCCGCAAATCCTGTCCGTCGTGCCGATAATAAACCACCATTCTTTTTATGGATAACTTTTACAATACCTAGATTATTTTTTTCATATTTATCACAAATAGCTGATGAACCATCCGTTGAGCCGTCATCTACAACTATTATTTCTGCATCATTATCTATTTCACGTATTTGTTCAACTAATGTATCCAGGCATTCTCTTAAATACTTTTTTACATTGTATACCGGTACAACAATGCTAAACTTCATCACTCTTATCCTTTATAATTGTGAACTTAGTATTTTAAAGTTATAAATCACTCTCAATACTGGGCTATGAAAATCAATCCGTCCTTGATGTACTAGTAGCCACAGCTTTGATTTTATGGAATGGTTTGATAAACGTACATGATTGAAAAAAACTACTCTTTCCATGTCACACCATTTCAAGTCCTGATCAAAAATGTAATCTAAGTCCTGCTTCAACTCACTCGGACGTATGTACCGCAGAACTTTGTTCAACTTACCTTTCAAACTATAATCAAGCCCCACAATATTAGAGCCATGTTGCCGGTAGTCTATTTGCCCTTCTGAATCACATATAAACTCTCCACCAGCCAACACACATACCCTATAAGTAAATGAATCATGGAAGCCAGGAACATTTAAAACATTTTGGTATTGTTTTAGTAGTAACAATAATGTCTTGTTAAAAACAGTCGTGCATCCTGCCATTTGATTAAATATTGCATTTGCATATTCGTTTCTGTATGTATCAAGGGTATGGTCATATATTGGACTCAAATTGGAATCCACTAATTTCTGCCCAGAATAGTATAGTGACGGCTTCTTTATATCTAAGTTCTCTAACCCCACAATTGCAGTGGATAATTTATCAGCATGCCAATAATCATCCTGATCACAGAACGCATAAAAATCGTACTCAGAAGAACAATTACGGATCAATTCCATAAAACTTCTTGTCGATCCAACATTTTCGGCCGCTTCATAAGCCAAATTCATTAATGACTTATACTGTTCTAAAATTTCTAATGTTCTATCTTTTGATCCATCATCTCTAACTAATACACACAAGTTAACATTTGTCTGATTTCTAAGACTATCTAGTTGAGCCTTGAGATATTTCTCCCCATTATATGTTGATAACATCACCAACACCCTCAAATCTCCCATCAGAACAACTCCTCTACAATCTTCTCAAGTTCCTCATTGAACTTGGCATTATTGCTTTCCTGTTTTCCATGCATAGACTTCACTAACTCATCATATTTTCCAATCATCTCATCAAGCCGCCCCACATCTTCTACGACAATAATAGAGCCATATCTGTCTGCAACTGCCCTACAGAACTTCACTTGATGATTATTCACATGTTCTTCAAATTTAGACTGACGTGGAACGACGATTGGAGTCTTACCAACTTGGAGTGACATGATAAAACTGGACGGGCCACCATGGGTAATAACGATCCTTGCCTTATTGACATTTTCAATCATCTGCGGATATGGAATCCACTGGCTCCATAAACAATATTTCGGCCCATATGTGGAATATCCAGTCTGAATAAATACCTCTTCCTTAATCACACCACTCCCCCTAAGCTCATCTATTTTCTGAACAAGTCTGTTAAACTGTTGCTCATGCGTTCCAACTGTTACAAATATCACTTTTCATGCTCCTCTTTAAAAAATACTTCCCAAATTAACAGCCTTAGGATAAACTTTCTTCATCTCTTCCCACTCCACGATGAACTTGTCTGCGATTGGATATATCATCTTGCCAGTCATGGTAGATATATCAATACGATCAAAAACTTCAATATAAATAAGCTTTGCTCCAAAGAGTTTTCCTAAGTAGAAGAATGGTACAGCGACAGCCGCACCGGATGATATGATAAGATCTGGCTTTTCTTTTCGGAGTACTTTCCATGCAATGACAGTATTTTTAATAAGAGCTTTGAGACTCCTGTTTGTAGGGTAATAGCAAGGATATATTTTCTCATCCAAAAGAAGAGACTGAGCATCAGACTTATCAAATGTTACCCAGAATCGTTCCTTATTTCCCCAGAATGGTTTCAACATATATAAATGAACTAAATGTCCACCACTTGATCCCACTAAGCAAACCTTCATTTCCAACTCCTCTTCCCATTTCGTATTGCCGATATAAGTACATATAGTAGATTTTTGCACATTTTATTGTTTTTTACCGACATCCCTACTTATATAAAACCGTATCATGTTAAATCGTTTAATGGTTTTGTAAATTTGATGCAGATTGATTTACTCCTCAACCCTAACCACCAAATTCCTCACCTCCGACCGGTTCCCATCCGAATCCACCGTATACAACATCACCGGATACTCCCCAGCCGCATTCAAATCCACATGCCCCTCCAGCTTCAAATTATTGTAAAGCGTATTATAATCATCCTTATCATCCGTCATCGCCGCTATCACCTGTCCCCAATTCGGTGCTGTACCAATTTTCGTATTCACCACATCCCCGCTCGTCACCAACATCGGATTCGGCCCAGCCTGCGGCTCCTGACGATCCTGAGGTTCCGCTCCCTGCTCATCCTGCCTCCCCTCTTCTCCATCTCCCCCATTCCGTTCCTCCTCTGCATCATTCCTGTCCACATCATCCGGCACAGAACTACTCTCCTCATTACTCTCCGTCTCTGTCTCCGATTCCTCCAGCCTGCTTTCATCCATTCCATATTCGTCGTCCAGTCCTTCCCCCGCAGACGACAGCACATCTCCTCCCGTATAACTCCCTGCTACAGGAAACGCCCTGGAGGCCTTCCCCACATTATTCGCACTGTCCCTCGCCACATAGGTAACAATCACTTCTTTCCCGTTCGTCCCCGCTATTTTTTCCACCAGCAGGCTGTCACTCACTTCCCCGTCCTTCTCATCCATAGCCACAACTCCCTGAAGCAGAAGGCTTTCATCCATCCCTTCTTCATAGCTCACCGTATTCTCGCCAAATGAGATCACCGGCGCGGTTCTGTCCTTCCCCAGATACAGGAACATACAAACTGCCAGGAGAACAATGTCAATTCCTCCGATTATGAATACTAACTTTTTCATATTCCTCTTATGCCTCCTTTACTTCAGTTCCTCTACCAATTCCGTATCTTCAGCCAATTCCACAATATCCATATCAAGCTGAATCATATCATCCTCAGCGATTACGACTTCTTCCGCTGCCTTTTCTTTCCCCGATTCTCTGGTACTTTTATTGTCATGGGAATGCAGATTCCCTTCCCCCTTCACGGCTTTGGCTCCTTTTGCCCCTTTCTGCACCACAGCGGCATGCAGCCCGCCTTCCTCACTATTCCCATAATACTTTCCATAATATTTCCCATAATACTTCCCATAATAAGCGCCGTAATATCCCTTGCCGCTCATGTTCACCTTATTCAGAATCACGCCTAAAATCCGGCAGTCCACTTTTTCCAGCTGTTCCTTTACCTTCTGGGCAAATTTATAGCTGATAGCCCCGCTTTCAACCACTATGACGGTTCCGTCGCAATGCTGCGCAGCTACCGCACCGTCAATGACGCTCCCTAACGGCGGCGTATCCACGATCACATAGTCGTATTCCTTCCGCAGATATTCGAGCAGCAGCCGGAATGCATCGTTTCCCAATAATTCACTGGGATTCGGAGGTACCGGGCCGGAGAAAATCACATAAAAATCAGGGATATTGGTCTTGCAGGATATATCTGAAATGGATGCCTGTCCGCTGAGGTAATGGGACAGACCATACCGGGCTGCATTGGTTTTATAACGGCCTTTCAGCACGGATTTTCGAAGATCCGCATCCACCAGGACTACCTTTTTCCCGCCTTCCGCAATTGACAGGGCAAGCTGAAAGGATACGCTCGTTTTTCCCTCATTGGGCGTACTGCTGGTTATTGAAATCACTTTCCTGTCTTTTCCTGAAAATTCCAGGTTTGTCCGCAGGGTCTTATAGCTTTCCTTTGTTCTGAAATCCAGCTTTTCTATGGAATTAAATGTGACTGTCTGCATGGTGGCCTTTCTCCTTTATCCGTTGTATCCGTTTTTGGTAGGTAACAGCTGTATACTCCTGCCGCTCACAGTTGTCCATTTCTGCTTTCCGCACAAGACAACAGTAGAAAAGCAACCGTTCCTTCGATACTCTTTTTTGCTTCTCTTACTAGCTTCTTTTTACTTTTTTCTTTTTCTTCTTCCCGTCTTCTTCCCCTTCATTCAGGGGGATTACCGCCAGGGTGGAAAGCTGCAGATATTTTTCCACGTCTTCGGGAGTCTTTACGGTATCATCCATAAGGAAACGCACCAAAATCACGGCAATCATCAGGAATATGCCAAGCACACCGCCGATAAATGTATTTTTCATCACGCTGGGGCTAGCTTTTTTCATAGGCATATTCGCGGTTTCCGACACGTTTACGGCCTGAATGTCCATAACATTCATGATATGTACGGCGGCAGCCTCACGAATGGAATTGGCAAGCTGCATTGCCATCACCGGATCGGTATCTTCCACAGTAATAGCCAGGATCCGCGTATCTGTCGGGGTTGTTACCGATACTTTTTTCTTCATTTCTTCATAACTCAGATCCAGCCCCATTCCCTGTACTACTTCTTCAAGGACAAAACGGCTCTGGATCAGTTCCGCATAGTCTTTGGTCAGCTGGGTACCCAACTGGATATCAGAGTAGGTAACCGCATTGTTTTCCTGCTTATTCAGAATGTAAATTTTAGTGGTGGACTCATATTTGGGGGTGATAAACAGCTGTGTTATCAGAAAGGTACCCAGCGCAGTCATAATTCCCACAGATACAATCAATGCCAGATTATGTACCAGCACCAGGCAGATTTCCCATAAATCGATTTCTATCTCATCTGTCTGCTGCATTGTGTTCTCTTCCATCACTTTTGTATTCTCCAATCTGTATTCCTGTTTGCTCATCAAATTTCGGCGGTTCTGTTATTTTAAAAATGTCAGGGCTGTATCATATGATTTGATCCTTCAGCAGGGCTGTGGGATTTCCGCAGAATATCTGTTCCATCCGTTCTTCACCCAACTTTTTTTTCACCCATTCTGCACAGGCTTTCATGTCAGGGCTTCGTTTTCCTTCGCTTCTATGGGCATCCGTGGCAATAAAATCAACAAGTCCTTCTTTCAAAAGCTTCCGGGTCATATTTTTTACAGAAAACCCATTCTCACCCGTTACGCTGGCGGCATTCACCTGAAAATAGCAGCCTGTATCCTCTTTCAGTTCCTCTGCCTTGTCTATCCGGCTCATCACATTCACATAGCGTTCCACATGGGCTGTTATGGGCCGGTATCCGAAGGAGGCGACTCTGCTGAGCGCATCCCGGATATATGTATAATCCTCTCCGGGTAAAAACTCGATCAGTACGTAACGGGAATCTGCCATAGTCCGTATTTTTCCTTTATCCAGCAATTCCGCAAGCCCATGTCGGTAAAAAATCTCATTCCCCGGATAGAGCCGCACCGGTATTTTTTCTTTTCCGGCCAGTTCCCGGAGTTCTTCCATTCTCCGGAGTATTCCTTCCGGGGTAACACATCTTCGATCCGGTTTTTGATGAGGAGTGAGTATGATTTTTTCAATTCCTTCCTCTGCTGCTTTCTTCAGCATAAGCAGAGCCATTTCCACACTTTCCGCCCCATCATCCACGAGAGGCAGTATATGAGAATGGATATCAATCAGTCCATTCATTCTTTCTTACTCTCCCTTTGAGGGACCGGCTATGGTCTGCTCTGTCCTGCCGTCCTCTGTTCCCATATCACTGCAGGCTATCAGAAAGGTCCGCAGGACCTTGGCCGCGTAAAGTCTTTCTTTCTTCGACACATGGTTCAGAAGCTGGTATACAGCCTCTGTTTCTTCCTGGTATGTCCTTCCTGCATCTTCTGTCTTTTCCTCTTCTTCTGTTCCGAGGATCAAGTAATCAAGAGACATATGGTACAGTCGGGATATGGCAATCATGGTTTCCACCGACATTCCGCAGCTGCCGCGTTCGATATCCGCATAATAGGTCGGTACTCTCCCCAGCTTTTCTGCCGCTTCTCTCATGGTGATTCCCAGCTGTCTGCGTTTTTCCCGGATCCGCTCACCGGCGGCCTTTCTGTCGTATGTATCTTTTTCCATTCTTTCCCACCTTCCGAAGCACTCCGATCTGTTATACAATGAATCCAAACGGTTACCGCTGTTTTTCGCTAAATCTCACCTTATGCGAAAAAACGCGCAGGAAGCAGATGCGTTCTATATATGTGTAGTAGTAATGACGATTTTTTTGACGGCTTAGAAATAAATATGGAAAGAATTCTCTTTCTTTCCCGGCTAAGCCGTCATGCGGTAACCGGCCATGAGCATTTTTTTCCGTTCCATATCCGAATGGACATAGATATGCATCGTGGTAGTCACATTGGAATGCCCCAGCAGTTCACTTACTGTTTTCATGTCAAATCCATGGGAAATGCAGTTGGTTGCAAAGATATGACGGAGCATATGAAAGTTAAAGGAGGGCAGGCCAAGTGTGTCCAGGATTTTCCGGAATCGGTACTGCAGGGTCCTCGGTTCGGTATATTCTTTTTTCTTTCCCGGAAGAAGGTAGCCGTTTTTGTTTCCTTTCTTTTTTTGCAGAAGACACAGAAGATAGTCCGGGAGGGGAATCTCCCTGTCCGAATTCAGGGATTTTGGCGTTGTGATTGTTATTTTCGTTCCTGTCCGGGGATGCTCCTCCTCTTCTGGGTTATTATCCCGGAAGGTTCGTATTCTCTGCAACGTTTTCCCGATATGCATAGTTCCCTTGTCAAAGCGGATATCCTCCCACCGCAAGGCACAAAGCTCTCCAATCCGGATTCCGCTGCAGCCGGTCAGCAGAATACCCATACAGGTTACATCCCCATTCATAGCTTCCGATTGCAGGTATTCCTCCAGCTTCCGGATATCCGCATCCGGAGGTGTCTGTATCGTTCTGTGCTTCGGCACGGAAGAGGTATGCGGGTGTTCCAGCCTGCCGCATTGGTATTTTTCTTCAACGACCTGCAGGATCTGGTCAATAATAATACCGATCTGGTGGAGATAGTTTGCAGACAGTCCTTTTCCTTTGTTTCCCTCCCGCAGCGTTTTAAAATATTTTTGGCATAAAATGGTATCCCAGGCCTTTATCTGTTGGGAACCGACCCCGGGCAGAATATGTTTTTCCACGATGGAACGGTAGGTGGCAAAGGTAGACTCCTTCCAACCGCCTTTCCGTTCCTCCAGCCAAAGGCGTGCCGCTTCTCCCATTGTGTAACCGGCAGGCAGGCGGCCGCAATTGTCTTGTTCCGTCAGTTGTTCTCTCTTCATCAGAACAAGCTTTTCCTTCACTTCCCTGTAAGTCCTGCCATACACGGAACCGTATCTTTTCCGTCCGTCCGGCGCGTTTTCCCTGTGGTATCTCCCTTCCCAGCGGCCATCCTTCCTTTTGTAGATATTTTCCCCTTTTCTTGCCATAGACTCCTCCACATTTTCGACGAAATATTTGACGGCTCATAAATTAACTGCAACACCTATGGCAACTCAAACGTTTGTAATTTACCGGATAAGACGGTCCGGTATGTTTTTTGACAATGTCATTTCAAGGTATTTTTTGCTTTTCATGTCAGAAAATGACATTCCAATATCTTTTTTTACGCATTAATTGACAAAATACAAAACTTGTCTTACAATAAATTCCAGTGTTGAGTTTATAATTACCATATAATGTCAGTTTAAAACTTACTCTAATTTTCGCATAAGGTGAGATTTTGCGAAATGAAAACCGGAAAGTCATAAGCCTGAAATCACGAATAGAGGAATGAAACCCGCAGGAAGAATCCGCACGCAAAAAGCAGATGCATTACGCATCTGCTTTTTTATCATGCTGCATTCTTCTTTTTTGGGATACTGACCAGAAAAAAATTAATTGTAACGGTTTTTCCGCTTTGTCATTATTGTAAATGGCTCCTTACTTCACCGCCCCGTTCACCACTCCATTCAAGATCTGTTTTTGGCAGAACAGATAGAAAACCAGGATGGGCAGCAGCGCCAGCAGGTAAGAAGCGAACGCCAGGTTGTAGTTGGTACCGAATTGTGTCTGGAAGTTCAGCTGTGCGAGAGGCAGGGTATTGTGCCCGGTTCCGGACATGATGACCAAAGGAGTCATTACGTCATTCCAGGTTCCCAGTGCGGTGAGCACGGCTACCGTTGCATGCATGGGTTTCATGATAGGAAAGATGATTTTCCAGTAGGTGGCCCATGTGCTGGCTCCGTCCACTCTCGCAGCTTCTTCCAGAGCCAGCGGGATATTTTTCAGGTAACCTGCATAGAGAAGCAGGTTCATTGGCATATAGAAAACCAAATATAAAAGGATGACTCCCGCCCGGTTTGCCAGGCCTATCTGGGCCGTCTGTTTTACCAGGGGCATCATGAGGATAGCAAAGGGGACGAACATACCGCTCACGATATACAGGTATACAAAATTGTAAAAGCGGCTGTGCGCCATATTCCGTCCGATTGCATAGCCCGCCAGAGAGTGGA
Organism: Eisenbergiella sp. OF01-20; assembly: GCF_003478085.1. Lineage (NCBI taxonomy): Bacteria > Bacillati > Bacillota > Clostridia > Lachnospirales > Lachnospiraceae > Eisenbergiella > Eisenbergiella sp. OF01-20. Next base: position 504,268 of record NZ_QUES01000001.1, on the reverse strand, counting down.
CGGCCATGGCAATGAGAATGACAATACAGGTAATGAGCAGACTGTTTCCCAGGGAACGCCAGAAATCGGTTACCCGCATGGCTTCCGTAAAATTATCCAAACGTAAGGCCGAGGGCAGGGAAAGAATACCGGCGATATCGTTGGTCATTTCAGAGGGCTTTTTGAAGGCTATCACAATCGCCATATATAAGGGGAAGAAAATCGTCAGGCTTCCCAGAATCAACAGAACCGTAATGGGCCAATTGACCCGTCCGGTCCCTTTTTGCTGTCTTTTTTTCATAGCTGCTCCTCCTTCTTACCGGTGATTCGCATCTGGATGACGGATATGGCTACTATTACGATAAAGAAGATAAAGGCATTGGCACTCTGGAATCCGAACTGTCCTCCGCTCATACCGTTGTTATAAATGAGATAGGAAATGGATTCCGTGCTTTGCGCCGGCCCGCCTTTGGTCAGTGCCATGATCTGATCGAATACCATGAGGAAATTTTTCATGCAGAGTACCATATTGATGGAGAAAAACGGGATAATCAGCGGAAAGGTCAGGCTCCGGAATTTCTTCCAGCCCGATACGCCGTCTATGGCACCCGCTTCATACACATCCTCGGGAACGGTCTGCAGGCCGGATATATAAATAATGGTATTCATGGCAATGGACTGCCAGGAGCATACGAGCACAATGGCAAACCAGGCCGTTCCGGTTCCGGACAAAAGGCTGGTACTCAGGGCATCAATACCCGCCGCCTGGCCAAGAGCCGGCAGAATATAGGTGAAAAGGTAACTGAAAATGTAGCCTACCACCAACCCGCCCAGCACATTGGGGATGAAATAGATACCGCGAAGCGCGCTCTTGCCTTTAATCCTGCTGTTCAGCCCAAGGGCCAGAATCAGGCTCAGAACATTCACCAGAATGGTGGAAACCAGGGCGAATTTAAATGTAAAGAGGTAGGATTTTCCCACTCGGGCATCCTGAAAGAGGTCGGCATAATTCCGCAGTCCCACATAATCATAGCTTCCGTAGCCTTTAAAGTTGGTAAAGCTGTAGAGAAAGCCCTTGAGAAGAGGCAGGGTGTTAAAGCAGAAAAACAAAAGCAGTATAGGAATGGTAATCAGCAGGAAGGTCCTGTTTCTGTCGCTCATTTTTTTCTTTTTGTTCATGGATTCGTCCCCCCTTCGGCACCGATATCCGGGTGCTCTTTTTCATACTGCTGCACCTTCGTGATTAAATCCCTGTTATAGCGCTGCCATTCCTGGTCAAATCTTTTCAGGAACGCATCGGTATCCTTTTCAATAAGAAAGGTCTGTATCAGGGCGTCCACTGCCATTTCCGTAGGATAATGGTGATCCTGGTAGTCCACCATTTTCCCTTCTTTGATGTAACCGGCCACACCGTCCAGCATGGACGGAAGCTGGAAGTCTCCGGTCTTACAGGGTACGGCATTCTGGTTATCCAGATACGCCTGTACGTTCTCATCCGCAAGGAGAAAATCCAGCACTTCATAGGCCGCTTCTTTTTCAGAGCAGTCGGCCAGAACGGAAAACTGGAGGTCAATCCCGGAGTTCAGGACGTTGTCTTCCGCGTTTTCGCTGGCGGGCAGGACAAAGGTGTCGATATCGATATCCGGGTTCACGGATTTGATCTGGGGCACCGCATAGCTGCCGATGGTAAACATGGCGGACTGTCCGCGGGCAAAGGCGGTACAGGCATCGTTATAACCGTATGAGAAGGGATCTTTTTGTCCATAGGGAAGAAGCTCCATCATCCGTTCCGCCACCTCCCGGTACTGTGCGGTAAACGTGGTTTCCCCTTTATTCACCTGGCTGCAGACATCTGCAGGGGCCAAATCCACAGCTATGGCGTTCCAGGGAGCCAGACAGTTCCAGGTATCCTTAAAGCCGAAATACAGAGGCTGCATGCCTGCCGCCTGTATGGTATCGCACAGGTTCGTAAATTCACTCCAGGTCGTTGGAATTTCCCAGCCGTTCTCTTCAAACATCGTACGGTTATACAACACCCCTGCTGCATTTGCTACATAGGGAACCGCATAAGTGCCGTCCTTGGGGATGAATTCCAGCTGCTTGTCAATGGTCAGATACGATGGGTTGATGTCCGCAAGGCCCTGATAATCGGAAATATCCATAAGCATCTCGGAATCCAGGAAATTGGAGTAGTTGATATCTCCGCCTATCCCTATAATATCCGGCGCATCCTCCCTGATAAAACGGGTTTTCAGGATGGTCATCGCATCATTGGGCGATTCTATTGTCAGATGGATGTTATCATGGGTGGCATTAAATTTTTCTTCCAGCATTTCAAAGACCTCCACGGCCTCCTGTTTATACTGGACAAGTTCTATTTCGATTATGCCTTTCCCGGCCGTCTGAGCGCAGCCCGGCAGCACAGCCATCATGGCCGTTACCGCTGCCAGCGTCAGATATGCCGCTGTTTTCCCCCGTTTTCTCATATTGGCATTACCCCTTTCTCACCTTTATCATCATCGCTTCATAGGGCCGTAATTTTCCGTCCGCACAGCTGTCCGGATAATTGGAAATCAGAACTTCCCCGTTTTTCCATTCTTCCGCAAGGGTGCGTGTCTGGGGCTGTTCTTTAAAGTTGCAGAGCACCAGAAGCTTATCCGTTTCATTTTCTCTGGTATAGGCAAAAATATCCGTATCCTCTTCCATGACAGGCTCATACCAGCCATCGATCAGAACAGTCTCCTGTTTTCGCAGAGCAATCAGCTTCTGGTAATAATGGAAAACAGAATCCTGATCCACCAGCGCTTCCTGGGCATTGATTACCGTATAGTTGGGGTTGCAGCGGATCCAGGGGGTCCCAGCGGTAAATCCGGCGTTGGGGCTTTCATCCCACTGCATGGGGGTTCTTGCATTATCCCTGCCTTTGGTATAGATGGAACGCATGATTTCCTGTTCCTCGTATCCCTTTTCCATACGTTCCTTATACATATTCAAAAGCTCGATATCCCTGTACTCTTCGATATCAAATCTCACATTTGTCATGCCCAGTTCTTCCCCCTGATAAATGTAAGGGGTCCCCTGCATGCCGTGTATCATGGTTGCCAGCATTTTAGCCGATTCCACACGGTATTTTTCATCATTTCCGAAATGGGATACGGCACGGGGCAGGTCATGGTTATCCAGGAACAGGCTGTTCCAGCCTTTCTGGTACAGGCTCTGCTGCCATTTCGTAAACACCTTCTTAAATTCCACAAAAGGAAGAGGAGCCAAGTCCCATTTTTCTTTTCCGGGCTGCTGATCCAGCAGCATGTGTTCAAACTGGAATACCATGGAAAGCTCTGAACCATCGGGATTGCTGTACAGGAATGCCCTCTCCGGGGTTGCGCTCCACGCCTCGCCTACCGTCACCAAATCCGCTCCCTGGAAGGCGGCGCTGCTCATTTCCCTGATATAGGGATGCAGCATGGGGCCTTCCGCCATGACACAGTTATCCGTATCTTTACCAATCAGGTCGATGACATCCAGGCGGAAACCGCCCACGCCCCGGTCAATCCACCAGTTTATCATATCGTATATGGCTTTGCGCAGCTTCGGGTTTTCCCAGTTCAAATCCGGCTGCTTCACGGAAAACTGATGGAGATAATACTGTCCGCATTCCGGCACCCATTCCCAGGCCGGGCCGCAGAAGGCCGACTTCAAATCGTTGGGATAACCTCCCGGAGATGCTTCGCTTCCTGGGAATGCTTCGCTTCCCTCTATGCCGTCGCGCCATACATAATAATCATGGTACGGATTATCTTTGCTTTTTTTCGCTTCCAGAAACCAGGGGTGCTCATCCGAACTGTGGTTCAAAACCAGATCCATAATAATCCGGATCCCCCGTTTCTTCGCCTCAGCAATCAGTTCATCCATATCCTGCAGGTTCCCGAATATAGGATCAATGTCCTGGTAATCGGAAATGTCATATCCGTTATCATCCTGCGGGGAACGGAACACGGGAGACAGCCAGATCGCGTCAATCCCAAGCTCCTGCAGATAAGGCAGTTTCTTTATAATCCCCTGTAAATCGCCTATCCCGTCCGCATTGCTGTCGTAAAAGCTTCTCGGATAAATCTGATAAATCACTGCTTTCTGCCACCATTTTGTCTTTTTGTTTTCCATATAGAATCCCCTTTCTGAACTGTCACCTATTTTTGCGTATCCGGCATCTGTCTTTCTGCTTTAAAGAGTAGTTGGTTTTGTCAGGTTGTTCAATAAGTGTTCTGCAAAACCAATTTATTGCACAAAAAAACAGTCTGTAATTGGATAGAATGCACAATTACAAACTGTTTATTCCTGCGGACAGCGAACCAGGCAGATACACGCCGCGAGGGTTATTGCGGTATAAACAGGACCTTGATTCCTTTGGAAAAGGAATCACCGCGTTTCCCTTTCCTGCCCGCCGGAAGGGAATACGGCCCTGGTACTTTCCCGCACGATCAACTCGGTGGGAAGCGACAGGGAACGTACCGGGCAATCCACTCCCCGGATCCGTTTCATCAGCAGATCGACCGCCTGTTTCCCCTTTTCTTCCGGAAGCTGCCGTACTGTGGTCAGCGCCGGCCGGGAAAGCCTTGCATAGATATTGTCATCAAAACCTGCCACGGAAATATCCTCCGGCACATGCAGCCCTTTGGAATAAAATACACTGATCGCTTCATTCGCATAATAATCGGAAACAAAAAAAGCCGCACTGTAGTTTCTCCCGTCTTTTCTCACAAACTGGCGCAGCACTTCATGACGCAGCGTTTTATTTTCCGGCAGGAAAAAGAAATCCTCCTGTGAAAAAGGAAGTCCATAAGCCTTCCGCGCATCCTGATACCCCTTCAGCCGTTCCCGGTTGCTGGCAAGAGGAGACTCCTGATCCGAGAAAAAAGCGATGGACCGGTGCCCCAGACGGAGGAGATAGGAGATCAGTTCAAAGGCCCCTTCATAGTCCTGCAGGCCAATGTTATCATATTCCTCATTATCCTCAAAACAGGAATCGATAAAAACAAGAGGCTTCCCCATTTTTTTCTGAAGCCTGGAACACTGCTCCGGATTCCAGCCCAGAACAATCGCCCCGTCTATATTCCAGGGGGCGCACAGGCGGAGCAGATCCTCTTCCGTCTCCGGTACATCAATCACAATATACCTGCCGTATTCCTTCACCGCCCTTTGGATCGCACCCAGAAGCTCTCCGCAGAAGGGATCCGTCAGGACATTTTTGTTCTGTCCCATACAGAATCCCACTGCGATCATATTCTCTTCCGCCGCCATGCCGCCGCTCTTGCCCGCCACCTCATAGTGGTATTTCCACAGGGCTTCTTCAATCTTTTTCCTGGTTTCCGCCGACATTTTGCCGGTACGCCCGTTGATGACATTGGATACCGTTGTGGGGCTTATTCCCAGTTCTTCCGCTATTTGCTTGATGGTTACCATAAGTGGTTTTCTCCCGTATCAGAAGTCAATTGGATGTTAAAAGACTCTGCCTTGCGGCCTTCAGCCATTCTTTGCTGTCCCGTACTTCTTCCAAAGCCCATAAGACCTGTCTTAAGAATCGCTCTTTTTCTTCCTTTTCCTGAACGTGCAGAAGCTCATAATCCGCATACTCCAGGAACATTTCCCTTACGGCTCCCGCCGCCGTCCGTTCCCGCATCTCTCCCTTCAGCTTTTTCAGAATCCAGTACTCATCAAAAGCTTCCAGATAAACGGCCTGTCCATAAAAATAATCCTGATGCAGGTATTCTTCTCTCGGAACCCGCATCACCACCTGATCCGGATTATAAACAGGCATGGTGATGTTTTCCGTCTGCCGGAACAGCCGGCCGGCAGCACATCTTCCGCTTTCCAGCCTGTGCTGCTTTTCCTCCTGCTGCTTTTCCTCCTTCCTGCGTTCCGGCAGCCGGCTTTCATCCGGTTCTATCTGTTCCCTGCAGACAAATTCCCCTTCCTCATCCAATCTCAGTTCTTCCAGTGAATAACAGTTCTCCCATATAATCCGGTCAGCGCCCCTGTCATATTCTCTCATATAAATAATCTGCCTACCCCAGTCAATACATTTGAGAACCGGCTGCACGGCGCTTATCAGATACTCCGCCGTGGTCAGCTTCTCCCTTCCCTCCGCTCGGAACGGAGTAAACCACACAGGCAGTATCCCTTTTTCCCTGATGCACGCATTCTTCTTCTCCAGCGGTTCAAGCTTCACGAAATCGGAAACATAATTCAGCGCAATTTTTCTATCAGGGAGCGAAATAAGAATCTGGCTGCGCATATTTCCCTCTAAAGGCGCATATTCCCGTATATCGGAATCAGGAAAGCTGCTTTTTGCCAGCAGCAGCATCCTGTATCTCATCTGCCGGCTGCTCTCCGCCTGCTCTTTGCTTGTCAGCACACAATCGCTCCCCGCGTAATGGCTGAAATAAGGCTGCCTGATATTTCCCGCATTAAGAATAAGGCTTTCCCCGCACTCCGGGCAGATAAAACGGTTCTTCTGGCTTTCCTTTTTCATCTGCAGACGCAGCTCCTGCTTATAATTCCCATTTTCATCCTTTAAAGAAGCTGCCTTCCATATCTCATCGTAGAAAATCGCTTCCGTACACTCGTACATGCCGCCTCCCTTCCGAACTCTTATTCCGGCCGGCATCCGGGAATACCTGTCCATTTTATAGCAAACGTATATCCTATCTGCTGTTACTTTATTTTATTATCATAACATAATTCAAGACAATAAAAAAGTTGACTTTTTCGCCGACATGGTGTTTCATGCCTTATTATTTTCTTCTCTTTCTTTTACCGGAAAATAAACCGTATAACACTCCCGCCCGATTTCCTTCAAAGGAATCAAGCGGAAATTTTTTTCCTGTCCCACAGTCCTGAAGCCGCCTTTCCAGGCCTCCCATTCCCGTTCATGATCCGCTGCCAGAAGCCGCTCCGGCATGTGCCTGTTTCCATAAAGCATCCGGGCATGCGGCGTAAGCCCGGCCAGAAGTACCGGTCCGTCGAGGAACGCGACGGTTTCCTCTTCATCCGCCAGCGGCCAGCTGGTAAGCCCTTTAGGAAGCTCTATGGTGAGGCGCTGCGTTTCCTCCCACTTTCTTTCTATGCACAGATACCCGTCTTTCTCGCTGTAGGGAATTTCCTTTTCCCCGTTCAGGAAAATGCGGGCCTTCCCCTTCAGCCACCACGGACTGCGCAGACGCAGGACGAAAGCTGTCGGTTCCTGCACGGAAACGGTAATATCCATTCCGCTAAATTCCGGTCTTACCGGTATGTTTTCCGCCACTTCAAATATCTGCAGATAATTACCGCCCAAATCACTTTCCTTCATTGTCAGTGTCACCCGGCTGTTTCCTATCTGCGTTGTTATTTCCGACGGAATATACTGCGCAGCCGTGATTTCCTCCTGATCCTGGTACCAGATCCATTCCCGGTATCGGGCATTGGCCTGTACCGCCGTACAATGGCAGCACCAGAAATCCTCCGTCTTTCTTCCCCATTTCTTTACGGATCCGGGGGCCAGCGGCAGGTAATAACAGACGATGCCGGAATCCGGAACATGAGGCTCCAGCGCGCCGTCCAGCGCCCTTGCCTCCCAAAAGCCCTGTGCCAGAAGCCCGTTATGCAGGTTCAGCTCTATGTAATCCTGGTATTTCTTCTCCCCGCTGAAGCGGTAAAGGTAATCTGCCAGGCGGATCATATTATAAACCACACAATGCTCCTGGTTCATATCAGAAAGCCGCGCCGCCTGCTTATTCCGCGGCGTCCAGACCTCCGCATCCGTCTGTCCTCCTGTGGCAAAGGGCATCCGTTCTTCCACGGCCAGCCTCCAGTAGCTTTCCGCAATATCCCGATACCGCTGTTCCCCCGTCACCTCATAGGCCCTGGCGCAGCCGTGGATTTCCGGTATGGTGGCGTTGGCATGCATGTTGGTGAGCACATCCCTGCCTTCCAGAAGCGGCCCGGTAAGCCGGGTTCTCTCGTAACGCCTCATCAGCTCCAGATGGCGGGGATCGCCGGTGACATCGTAAAGATCAGCCCACAACTCCATAATTCCGCCGGTTTCTTCCCTGTCCATCATATCCGCCATGGTGTCTGCACGGATATCCCGGGTAAACCGGCAGAACCAGTCCGCACAACCCCGGAGGATGGTGAGCGCACCGGAATTGCCAGCATACTGATACATATCCAGCAGCCCCATCATCACCTTGTGGCAGACATACTGCGGCGCCCAGAAATGCCGGCCTTCTTTTAACCCATACAGGTATTTCTCAGGAATAGGAAATGCCCACTCCCCTCCGTTTGCCTCCTGGCAGCGCCCGATTTCCGCTGTGATGTAGTCCGCTTTGGCCTTCAGCCGGCTGTCCCCTGTTTCCTGATACAGCCTGGCGGCCGCGCTCAGCCAGTGCCCGGTAAAGGTTCCCCGTATTTGGCTGAGAGGGCTGTCCCAGCCCCCGTGAAGCTCCGGACCCGGACGGTAATTCAGGCGGCCGTTTAATCCGGCTTCCGTATAATAAGGAAACAGAAGATTTTCCTCCTTCAGCTCCATGAGATAGGCGATATCCCTCTCTCTTCTCCTGCTGTATTCCGAAGGCAGCAGCTTTCCTTCTTTTATCAATGCTTTTTCTCTCATGCTTACTCCTTTACCATTTTTGTAGTTGTTTTTCAAAGTGGATATAAAATTACTGGAACGCATCGAAACGGTTTCTTCTCCCTGCCGCATTTGCTAAAATAGAACCAGCGGCAGGTTGCAGGCCAAAAAGGCTGCCTGCAAATTCAAAGGAACACAGGAGGTATTATAATGGGAGCGGAAATGTTTACAAACCCGGTTCTGGACGGCTGCGCCGATCCGGACGTCATCTATTATGAAGGAACTTATTATCTTTATGCCACCAATACGGACATGAAGGACGATTCGGAAATGGGCTTCAAGGTCTACACTTCGCAGGATCTGGTGCACTGGACCGACAGAGGTATGGCGCTGAAAGCCTGCGATTCCTGGGGGGAAAAGCAGTTTTGGGCGCCTGATATCATCTTTACAAACAATACCTTTTATCTTTCCTATTCCGTGGAAGAGCATTTGTGCATCGCCACCAGCAAATCGCCCCTCGGCCCTTTTATCCAGGAGGTGAAAAAACCGCTTCATGAGGATATCAAGGAAATAGACAGTCACTTTTTCCAGGATACGGATGGGACCTGGTATCTTTATTTTGTGCGCTTCTTTGATTCCAACCAAATCTGGGGCGCTGAAATGACCGGCGATCTGCTCGGTATCCGGGAAGAAACGCTTACCCGTCTTCTGGTACCGGACACTCCCTGGGAATGCATCCAGTGGCCGGTAAATGAAGCGCCGTATATGCTGCTTCATAAGGGGCTTTACTATCTCACCTATTCCGGCAGCCACTGCCTGTCCAGCTATGGATCCGGCTATGCGGTTGCCGCCTCTCCTCTTGGGGAATTCACGAAATATGAAAACAACCCGATCCTTCGTTCCAACGACAAGGTACATGGCGTAGGCCATCACTGTATTACCTGGTCGCCGGATCATACCCGGATGTTTATCGTATATCATCAGCATTATGATCGGACTAAGATGAGCCCGCGCCGCCTCTGTGTGGACCGCATCCGTTTCGAAGAGAAGGAAGGCGGGCCGGATATTCTGGTAGTGGACGGGCCTTCCACAGATCCCCAGCCTCTTTTCTTTCAGGAAGCACCGGAAAAAGGAGGTATTCCGCATGGACAAAAATAAATTACGGGTTGCGGTTGTCGGCGCCGGTAATTGGGGCTATCAGCACGCCAGGGCTTTTTCCGTCCGAAGCGACACACAGCTAATCGCAATTGCCGGACGCTCGCCCGAACGGACGCAGAAAAGAGCCGCAGAATTCGGGGTTCCCAGTTACCTTTCCATCCCGGAGATGCTGGAGAAGGAACGGCCGGATTTCGTTTCCCTCTGCCTGCCCGCCCAGCATACCTTCGGGCCCACCATGACTGTCATAGAAGCGGGTGTTCCCCTTTTATCGGAAAAGCCCCTGGCCTATAAACTGGAGGAAGCAAGAGCCCTTGTGGAGAAGGCGGAAGAAAAAGACCTCTTCTATGCCATCGATTTCAACCAGCGATACAGCATTCCCTGCCTGAAAGCCAAACAGGCCATCGATGAAGGCCGTCTGGGACGGTTGGTATTCGCGCACTGGCGTTTCGGCCATGGCTGGGATACGCCTTACCTGGATCACCCTTTTTTAAATCTAATCGAAGCCCAATGCCATGGGCTGGATCTGCTGGAACACCTCTGCGGTCCTATCCGTTCCTGTATGGCGGAAATGACGGACAACGGCGGCCGCAACAGCTATTCCAGTTTTACATTGGCTCTTCGTTTTGAAAACAATGCTGTGGGTTCTTTTCTTGCCACGCTGGATGCCAACGAACATAACCGTCTCTCCCAGCTTGTGGAAATCGGAGGCACGGACGGAAGGATTCTCATAGAAGATAATGTGCGCTCCTATTCCTTCCAGTCCACAGACAGCGACACGGCGGAAACCTGGCAGGCCGGGTTCTTTGAGGACGATAAGCGAAGCTTTGGCCGGAATCTGGACCGGCATCTGGACGCGCTTATCCCGGCACTGCGGGCGGGCCAAAAACCGCCGGTTCCCGCCAGAAGGGGTCTGCGGGCACTGGAGCTGGCTTATGGGGCTGTCCAATCCTTCCAAACCGGACGGCGGATAGAACTGAAGGCGGATTAATCCGCCTTCAGTTCCAGGCTTTTCTCTATTCTTATTTCTTCCGGAAAGCTCACGGCATCCTTTTCCCGGATAAATGCCGTCTTTTCCCCGTCTGCAGATACCGACGTCACGTTTTCTCCGGTTCCGTAAACAAACTGCTTCAGCATAAGACTGCCATGGAGAATGACAAGCCGGACGCTGCCGTCCTTTTCATAACGGACGGTTCCCCACCCGCTGCCCATGGACCAGAAGCTGGAAAAGCCTTCTTTCTCCTTTCTCCCGGCCGGACGGAAACCCATGACGCCGGATGCCGCATCATAGATAAATCCGCTGTAGGAAAGCAGCAGCGCATAGCTTGCCATGGAACGGGCATAGTAGCTGCCGCATTCGATTTCACACCAGGGGTTCCTGTTATCCCCCCGGTATTTCTCCCTTACCGCCTTTATTATCCGTTCCCCCTGCTCTGTCATTCCTTCCTGAATCATATGGGATGCCACCTGATATTGCATGCCGTCCATACACTCCTGTGCATAAGTCAATGGTATGGCAGGCTTATCCGTCCCCTCCGGCCATTCGCACATGATGACACCGCTTTCTTCATCAATAGCGAAAATACGCCAGGGATTATAAATATCCCCCAGTGCCGGCTTGTAATTATAGTGGAAGATAGAAGCCAGCGCTGTACGCGCTTTCTCCTCTTCAAATATTTCAGGCAGGCCGCACAGGTTCGCATGCCACTGTGCCAGGAGCTGATCGATCCCGCAGCCCTCGGCTATCTGGTATTTTATCTGTCCTTTTTCCTCGTTCCAATAATCGCTGCCGGCCTGAAACCGCTCTGCTATGGAAGAATCACGGACATCGATCTTCTGGTAAAAATATTCCCCATTAAACAGCTCCCGGTTCAGATATTCCTTGCCTTTTTCAGCAAGCTGCCCATACTCCGCTTCCGCCTCCCTGTCTCCCAGAACAGACGCCATTTCTGCTGCTGCATACAACGCTCCCACATAAAAACCCTGCAGCCAGGCGTTGGGGCCGAACAGCTCCATGTCCAGGGTATGGTGCTGCCTGCCGTCCAGAACGCCCTGTTTCTTCCTGTCCCAGGCATCCGTATTTTCCTCCGACCAGGCATACGCAACTGCTTTCTTGATCTTCTCCCACTTTCCTTCCAGCCACTGTCTGTCACCGCTTATTTTGTAATCCCTGTAGATCAGCATCACGCTGCCAAGCTGTCCGTCCACACAGGAATGGAACCGCCTGCCCGTACTTCCCAGCGGCAGGCGGAGACGGAATTCCAGTCCGCCGTCCTTTTGCTGGCTGTAGGTATATTCCAGATCCCGGATGCTCCGGGAAAGTGCAGGAAAAAGAAAAGGCAGCGCATAGGCATAATTCCACACATGGGTACAGGTCCCTTCACAGCTTCCCACATCATCAAAGCAGCCTTCCCAGCCGTAAAAGGATCCATCCTCCAGCCGCAGACAGGTAGGCGAACGCAGGATTGCCAGATTTGCCGTAACCGCGTCCAGGGCTTCTTCCGGGATGGAAGTGCTGTACATAGCATCCATAAATTCCCTCGTTTCCGCCAGAAGGCGGGGCCGGTTTTCCAGACTATAAGCAGCGCTTGCCCGGGAATCCTGAAAAAGTACCGCATAATAATTTTTCCAGGGTGTCCGGTCGCATACATCATAATGGATATTGGAGGTGCTGATATCCAGGCCGCTCCAGTAATTGCTGCAGTTAGGTACATTCCAGGTGAGTATATAATGGAATTCCTTCTTTTCCCCCGGCGCGATAACCTGGCTGGCACAAAGGATACCCGTATCCTTATAATCTGCGATCCCTGCCTCATAATGCCTGTTCGGCAGGGGCTTACATGAAGCGAATTCCCGCCAGTAGGTTTCCACATGATCCCGCCAGTTCCCCCGGAACCAGTATTCCTGGTATGATACCTCCTCCGAGTCCGTCGCCAGGGTGAAATCACTGTAGGAAACATCCTTTTCATCCATTCCGTCCGTTACAAAACGGATTCCCTTCACCCTTCCGTCCTCGAAATAATGGTTGCTGGTGCAGCGGCCTTTATTAGGATTGGTTACCACCCCTGCCGCCGTATAGCGTATGGTGTGATCCGTGGTATTTTCCACAATCAGATCCGCAAACAACCCGGGAATGCTGGAATCTTTATCATTTAAAGGAATAAACGGATTATAATACCGGATCGTGACCTTTCCCGGAAATCTTTCATCCAGGAAGGACAGCTCCGCCACAGGATACCTTCCTTCAAACACCAGTTCCCGGAAATGGGGCATACCCAGCATAGTTTTTTCATCCACCTGCCCCATATAAGGCTTCTCCAGATCCGACACAAGAACCCGGGCATCCAGCAGTCCTGTTTCATCCTGTGCTTTCACGGCAAAATGGCTGTAGCCGTTCCTTGTTCCCATAGCAGGCCGGTTATATACCTGCCAGTCTATCAGACAGCCGTTTCCTGCAATCCCGATGCTTCCGGTTCCTAATCCCCCCACCGGGAACGATATGGTCCGCTGCCTGTCCTTATAATATGTAAAAGTGCTCATAAAACCTCCCTTTTGCAATCATGCCTCCTGTTTGTCTGACGAGTCCTGTCTTTATATGTAAGCCGGATTACTGTCAGAGATTGAGGTGCCTGTTACCACCGCAAGCCAATCCCGGTTAAATGCTTCTGTGTCCACATCCGTTATCACACGTACAGGGTTTCCCTCCGACACCTCCTGTAATACATATTCCTCCCCTGCTTCCCCTGCCGAAAAACGGATCCGGATATCCTCACTTTTGATGTGCTCATACCCGGATGCAATCGCCACGGTCAGCGGATCATAATGGAAATTGCACAAATCGGAAGGCAAACGGGTACACTGCGCCGCCTGCTCTTCTATAAAGCCGGATACCGTTCTCCATTCCCTTGCCTGACGGGCAAGCAGCCTGCAGAAGCCATCCCCTTTATCCAGCTGCCTGCAATCCCGTTCCGTCAGATAAGTTTTCAGCGTAACTGCCACCTCCACCATAGTAAGAGATATCCGGTTCATCACCCATTGTGCCGCATCCTTATCCATATGCAGATTCCAGTCACTGGATGGCCCCCATTGGGGCCACCCTTCTTCCGGCGGATGCAGACAGCCCCCCATAATAAATAAATTATTCCGGTTCAGCCTTCCGGGATATTCCCGGTCGAATTCCGCTATATTGGTCAGAGGGCCGATAGCCGCCACCACAGCCCCCTGTTCCAGACTCTCCCGGATAGAAGAAACTGCCCGGGACTGATAGGCCGCCTTCCTGGGATAACGGTGCCCGAACATTCTTTCCTCATGGGCATAGGTAAAAGAAAAATCCTTTTCCCCCGACCAGGTATAATCCGCCCCTCCGACAACCGGTACCCTGACTCCCTGCCCGTATTGCCGCAGAATATCCTCCGCATAAGCCGCACGCACACCGCCCTGTTCCAGGCAGGTGGTGATCCCTGTTATCTCCACCTTCGGATTGCGCATCAGCCAGGCTAATGCACATAGATCATCCACGTCCGCCCCCAAATCCGTATCCAAATGTATCCGTACTTTTTCCATATCAGTTCACTTCCAGCTCATCCGCGCCCGGCAGCGGCGGAAGCGGCCTGTGAGGCTCCAGCTGATACCAGTAGCCCACGGATGCTATGTCATCCTGCAATGGAAGGTAGCGGCCCTCGCTCCGCCAGCCCAGCGCCTGGATTTCCACACGCAGATCCCGGTCAAACCGTATCGGATCCGTCAGATGAAAACGGTACATACCGAAGCGCTGCTGGGAGCTGTACAGGCCATCCGGACGAATGATCTGATGAAGGCCGGAATAAGGGCTGGAAAACCGGCAATATTCCCCCTTGGGATACTCAAAATTCCAGGCACCGCCGATATAATCCTCCGTGCCCGTTCCGCAGATGGTGGGAAATTCTTTGTCCCCGTCCATATAAAACTTGATCTCCCCTTCTCCCCACCAACGGTTGCTGTTCACTCCCCAGGCGAGATAGGTTCCCACATATTGCCCCTTTCCCCCGGCACACGGAAGAATGACATGGTTTTTCTTATATTCCAGCGGGTTATCCCGGGAAAAACAGGCGTGGAAATAAGGGGTATCCTCCGCCACTGCTGTCTGGGCATAGGTGATCTGATAATAAACCACGCTCTTTTTGTCCGTCAGGTTTTCCAGTGTCACCCTTGCCCCTTTACGGAACGGCATCTGCCAGTAGCTGTTCATCCCTCCGTTTGGATTGACACATACCGGAAGGGACTGCAGAAGCCCCGGCTCGCACCATCCCATGCAAAAGAAATCTCCCAGAGGTACTTCAATGGAAGGGGCTTCTTCCCCGTCCCAATACATGCGCAGTATCAGGAAACGCCAGTCCTCATGGGGACAGGTCAGCCAGATATGCTGGATGATACCGCTTCCTTCGATATCCGCAAGTACCAGAAGCTCCCTGCCTCCTATCTCCACCGACGGGGAGATTTTCCATCCCTGCCCCAGCTGCCTGGCACATTCCTTTCCGGTGCCTTCCACCGCCATACCGCCCTTCCCCTTTTCCCCATGGAAATTTTCCGGGCTGATCGATCTTGTTTTTGCATCTGCCAGGCAGGTAAGTCCTGCCAGTAATGATCCTGCTTCACTCATAAAAATTCCGCCTCCTTTTGCTCTTGCTTTTTCCTATGAAAATGGCTCCTCAGCACAAATGCACAAAGCACCGTGACGAAGAGCAGTATCAGGCCATAGAGGAAATAGGTTCTGAGGAGACCTATTTTTCCTCCCAGCCAGCCCCCAAAAATGTTGCTGAAGGTACAGGCCAGCCCCGTCTGAACCATATAAAACAGGGACTGCCCCGTACCATGCAGTTCTTTGGAAAGATTCTGGTTCATAAACATGACACAGCTGTAATACATGATCATATAAGTCATTCCCTGAAGGGACTGTCCCAGAAACACCCCGGCTATGCTTCCGGTCAGAGGCAGCCAGATTCTTATGGTCATGGCCGCCCCCGCAATGAGCAGCAGATATTCAATCCGGATTTTCCTGGAAACATAACCGATGCAGAGAAGAACCGGTATTTCACTGAGTGCGGAAACACACATCAAACGGCCTATCGTGGCATTATCGTACCCCATATCCGTCACGACAAGGCCCAGGAAAGAGCCGTAGCAGCCCAGGACTATCTGGAAAATACAGGCGTAAAACAGCACAAACAGTATTTTCCTGTTTTTAAACACCGTCAGAATACCTTTCCGTTTCTCACACTTATATTTCTTTACTTCCCCGTTCATGAACAGCGTTGTAAACAGCATCACCGTCCAAGCGGCCGCCGTGATCCCGAAGGACGCGGTGGGGTTTGTTTTCAGGTACATTCCCGCAAAAATAACCACCACCGCATAAGCCAGTGTTCCTCCCATCCGGATGGAGGAGAACTGCAGGCCGTTTTCCAGCGCCATATCCACCACAATGGAATCTCCGATAGGCCCTACCGCACAGTTGAAGAAACTATAGACAAGCACACATGCGGCAAAAAGCCAGAACGTATCCGCCCGGTAATAACACAGAACCCCCGCTGCCGATCCGATGAGGGCAAGGCGCAGAATTGCCATGTGCCGGCCCTTCCTGTCAGAGACGATACCCCACAGGGGCTGCATGATCAGGGCCAGAAGCGGCCCGATTGCAGAGAGCAGGCCAATCTGGGACACGTCCATGCCCCGGGAGCGGTAATATACGCCGATATAGGCGCCGAAGGTGGCTCCCGGCACATAAAAGAACGCATTAAAGGCAAACAATGTCCAGAAGATCCGGATAGTCTTTTTATCGCCTCTCATTCTTATTCCCCGCTTATCAATACTGGTTCGGCATATCCGGCAGATCGATCCGGATCCCCAGATAACGGCATGCCTCCCGGATAATGCCGGAATAGCTTCCATGGATTCCCACCACATGATGGATATAAGGCCCGAATATAAACTTCTTCTCCCACTTCACCCAGTTATCCGTCTCAATCCAGAGATAGTTCCCGTTAGTGACAGGACCGTCCACTCCCCGGGCTTCCCCGGCAAACATATAATATTCCCCATGGTTTCCGTCAAACCGCAGCACGGTAACCGCACCGCCTTCCAGCTCATAAAAGCCCTTACCTTCCCGGATGACGCTTCCCGGCACGCCTTTCTTTTTCAGTGCTTTGGCAAAGGAACCGCAATGCCACAGAAGCTCCGCATTGTCGTTTTCCGGATGTCTGATCGTGAGATCCGCCACAAAGGACGGCGTCTTGTACCGGGCCGCCGCCACAGCCATAACGGAAGTAATTGCGGCATGCACATCATTTTCGCAGGCAGCCGGAAGTCCCCTGTCATTCAAATCCCCCAGGATAAAGCAGGGGGAAACCCCGTATTTTTTCCGGAACAGATTCCAGCACTCGCAGGAAAGGGCATTACAGTCATTCTCTCCGGCAAAATCCAGAAGCGCAAGTTCAATGGCGGCCAGCGGATATTTCTTTTCCCCCAGCGCACTGATATCAAGCCCCGCGTCCGTCAGACTCGTAAGCAGCTCCTCCATACGCGCCTTATCCCCCGCCAGGATACGATCCACCCGATCCAGGATGACTGTTGGCTCTCCCGGTACGATTTCAATATCATATTTTTCCAGAAGCTCCGCTTCATTGACCATGACGCTTAAGAATTCCTTTGGCCTGCTGCTGATCCGGGCTATGCGCAGGGCACGGAAGGCTTTTACCACATTTGCCGCCGCCAGGAAATCGGCCAGCCCCTCCTTAAGAACAGCGCTTTCCATCTCACAGTTTTCTATGTAGGAAAAGATAACCCCATAATGCATGAGAAGCTTTGTGGTGGCAAACATGCCGCACTGGCTGTCTGTAGGCCGCCATTCCAGCCCTTTGGGACAGCCGTCCCTCGGCCCCCATATGAGGACCGGCAGATTCATGTCCTTTGCCAGCCTGCCCACCGCCTCCTCCTGCCCGAAATTGCAGTGCGGGAAAATCAGGGCATCCACCCTGGCGGCAGACAGCTTATCATAAGCGGCCTCCGCATCCCGGTAGGTCATTAACATGCCTTCTTCATTAATATCTTCAATGTCCACTATTGTAAAATCCAGTTCGTCCGCCAGCTGACGGAATCTTTGTACCACCGCTTCCTTCTGTCTTGTGGTGGTTTCATTGGCGAAGGCCTCTCTCCGCGTGGGGACCAGGCCTACCTTTAGCTGTTTATCCCTGTTCTTCATACCATAATTACCCCCATGATGTTTTCACGTTACTATTCCTTCTCAATTGTTTTGTCAAATAATGTTTTATACATGGGCAGGCTGTAGGCAAATTCCCTGCTGTAGGCATCCAGATACTCCCTATCCTCTTTCGCAAGCTCCCAGCCTATGGCGCCGGCATTATCCTCCACCTGGCTTCTTTTCCTGGCTCCCACAATAGGAGCCGTCATGCCCTCGCACTGCATTACCCATCGTACGGCGGTCTGAGCCGGTGTCTTATCATATTTTCGTGCAACCTCCTTCACCCGTTCCGTTACAGCCAGCGCCCGTTCAAAATTCTCCGGCGCAAACAAAGGCGTATTCTGCCGGGAATCCCCCTCCCGGAAGGTATGGCCCGGCTTCATGGAACCGGTGAGGATCCCCTGCCCCAAAGGGGAATAAGGAATCACCGCGATCTCGTTCCGGATGACAAAGGGCAGGATATCCCTGTCAATAAACCGCCAGAGCAGGCTGTAGCAGGGCTGTATCACGTCAATATCCCCGAACTGCATGGCCTCTTCCATCTGCCTGAGGCTGAAATTGGATACCCCGATTGCACCGATTTTCCCTTCTCCCTTCAGCCGCATAAGCTCCGTCATCGTTTCTTCTATCGGTACGGTTTCCGAAGGATAGTGGATGAAAAAGACATCAATATAATCTGTCTGAAGCCGCCGCATCGCTTCCTCCAGGCCCTGCTGCACCCGTTCCTTTGCCATGTCCGTTTTCCACAGCTTGGTAATAACCGTACAGGTATCCCGCACACCGCGAATCGCTGCCCCCAACAGCTCCTCAGCGTGGCCTTTTCCATAGATATATGCCGTATCAAAGGTCCGGATGCCGTGTTCCAGCGCACATTGAATCGCTTCTATGGATTCCTTGTCTTCTGCTCCTCCCCAATAATCTTTTCCCATAACCCAGGTTCCCTGAATGATTTCAGAAACCTGTATATCCGTTTTCCCCAATTTTACCATTTTCTAATCTCCCTAAAGATTCTTTCTGTAATAATCCAGACGCTCCAGCGCCTCCGTGTCGTCGATAATTCCAGTTTCCAGGAATTTTCCTGCCGTTTCCCTGTCCGGTATCCCTGTCCTGCCGCCGAAGCAGGTACATTTGACAGCGGAAACCGCACTGGCAAATCTGGCGCATTCCGGCGCCTCCATGCCTTCCAGCATCCCTACAATATAGGCCCCGTGGAACACATCCCCCGCACCGGTGGTATCCCGTACCGGCACCCGGAAGCTTTCGGTACAAAAGAAGCCGTCCTTCTCCGTCAGTCCCACACTCCCCCGGCTGCCAAGCGTCACGATCACAACAGACGGCCCGGCCTCCATCAGCTTCCGGCATCCCGCTTCATAAGCCAGCCCGCCGAACATATCACGGTAAAAGAACTCCGATGCGATAAATACATCCAGAAAAGGGAGCAGCTTAACAATCCCCTCCTGATAATTATCCGCATCCATCACCGTCACGATTCCGTGCTCCTTTGCAAAACGGGCCGCCGCCGCGCTGGCCGGCCTTCCGTTTTCCAGATGCAGATACTTCGCCTGTCCCAGATAGCCGTAGTCAATTTCTTCCGGCTGCAGCTCCCCCGCCGTTCCCTCTTTGCCTATAAAAATTCTGGTTTTGTGCTCTTCCTCGGATAAGGAAAGGCAAAAGGGGCTGGAGGTTCCCGGTTCATCTACGATCACAGCCGAAGTATCCACACCGTTGTACCGGAAATCCTCAAGGACAAATCTTCCCCTGTGGTTTTCCCCCACCTTGGCGATGATACCGGCTCTTCTTCCCAGCCGTGCCACCGCCGCCATAGCTGTTGCCACCTTTCCCCCTCCCTGGTAGAAAGCCTCGTTGGCGCTTGCCGCTCCGTCAAGCCCCGGCATTTTGTTCACATTGATCACCATATCATAATAGGGGATCCCGATTCCCACCACCTCTATGGAACGGCTTGTTTCCATGGATTCTTTCATTCCCATATCTGTAACCCTCCCGCATTATCCCGGCGTGCCGCCGCTCAGAGCGTGAAATGATACGGATTGATTCTGGCAATCCGGCCTCTCACAAAATCGATCACCTCTTCTCCCGCTTCTTTATAATGATCCAGGATAAAGCCGTCCGCCCCCATATGAGCCGCCACGCAGTTTTTGCATTTTTCAAAGAATTCCGTACCGATATTCACTTTATTGATTCCGTATTTTACGGATTCAATCATCTGCTCTGCCGGGATTCCGGAACCGCCGTGAAGTACCAGCGGTACATCAATGGTTTTATTGATTTCATCCAGCCTCCGGATATCCAGATGCGGCTCGCATACATAATGGCCGTGGCTGTTTCCGATAGCTACCGCCAGAGAATCCACCTGTGTTCTTTCCACAAAATCTTTTGCCATTTCCGGTTTGGTATACAGCTCTTCATTGCAGAAATCCTCTTTCCGGCTTCCCTGTCCCACAGTCCCCAGCTCCGCCTCCACATCAATCCCCATGATATGGGCGCATTTCACCACGCTTGCCGTAACTTCCAGATTTTCTTCAAAGGGCCTTGCGGATCCGTCATACATGATGGAAGGAAAACCTGCGGCGATCCCTCCTACCGCCACCTCGTAGGATTTCCCGTGATCCAGATGGACCCCCACAGGTACGCTCGCCTGTTTTGCCAGATCCACGGCAATACCCGCCATCGTGCTGAATGGGATAAAGGAACTCATATCCGGGTAAAACATCAGCAGCACCGGTACCTGTTCTCTTTCCGCCGCCTTCACCACCCACTCCGCGGACTGGAAATCAAATACATCAATAGCCGCCGCCGCAAAACGGTTGTCATCCGCCATCTTTAAAATATCCCTTACTCTTACTAATCCCATAATATCCTCCTTTTTTATTGTTCGTACCTTCATCGCTCTTGTTTACCAGCAGGCCTTTCTCACCGGGAGGGGATCGCAGGTCCCTGCCATCCGGTCGCACATGGTTTCCAGCAGGCGCATTTTCACATCCGCCATTGCGGGATCCCGGTAATGATTTTTCCTTTCCAAAGGCTGTTCCTGCAAATCGTACAGCTCTGTGCAGCAGGTTTCCCCTTCCCGGCAGCCGTGTACCCTCACCAGCTTATAGCGGCCGTCGCACACCATGGTCGCAAAGGCCAGCGGATCTCTGTGGTTGATATTGCTGTTATAATACTCACTGTACACGCTGCTTCTGTGCGTATGCAGATCCGCTTCCCCGGTAAGCAGCTTCCAGAAGGATTTTCCCTGAAAGCCATCACCGGCAGGGATCCCGGCAGCATCACACAAAGTAGGGGCCAGATCGGTTAATTCCACCAGCGCCCTGCTTCTGCGGCCTCCCGGAATCTTGCCGGGCCAGCTGATAAGCAGCGGCACATGGACATTATTTTCATAGAAATAAGGCCCCTTTAAATACATACCGTGATCTCCCAGGTTCTCCCCATGATCCGAATGGAATACAATCAGTGTATCTTCCCTCTGGCCGGTTCTGTCCAGATAATCAAGCAGCCTGCCCACCTGTTTATCAATGAGATCCACCATAGCCCAATAAGCGGCCCGGATCATCCTGTGATCATGATCGTTCATGCTGTCATACGCATAATACCCTTTGGTATCATAAGCTCCTTCATGATCTTTCTGCTGGAAAACCGGTTTATCCGCAAGTTCTCCTTCCCCGTAATTGGGAAGAGGAAGCTGATCCAGCTTATCCAGATAACGCTGCAGATAATCCGCCGGAGGATCAAAGGGATGGTGGGGATCAAAACAATTCAGGGAAAACATCCAGTCCTTTCCAAAAACCCTGGCGTTTTCCATAAACCGGAGTGCCTCATCCGCACACCAGGTGGTCTGATGCCATGTTTCCTCCACACCGGTCTGGACGTAGGTACAATCCTCTCTGTCCGGGGTAATATAGTCCCTCCCGTTTTTCAGCAGGAACCGGTTATAGGCGTTGGCCGGCCAGTTTGTACCCTGATGGGGCTGGGGATGATGTGACCAGGAAAAGACATGGTACCCATCATCAATCCGCGCCTCTTCCAGCCGCCCCGTATCCGGATGACAGGCGGTTAGATGCAGTTTGCCAGCAAGTCCGCAGTAATATCCGTTGTCAGCCAGGATTCTGGGCAGCAGCCGTTCCCTGCTGTCGATATCCTGTCCGTTCTGCCTGGGTCCGCAGGTTCTTGGATAACGTCCGGACAGAAAGCTTCCCCTGCTCGGCGCACAGACAGGGCTTTGGGAATAGGCATTTTCAAACACCACACCCTCGGATGCCAGGCGATCCAGATTGGGTGTATGCACCCATTTATTTCCCATACACCCCAGGGTATCCGCCCTTTGCTGATCCGTACAGATCCATAAAATGTTCAAATCTTCACCCGCCTTTCTTATCCATATTTTTTGTACCTATGGATAATTTGATTATATAATTTATACATTACTTTTCAATATCTAAGTTAAATACTATACATTTTATATGCCAATATCCCATTTAATACATTTTTAATGTAATTATGTCTTGCAATAACTGCCTTTTCCTTTTATACTTTGTTTAGAATCCGCATATGCTACCGTCCAGCCAAGTATAAAGGAGCACAGCTTATGTACGAAGAAATAAAAAATAAAAAAGATATCGTTATGGATTTATCCGACACGGAAACCACTGCCAAAATATGCCGGGCCTTGTCCTCGGAAACCCGCCTGGAAATCCTGAAATGCCTGGTTGCCAAATCCATGACTATCAGCGAGCTTGCGGAAGCCTTTTATCTTCCCATGTCCTCCATGTGCCTTCATATCAAAACACTGAAGGAGGCCAATCTCATAACCGTCGTTCCCAAGCCCGGCATGCGCGGTTCCCAGAAGCTGTGCGGTATTAAAACCGCCAATATATCCCTGGATGTTTTCGCCCATGTGAGCAAAATAACCCGCAAGCCTCCTGTATTCGTAAACATGCCTATCGGCCATTACTGCAATTGTGAGATATTCCCGCCCTGCGGAATCGCATCCGCTGTTTCGTATCTGTATTATGAGGACAGCCCTTACGGCTTTTATTCCCCCGATCGTACAGATGCCTCCCTCATGTGGTTTACCAAAGGGTTTCTGGAATACCAGTTCTCCAATTATTCCCTCCTGCAGGATAAGGTGGCACAGATTGAATTCTCTTTTGAAATATGCTCTGAGGCCCCCGGCTATAACAACAACTGGCCCTCTGACATAACCTTTGAGCTGAACCACAAAAAAGTGGCCACCTTTCTTACCAAAGGAGATTACGGCGGAAGGAAAGGGATTTACAATCCCACCTGGTGGAGCGAATCCAACACCCAGTTCGGTGAATACAAAAAAATCTACGTCACCCACCATGGCTGCTATATTGACAACCAAAAGGTTTCGGAGGAAACCATCGAAAGCCTGGGGCTGCTGAATGACTATTTTTTCTCCTTCATCCTGAAAATAGACAATGACAGCCAGCACGTGGGCGGGATGAATTTATTCGGCAAACACTTCGGCGATTTCGCGCAGGATATCGTCATGAAAGTAGAATACGAAAACGGCTGATAGGCCCGGAAAGGAAAACCTATGTTTAATCAGGACAGCACTCTAATGACAATCTTGAATAAGGCTGCGGATATGGTGGTTCTCAGTGTATTGTGGTGCCTCTGCAGTCTGCCGGTTCTCACACTGGGAGCCTCCAGCTCTGCTCTTTATCACACCATAATAAAGGTAATCCGGCAGAACCGCGGCTATGCGTTTGCCACATTTAAAGATGCTTTCAAAAGTAATCTGAAACAGTCGGTACCGTTTACCGCCCTGCTGATTCTCCTATACGCCCTGTTCGGTATAACCTGCTATGTTTGCTGGCAGAAACCGGACAGCCTCATTGCCAGTATGTATGTATTCTTTTCCATTTTTTCCATTCTCGTCTGCCTGTGCATACAGATTCATGGCTTCGCCCTGCTGGGGCGTTTCCATCTGAAGAGGCAGGAGCTGTTTACCTTAATCGTCAGACTCAGCTTCGGACATCTCTTTAAAAATTTCCTTCTCCTGTGTATCCTGGTTTTTGCTGTGGAACTGGCGATATATTATCCGCCCCTGCTGTTCATCGTTCCTGCCGGTTTCTTCTATCTGTCGTCATACCTTCAGGAGTCTATGTTTAAAAAACATATTAACTATCAGGACGACGAAGATATTTCTGAAGTATGAATCCGGGCAGCCGTTCCCACACCATACATAAACCGTCCGAATCCGTTTCCGTCGCTTACCGAATCATTCCATAACAGAACAGGGCCGGCAGCATGCCGGCCCTGTTCCTTACGCTATATTATCTCGTAGGCACTACGGATAAGACATCTCCGTCAATTTTCATTTCGTCGATTCTGGCGGATCGGGTATCTTCAGCCGTCTCCTCCCGGGAAGCCCGGCCTTCCTTGTCACGTCCATGATAGACGATATAACATTTCCCATTATCAAAGATCACGCTGTTATGTCCCATGCCTTCCACAAAATCGTTTTTGGAAAGCAGCGGCGCATAGGTGGTATCATCGGGATATTTTTTCCAGTCCAGGGTTCTCAGATCCGCATCGGGCGATCCATGGGCCACACTGTAACCTATGAAGTATGTGGGATTCTGATGGCAGGCGCCGGAATACATTAAATAATGGGTATTCCCTACGCAGAAGTAAAATGCACCCTCGATGGTATGCCAATGCTGCCCTTCTTTAAAGCGGTCCCTCTGGTAAATCTCTTCATCCAGAGTCGGCCGGATCACGCATACCGGATTTCCCTCCAGGGTAAAGGGATCCGTCATTTTATCGCACATTACCACCGTGCCTACTCTCTCCGCCTCATATTCATTTACACAGTAGAAAAAGTACATTCCGGAAGGAGTGATAACCGCATGGGGATCGATGGAAAAAGGCGGCAGGAGATTTTTTACCAGCCGGAATTCCCCTCCCGGAGAATCCGAAACAGCCACCCGCATGGTCTGTCCATGTTCGTCCTCATCATCCGCATCCATGCTTGAATAATACATATAATATTTCCCGTCAATCTCAATCACACAGGGAGCCCAGCAATTTTTCTGCCCTGTCATATCCAGGCAGCCTCCCTCATATTCCCAGCCTTCCAGCAGTGTGTCGCTGCTATACAGCTGCGGGCCGGAAGGGCCTGTGGCATATATATAATACCTGCCGTCTCCTGCCTTTATCATATAGGGATCCGCCTGACCAAGCGGAGCCGGGTCATTTTGCTTACGATTATATAGTTTCATGGTTCTTATTCCTCCCTGCATTCATAATCCGTAACCGTTCCGTACCTGCACAGTTACAATAAATCAATCCTGTTATTTCACGGAGCTGTCTATCTGTCCCTCAATAATATATTTCTGCAGGAACAGATACAGCAGAATGACCGGCAGCAGGCCAAGGGCGCACGTGGCGCAGGCTTTCGGCAGGTTTCCCACCCCGTTTGTACGGTTAAACGCCGATTTGATAACAAGGATAATGGTAAATTTGGACTTATCCTGCAGCAGGTACATAGGCATCAGGTAATTATTCCAGCAGCCCGTTGCAGACATGATAATTCTGGTTACCGTCACAGCCTTCAGCTGCGGCATAATAATCTGGGTAAAGGTCCGCAGCACGCCGGCGCCGTCGATAGCCGCCGCCTCATCCAGGGCTGTCGGGATGGAAACCACAAAGTTTACGTACATGAACATCGTTCCGGGGATCCCCCCTGCTGCAGACAGCAGAGCCAGGCCATAAAGCGTATTGGTCATATGGAATTTAACCATAAGGCCATAGGTACCTACCAACAGTGCTACACTGGGGATCATCATAATACCCATATTCAGGTTACGGATGGATTCCGCAAGCTTTCCGTTGCTTCTGGCAAGCCCGTAGGCGGCAAGTGCGGCGAGCACGATTTCAAGAGTTACCGTTTCCACCACAAGGATAATGGAGTTTTTAAAACCAAGCCACAAATCCCCACTTTTGAAAACTTCTATGTAATTCTGGAAATTCCAGGCTGCAGGCAGGGACAGCTTCGTTCCCAAATCCTGCATCGTCCGGAAGGACAGGTTGAGCATGATATATATAGGAAGTAAATAAATCAGGATTAAAACAATCGCTACAATATAGCACCACCATACGGAGTGTGTATTCGGTCCTTTTGTCTTTTTAAGCCTTGCTTCCATTAATACTCCACCTCCTTCTTACGAAGATAAGCGTTGACAGGCAGCGCTACGATCATAATGATAAAGAAGGTCATGATACCCACTGCGGAAGCATATCCTGCTTTTTCATCATTGAAATACAGCTGGGATATATAGAAAGACAGGGACATGGACTTTCTGTTAGGGCCGCCGTTTGACATAGCCACAATGGCATCGAACAGCTTGAAGCCGCCGATCAGGTTGGTTACTACTGCGGTTGTAATGGACGGGATTAACAGAGGCAGCGTTACATGGATAAATTCTTTTACCCTGTTCGCGCCGTCCAGCTTGGCCGCTTCCTTATACATAGCAGGAATGTTCTGAAGCCCTGCCAGATAAATGATCATACAAAGCCCCATATACTGCCAGGAATTGGCAAGGGTAATCATCAGGGTGGAAGAAAGTCCCGTTTTCATCCAATAAACGGAAGGGATACCGATGATGCCCAAAAGCTCATTAAACACACCGCCCTCCGCCTGTACAAAGTAATAGAGGATCTGGCCCATAATAAATGCGGAAATCATGATAGGCATATACAGAATTACCCTGACGCCGTTTCTTCCTTTGAATTTATTGTTCAGAAACAATGCGGCAGCAAGACCGCATACATTCTGAATAAGCGTGGAACCAAAGCCATAAATAAATGTATTCAGTGTGGCTCTCCAAAACAAATCATCCGTGAACAGATTCACAAAATTCTTCAGACCGTACCAGCGCATATTCTGCGAATAGCCGTTCCATTTAAAAAAGGATATGCGGATCGCGTTTACCAGCGGAGCTGCTATAAATAAAACCATCAAAGCCAGAGCCGGAATAGTCAAGGAGAGATATATCCATTTTCTTTTTTTCAAAGCAATACCTCCTTTATCAAAACAGGTGAGATGGCATTGCCACCCCACCATCGTTTCAGCTTTCTTTCAGTTGTTCTCTCTGGTTAACTATTTCAGCCTTCTTTCGCAGCTTCATAAAGATCCTGATAGTTTTCTAACAGATATTCAATCACATCATCCTGTCCCTTTTCACTGTGGTCGTCAAAGAGCATATTGCTGGCATTTCCGAAAATCGGCCACATACCGGAAGGCATATACTGTCTGTCCCAAAGGTTTTCATAGAAAATATCACAGTCCGCACATTTTTCTTTCATATCCTGGAATACTTTCAGGCCATATCCGTCGTCAATTTCCATGGTGGATTTCAGGCAGCTGATTTTACCGGTAGCGGCATTCATCTCTTTTGCTACTTCCGGACGTGCCATATACTCTAAGAATACTTTGGCTGCATCTGCATTCTTGGTGTCTTTCCAAATACCAAAGGTATCACCTTCGCCGATGCCCACATGCTCTTTTCCGCCTTCTTTGGATGCGAAGGAAGGAAGGAAAATAAAGTTGGCATCCGGGTTAAGGGTAAGGCAGGTAAGCATAACGGAAGGGTCATTTCCCAAACAGAACGCACCCTTGCCGGCTGCAAAACGCTCGGTAAGATCGGTATCTACCAGGGTAAGGATATCTTCAAAATAATAGCCGGATTCAATCCAGTCGGACATATACTTGATGAGGGATGCCTTGTAATTCTGCCAGTCATAGGAACCGTCCAGCATAGCGGCGGAATCCTGGAACATCTCACCGTCATAGCTTACAAAGGTTCCTGCAAAGTTCGCAAGAAGTCCGGGATTGGAAAGTACACAGATAGGGGTTGTCCCGCTGGCCTTCACTTTTTCGCAGGCTTCTGTGAAATCATCCCACGTATGGATGGCATAGGGATCAACTCCCGCCGCTTCACAAACATCAGTGTTCACAAGCGTTCCGTTAATGAGTTCGGAAATCATCAGAACATAGATTGCCCCGTCGTCATCCTGGATAACGCCCAGTGCGGAATCATCATAATCGGAAACCCAGGGCTGATCCTGAAGGTTCATCAGATATTCCTTGTAACGCAGAATGGACCATCCATGTGTCTGGAATACATCGGGAAGCTCATTGGCGGCCATACGTGTCTTTAAGGTGTTTTCATAGTCCGTACCATACTCCGCCACATTGACCGTACATCCGTACTCTTCTTCAAACTTGTCCACCAGTCCCTGGAACGTGGTTGCCTGGTCACCGGTATAAGTAACTGCAACTTCCAGCGTGCTTCCGCTGATGTCTGTGCCTTCTGCAGCAGCACCTTCCGCGGGTGTGGATTCAGCAGGGGCAGCATCTGCAGAAGCGGACTCTTTTACCGGTTCGGAAGCAGCAGGTGCATCAGCTTTTTGCCCCCCCCCACACGCTGTAAGCGACATAACCATAGCCGCCGACAATAAAAACGCTCCCAGTTTCTTCATAACCATTTCCTCCTTTACTTTGTTGAATTAACAGTTCCGTTTTGACTTCTCATTTTCTCTCGCCGTCTTTATTGCAACTTTGTTGTATCTATAATACTCTTTTACTTTCTTGTTCCGCTTTTGTTCCGTCAAATTATTTAACTATTAATCCTTTCATTCTTTTGCTCAAAATAATCATTTTGACTATATGATAGCGCTATCACCTTTGTCTTTTGTGTTATTTATGCACTTATTATATATTGCTATCTAATATTTTTCAATATTTATTATTTATTTTATACAAAAGATATGCAAACAAGGATTTTAGTACATTTTTTTTGTAGTTATAAAAATGGATTCCTTCGCTGCGTTCCCTTCTACTCAGTCAAAAACGGCATAGCCCCAAACAGACTATGCCGCTTACCACACCTTTATTTTATTGACCGTTCGCCGTTTTGGCCGCCTATAAACGCTGCTTTCTTATTCCGTCCGCAATTCATAAGAAGCTTCGCCGCAGAAACCTCTTTCTTCCAGCAGCTCTTCCTTCCATTCCGCAGTGATTTCATAAATTTTATCCGGTTTCAGATCGGCAAATAAGGTTTCCTCACAGACCGTTTCGGAATCCGGCTCCGCCTGGATATTCCCTTCTTCGGAGGCATCCCATTCCCTTATCACAATGCGATCAGGGCTGACATCACAGGAAACGGCATAAGATACAAAATCGATCCCGTTGTATTCCGGCAGCTTCAGCTTATCCTGCCCACCACTGTTTTCATCCAGAGGATGCGTCCCGCAGGCTACCATGCTGACTGTTTCTCCCTTTTCCATATAGCTCCATGAATAATTACCGGAATGAAGCTCCGTCCGGTTCCATGTACTTGAAAGCATGTCGGAAAGATAAAGCACTGGCGCGCTGGTCAGGATAAGGCCTTCCTCCGCCGGTTCCCCCGGAGTTTCCTTCACCGCTTCGCCCGAAGTTTCCTCCACCGGCTCCTGCGTACTCTCTTCCGGCGTACTGTCCCCCTCCTGCGTATCATCCACCGTTTCCGACGCTGTTTCCGCTGCATCCACGGATGGCGCTTCCACCGGTTTCTTAACACCGCAGGCAGCAGAAGTCAAAGCAAAAACTACTGCGATTATCCAAAAATATTTCTTCATCCGTTACCTCCCGATACTAAAAACCACGTTTTCTGTTTTCCCAATCCACCCCCAAAACCTCAAGCAGCTCCGTGTGAGGCCGCCCTGCATCCGCCTGGAATACCGCTATGTGATTCAAATCCCTGCTCCTGTCCGTAAAAGCGGGAAACAGGAATCCGCATTCCGGATCTCCCGGCTCATATTCTCCAAACAACGGACAAATCGCGCAAATCATATATTCAAATACTTCCTCCGACTCCCACAGGCTTTCCTTATCCGAAGCCTTCACGGGAATATCATAACGCCCATGGAACACAAGAACCGCATACTCCGATTCCGCCTGATAGCGTTCCATCAAGATATCATAAAAGGTATCCATCAGCGCATCATTCTTCAGGCCGCATTCGTTCATCGACAGAAGCAGCTGCCACATACTTCCCGGTTTTTGCACACATTGCGGAAATTCATATTCTTTAAGGTTTACATTCGTGGGAGAAAAAGGGATTGCCTTTGCCAGCTTCAGTTTTTTGGCTCTCTCTGCTGCTGACAGCTTCAGGAAATTCGTATTAAAGCTCCCCTCAAAATCCCCGTCCTCATCCACATAACAGCCTGCGATTCTGTCAAATGATGTCCGGGAAAGGGTCATCCGTCTGGTCAGCTCCAGCATATCCTCTCTGTTTATCATCTTCCGTCCGTTCCCTTTCTGTCAGCCGCAGCCCGACAACGCCGTACGGCCGCAGTAAATGCCGCAATTTATAAGCTGTCTCTTATTATAGCAAACAGCCATTTTTCTGTAAACAGGAAGAAATTCGGTCTTTTCCTTTGTTACAAATACCGGTCAACAAAATTTATATAACTTTCTTCTACTGCCGATTGCATTATAGGTGCATAATAATCTAAGGCATCTAATATGACTTTTACCTCTTCATCATCCGGAACGTCTTCATTTGTCAGGATTTTCAGTCTTTCATTCAATACATTTGTCACATCTTCTTTGGATATATATAAATTCATATCTGCCTCCACTCTCTCTCTTTTGCCTGAGCGACACAACTTACAGCTATTATAATGCTAAAACTGCATATTGTGCAACTTTTCTACACATAATAACCATTATTATTGCAATAAGTAAATTATTATGTATCCACAGATTTCATTATTAAGAGAATGTAATTATGGCAAAAAACGAAAAAATCATCCAGACCGGCTGTATTAACCGAATTGGGGCAAACATAAGAAAATACAGAAAAGCCAGGGGCCTTAAAGAGGTGGATGTGATTAGAGAACTGCAGCTTCGGGGAGTGCCTACAAACAGCTATAATATGACCCGGATAGAACAGGGAAACGTGAATCCTTCGGTGGATTTTTTAATTGCCTATGTAGATATTGTAGGGATTGATTTTAATGCGCTGTTTTGCTTCGATTGTCCCGGTAATTGAGGGCATGTAAGGAAAATTGACAGAACCTTCTATTTTGCACCCGTTCCTCCGGTACTTCCGGCACACTTCCAATACAAAAAAGCCCCGGAGGGATCGTCTCTCCCCGGGGCTGTCGTTATTCCATACACCGCCTTTCTGTTTCCCCGGCAAACTCTATATCTCACCGAGATCATAGGGTGTCGCCTGGTATACGTAATAATTCAGCCAGTTGGTATACAAATCATTGCAGTGGGATCTCCAGAGCAGGGTCGGTCTCCGGGTAAAATCATCTTCCGGATAATAATTGACAGGCACCTGTATCGGCAGATCTTTTTCCTTGTCCCGCATATATTCGTTATGGAGGGTATATCTGTCATATTCCGGATGTCCCATGACAAAGATCTGCTTCCCCTCTCCCGCCATGGCAAGAAGCACGCCGGCTTCCTCCGACTCCGCCATGACCATAAGTTCCCTGCAGGCATGGATTTCTTCGGCAGGTACGGTAGTATGGCGGCTGTGCGGTATGTAGAAATAATCATCAAACCCTCTCACCAGCGGCACCTTCCGGTTGGATACCTTATGGGAAAACACTCCGAACAGTTTCTCCGGCAGCAGGACCTTATTTAAGCCGAAATGATAATACAAACCGGCCTGCGCTCCCCAGCATATATGGAAGGTACTGGTCACATGGCTTTTGGACCATTCCATGATCTCGCATAGCTCCGGCCAGTAATCCACCTCTTCAAACGGGATCTGTTCCACAGGAGCACCTGTGATAATCAAGCCGTCAAATTTGTATTTTTTCAGTTCGTCGAAGGTATTATAGAACTTATTCAGATGGGTGGGAGAGGTATTCAAGGATGTATGGCTGTTCATCTTCATAAAGGATACATCCACCTGAAGCGGCGTGTTGGAAAGGGATCGGAGAAGCTGAAGCTCCGTATCCTGTTTGACCGGCATCAGGTTGAGGATACATATCTGAAGAGGGCGCATATCCTGATGCTGCGCCCGGTATTCGTCCATAACAAAGATGTTTTCATTTTCCAATATTGCCCTTGCAGGCAGATCGCTTTGTACTTTAATCGGCATTTCTTATACCTCCATATCCAGATATTGTCTCATAAAATCTTCTTCCGTAACGATAGGGACCTCAAGCTCCTTTGCTTTTTTGTTCTTGGAGGAATTGGAAGCATAGTCATTATTAATCAGGCAGGTAGTCTTGCCGGTAACACTTCCGGTCACCTTCCCCCCTTTGCTTTCAATCAGCTCTTTCAGGGCGCTGCGCCCCTCAAAATGTTCCAGGCTGCCCGTTACGACGAAAACCTTTCCCTGCAGGGTGAGAGACGCCTCGTCCACCTCTATCTGTTCGATTTCCAGTTCCTTCAGGAGCTTATGCATATTTTCCCTGTTTTTTTCAGACTGCCAGTAATCATGGAAGGTTCCTGCAATCACTCCTCCGATGCCGTCAATCAGACTCAGTTCCTCCACATCCGCCTGCATCATACGTTCCAGATTATCGTGGTATTCCCGGCAGAGCATCTTGGCATTCGCCAGGCCGATATTGGCAATTCCCAGGCCGTAAATCACTCTGGGAAGTGTTGTTTTTCTTGCTTTTTCCAGGCTGTCCATCAGATTCCGGAAGGATTTTTCCCCGAATCCCTCCATCTCTATGATATCTTCCTCATAGTTTTGCAGATGGAATAAATCGGCAAAGGTATGAAGGTAACCTCTTCCCAGGAATTTTTCCAGAGTAGCCTCTGAGAGTCCGTCGATGTTCAGGGCATCCCTGCTCACAAAAAGAGTAAAGGCCTTCAGCTTTTTGGCATCGCAGTCGGGGTTGGTACAGTACAGAGACTGCACATCGTTCACCTGTTCAATCCTGGTGGCTCCCCCGCATACGGGGCAGGTATCCGGGATGGGCAGCGTGTCGCTGCCTGTCAGGTTTTCCGCTATCTGGGGGATTATCATATTCGCCTTATAGACAGTGATACGGTCGCCGATTCCCAGCTTCAGGCTCCGTACGATACTGATATTATGCACGCTCGCGCGGCTCACCGTCGTCCCCTCCAGTTCCACAGGATCGAATATGGCAACCGGATTGATAAGCCCCGTCCTGCTGGCACTCCATTCTATTTCCTTTAATGTGGTTTCCGCGGTTTCATCCGCCCATTTAAAAGCGATGGAATCCCTTGGGAATTTGGCTGTACGCCCCAGGGAGAGACCATAGGCAATATCGTCATAAATCAGCACCAGGCCGTCCGACGGTACCGGGTAGCCTGCCACTTTGTCCTCAAATTCTTCCACGGCGGAAAGGATCGTTTCCCCATCCACTTCTTTATATTCCACAACCTCAAAGCCCTGTTCCTGCAGGAAACAAAACTGTTCCTTCCGTGAATTCTTAAAATCCGCCCCGTCCGCTTTCACGAGTGCAAAAGCAAAAAAACGGACATTTCTCTGCGCCGTTATTTCGTTATTCAGCTGTCTTACGGAACCCGAACAAAGATTCCTTGGATTTTTATATCTGGCATCGGCATCTTCAATCAGTTCGTTAATTTTGCGGAAATCTTCATAGGTGATAACGGCTTCTCCGCGGATCACCAATTCTCCTTTAAAAGAAATGGTGAGCGGCAGGTTTACGAACACCCTGGCATTCGGGGTAATCACTTCGCCGATTTCCCCGTTTCCTCTTGTTACCGCCTTATAAAGCTGCCCGTCCCTGTAAGTGAGCACGATCGTCAGCCCATCCAGCTTCCAGGAGAGCAGTCCCTTCTGTTCCCCCAGCCAGTCCTGCAAATCCTCTCTGCTTTTTGTTTTGCCCAAAGACAGCATAGGGCTTTCATGGCGTTCCTTGGGAAGCTCGTCAACCGCCTCAAAGCCAACGGTAACCGTCGGGCTTCCTGCCATGACCGTTCCCGTTTCTTCCTCAAGAGCCGTCAGTTCATCATACAGCTTATCGTATTCATAATTGCTCATGATCTCTCTGTCCTGGGCATAATAAGCCCGGGACGCTTCATTCAGAGCCGCAATCAATTCCTTCATTCTTGCAGTCTTATCCATTACCTGCCAATCTCCTTTTATAGTCCGTGCGCCTTCAGGAATCCAGCAGCCCGTAAAGCTCCTCCAATTCCTCTCCTGTCAGCAGACGGTAATTTCCCGGCTTCAGCTTTCCAATGGTAATATTGGCCACACGCACTCTTTTTATTCCCTGTGCGTCAAATCCCAAAGCACGGCACATCCGGCGGATCTGCCGGTTAAGACCCTGGGTAAGAACGATGCGGAACACAAATTTCCCTTCCTTCTCCACCTGACAGGGGCGGGTCTGTACATTAAGCTCCTTCAGAAAAACGCCTTCCGCCATCTTCTGCAAAAACGTATCCGTCACAGGTTTGTTTACCCTGACCAGGTATTCTTTTTCATGATAATTAGAAGCCCGCATCAGACCGTTGATCAGATCTCCGTCGTTTGTCAGAAGGAGAAGTCCCTCCGAGTCCTTGTCCAGCCTGCCCGCATAGGTAACCCGGATGGGATAATCAATGGCATCACGTATGGTTTTTTCCGCGTATTTATCTTTTTCCGTACAGGTAACACCTACCGGTTTGTAGTAAGCAAGAACTACCTTACGATCCTTTTTATCCAGCAGCCGTCCGTCAACCGTGATATCTTCCGTACCGGAAACCCGCATTCCCATGGATGCAGGAGCTTTGTTCACCATAACCCTGCCGGCCTCAATCATGCGGTCGGCCTCCCTGCGGGAGCAAATCCCGCAGTCGGCCAGATATTTGTTTAAGCGTTCCTGACTATTGTTATCGTTCATATTTTCCTCGTTTCGTATTCACTAAAATAAGCATATTATTGGTATTATACACGTTCTTTTTTTCCCACGCAAGCTCACTGGATAATCCCGCAGGCCATCTTCTGCCCGGAATCCCCGGAGGGCTGGGAATGATAGTCATCCGCCATGTCATGCACAATCACCGTTTTGCCCCTGACCTGGGCGGGAGTAAAGCGTTCCGTGTAGAAGGACAGCCAGGCCCTTCCCCTGTTTCCTTCCAGCACAGGCATATCTCCTGCATGGGCTGGATGGGGGCAGCCGTCCGGGTTATAATGAGCTCCGGCATCCGCAAAAGGATCCGTTTCATTCCCGGTACAGGCCGCTCCTTCATGAATATGGAATCCATAAAATTTTCTTTCACAGGGTTCCTGCGAATCCGGCAGTCCGGAAATATCCGCCATAACAATGGTCCCATCCAAAAAATCATAAAAAGTAACCAGGCCCTGCACGTCAGGGAAGCTCTCAGACCCTCTTACGTGGGCAAAAGCCTGCGGCTGGTTTGCCAGGAACCGCAGGATTCCGTCCGTCATTAATTGTAACATAAGTTTCCTCCATAAACAAAAAAAATTCTTTTCTTAAAGGTATTCCGCCCCACTTCCTGTTTATGAAAGATCTTCGAAAAAATAAGCCGCTGCCAGGCTATTTCCCGGCAGCAGCTCGCTGTTTTCCCTATAATCAACCGATGCGTCTGTCTTTTTCCCTGTGTCCGGCGTTTTCCGCCTGACGGCGTCCGGTGCCATAGCTGCGCCCGGAACTGTAGTTCCGTTCGGAACCGTGGTTCCGTTCGCCCCTCGTATCTTTTCCGGAAGCGGTATCTCTGTATCTGCGTCGTTCTCCGCCTCTGTCATCAGAGAAACGCTGCCGTCTGCCATCGGAACTTCCGGCATTCCTGCTTCTGCCCCTGTCCTGGCGTCCGTCGCGGAAATCCCGGCTGCCTTTTGCATAACTCCGTCTTCTTTCCGGAAGCACCTCTGCTATTTCCTGGGGTTCTTCCCCCATCTGAAGCTTCAGGAACGCGGCAGCAAGCTCTGCGGCGCTGTATTCACAATCTTCGATTTTTCTTTCCACCATTTCCGTCAGGTTCTTAAGGGAATCCCCTTCCAAAAGGTCAAACGCCTCACGGAGCGCTTTTTCTGCTTTAATGGAAACTATATCCGATGCAGAAGGAACTTTCCTTTCCTGTATCGTGGTTTTGCAGCTTCTTTCAATGTCCCTGAGCCGGTACATCTCCCGGTTGGAAACAAAGGTGAAGGAACGTCCTTCCCTTCCCGCTCTGCCGGTACGTCCGATGCGGTGCACATAATACTCGATATCCTGCGGAAGATCATAATTGAATACGGCTTCCACATCGTCCACATCAATTCCTCTGGCGGCCACATCCGTGGCGATCAATATCTGCAGGTTACCGCTGCGGAAACGGTTCATCACCGTATCCCTCTGGTTCTGGGACAGATCCCCATGCAGGCCTTCTGCAGCATAGCCTTTGTTTTTCAAAGTCTCGGAAAGCTCATCCACCATTCTCTTGGTATTGCAGAAAATGAGGGATCTCTGTATGCCATAATAGTCCAGCAGGCGGCTTGTCACTTCCACCTTAATCTGGCTGTTAACCCGGTAATAATACTGCTTCACAAGAGGAATGGTCAGTTCCTGCCTTGTCATCTTCAGATATACCGCATCCTTCTGATAGGTATCCGTGATTTCCAGAATCGGCTTGGGCATCGTTGCGGAAAACAATGCAGTCTGATGTTCGGAGGGGATTCCCTGAAGGATAGTTTCGATATCCTCGCGGAAGCCCATATTCAGCATTTCGTCAGCCTCATCCAGAACCACCATGTTCACC
This sequence comes from Eisenbergiella sp. OF01-20, assembly GCF_003478085.1. NCBI lineage: Bacteria > Bacillati > Bacillota > Clostridia > Lachnospirales > Lachnospiraceae > Eisenbergiella > Eisenbergiella sp. OF01-20. The sequence continues at coordinate 467,554 of NZ_QUES01000001.1, read as the reverse complement.
TGCTCCATTTTAAGGGTATGGCGGCGCATATGATCCATCACGCGGCCCGGGGTTCCCACAATAATCTGAACACCGCCCTTCAATGCCTTTATCTGGCGGTTAATATCCTGCCCTCCGTAAATGGGGAGAATCTTGACTCCATGCATATATTTTGCAAAACGGCGCATCTCATCCGCCGCCTGAATCGCCAGCTCCCTGGTCGGGCACAGAACCACCGCCTGCAGGTTCCTGTTATCCGGATCTGTATTCTGTATAACCGGGATTCCGAAGGCCGCTGTTTTACCGGTTCCCGTCTGTGCCTGGCCAATTACATCTTTTCTTTCCAATAATACGGGTATTGCCTGCTCCTGTATAGGTGTCATGTCTACAAAACCCATTTCCTCCACGGCACGAAGTATGCGGGAATCAATTGCTGCGTCCTGGTATCTCGTTATTTCCATTCAAAAAATCCTTCCTTTATTTCAAGCTTTTCACACAAAAAGACAACACCCGTGGTATAAGGGTGTTGTCCTTTCCTTCTACGAATCCGTTTTATTATACTGTGGGACTTCCTGCGCTGTCAAGCATTTTGTTTAGATTTTACCCGTGGGTATGCAGCAGATGATGCGCTTTTTCTCCCAGCGGTTTGCCCAGATAGTCCTCATAAAGCTTTCTGATTTCCGGATTATCATGGGAAAAACGCAGCGGTCTCTGGGTATCCAGCTTATAAAGCTTCGGCCCGCGGACATCCGCCATCTCCGCGCCGTCGAGAATCGGCTGGCCTCCTCCTCCCACACAGCCGCCGGGACAGGCCATGACCTCAACAAAATCATACCGGACGGCTCCCGACCGGATATCCTCCATCAGATCCCTGGCATTCTTAAGCCCGCTGACCGTACAGGTACGAAGCGTTTTTCCTCCCAAGGTAAAGGTGGCCTCCTTTCTCCCTTCATATCCCCTTACATCGGAAAAGGTATCCGGAGGAGGGTTTACACCTTCCACACAATAGTAGGCTGTTCTCAGGGCGGCTTCCATAACGCCGCCCGTCACGCCGAAAATCACACCGGCGCCGGTGCTTTCTCCCAGGGGGGAATCAAAGGCCTCTTCCGTAAGGAGAGCCGGGGCGATATGCTCCGCTTTTACAAGCCTGGCAAACTCCCTGGTCGTCAGAACAATATCCACATCGGCCCCCGCTCCCGCACTGTACATATCCGGCAGGACGGCTTCCATCTTTTTAGACACACAGGGCATGATGGAGATGCTGCAGATCTTTTCCGGATCCACTCCTGTTTTCCCGGCGAAATAGCTTTTGGTTATGGCACCGAACATCTGCTGGGGGGATTTGGCGGTGGACAGATGCGCCGCCATTTCCGGGTACTGGGATTTGATAAAACGCACCCAGGCCGGGCAGCAGGAGGTGAACATGGGCCATCTCTTCTCTTCCGGATCCGCCAGTCTTGCGAGCAGCTCATTGCCTTCTTCCATGATAGTGAGATCCGCTGAAAAATTGGTATCAAATACATAATCGAAACCTATTTTTTTGAGGGCGGCAACCATTCTCCCTTCCGTTGCCATATAAGCCGGCAAATCCAGGGCCTCGCCCCAGGCCGCTCTCACCGCAGGTGCCACCTGGACAACGGTAACGGTTTCCGGATCCGCCAGCGCACGGAATATTCCGGCCGTATCATCCCTTTCGCGCAGCGCCCCTGTGGGACAGTGGGTGATGCACTGCCCGCAGATACTGCAGTCGGATTCTTCTATGATACGGTTCTGTGACACATCCACCGTTGTTCTGGACCCTGTGTTCTGCACATCCCATATATGCAGATCCTGTACCTTGTCGCATATCTGCACGCAGCGCATGCACTTAATACATTTACTGAAATCCCGTATCAGAGGGAAATCCCGGTTCCAGGGCATTTCCATGATTTCTTTTTTATATGGGATATCGATAATCCCCAGATCATTGGACAGTTTCTGCAGGTTACAGTTCCCGCTGCGCACGCAGGTGGCACAGTTGCTGTTATGCTGGGAAAGGATCAATTCCACATTTGTCCTTCTCACCGAACGTACCTTGGGGGAATTGGTATAAAGCACCATCCCTTCCTCCACCGGGTTGTTGCAGGCGGTAATCAGTTTGGTTTTGCCCTGCATCTCCACCACGCACACCTTGCAGGCACTTATTTCATTTATACCCTCCAGATAGCAAAGATGGGGAATCATAATCCCAACGGACGCAGCCGCTTTCATGATTGTAGTACCTTCCGGCACGCTGATTTTTCTGTTATCTATTGTCAGTGTTACCATATTGCCGCGCGGCCTCCTTTCAGATTTCCATATCCGTAATGATCACACCTGAGACAGCGGCCCGCTTCCTGTGCGGCCTCCTCCTTTGTCATGCAGCGTTCAATCTCACAGAAATCACATTTCCTTTCGCCGGCTTCCCGTTCTTCCATATTCACACGGCCGCAGGGCTTTTTATCCGCATAGGTCACCTGAGGGATTTCCACATCACAGGAAATCACATGATGATACCCCAGGTATTCGTCAATATTAGCCGCGGCAACTTTTCCCGCCGCGATGGCGCGTATTACCGTAGCCGGGCCGGTTACGCAGTCCCCTCCCGCAAAGATGCCGGGGATATCCCTGACACTGGATTCCGCAAGCGCTTCAATGGTACCGCGGTGTACCGGCACGCCGGAATTTTCAAAATGGCGGGATTCAATTCCCTGGCCGACCGCAACGATAACAACATCGCAGGGTATCCTTTTTAATTCCACATTGGCCTGTACCGGACGGGCACGTCCCCAGGCATCAATAGGCCCTATTATCTGAGGCTGCACCCAGAGAGCCGCCACATTTCCATCCTCGCCCGCTTCCACGCGCACAGGGGCCTTCAGGCTGTAAAGTTCGGCACCCTCTGCAATCGCGCCTTCCACTTCCTCCGGCAGCGCCGTCATATCATTCTGGCGCCTCCGGTAGGCTATCCCCACCTTATCGGCCCCAAGCCGTAACGCCGAACGGGTACAGTCCATAGCCACGTTGCCGCCCCCTACCACGATTACCCTTTTACCGGTAAAATCAGGCGGGTTCCCGTCGCCGATATTGCGGAGCATTTCCACGGCCGAAATCACGCCGCCCACGTCCTCTCCGTCCATCCCGATCTTCTTATCGGTATGGGCGCCGATAGCGATATAAACCGCATCAAATTCTTCTCTGAGCCGGCTCAGGGGAATGTCCTCCTCCCCATTTCCGATATTGACATTGGTATGTACTTCCACACCGGTGGACAAAATGGCTTCAATGTCCTCATCCAGCCGCTCCCTTGGGAACCGGTAATTAGGAATCCCATAGCGCAGCATGCCTCCCAGCTTGCTTTTCTGTTCAAACACCACCGCATGATGCCCCATCAGCTCCAGGTAATAAGCGGCAGACAGGCCGCCGGGGCCGCCGCCGGCAATAGCGATCCTCTTTCCGGTGGACGGAGCCTTCGGCGGCACAGGCACCGTATTGGCCCGGGCATTATCCACCGCCATCCGTTTCAGTCCCCGGATATTCACGGAGCTGTCAATCATGTTCCTGCGGCATCTGGCTTCACAGGGATGCTCACAGATCAGGGCACATGCCGTGGGAAAAGGGTTGTCCTTACGGATGAGGGAAACAGCATCCGCATATCTTTCCTCTCCAACCAGGGCGATATAGCCCGGAATATCAACCCCCGCCGGACACAGCGCCACACAGGGAACCGGCTGGTTGATGGAATAAGAGCACTTACCGTGCTCAATATGGTAAACATAATCATCTCTGCAGCCCTGAAGCCCCGCCAGAACCATATGGGCGGCTTCAAAACCGATGGCGCAGTCTGCGGAATCCGTGATATTATTCGCGGTTTCCTCAATAAGGGCCAGTGTATCCATAGTGGCGGTCCCGTCCAGAACCTGTTCCAGCAGATTCTGAAGCTGCAGCAGGCCCACTCGGCAGGGCACACATTTGCCGCAGGTCTGTGCGTGGCACAGCTTCAAAAAGGACAGCTGCAGATCGACCGGGCATAATCCCGGCGGGCTGGCAACAATATGACGTTCCAGATCCTTGTATAACCGTTCCACAGTTAACTGGGCACGGTCAGGTGTGCTGATTTTCAGTCGGCTCATTGAAATGTAACTTCCCCTTTCCTTCTCGTTTTCCGTACCGGCTCCCTGCCGGCACAGGCCGGGCCGTTCCCCTCAGACAGCCCATCCGTTCCGTATGCGGCCGGCAGGATAAAATGTACGGCCGCATAACTGTTAAAATTATAACATATTCTTTTCCGCTCCGCTAGCATTATTGATTAAAATTCTCAATTATTTTTCCGCATTTTCATATATATTTTACAACGCAGCGTCTGAATGTATAAATCCGCATACCAATTGTGCCTGTACCCTTCTTATAAATATTCAAAATACGTTCATTCTAAACAAATCCGATTAAAAACTGCCGGCAGCACGTTTACATGCTCCGGCAGTCCCAGGTTTTTTCCGCTTGATCCTTAATATAATACAAAAGGGATATTGAGAAGTATGACGGGATCCTCTTCCCCGTCCTCTTTTTCCAGAGCAGCCGACTTGTTAATGCAATAATTACTGGGTTCCAGTTCTCCATAAACCAGGCTTATATCCATTTCCTGTTCCTTTTCTTCCCCCGGCTCCAGCACATGTAATATATCATGCCAGCCGGTATTTTCTTTCATCGGGACAAGCCGGTATTCCCCGTTTTCTTCCTTCATCAAATCATAAGGATCACCGAAGTTCAGATTATAGTCCGACAGATTGGTTATCGTCATAGTCAGAACAGGCTCCTTCAGGGAATACACGTCTTTGTCCAGTTCCATCCGGACGGACGCGTGCTCCGTCTGCCCCGTTTCCGTTTCCGAAGCCGGTTCCTCCGAAGTTTCCGCTGCCGTCTCACGCAGAGTCCTGTTTCCTTCGGAATCCAGATCGTATATCCGTTCCTCTCCAAGGGATATGGTCATTCCGTTCTCCAGATATGCGGAAAGCAGCCTCTGCAGTTCAGCCATTTTTTCCGTATCGGCAGAATACGCGTACAGCGGGCCGAAAACAGCTTCCGCCTCACTCCTGTCATAAGTAATACGGTATTCCTCCGCTCCTTTTTCTACGGCGCAGCTGATTTTTCCGGCATTTTCGATGGAGGCAAATAGTAGAGCCGCGTTGGAGAAGCTCCATTCCTTTCCCGGCATTTCCGCATTTTCCCGGAGGCGGTAAACCATAATCAGTTCATATGGCTCCTGCGTCGTCTGCAGTTCCATTTTGCGGTATTCCAATACCTCCGGAACCGGAAGCATCCCGAACAGTGCCGCATCCCTGATGTGATCCCCTATATACGGATTTCTGTTATCCGACAGCCCGGCCGCCAGCGCCTCTCCTTCCAGAGGACCGGCCGTTACGGTGCTTTCTTCCTGTGTGCTTTCTTCTTCCTGCGCACCTCCTTTTCCGGCCGCCGGAGAAGTGAGAAGCATTACGCCCGCCGCCGCCACAAGAAGCAGCGCTGCGGCACACAGCCAGCCGGAAGGCTTACGGAAGCTAAGAATATGGGAAATACGTTTTTTTGTGTTGCTTTCCCCAAAAGCCGCCGGCAGCATATACCCCAGCCCATTATTACGAAGCCCCAGGCGTAAAAGGGTCTGTGCATACCCTGCACGTTCCTGTGCGGTCATATTCCGCAATACGCCGTCGTCGCAGGAACGTTCCATATCCTCCGTCATAAACCGGAAAAAAAGCCAGACCAGCGGATTGAACCAATGAAGCACAGCAGCAAGAAAACAAACCGGCTTTATCAGATAATCCTTACGCCGTATATGCTGGTATTCATGTGCAAGCACGTGTTGTTTTTCACTCTCCTTCATCCCGGCAGGCAGATAAACCGCAGGCCGTACAAACCCCAGCAGAAAAGGGGAAGTGATTTGCTGGCTTTCATATACACGGGCCTGCCCCTTTTCTTTCGGAAACAGAAGAACAGCTTCCGACACCTGCTTTTTCAGGCGCAGACAGGAACGCAGCGCAACAGCCAGGAACACAAGCATTCCCGCAAGCCATACCGCTGTGCAGCCCCCCATGAACAGCTTCCCGTGGTCCACCCCCATCCGCCCGGCGGCGGCCGGGATTGTACGGAGCACACTGTCCGAAGGCAGCGCCGCACTCATTCCCGTATATGCATTGATCCCGGCAGTGACTATGGATTTATAGGTTACCGCGTCCCGACTTACCGGAATCAGGCTTACCGCAGACTCCAGGGTAAAGGGGCACAGGAAACGAAGGAACACCAGGAGCCAGAGCGCATAAAAATACCCTGACGGCACCTTCCGGAGCACCGTGCGCAGCAGTAAGACCACAAAGCCGGCACAGGACGCGGCAAGTGTCATATTTATCATTTGGGGCAGCATACGTAAAATTGCATACATGTTCACGCCTCCTCCCATCGTACGGGACATTATGAATTGTTTTCCTTTTCATCCCCGCCCAGGCTGGCGGCGTCGATCAGGCGTTTCAGCTCCTCTGCCTCCTGCTGCGTCAGCTTTTTATCCTGAAGAAAGGACGCGACAAATGCAGGCAGGGAATTACCGAAGCTTCTGTGCAGCAGCTGCTCGCTTTCCTGTCTGCAGACGGCTTCCTTCTTCACAAGCGCGGTAACGGTGGCGTTTTCATTCCTGAGTATCCCTTTCTCACAAAGTTTTCGAAGCACCGTATAACTGGTCGCTTTTTTCCAGCCCAGACGTTCCCCGGCAAGCTTTATCAGTGTTGTGGAGTTTACAGGCTCTGTATCCCAGACGATCTGTGCAAACCGGTATTCCCCATCCGGAATCCTTGGTATTTCCATATTCGCTCCCTTCTGTGCGCATCGGCACACCTTCCCTGCTTTCTGCGCCGTCCGGCCTTATCTATCTCCGAACGCAAGTAAGGTTTATTATTATAAACCTAGTTTATAATAATAAACCTTACTTGTCAATAGCAAATCCTGTGGCCAAACAGCCCGATGTTTATGTCGGGCTATTTGACTGAAAATCCGTTTCTGAAAGCGGTGGGGGATACCCCTTCCGCACTTTTAAAAACCTTTGTAAATACCCGGTAATCCCGGAATCCGGCCTCCCCTGCTATCTCCGTAATGCTTTTTCCGGTGGAAGCCAGAAGCGTCCTTGCTTTATCCATACGCAGACGGGTCAGGTAATCATGATATTTCATACCCAGCTCATTTTTAAACAGCTGGCTGATATAGGAGGGGTTCATATGGAATTCCTCCGAAAGGGTCAGCAGGGTGATATCCTCCGCAAGGTGCTCCTGAAGATAAGCCGCAAGCTGGAATACCGGCTTTTCTCCGCAGCTGCCTTCCTGTGGGCATCTGTTTTCTATCAGCTTCAGCTTTATGCCTTCGATCACTCTGCCGAACTCGCTGAAGTCAACCGGTTTCAGAATATAATCCGTTATCCGCAATCGCAGCGCCTCCCTGCAGTATGCAAATTCATCATAGCCGCTCACAATAATACAGGCGCATTCCCCATTTTGATCCCGAATCACCCGGAGCGCCTCCAGCCCCGACATAATGGGAATATTGATATCCATAACAATAATATCCGGCCGGTATATTTTTGCCTGGTTTACCGCCATCACCCCGTCCCATGCCTCGCACACCACCTCACAGCCATAGGCTTTCCAGTCGAACAGTCTTTTAAACCCCTCCAATATTGTCACTTCATCATCCACAAGCATTACTTTCAGCGAATTTCCCATTCTGCCTCCCCTGCCATCTGCCGTGCCCGCGGCAAAGACCGTAAGCCCACGGCCTTCCGGCCATGGGCTTATACTATATGCTTCCGCAACCGTTCCGATGAGTCTGAACAGTACTATGCCTCCCGCATCAGTGTTACCTTTACAGCCCCTGAAGAGTGTCGTCCTTCCAGCGATACCTCTACCACAAATTCCAGCTTTCCGTCGTCATAACCTTCTGTATGAAACGCAATTTCCGCTTCCGCTTTGGATCCGTACAGATTATTCAGCGGAAGGGTATAGCTCTTCCCATTCAGCAGCTCTACTCCGGAGGGCATATAAACGCTGATTTTCGCCCACTGCTGCTGACGCATGGTATGGGAGTTGGTGACAGTTACCTTTATTTTCCTGGTTTCTCCTGCCCTGAAAAAGACAGAGTCCTCGTAATCCACCATAATGTTAAACGCCGGGAACGCATATCTTACCACATAAGGGGAAAGGCTGCAAAGATCTCTGACAGGAAGCGCTTCGTCCTTGCCGTTTCCATTGATTTTCGGAAGATAATCCGTAGTCTTTTTGCAGTATAATCCGCTGCCTTCCTCACACGTAATCGTCATTCCGCCTTCCGCAAAAATATCGCAGATATCCTGGCCGAGGAAGCCGGGTACCGCACGCATCACCCGCTCGGTAAGTTCGGTCACCGTGGAAGGCACCCAGATGCCGCCGCTGGTCTTATCGATGCATAGTGTGGCAATTTTGTCATCCAGAGGCGCCGTCCATTTTTCAGGAAGTCCTGAAGCGCCGGAGATGATTCCCAGCACTGCCCCCAGGGTTGCACAGGTACAATCCGTATCCTCTCCGCAGGCCACCGCCATACAAAGGCTCCTGCCAAAATCTTCTTCCCCATAAAGCCAGCCGGCAATGGTAAATGCCACATTTTCCGGCGCATCAAAGCCGGGCGCCCCGATTTCCAGCCCTTCGTTTCCTTCCTTCGGGATATCATGGATGGTGCCGCTCTGGATGCCGAAGGTTCCGGGAGCCGTGTTATGTATCTGCCTGCGTGCCTCCGCAAAGTCCACATGGCCGTCGTAGCATTCCATGGCCTTGCAGACAGCTGCCGCTATCTTGCTTTCCTCCGGGATATAGGACAGCGCAATATCGATCAGCTTCCGCTTATCACTTTCCACAAAAGCGGCACTCTGAAGGGCGGCGAAGAAAATTTCCCCATACATGCCTTCCCCTTCGTGATCCACAATGGCATCTTCATAGGCATAGCGTGCTGCCAGTTCCGGATTTCCGGGAGCCAGGCAGGCCCATATTTCCGAACGGATATAACAGCCGCAGCTGTCCTTATAGGTATTGTCAATCAGCCCGGACAACGGGGGCTGCAGACCTGCACGCAGGTTCGCTTTTCCCGTACCATATTCCACCCAGTTGGGAATGCAGTAGGAAAGCCAGTATTCCCCAAGTATGGAGGCGTTTACATTCCTGCCGTAGCGTTCCACCGCCGCCAGCCAGATGATCTGCAGATCCAGATCATCATTGGGCGGAGGCCCCATGGACAAATCCTGGGTGTAAAAAGAGATATCATTTACCTGCCTCTTTCCTTCAAACGGCGCTCCCAGCACGCCGCCGATGTTTTTGCCCGCCCAGCAGCCCATCACTTTGTCTTTGTAGGTCGCAAAATCCAGTTTTTTCATTTCATACCCTCTCTCTTTCTATATTGTTTTTTATGATTAATGTCACCGTGACCCCGCCCTCCGGATTGTCCTGATAGGACAGCCCTGCGGTATCCGGATAAAACATTTTCAGCCTTCTTTGCACATTGACGATACCAATGTGCATTTCCTCCGCCCCTGTTTCACAGGTATCGTCCCCTGCATTCTGCAGCACATTCTCCAGCAGGCTTCTGGTTCCGGGGGAGAATCCTGCCCCGTTGTCATATATACGGATAACAATTGTTTCCCCGCCCGCCGCTTCCCTGCTGACTGACAGCCGCACCGTGCCCCGGTAGCCCACGCCCCGCAGCCCGTGCATCACGCTGTTTTCCACCAGCGGCTGCAGAATGAAATTAGGCATTTCCACATCCAGCAGCGACTCATCGATATCATATTCGCAGTTCAGGAACGGATACCGGCAGCACATCAGCTTCAGATAAGCCTGAATCAGGCGGATCTCATGGCTTACCGATACCATCTGGCTGTCGGCTTTTACACTCAGCCGGAAGAAATCAACCATCTGCATGATCATGGCAGACACTTCCCTGTCCCCGTTCAGTTCCGCCTTAATGCGGATGGTATCCAGTGTATTGTACAGGAAATGGGGATTAATCTGGTTTTTCAGATACAGCAGGGACATCCTCTGCTGCTTCAGCTGCGCCTCCTTCAGGCGCACCTTCCCTTCGTATTCCGACTCAATCAGCTGGTTTATCATATCCATCATTTTATTAAAGGAAGCCACCAGCCTGCCTGTTTCATCTTCGGAGGCAACCGCAAACCGCATCCCCATATCATCCTGGTTAAAATGGGCCATGGAATCGGTCAGCATTGTCAGGGGACGGAGCATTTTCCTCGTTCCATGGAAGGTCAGGGATACGGTTAATCCAAGGAGAACCAGAAAAATGGCGACTGTGATCCCGATAAAACGCATGGCATCCTTCCATATGAGAGCCACCGATCTTCTGGTCACCAGTATCATGCCGCTGTACCGGGATTTCTGATATGTGACCAGACAGGCCTTTCCCCTTATCCGTTCCCGGAAAACCCCTGCATCTTCATTCATCCGCAGATAGATTTCCGGTGAAACATCCTTTATATTCTTTCCCAGGTACTCCGCATCTTCATCACAGACAATATCCCCTTCCTCCGTCAAAAGTGTATACTCCACTTCTTCATCCAGGTATTCATTCAGTACTTCCCGGATATTTTCCATGGTTGTAATCAGAAGGATATGCCCGATCGGCTCATTGGGGGAAAAACTCCGGATCGCCCGCACCAGGTATATGCAGTGCCTGGTATATTCATCCTCCATGTTTCTTGTGCTGTACCGCATGAATTCCGGCTGCACCCCGACCACCAGCCGGCAGCCCGACACGCTTCTTTCCTTTCCCTCCCACTCTTCCATGCGCTTCAGGAACACAGTCATATCCGAATCTCTCCGCAGGGACGGATCCAGGTTATCCTGCCAGAAAACAAGGGAATCCAAATCAAAAAGATAGACGGAATTGATATCCTCCCGGATGGTGATAAGGGAGGTATACAGCTTTCTCAAATATTCCACGCTTTCCAGCTGCCGGGCATATTCATAAGAATTATAATTCTTCAAGATAGCCTGGGTCCGCTCATCGGAATAAGTCATGAGCGAAACCCTTCCCATATCCTTCAGCTTATTGTCAATAGAGCTTAAGGTATTGGAAATATAAACATTCATTTTCTGTTTCTCATTTTCCAGGGTCAGCTGGTAATTGATCGATACCGTTGCAAATATCAGGCTGATGAAAATCAGCAGGATTATCCCCGCGTTCATCCATGTGATTTTGGTACTCAGGCTTTTCCGTATACGGAAAGTAATAGGAACGCCTTTCATAATGGGAACCCCCTCCTGCTTTTATCCTTTTATGGCTCCCTGTGTCAGCCCCGCTATCAGAAAACGGGATCCGAATATGTAAAACACGGCAATCGGACTCAGGCAAATCACCAGTGCCGCATACATCACCTCCAGCGGAAACCCCTGCACCCCCGCGGTCTGCGTAAACCGCAGCGGAACCACCGATATAGGCTGCAGAGATGTATCATTGATAAAAATCATAGCCATCTGCAATTCGTTCCAGGCCGACAGAAAGGTCTGTATCAGGACAAAAGCCAGCCCCGGAACCGCTATGGGCATCATAATACTCAGGAAAATCCTGCCTTTTCCCGCCCCGTCAATCCTGGCGGATTCCATCAGTTCATTAGGCAGTGCGTCAAAATAGTTTTTCAGCACCATCAGGTTAAAACAGCAGTTCAGCGTCGCATAAGGAAAAATCAGGGAAAAAGGGGTATTATTTATTTTAAGCCCTTTTACGATTTGAAACAACGGGAAAATAAGCGCCGAGGTAGGAATCATCATTCCGGTAAGAAGCATATAATAAATAGCCTTTTTAAACGGAAAATCCAGCTTGGAAAAAGCGAATGCCGCCATTGCCGCCACTGCGGAAACAATGAGCAGCGTGCCGAGCACAACGGTAATGCTGGTAAAAAAATTAGGCGCCAGATTCACCGTTTCAAAAACCTTTGCGTAATTGCGGATGCCTTCCCCTTTAAACGAGCGGATGATCATAAGCACGAGCGGGAACAGAAAAACCGCCGTCGCAAGAACACATATCAGCTGTCCGGTTATTTTAAATAAAAATGATTTTCTCATCAGCCCGCCAACTCCTTATCCTTATCATTCCGATAATAAAATTTCAGCTGTATCAGCGTAATCACCATTGCCACCACAAACATTACCATGACAATCGCCGACGCCGGCCCCTGTTTAAACAGATTAAAGGACTGCTTGTAAATATAGGTGGAAAAGAACTCTGTGGCATAATTCGGGCCGCCCCTGGTGAGCACATAAGGAAGATCAAAGCATTTTAACGATCCCAGCATTCCCATGATAAACAGGGTATAATGGGTCCCCCTCAGAAGCGGAAACGTGATTTTGGTAAACTGCTGGATCTGCCCGGCCCCGTCAATGGTTGCCGCTTCATACAAATCCTGGGGGATATTCAGCATATTGGCATAATACATCAGCATGCTGTACCCCGTCCACTGCCATATATTTACGAAGATAATACAGGCAAGCGCCCATTTCGGATCCGCCAGCCACTGCTGGCACAATCCGTCCAGATGCAGAAACCGCAGAAATACATTCAGATAGCCTCTGTTGGTCTCAAATATTTTGGAAAAAATATTCCCCACAATTGCAGGCGTGGCAATTACAGGAATATAAAATATAATCCGGTAAAAAGAAGCAAACTTCAGCTTTCTTATAAAAAAGTTAGCGAATACCAGACCGAAAAACGCCTGAATAATAATGGTAAATAAAGCAAACACCACAAAATTTCTGATAATCTTCAGCATGATGGGATCCTTAAGAACATTCTTATAGTTATCAAGTCCCACAAACACCTTTTCGATATTGATACCGTTCCATTCATAAAAGCTGATAACGAAATTATAACAGATAGGATAGACGATAAATATCAGGAAAAGGATCACAATCGGCAGGATAAATAAATACCCCGTACAGGATTTCTTTTTCACGGTACTTCCCTCCTTAGGAGGATGCCCCCGGGACTTCCCGGAAGCACCCTCTTTGATTCCTGCGGCATATTTGACGAAACTGCCGTATATTGTTTCTACCTGGCCTGTGCCTGGGAAGCCGCTTCAATTGTTGCTGCCGCTTCTTCCGGTGTGGCATCTCCCAGGGCAAGTACCGTCAGCTGATCACTGATCACCTGCTTCAGATCCGCATAAGCCATTTCCCGGTAGCCGCCCAGGTTGTTCTCGGCCTGTTCCACAATATACGCCAGATTATCCAGTCCGTCCTGGTTCATTCCCTGTACATTCAGATCCAGATCCTTTCTGGAGGGACAATAGGAGAAATAATGGTTAATGAGGATATCCTGGCCTTCATGAAGCATGAAATCAATAAATGTCCAGGCAGCTTCCGGATTTTTGGTGTTTTTATTCATACACAGGCAGACATCCACGGATGCGGTAACCGGGCATACCTGGCCGTCATTATTCCAGTCAATCAGGAAAATATCATGATCCGCCCCTTCGGAATTAAAAACCCTGTCCTGATCCGGATCCCCGCTCACATAAAAGCCTGCGGCCCAGGAACCGTTTTGAATCATGGGTATACTTCCTTCCTTTTCAAAGAGATCGGAGGTATCATTATATACGCCTACGCCCAAAGCTCCATCCTGGAATATTCCTTCAGTGAAACAGGACTGCCACAATGCCAGGGATTCCACCAGCTCCGGATCCGTGAAAGGTGTTTCCCCTTCTATTGCGGAATACAGCTTTTCTGCGTTGATGTCATTTGCCATACTCATCCAGGTATCGATATTAATCCAGGCGTCTTTTGCCCCAATGGTCAGAGGATATTGCCCATTATCACGGAGCACCTTTGCACATTCCTTCAGGTCATCATAGGAAGAAGGCACTTCCAGTCCGTATTCCTTCAGCATATTTACATCCGCCCACGTAAAACCGGCATAGGTGAGTCCAAGAGGAAGTCCGTAATAATGGCCGTCCTCATTCAGAAGATCCATGCAGAAATCCATGTACTGATCCTGCCAGCTGCTTCCCCATGATTCTTCCGCAAAGCTTGTCAGATCCATTTCAAAATCCCGGAATTCCTTTATGGTTGCGCCGGTCTGCATACCGAACACATCCGCGCCTTCTCCGCTGGCCAAATCAATTTTCAGCTTTTCCACATGGTCGGTATAGGGCATATATACATGATTGACCTTAATGTTCGGATATTTCGCCTCAAAAGCTGCAATAACCTCGTCAATTGCCGCCCCCTCTCCCGGATTCCAGGTCTGGAAATTGATGGTAACCGGCTCTCCGGCTTCTTCCCCTCCGGCCTGCGTATCTTTGGCATTGTCCGTTTCCTGTACCGCTTCCGCGCTCCCCGTATTTCCGGTTTCAGCCGTACTCGTTCCGCCGCAGCCGGACAGCAGGGACACTGCCAAAAGAACCGCCATCCCGATACTTATTGTTTTTCTCTTCATAACGAATCCCTCCATAATACATATACGTTTCTTGTCAACAAGGACATTATATAAACTTTGCTTGTGCAAATATACTTAATATTTATTGTAAAATGTGTTATTTTTTTAGTTTATTATAATCTTGTACAGGCTATTCCTTTTTTTGTATACTATTTCGTTTTAATTTGCATCTGTTTTTTCGTTATTCATGCGCATTATACACAATATTTACAAGCAATAAAAAACCAGCCGTTTTTAACGGCTGGCAGAACTCAAGTTTGAGGTACACTTTTCCATTAAATCTAAATTAATGTTTTCGATTAATGTATCATGATTAGCACACCGGTCAAAAAGCGGGAGCCGCCCCGCGGTTATCCACGCGGGAACGGCTCCTTGATTTCCACTTCTATATATTCAGGAATTTTTGACCTGCTGTTCTTTCCTCCTGTCCGGATACATAAATGCCCGCTCTCCTCCATTTGTCCCAGTTTCTTCCGGGAACAGCCCCATTCACTGCACAGAAGTTTATCTAAGCGCAGCGGGATACCATAACGGTTGTGTATGGAAAGAATCCGGCTTACCGGGACTTCTGTTTTTACAACGCTGTCCGTTTCCAATGTCTCCCTGCCTGCGGCGGGAGACTTCGCTTTGCAGCATGTCTTATCTACCTTCAGCGGGACCTGTTCCCACAGCGCTTCCGCCTTATTCCTGCTGAGAATCTCTTTTCTGCAGCCGTATTCCAACGCCGCAGCTTTGTCATTCGACAAAAATCTGTCATATAGATCCTTTTCAAGCGCTCCGGGCGATATTCTTGTATAAATATCCATATTCCAGCTTGTATCACATTTCTCACAGCGGTATATCAGCCATACATCTATTTTATTTCCGTTGGCATTAATTCTGAAGTTCCCGCTGTTTTTGAATATGCTTTTTTTCCTGCAGCCGGGGCAGTTCCTGCTGACAGCCGGAGCCGCTTCCGGAAGTACGGTCCATTCCTCTTTTATACAATAGCTCATCTGCATCTCCTTTTCCTGCTTTTTACATTCCGGAAATTGCAGAAGCTATTCTCACTATTTATATGGCGTTTTCGCCAGGGTATTCGTTTATAAATTCATGCAATAGCCTCTGCTATGCATGAAAAACATCTTCCATCATAAAGCTATCCTCCCTCTTCGGAAGAACACAGTTCCTGTTGCTGTTTCTTCTTCCCTGTATTTGCCGGCTTATTATAAAATAACACAACACGCGCAGAATTTCCCCCTCATACATTTTTATTAAAAAAAGATAAGAAAAAGGATTCCTTCCCCATCGGGATCTGGAATCCTTTCCTTTACGCTGTTTTTCGTTTTTCTTTTGCAATAATCCTCTGGATGCTTTTCTCCGACAGAAAATATTTGCCGGAAAGCACTTCCGTCTTTATGCCGTGTTTATAATCCGCATAGATCCGGCGGTTGCGTTCTTCCATTTCCCGCCTGTAATCTGTGGATTCTCCCCAGCTTTTTCTGTTTTCTTCTTTCCTGGGAATATAAATATACTCCCCATCCACATATTGCTGTATCAGTGCCACCACATCGGGCGGCAATATTTTCTCTGCCTTTCTGTAGCCCATTCTGCCCTCCTAAAAATATGAATTCAGGATAAGCAAAGGCTATTATGCATGTATTCACGAATTCTGCAATAGCCCCTGCTATGCAGAAATTATATCTGTAGTCATAAAAGAACCACCCTCCTTTATTATATCGCCACAAAATGAGTTCCCGGCTTTAAAAGCCTGTTTCTTAAATCCTGTTTATTATATACCTCAGACTGCACCTTAGTCCAGATGGAATTTTCAGCTTTCCCGGCTCCTGTATTCCTTCGGGGAAATCCCCGCCGCCTCACGGAAAATACGGTTAAAACTTCTCTGGCTCTCAAAACCTGCCTCTTCCCATATTTCCGTCAGCGGTTTTCCTGTAGAAGACCGGATTTGCTGCATGGCATAATCCAGCCTTATCCGGTTCAGATATTCCCTGAAATTCATCTGCAGACGGCCGGAAAAGGTGTGGGATAAATAATACTTATTCACATGCAGTTTCCTTGCCAGTTCTTCCAGTGTTAAGGGCTCCTGAAAATGTTCCATCACATACCGTACCAGCCGGTAGGTCAGATCCATGTCCTCCGGCCTTTCATCCTCACAAAGGGTAAGCTTAGGGAAAAGACTGGCGAGGATCACCTGTATCCATGCAAGGCACAGCTTATCGTCCCTGTGCACCTCTTTGCTGCATAACCGGCGGAAAGCCAGCCTGGCATCCGCCGGGATTTCTTTTTTCTCCAGAAAGGGATTTTCCGGGTAGTATTTCTGTATGGTTCTTCCGTAGGTGCCGGACATGGATGTCCCAAAGATAAGAAGCAGAATCCGGCTGTTGTCTTCTGAAAGATAGCTGTGTACTCTTTCCGGGAAAATCACTGCACATTCACCCGGGGTTATCAGCCTGGTTTCTCCCATAATGGTAACGCGGATTCCGCCCTCCAGGCAATAAAGCATCTCCACATCATCATGAAGGTGGGCGGGGAAATTCATATTCTCGGATACTCCCACCTGCAGCCTGCCGCTCCGTTTTTCGTAATATGGATTCATCCGTCCTCCTGTATGCATGTCAATGGCTTCCGTCCGGGCAAACCCACCCGCCTCCGCTTTTCGTCCGCAACTCATAACAGCAATTTATGGCTACTTCTATTTCCATTATGGCAATCATTATACGCGCTGTCCTGCTATAATACAAGCACAAAGAAAATAAGAAATTCTTCTTAGCCAAAAAGGGATTCCTCACACGGGGAAGAAAGGAGCATTCAGATGACAAGTACTAAAAAGGTATTGATCTTCAAAGGGGGCTGGGATGGCCACGAACCGGATAAGGTAGCGGAGCGGTTCGCCGGTATTATGGAGAAAAACGGCTATTCCTGTGCCATTTATGACAACCAGGAGGTATTGCTGGATCTGGATCTTGTCATGGGCCAGGATCTGATTATCCCCTGCTGGACCATGGGGGAAATCGATGGGAAAGCCCGTGAAAATATTGTAAAAGCCGTTGCTGCGGGAACCGGGCTTGCAGGCTGCCACGGCGGTATGTGCGACGCATTCCGCAATGATGTGGAATGGCAATTTATGACCGGTGGCCAGTGGGTAAGTCATCCCGGCGGAGACGGCGTTTCCTACCAGGTAAACATATGCAAAGGTTCCAGCCCTATTGTGGAAGGTCTGGAAGACTTCCCCGTATGCAGTGAACAATATTATCTGCATGTGGATCCGGCAGTGGAGGTTCTGGCAACCACCCGTTTCCCTATCGTACCTTATTACCATATTTCCAATAAGGAGGTGGATATGCCTGTAGCCTGGACCAAATTCTGGGGCAACGGCAGGGTATTTTACAATTCCCTCGGCCACCATGATGATGTTTTCGAAAAATCCCCCACCGCCCAGATCCTGATGGAACGGGGTATGCTGTGGGCAGCACAGGGAAAACAATATGCCGCCGATCACGGTTTCACTACCGAAAGGTTTGAAAATACGGCCAAAATGTATTAAAGGTACTTAACAGTTGCCTTAAAAACAAATCATACGGAAAGGAGTTCTCATGGAAAAAGTAAAAATCGGCATTCTGGGCCTGGGAGCCATCAGCGGTATTTACCTGAAAAATCTTACCGGGCTGTTCAAAGAAGTGGAGGTTACAGGCGTATACGATCTGATCCCCGAAAAAATGGAGCAGGCACAAAAGGAATACCATATTCCCAGGGTCTATTCCTCCATGGAAGAAATGCTGGATGATAAAGATATTGAAATAATCCTGAACCTCACCCGTCCTTTTGAACATTATCAGACCACAAAGGCCGCCCTTCTGGCAGGCAAGCATGTCTATAGTGAAAAGCCTCTTGCGGCCAATTTTGAAGAAGGCAAAGAGCTGGTTGCCCTGGCACAGGAAAAAGGTCTTCTGCTGGGAGGGGCTCCCGACACCTTCCTCGGGGCCGCCATACAAACCTGCCGCAAGCTTATTGACGACGGTTTTATCGGCCGCCCAATAGGTGCAACCGCACAGATGATCTGCCACGGACACGAAAGCTGGCATCCCTCTCCTGAATTCTATTACCAGTATGGCGGCGGCCCTATGATGGACATGGGTCCTTACTATCTGACTGCTTTGGTAAATCTGCTGGGAAGTGCCAAAGGATTGACCGGCCTGGTCACTAAAAGTTTCGAAACCCGCACGATTACAAGCGAGCCCAAATGCGGAACGGTGGTTCCCGTTGAAGTACCCACACATGTAAACGGCATTCTGCAGTTCACTAACGGGGCTGTCGCCACGGTTACCACTACCTTTGATGTATATTATGACAAACAGGATAAGCTGGAAATCTATGGTACGCAGGGAACCCTCCGCGTTCCCGATCCGAACGGTTTCGGCGGAAGCATCACTCTTCTGCGTCCGGAGGACGGAAGCTTCAAAGAAATTCCCCTGGTATTTGATTACCAGGAAAACAGCCGCGGTCTGGGCGTGGCCGATATGGCGAAGGCTCTGCGTACGGGACGTATTTGCCGGGCGGATTGCAGCCAGACACTTCATGTCCTGGAAATCATGACCGCATTTGAAAAAAGCAGCCGGGCCGGCCGCTATCTGGAGCTGGAAACCTCTTATGAAAGAGGGCCGGCTATGGCCCATAACCCGGTACGCGGGATTCTGGACTGATTGCCTGTCCCGGTTTCTTATTGACAAAACACTTCCGATCCCGGAACTTCCTGAATCCGCAGGAAGTTCCGGGATCTTTATGCATCTTTTGTCCATACTCTCTTGTGTATCCGTGAATTCTTCTAACAGTAATAATCGATTTCTCCAAAATAATCAAACCACTACTGAATACTATCAGAACAACGTGTTTCAATCATGCGTTTAAAATTTACTTGTTTAACACATAATGGGCCTCTCCCTTAATCAAACCTTCTCTTCTTCATCAGCCCTATATAAATAAAGATTTCCGCTCCGGTATAGCCTGCCAGCCAAAGATAATAGATACCGCTCACAGAAAGGGAAAAATAATCCTCCCTGCAATAGTTCACGCTCAGATCATATACCGGCGGCAGAAGCCATGTCAGCAGCCTGGCCGGCGGAAATTCTTCCCCAATCGGCCCTTTCAGGATAATAACCAGACCCAGCAGGGCGCTGAACAGCAAAGCGGCTTCTCTTTTCCTGAATACCCGGCTGTTTGCAAAAAGGCCCGTCACCCCGCCGCATATTCCTATCATCCAGAAAAGGAAAAAAGAAGACAGGAGATCCTCGGGACGCAGCGGACGCATAAACAGATTTCCTCCGCCCGCCAGATCCACAAGCACCGGGTATAATACACAAGCCGCCGACGCCCCCAGGCTGATATAGGTGATGAGCATACATCTCGCCCCGAATATCCATTCCTTTTTTTCCGTCTTAATATAAATAGTCTGATCAATCATCGGATAATTGATATCATCGTACATAACTCCCACTGCAAGCATCAAAAGGAACACCACCAGAGAACAAATGCTGAAGCTGTCCAGCACATACTGGGGCGCCATGGAATATGCGAAGCCCAGATAAAAAAACAGAAGGACCATAGGAAGAATCATCCTGCTGCTATGGATATATTTATCTCTCTCGAACCGGAAAAGTTCCCTTACCATATCTCATCTGCCTCCTCATATCTGACTATGTGACACTTCATTTCTCCAAAGAAACGGAATAAATCTTCCGCGATTTCCACATCCGCCTCCAGCCGGAAAAGGCTTCCATAATTCGCTATTTTGCAGACAGCATCCGGAAACCTTTCTTTCAGCCTGTCCTGTACCTGTACCGTCTCTTCTCCCCATTTGACCAGCAAGACGGCTTTTTTCCTGTGTGTCCCGTATACATACGTTATTCCGCTCTCCAGCCTGCCATCTTTTATTTCATAAATCCGGTCGGCCAGTTCCTCAATAAGGTACGTCTCGTGGCAGGCCATAATAAGTGACATTCCCTCTTCTTTTCTCCTCTTCAGTTCCCGGATTAAGGTTGCCTGGGACAAAGTATCCTGTCCCGACAGCGGTTCATCCAGAAAAAGCAGATCCCTTTTGCTTAAAAGAGCCTGTATCACTCCCGCTTTCTGAAGTGTTCCTTTGGAAAGATATTTCATCGGAGTGCCCAGCATGGATTCCAGATGGAATTCATGGAAATACCGTTCCATCTCCTCTCTGCTTTCTTTATCGGTCTCCATACGATACATGTGATCCATGAATTTCCGCAGAGTCATATTTATTTTTTCATACCGATCCGGTATCAGGGCCATCCGTATTCCCGGAGTACGGCTGACCTGCCCGGAGGAAGGGGCGCTCAGGCCGGACAGAATCCGCAGAAGCGTACTTTTTCCGCATCCGTTAACCCCCACCAGACCGATCGCTTCTCCCCTTCCGGCATCTAAACTGATCTCCTGCAACACAGCCTTCCCCTCATACGTTTTGCCTATCTTTCTCGCTTCCAAAATGTTGTTCATCACAATTCCGTCTCCTGCTGTTCCTGAAACAGGCAGGTTTTTATACCAGTCTTTTCAGGAAGTAATCATTTTATCTGTTCCGGGAATATCCCGCCATTTTCCCTTTGTTCCCATGGCTCTTTTGCACTTCCCCCATCTATTGTATCATAGAACAGGGAACAGTGAGACTTTATTTGCAGGACCAGGTTATCTCCTATCGGCTGAGAAGCTTTTTATAAGTACTGTCAATCAGAAAAGCTCCTACAGGGGCAGTGATCAAAATCGCAAGTACGGCTACCGTGAGAACCATATTTCCGCATGCCAGCCCCATAGCCAGAGGAACGGAACCGATTGCTGCCTGCACGGTGGCCTTCGGCATATAGGCAAACATGCCAAACAGCTTCTCTTTTTTGTTTAAATCCGTCCCCAGCAGGCAGACCAGGACTCCCAGCATACGGAATACAAGGACTCCCAGAATCACAGCTATCGCAGCGACACCTGCTCCGAACGCATAAGGAATATCCACCGCAGCGCCCACCAGGACAAACAGCAGCAGCTCCGCCGCCACCCACAGCTTGGAATATTTGGTGGACAGTCTCACGGCCGCTTCTTTTCTGCCTTTCTGCAGGGCGGCTCCCATGCTCATTACCGCAAGCAATCCGGAAAAGCCCACAATACCGGTCAAGGAATGCTCCAGAGTAACGAGCAGAAAGGACAGACTCAGAATAATAATGACCTTGACACTGTCTCTCATATGGACTTTCCGGAAAAAAACGGCAAGCACGATACCGCACAGGATCCCTCCCGCCAGTCCCAGCACTATGGAAGTAGGTATCCGGACAAAATCCCAGGCGGAGATTTTCCCGCCGCCCGCAAGACTGGTAAACGAAGTAAAAAGGACGATAACAAACACATCATCCACCGATGCCCCCGCCATAATCATCTGGGGGATGCTCTTCTTTGTTCCGTAGCCCTCTTCCATAAGCTTCAGCATGCCCGGAACCACTACCGCCGGAGAGACTGCCGCCACCACGGTCCCCATAATGGCAGCCTCCAGCAGGCTGATTCCAAGAAGCCGGGGCGCCAGAAGCAGCATACCCACAATTTCAAAGGTCGCGGGGACAAAGCACAGAAGTGCCGCCGGCCTTCCTACTTTTTTCAAGTCCTCCAGATCCAGGTTCAATCCCGCCCTGGTAAGGATTATAATAAGGGCGATCTGCCGTAAATCAGCAGACATGGTAAGAATGGAATCATCAAGCAGATTCAGGACACAAGGCCCCAGCAATATCCCGGTAAGCAGCATTCCCAAGAGCTGAGGCAGCCGCAGCGCACGGAAAACCCCTCCCAGCGCCAGACCGCATAAAAAAATCAAAGCCAAACTTAATAACATCGTATTCTCCTCCTGTTTTACGGCTTATGCCGACATAAAAAAAGCTGATGCCCCTGCGAATAAATGTCGCAGAAGTCATCAGCTGTCAAGCGGTTTAGGTATCGGTATGCATCCGGTACCATGGAAGAACTTCATTTCCAGTCGATGTTTACTTTATCATAAATTTGGTTTTTATACAAGAAATAATTGTAAATCCTCCAGCTGTATGTATGGCATGGTTTACCCCTCGCTTTCCTCCTCCAGTTCCTCCACCGGAAACAGCTCTTTTGTCAGATTATGGTAGTAATTACCTTTCTCCGCAGTAAACCGCAACACACAGTAATCCTCGTCGTCCACACCCTTGGGATAATACATTTCATCCCCGTTACGCCAGATCCTTTCCCTTGTTTCCCGGTCTGTGCACACCTCCATTGTCCCGGTAAACATCAGCCCTTTAAAAAAGCGCTCATTGCAGTAGTAAATACATGCCTTGGGGTTCTTCATAAACTGACTGACCCGCAAGGAAGAATAATTGGTAGACATATAATGCACCTTCATGCCATCATGATCACGGGCAAACATAGCCTTTGTATTGGGAGAGCCTTCCTCATTCACAGAGGATACATAGACCTTTCCTGATTTCTCCACAAGCCTGCGGATATCATTCTTTATGGATTGCTGCATAGGAATTTCCCTCCTTATCCCTGGGTGAGATTCCGGAGTATCCGCTCCAGAGTCTCTTCAAACTGTTCTATCTCCGTATCGGTAAAGCCCTGGTAAAAACGTTCGCTCATGGCATCGGAAACCTGGTTGTATTTGTCATTCAGCTCCTTCGCTTTGTCCGTAAGGACAATCCTCACCTGACGGCGGTCCTTTTGGTCAAAGCATCTTTCCAGAAATCCCTTTTCTTCCATTCTGTCAAGCATTCCTGTCAGAGTGGTCTTAGCCAGTCCGGTGCGCCGGGAGAGTTCCACAATCGGCATATTGTCCTCCTGCCACAGAATATAGAGGATACGCCCCTGGGCGCCGTTAAATTCTTCAATTCCCGCGTCCTGCAGCATGGCATCAAAGACTCTGCCCTGTACCTGCTTTACCTGAGAAATTAAAAATCCTCCGTTCGTTGCTCTCACGTTTTTTCCTCCTATATAGAATAGTACTATATAGTACCATTCTTGTCAACCGGCAAATTTTCTAATGTACTTACAAACAACATCGGGTTATCCTTCTGTCAGAAGCAGCCATTCCTCCATTTTTTCTTCTATTTCCCGCTCCGCTTCCCTTTTTCGTTCCTCCAGCGCCATAAGCCTCTCATAATCGGCACCGGCAAGAAGGATATCCTTTTCACAGCTGCGTTTCTCTTCTTCCAGTACTTTGATTTCCTGTTCCAGCTGCTTCTGTCGAAATTGGTTTTTTCCCTTACTTTTTTCTTCCGGCTGAACCGGGTATTCTTCAGTCGGAGCGGTTTTCTTAGCGGCAGTGCGGCCTTCTCCATCTCCCTTCCTGTCCGGCACCGTTCTTCTGCCATTTTCCGATGCTTCTCTTCTTAATGCTTCCCCGCAAGTCGCTTCTTTCTTCGCCTTCTCCTGCTTGTAATATTCATAATTTCCCTGGTAGCTGCCTATCCCTTCCTCCGTCATTTCCACAATTCTGGTCGCCATTTTGTTCAGGAAGTAACGATCATGGGAGACGATCAGCAGTGTCCCTTTAAACTGTTCCAGGGCGGTTTCCAGATTTTCCCTGGACGTGATATCCAGATGGTTCGTAGGCTCATCCAGGATCAGAAAATTTATTTTCCCGCTGCCATCCCCCTGGCCGCCTTCACCATACACCGGGGTGCTCTCCGCCGTATAAATCCCCGTCTGCATCAACCTTGCAAGATACAATCGGCTCTTTTCCCCGCCGGACAGATTGGCCACTTTTTTGAATACGCTTTCCCCTGTAAACAAGTAGCGGGAAAGCTCTTCCCTGGCTTTTCCTTCCCCGATGACCAGCCCATCCCGAAAGGCTTCCAGGACACTTACATCCTCCTTCGGAAAATGTACCCGCTGAGGGAGATAGCCAATCGTTACGCTGCTGCCCAGACGGATGCTTCCCTCATCCGCAGGGATCTCACCCAGGACCATTTTAAGAAGGGTGGTCTTGCCGCAGCCATTTCTGCCAAGGAGCGCAACATGCTCTTTATAACGCACATCCAAGGAAAGGTTACGGAAAAGCTGCTTTTCACCGAATTGTTTTGCTACGCCTTCCAGATGAAGGACATCCTTACCGGAACGTTCCCCCTGTTCAAAGGCGACCCGCATTCCCGGCCCTTCCTTTTGCGGCCGTTCCACTTTGTCCATACGATCCAGACGCTTCTGCATGGAAGCCGCCCGCTGGAACATTTTTTCATTATCGCCCTGGGCTGCCCAGATACGCATATCCCGGATTGCTTTTTCCATGCTCTTGATCTGCTTCTGCTGTTCTTTATAAGCCTCCTGCTGCAGCTGCATACGGCGTTCCTTTTCTTCCAGGTAATAGGAATAGTTTCCCGGATATTCCTCTATCACTCCATTTTCCACTTCCAGGGTTCTTGTTACCACAGCATCCAGGAAGCATCGGTCATGGGAAACCAGGAGTACGGTTCCCCGGTACGTTTTCAGATATTCCTCCAGCCACTGCAGCATGGACATATCCAAATGGTTGGTCGGTTCGTCCAGAATCAGAAGATCCGGCTCCTGGAGCAGTGTTTTTGCCAGACATACCAGCGTTTTTTCCCCTCCGCTCAGCCTTCCGAATTCCGCTTTCAGAAAGGATTCGGACAGCTTAAGGCCCGTACAGATTCTGGAAAAACGTTCTTCGGTTTCATATCCGCCTTCCGTTTCATACTGCGTCTGCAGATTTGTATACCGTTTCAGGATAGCTTCCAGCCGATCCGTTTCTTCTTCCGAAAGCGTCCCTTTGTACGTAAGTTCTTCCATCCTCTTTTCCAGGACTGTCATTTCTTCCCTTATCCCGTCCAGCTTTTCAAAAGCCAGACGGCAGACCTGGCTCACTGTCATTCCCTCTTCATATTCCGGAATCTGTTCCAGATAGCCGGTCACCGTATTTTTACGAATGGAAACCGTTCCTGCATCCGGTGATTCCTGTCGGGTGATCAGCTTTAATATCGTTGATTTTCCGCTTCCGTTTTTTCCGATTATGGCGACACGTTCCCCATCCTGTACCTCAAACGTAATATTTTCCAGGACAAGCTGGACTCCATAATATTTTTTGACCTGACTGCATGCTGCTTGTATCATTCTTTTTTCCTCCTTGTTTTGCGGAGCAAAATGCAATTTCTTCAGAAATTTGCCCTCTGGCGAGCAGAGGAATTTTCCTCCTTTATGGCGTCCGGTCCCTCTCCCTGTCTTTTCCGCAAAACGCCCGCTGCGGCAAAGCGCACTACTCTCACAATCCGTACGAAAAAAGGCTCCGGCAGCATAAACTGTCAGGGCCTTCCCTCTTTTATATCCTATCCCTTCCCACAAAAAAACGGACGGATTATTCCTATTACAAAAAAGACCCGGAGAGAAATAACCTCCGGATCCGTTCTTTCATTTCCTGCTGTTCCGCCCTTTTGTTTCCGCGGGCAACTAACTAAACAGATGCACCGGCTCTTGGGGACACAGCAATTATCTTCCATTCAAAAACAGTTCAGACCTCCGGCCGCTTCACAGGGCCGATGTCGGTTACTCTCTTCCAACTATGCAATTTTGGGCAGACTCCACCTGTAACCCTGGAAAATACATGCGTAATTCCTGACAGGGATATCGGTAATCTGTCTAAAATTGTATTATCATGGATAAAACCGACCATCTTTTTTCCTTCCTGAATGTTTCCGAATTTCTCTTATTATACCATGGCCTTTTGAGGAATGCAAGCCATTTACAAACCTGTCCTCCCTACAAAATCACCGACATTTTTAGCTCTGGCCGCTTCCTTGAGCCACTTTGACAATAAATTTAAGTCCGTCTCTGAAAGAATTTTTCTTCGTAATTCCATAGGGATTTCTCCCAAATCCCCAAGCAGTGCTAATATGTCCTCAGCCTTTCCCTCAGCCTTTCCCTCAGCTTTCCCTTTTTCGATTCCAATCTCAAGAATATTCATCTTTACAGCCTCCCATTCTTCCGATTGTTTTACCTCTTTTACAATACGATCCA
Source organism: Eisenbergiella sp. OF01-20 (assembly GCF_003478085.1). Taxonomy (NCBI): domain Bacteria; kingdom Bacillati; phylum Bacillota; class Clostridia; order Lachnospirales; family Lachnospiraceae; genus Eisenbergiella; species Eisenbergiella sp. OF01-20. Next base: position 441,016 of record NZ_QUES01000001.1, on the reverse strand, counting down.
ATTTGATTATCCTTTTATCCTTTACCAGTATTTCCGGATTATCCAGTGTTGTATTCTTCATATACTGCAGAAGACTCACCAACTCTGGATTTCCGCTTTTACTGGCCATATTCAGAAATATCTTTTTTGTCCCATCCTCCAGATGCAGGCCGGCTATTTCTTCACACTGCTCCGTGAACGTATACATGGCCAGATCGTGGTGAAAAATGTCCTCTTGTGTGATGAAAATTATGATAGTGGAAGGCAGGTAACGGTATTTGGTATGTTTTCCCGATTTTAAAACCGGCGTATCCAATAATCCCTGGTAAAAACGGCTCCTTTTTCGTAAGTTATCATTTTTGGAATCATTCTGCATTTCCGTATTAAACTGCCGGTTTTGGCCGTCACGTGCCCATGCATCCAGCCGAATTGCACGTTTTCCCGATTTGTTAAGCACCACCTGCTCCACCTTCACTTCTTCCAGTTTTAAGTCCGGCTCGCCAAGTATGATACTCAGGGTACTCTCATAGGCAACCTTATTTTTCATCACTGCTAAAAATAAGGCAAAATCGCTCAGGTTAAACTGATATCCGTCTGGCAGGGCCTGCTCCGCCATCGCTGTAACCGTTTTATGTTCCATAGGCGTTCCTCTCTTTCTTTGTACGCAGAGAGAAGCAGCGCCTATCCTCCTCCCCGCTTATTTAATTGTCAGCAAGGAGTTCATGCATCAACATACATGTCCATGTATGCCAAGGTACCCATAGACGATACCATGCATCAGATACCGGCCTTCTTAAGGCACGGATCATGAAATAAAAGATAATCAGAGATATTGAATTCATTGCTCATCTTGATTCTAGCATAAACATACTATTCTTTCAACGAAGAAAAAGATTTATGAAGGAAAAGATTTATGATCAATTTCGGTCTTTCCCGTGTTACCGTTCAGCCTGTCAAGGTTGCCGTCCGTTTAATCCGGCGATCTTCCACCCAGTTTTTTTCATAATACGTGTTGTTTTCAAAGGTATCGGAGATGGCTTCCATTTTGGCCCACATCTTCTCTTTCAGGGAAACTGCAATCGCTTCACAGCCGGGTTCTCCGATCAGATTATGCATCTGATAAGGATCTGCCTGGTTATCAAACAGAAGCTCTTGCCCGTCGGATTTGAATACGGCATAGGTATATTGTTTTGTACGGTAGGCTCTCCACTCATTGCCGTCACCAAACACCGCGGTCGGTCCGGTGCACATCATAAGCGCGCCTTCCCCGGTATCCGTTTTCCCCTCAATGCAGCTGCTGTAATCACTGCCTTCTGCCTCTTCGGGCACCGGCAGCCCCATCATGGATAAAAGGCTTGGCATGATATCAACGGTATTGAATACAAAATCCCGCTTCGTCCCCTCTTCCAAGTGTCCCTTCCATTTTATGAAAAAAGGAACCCGTACCGCTTCTTCATAAAAAATATTTTTGGCTCTTCTTCCGTGCGCGCCGAACAGTTCCCCATGGTCGGAGGTAAAAACAAGAATCGAGTTATCCTCCAGCCCCATCTTTTTGATGGCTGTCATCAGGCGGCCGATATTGTCATCCAGATTTGCAGTCATAGCGTAATAGACACGCATCCACTCAGTCAGACTGCTGCGTTCCTCATCAGACAGCTTTGCCCAGTTATCCGCATGGGGATCATTGTCCGGCAGATAGTTTTGTGGCAGGTGAAACTGTTTGTCTTTGAAACGCTCCAGATATTCTGCGGGTACATTTTCCGGTACCCAGGGATCGTGTGGCGTTCCCACAGATAAGAACAAAGCAAAGGGTTTTTCCCCCTTCGACATTCGTTCCAGCTGCTCTATCGTCATATCCACCTGGGCATCCGGTTCATATTTGTCATAATATATTTTATCCGGGCTGTCCAGATGATAGTAAGCGGTTCCCACCTCATACTCATGCCGGAAATTATAGCCCGCAAAATAATCATTAAATCCAAGTCTGTCCGGACCCACAGGTATATAGGAATTCTCCGCATCATAATGGTTTCCCAGTTCGGCAGCATACATGTGCCACTTACCGATATACGCCGTTTCGTATCCGTTTTCATCCAGTACATCTGCAAACGTATGATGATTGGGGTTCATCCGTATTTCATTAATCACCATGCCTGTGCTGGTCGTGTATTTTCCCGTGAACAGGGAGGCCCGATAGGGTGCGCATACAGGATGCCCTGACACGGCCTGGCACAAATCGCAGCTCTCTTTGCAGAGGGCATCGATATTCGGTGTCAGTGCATTTTCATCTCCTGTACAGCCCAGGCTGAAATAGCGGAGCTGGTCGGCAAAAATGTAAATCAAATTGGGTTTCTTATGATCACTCATGGTTATGGCCTCCTGTCCTTCCTATCCTTTAATTGCGCCTACCATGATACCTTTGACAAAATATTTCTGTACAAAGGGATACATGATAATAACAGGCGCGCTGGCTACGATTATCAGTGCATACTTCATAGTTTCCCCCCGCATGACCTTTTCGTACATACCGGTCAGGTCACCGCCCACCGCCTCCAGGCTGTTTTGCAGCAGGATGTCACGCAGTACAATCTGCAGCGGAAACAGTTCCTGATTACGCAGATAGATAACGGCATTGAAAAATGCATTCCAGTGCCCTACCGCATAAAAAAGAACAATGACTGCCAGAATAGGCGTTGACAGGGGCAGCACCACCTTCATCAGCGTTTTGAAATGGCTGCAGCCATCTATAGCGGCCGCCTCCTGCAGTTCCTCCGGGATACTGCTCTGAAAGTAATTTTTCATAACAAGAAGATTATAGGTAGCGATGGCGTTGGGAATGATCATCGCCCAGGGCGTATCCGTCAGATGGAGATTGCGCACCACCATATATACAGGAATCATACCGCCTCCAAACAGCATTGTAAAGGAAATAATGAAGGTGAGCGGCGTGCGCCAAGGCATATCCTTTCTGGACAGCGCATATGCCGCCAGCGTTGTCAGCACCAGATTAATAAACGTCCCAAACACGGTATACAACAGCGTGTTGCGGTATCCCACCCATACTTTCCTTTCAGTCAGTACCATTTTGTAAGACTCAAGATTAAAACCTACCGGCAGCAAACGCAGCTTTCCGCCTAACACAGCCTCCGGCTGGCTGAAGGAGGCAATGATTACGAAATACAGCGGGTAAGCGATAACAAGGATAATCAAAAGGCTTATGCTGATTAATACGATATCAAATACTTTATCCCCTCTGCTCTTTTTACTCCACATAGTATTCCCCTCCCTACCATAGACTGGTATCAAAAACCTTTTTGCAGAATTGGTTCGCTGCAATGATCAAGAGCAGATTGATTACGGAATTCATCAAGCCCACTGCCGTTGCATAACCGATGTTTCCCTGCAGGATCCCCTGCTTATAAACCAGGGTGGAAATAATTTCACTGGATTTTAAATTCAGATCATTCTGCAGCAGGTAGGCCTTTTCAAAGCCGATACTCATAATCTGGCCGATTTTTAGTATAAGCAGCGTCACGATCGTCGGCGTGATGCCCGGCAGTGATACATGGATAATCCGTTTGAACCTTCCCGCCCCATCGATTTTGGCCGCCTCATACAGGGATGGATCGATGCCGGCCAGCGCCGCTATGTAAATGATAGAACTCCAGCCGCTCTCCTGCCACACTTCCGAAAGTACATATACGCCTTTGAAGTATCCGGAGGATTCCAGAAATCCTATCGGCCCGATACCGAATACACCCAGAATTGTATTCAGAATGCCATATTGAGGCGACAGGAACAGATACAGCATCCCGCACAGTACTACGATAGAAATAAAATGAGGAATATAAGTTATATTCTGCAGTATTTTCTTAAATCTCTGTCCCGGCAGTTCGTTTATGATAACAGCCAGGATGATCGGAATAGGGAAACCCAGTACTATGGAATACAGGCTGATAGAAAAGGTATTCCAAATAATATCTTTCCAGTAATAGGAGGAGAAGAACTGTTTAAACCAGCGCATTCCCACAAAAGGGCTTTCCAGATAACCAAGCCTCGGGTTATAGTCTTTAAAAGCCAGCTGAATGCCGTACATAGGGACATAACAAAAGATGAGATACCAAAAAAAAGGAATAACAAACATGGCAAGAAGCTGCCATTTGCTTCGGAACATTTTTCCTATTTTCTTTTTCGGTACAACAGCCGTTTTTGCTTTTGCCATATCTGAGCCGCCTTTCCCAAAAACAGGTACCGTCTGGTATTGCCTGACAAAAGTGCCGTATCCGGCAATACCAGCCCGCTATTTTTTATTTGTTCAGAGTATCGATAGCTGTCTGATAAATGGATACCCATTCCTCCAGCCCGATTTTGTTCATTGTGTCAACATAAGTATTCCAGTCGCTGTCAAAGTTGAGTTCCCCGCGTATAAACTTCGCGGTGGCCTCTTTTTCATAGTTCTCCAGATCTGTCCAGAGAACGGAAAGCCTGTCGGAAACTTCCTGTTCCAGAAGAGGTTCCGCATAAATCTTTTCCGGCACACAGGGATCCAGCGCTTTTTGCGCCGCCAGCGTCGCTTCCGAAGCGATGGCTTCACAATTATTATCATTCACCATCTGCGGCGCACCGCCTCCGGGCCAAATCGTAAATTTGCCGATTTCCGTACCGCTGCCTTCGGGGCTGTCCAGAATACCATCATTGTAATGCGGCATACCGTCCTCATCAAAATACATGTTCTCGCCTTCTACCCCATAGCGCATCAGACAGGAACCTTCCCAGCCGTAAAAATAATCAATCCATCTCATGGCCGCTTCTTTGTTTTCACAGTCTGCACATATGGCAAAAACACCGTTATCACGTGCGGCAGGCGCTGATTCCACATACTGCTTTTCCGCTTTTCCCCGAAAGGGTGCCACCCCGGCAAAGTTAGCGGAGTCAAAGGTATCATCCGCCTGATTGAAGAAAAGCCCCATCTGCTGCCCCGCCATTTTCGCTGCATACTTGGCATACTCCTGTGTAAATATTTCAGGATCAATCAGCCCTTCTTCATATATCTTATTCAGCCACATCAGCATGTCTCTGAAATTATCCTCCGTCAGGTACGTTGTAACCCTGCCGTCCCTGACCTCCAGGAAACGTCCGAACTGGTATTGATATCCCCATACGCCGGCAAAACGACGTACGAGTGCCTGCGCATCGGAAACGCCCATCGGAAATTCATCGGCCTCCCCGTTGCCGTTGAAATCAACGCCTTTAAATGCGCGCAGAACTTCCTCCAGTTCATCCACCGTTACGGGGATTTCTTTTCCCACCTGTTCCAGCCATGATGTATTCATCCAGAATTTATCATCCCTCGCGGCAGTCAGTGTGAAGATTGCCGGAAGGGCATAAATATGACCGTCCGGAGCCGTGATTCTGGACAGGATCGCCGGATCTTCATCGATCAGCTTCTGCAGGTTCGGCGCATATTGGGGTATCAGTTCCTCCAGAGGCGCCAGGATTCCCATATTCCCATATTTTACGATTTCAGCGTTATTGATGAACGCTCTTACAAATATGTCCGGATATTCATTACTGGCCCACATCAGACTCTTTTTCTCATCATACCCTTCCGCGGGCAGTACATCCGTAAAATCCAGCTTTATGTTTGTCATCTCCTGGTATTTCTGCCACATCGACATTTCATCCCATTTGCCCTGGACAGGCCCCTGCTGCCCGAATACTTTCAGCGTAATTTCTTCATTTACAATCGGAAATCCTTCCGCATTGAGATTTGCCTGTTGCCGGGTCCCTCCTTCCGCCTCCTGTGCGGCCGGCTCCTGTTTGTTCTCCGCCGCTGTTTTTTCTTTTGCGCCGCAGCCTGTCAACAGACCGGCTGTCATGCAAACAGCCAAAACAACTGTCAGTACTTTTTCCCTCTTCATGGTAACCTCCTTTTGCTATCTTCTCCTGCGCCTTATCAGGGAATCCCATCCCTGTTCTGACCATTTATGAGTATAGCAAAGTATAAACATATAGGAACTACACAAATTTGCTTTTTTAGTTCAATTTTTTAGCATTCTGCTTCCCTTTTCTGTCTCCGTCAACTGTTTATATGCAAATTGCACAAGAAATACCCTCTTGCCATTTTGCCGTATCTATGCTATTTTTGTCTCAGCATACACAGGCAGGTTCTTGACGGCGCCTGTCCCAGGAGGAGGGAAGAGACAATGAAACGCTTTTTTTACCGGTGCAGACAGCGGATAACCGGATCCATCAACGCGAAATTCCTGGTTACCTTCCTTTTCCTTCTGATCATTCCTCTCACTATTCTGACACAGCTTTTCGTCGTCCGTCTCCAAAGCGTTCTGAAAGCAAAAGAGCAGGCTTCCATCGATGAAAAGATACAGTTTGCAGGCTCTGAATTCGACCGTATTTTCTCCGACATGGATCGTATCACCACCTCCCTTATCCTGGACTATCATGTGACAGATATCTTAAATGACGCCGCACAAGTTCCCAGCTATGAATGGTTCACTGGTTACAAATCCATGAACAGCCTCCTCTCCCTTCTGACCACCAATGCCGACCATATTTATAACATCACTGTTATCAGCACCGACAACAGGCTCTATCGCTCCGGCGCGCTCTATAACGCAATGCTGACCACCGATGCACCCATTTTTTCTTTTGTCCGCGGCGGAAACGGTCAGCCGGTTATTTTCAACAGAGCTCTTGAGCAGTTTGACGAAAATACAGTCATCACACTGGGGCGCTCCGTCTTTCAGAAAGGGGATTTCCTCGGCACAATTCTGGTAGAGCTGCCTGTCGATTATCTGAACGGACTGCTCAAGCCATTCGACAGTGACTCCACACAGGTTTATGTGCTGGGTGAAAACGACAAGATCATTTATTCTTCGGTCCCTGTTGATTCTTCCGTCATTCCCGACGAATTGAAAACTGCGCTGAACAGCGGGAAATCCACCGTATCCCTGGACAATACTACCTATCTGTTCCGGCAGATGTATATGCGGCAGCAGCCCCTGTCTATCGTCGCCATGGTAACGGTGCATTCCGTTTTCCAGGAATCCACACAGGTCATAACCGCCTACGTCCTGGGCTTCTGTCTGCTCACCGCCGCAACCATATGCGGCATCCTGGGCCTGACCTTCTTTTTCACCAGAAATATCCGGGCGCTCAATACTGCAGTATCCGGTTTCGGCGCCCAGACTGTCATACAGATCGATCTGCCGGTCCGTTCCCATGATGAAGTGGGCCAGCTGACGCAGGGTGTTATTTCCATGTCCCACCGTATCAATCGTCTGGTTTCCCAGATCCGGGAAAATGAGCGCAACAAACGGATTCTGGAGTTCAATTCCCTTCAGGCACAGATCAATCCGCATATGATTTACAATACGCTGAATACTATCACTTACCTGGCCGAAATGCAGAACATCTCCAATATAAGGGAAATATCCTCATCCTTTGCTTATCTGCTGCGCTCCCTGTCCAATCAGGGCGAATTTATTACAATCGCACAGGAAACCGCCTATTTGGAATCCTTTATCGCTATTAAAAAATATAATCTGTTATGTAATGTGGAAACGGAATTTGAAGTGGAGGAAGCGGCAAAAAACTGCAGGATTCTGAAGCTGCTTCTGCAGCCTATTGTAGAGAATGCCATCATACATGGCTTTTCCAACAGACTTGAGGACGGTCTCCTTTTTCTTTCCGTCCACAGAAAAGAGGAAATGATTCGGATCGATATGTCGGATAACGGCAATGGTATGGATGAATACCGGATCCAGAGGATTTTAAACGGAGAGGAAAAAAGCAGCAGTACTTTTCTGCGGGTCGGGATCAAAAACATCATTGACCGTCTGAAGCTCCAATATGCCGGCCGGTGCACGTTTACCATTATGAGCGCCCCCGGCTGCGGCACTACGGTGCACATCTCCTTCCCGGCTGAAGAAATGGAGGAAACGGAGGAAACTGTAAAATGATACGAATTCTGTTGGCCGATGATGATATTCTGGCTTTAAACCGTCTGTCCGGCCTGCTTGGCTGGAATGAATACGGATATGAAATCGTGGGGCAGGCTCTGGGAGGCAATGACTGTCTGAAGCTGGTAAAAGAGCTCTCTCCCGACGTACTGATACTGGATATTGACATGCCGGATAGAAATGGGGTGGAGGTAACAAAGGAACTGCACCGACAGCAATCTCGTGTAAAAATACTTATTTTGAGCAACTACGATACTTTCGGTTTTGTCCGCGATGCGATGCGCTACGGCGCCTGCGATTATCTGCTTAAACACCAGCTGACTGCTCCGGTTCTGCTGGAAAAGCTCAAAGAGACCGAGGAGCTTCTCAAAAAAGAAGGCGCCGCACTTTCTCATGTGACTTTTTTTACCACCGTGGCCAAACAGAAATATCTGCACAGCCTCCTGGAAAACGGGGTGGCCAATCCGGAGGAATACGCCCATATGTCCGCCCAGCGTGATTTCTCTCCGGGCTGTTTCTGCTTTGCCGCCTTGCAGATCACAAATTTCATATTAATCACTCACTTTTCACCGGATATGGAGCGGGAAAAACTGATTGATTCTATCACAGCGCTTGGATCCAATATCTTTTCTTCCCTTGGGAACGGCCTGATCACGCATATGGAATACGGACAGTTCGCAGTGTTGTTCCATTTTCCCGCACAGACCGGGGCACAGGAAATCACAGGGCAGGCAGCGGCAGCTATGCGGCTTCTATCCTCCAATATCCAAAAAGTGTTCGGACTGACATCCATCTATCAGGTAAGCAGCAGTTTTTCCCGGATCGACAGCCTTCCGTCCTGTTATCGGCAAACCATGTCCATTCTGGAAAAACAGGCATTTCCCATAGTGCAGGAAACCAAAGATACCGTACCGAAAGAAGGTGCTTATATTCCCGGGAGTCCCCTTTCCGCACCGGCGGCGCTGACACTGCAGGAAGAAAAAGAACTGATGGACGCACTGACATCACTCGATATGCACATGACAGAAGCTCTGCTGAAAGCCCTCTTCATCCGCTGCCAGCAGGATACCGGAAGACTGCCCCAGCCTCTTATTTCCCGTCTTCTGCAAATTGGTGTGAAATTTCAGGAAAATCAGGGAATTGTCCTTCTGAAGAAGCAGGATGCTTCTTTGAAAACCACGGTCCTTTCACAGATGAACCCCCGGGAAGTCCTCCATTTCCTTCTGGATTATTTTCGTGAGCTCATGCAGCAGGCGCCTGGCTGCGGCAGCAGGAAATACTCTGTCCATATCCAGAATGCACTCCACTTTATCCATCAAAACTATGCCGGAGATATTTCCCTGTCCACTCTGGCGGAGGCCCTGCATGTCTCCCCCACCCACCTATCCCGTCTTTTCAGCAAAGAAGTTGGTACCTCATTTATTGATTACCTGGTTTCCTACCGCGTACAGCGCGCACAGCAAATGATTTTACACTCAAATCTGGACTTGAAAAGTATCGGCGAACAGGCCGGTTTTCATAGTTATAACTATTTTTTACGGGCATATAAAGAAAAAACCGGACATTCTCCGTCGCAGGATTTCACCAAACGCTCTGTCTGATTTTTTCTTGTTGTATCTTCCCCCGTTCCTGCCCTTCATACAGCTTCTTCATCCTGTCATATATCATTTCTATATCCCGCTCCTTAAGAAATCTTCTGTTATGCCGGAAAATATCCGCCACCGCAGAAGACAGGGCATGAAGAGGCAGGGCAAAACAATTTTCCCCCATCCACCCCGTGGTAAGAAGCGTTCCCCGGCTTCCGAAAACGGCAAAAGAATAATAGGGAAGCCAGGGCATATCCCTCAATTCCCACTGCATGACATCCAGTATTTTTTTATTTTCCAGGAAAGGGTTGTACAGGTAATTCCTGCAGGCAAGAAGCCAGCCGTCCCGAAAGGTCTGCTTCCAATACCTCCCCTGGGGATTTCCGGATATTACTCCCTCAAGATTGCCGGAACGCACCACATAAATCCCGGATTCGTGAATCATAACCACCTCTGCCCCGGCCTGCCCCCCTTTTTCTGCGGAAAGGAACACGTTTTTCAGGATCCTTTTATGGCCTGCCACCGGCTCCAGAATACGCAGAACCTCTTCCGTACATTTTTCTTCCCGGCAGTATGCGCATTCATAATAGGAGCTGTGGCTCAGGGTGCTGTCATAAGGGTTATAAGACGTCCTCTTTTTATAAAACCATATAGATAGCAGAATCAGTAAAAGTATGGATATCATAGTAACCGCCGCGTTCCTCCCGAACTACAGATACAGGACATAATCCTGCATTTCCCTGATAAAACCTGCTGCCGCAAGCGCTGCTGCCGCTTCTGCAGGATACTCCTTAACCACCACTCTCTTTATCCCCGCAAACAGACGTTTTCCGCGAAAAGCCTCTGCAAAGCGTTCCAGCATTTGTTTCCCCGTCATTTCTTCCCACTTTCCGAAGATGCGCAGTGTTTTCCCCTGCCTTTCAAACACGGCTTCCGGCACCCCGGCTTTCACAGCCACTGCAGTGCCCGGTACATTGGTGAAGCTCCTGCCATCCAGATGAGGTATGACCTTCCCCCATATCTGGACAGGATCCACGGCGCTCAGCCAGATTATCTCCTCCTGCGGCTGCTCCAGGGCAAGACGGACGCTGTGAAAATCCTTATCCCGTATAAATTGTGCGCCGGAAAGCCCTTCCACGAAATAGCCCCTGCGTACCTGTCCGGTATATTCCTGTATACGCAGGACACGAAGGGCATCCTGCCAGGAAACATTCCATGCAGCTGCCGTTTCCCGGCACAGAATAAGGCTGCTGTCAAACAAACGTTCCCATTGCTGCTCCGGTTTTTCCAGAAGCGGCCTCACCACATCCCAGCGTCCGGCATGCAGGGCCATTACCCGGGTATTGACCCTCTGTCTGGCTGTAGCCTTCCGGGTTTTGTCCTTATCCAGCCATTGTCTCACCGGTACGAAGCTGTCTGCGTATACAAGCCCTTTTTCCAGAAGGGAAAGTAAGGTCTCGTGAGGGGATTCTCCCGGAAGCAGCCCCTGCAGAGCCTGCATGAAGCTGGCTCCCCGTTTCAGAAGAGCTTCATAGACAATCCGCTCTTTCTCCGTAAGTCCTTCCGGACTGCTATCAGGCCCGGAATCCCAGTCAATGTCCTCCTGCACGTCGAAACGGATCATTCCCTGCGGTTCCATATGCCAGAAATATTTTCCTTCCGCCAACAGGGCGTCCAGCAGGGCATCCCGGTATCCTTTGACCCGGGCGGGCAGAATGACATTTTCCCAGTTCGCGGCAGGCACAGCCTTTCCCGCATACATCCCTATCACCCGGGAAAGCTGCTCCGCCGCCGGCGCATGGACTGTCATCCGCGCGGTGAGAAGAGCCGCATAAGAAGAGGCAGGCCTTGTTGCGATTTCGCTGCGCAGCTTCTTAATAGTCTCTTTTCTGGCCCTGTCGTACAGTCTGCCGTGATAATAGATACCATCCTTTTCTACAGCCTCTTCTTTTTCGGTAAGGGTATCCAGGATCTTCTTTGCTTCTTCTTCGCTCCAGAAATAACGTTCCGCCACCTGCCCAGCCGTATGTGCCCCGCGGTAACGAAGCAGGCGCCTTACGATATGCAGACGGCTTTCGCGGATTTCCTCTTCCGGCGCATTTGTGCCCGGCAGCCCCTTGCCTGAAGCAGAGCTGTCTGCATCCGCATCGGGAAGGGCTGTGAGATATTCCGTCCTTTGCTCCATGGCAATCCAAAGCCCCGGCTCCAGATAACCGGCCCGCCCCTGCCTTGCCAGGCTCTCCAGCCAGTCTATGGGAATATCCAGCTCTCCGGCTGCCAGATCTCCTTCTGCCATCAAAAGCGCATGCAGCTGTTTTTCATCCTCCGGAAGGCGGCTGCGCTCCTGAACCCGCTGAAGTTCTTCTTTTCCCGCAGCAATCATCTGGATTTGTTTCAATTCCTCTTCCACAGCGGCATGCACCCCTCTGGGCGTGGGATAATAGTCATACATAACAGCCGCCTCCTGCTGCCATTGAAGCGGAAGGGACATAGGGGAAGGAATCTCCGAATGAATTTCACGGACACAGATCGCTCCCGACCGGATCCCATGCAGCACTTCCTTTACTCCTTCCGGATCCCACATCTGGGTCAGGCATTCCCGTTTGGTTTCCAGGATCAGCGGATGCTTTTTTTCCCGGACAATGGTATCCAGCATTTCCGCGCTGCGCAGACGCTGCATCCATAGCGGCAGTCTCCCGTTTTTCCTCACCCCCATCATCAGTGCCCTTCCGCTGTTATGACGGAAAGCCACATGGAACAGAGGGGTTGCGGGAAGCAGAGCTTCCAGGACAGCATCCGACGTTTCGGGCGACAGCTGGTAAAGCAGTCCATCCGGCAGGCTCTCTCTCCCATAAGAATACAGCAGAATACCGTCCTCGTCATCCACACAGCCTACATTCTGGCCGGTCTGCTCTCTGGCCGCTTCCTGGAGAAGAAGGGAAAGCGGTGCGTTCACTTTCCCGCCGAAAAGGGAATGAATCATAATCTGTGCATTTCCCGACTGATCCCGGAAATGCTCCACCAGTATAGTTTTATCATCCGGCAGCCCATCCGTGGCGGCTATCTGCCTTTTCAGATACCCTTCCGCCAGCCTGGCAGCCGGTTCATCCAGCCCCAGCTGGTACAGCGCCTGCAATAAATTCCCGTCTTCCTGTGCCATCTGCAGCCCATGTAGGATTTGCCCGAAGGCCTTGCTGGTTCTCAGGTCCCTGCCCTTTAGTTCCCCTTTCCAGAAAGGGATCCTGGCACCATCTATGGGTGACTGGGTTACTATCACCGAATCCCTGCTGATATCCAGCACCCGCCAGGCAAATGCTCCCAGAAGGAACCGATCCCCTTTCTGGGATTCATAGACGAATTCTTCGTCCACTTCGCCCACCTTTACCCCTTCTTCCGTACGTACCGTATAAAGCCCTCTGTCCGGGATCGTTCCTCCCGCCGATACGGCAAGCATCCGGCTGTAACCGTCTCCTTCCACGTACCCATGAATCCGGTCGTAAAGGATTCTCGGACGGGCGGGGATATCCTTATCGTGTTCAAAATCACCGGCAAGCATGCCGAGTACCCCGTCGACCTCTTCCCGGCTTATATTCCGGAAACAGTAAGCCCTGGGCAGGATTTCCATCACTTCCTCCACCTGGTATCCATGGAATGCGGCCATGGATACCAGATGCTGGGCCAGGACATCCAGACAGCCCGCCGGCGGTTTGGCATATTCCACACCGCCTCTCCTGGCCAGTTCGGCCGTCATGCCGCAGGATACACTTTCCGCCGCCGTTCTCGGGAACAAATACATCACACTCACCCGGCCCGGATTATGTCCGGCCCGGCCCAGACGCTGCATCGTGCCCGAGATCGTTCTGGGGCAGCCCACCTGAAGCACCTGATCGATTTCCCCCACATCGATTCCCAGTTCCATGGACGAGGTGGCGCACAGCAGTCGGAGACTGCCGTCCCGCAGCGCATGTTCCACCTCAAATCGCTGTTCCCTGGACAAACTTCCATGATGCACCCGGGCATAGCCTTCTCCCCCAAGAAGGTTTACGTAATAAGCAAGCTTTTCCGCATATCTGCGTCCTTCCACAAAGGCAATCACGCTGCGGCTTCCCTGGCAGCGGCGGTATACCAGCTCCGCCAGTTCCTCCCATACCGGATCCTTCCTCTTTCCGGCTGTGGTATCCGCAAAGGGACTTGTCACAACAAGCTGAACTTCTTTTTTCATGGCAGGTGCAATGATGACCGCCGGCTCCGGGGAAAGATAGGCCGCCGCAACAGAAAGCGGTTCAATCGTTGCAGACAGCCCGATTCGCTGGAGCGGCCGGCTGCAGAGCTTATCCAGGCGGGCTACGGACAGCATCAAATGTGCTCCCCGTTTGGTATCGATCAGGGCATGAAGCTCATCCAGTATGATCGCTTTCGCCGTAGCCAGAATCCCCTGGCCGTTTTTGCTTGTAAGCATCAGATACAGGGATTCCGGCGTGGTAATCAATATATGGGGCGGATATTTGATCATCCGCTGTCTGTCACGCTGAGGCGTATCCCCGGTACGGATGGCAATCTCTATCTCCTCCCCGCCTTTACCGGCAAGTCCGTCAAGCGGTCTGCGCAGGTTTTCCCGGATGTCCGCCGCCAGAGATTTCAGCGGGGATATATAGATCAGCTGAAGCTGGCGGGGCAGTCCGCCGGCTCTCGCCTGTCTGGTGAGCCGGTCTATAAATACCAGAAATGCGGACAATGTCTTGCCGGTACCCGTAGGCGCGGACACCAGTGTATGCTTTCCTCCCGCGATGGCGGGCCAGGCTTCTTTTTGTACCGGTGTCGGTTCCCCAAGTGTTGAAGCAAACCAATCCGCTGTATTCTCATCAAATATACTGGTCAAATCTGTCATACTTTTCCTCATTCTACGTTTAGCTCCTGCGGGTCTGTTTCCGGGATACTGTTATCTGAAATACTGTTTTCAGATACTGAATTATCAGAAACTCCGGGAGCAAGCCGCCAGGAGGCAAGCACATCACCGTCTATAATTTTAGAGGACCACTCTTCAATCTTCGCCACCTGCTCTCCGTCCAGAGGGGTATCTACCTGGAGGATCAGCAGATATTTTTCCACCCGGACCTTCTTTTCTTCGTCCAGACTGCCCAGAGCCGCCAGATCCAAATCCCGGATCTGGGGATAAAAAAGAGGAAGCTCCGCCATGAGCTGTTCCTTAAGGGCCGTACTGAAAGAAAACTGGGCATAGGCGGGCAAGTACAAATCCACCTTTTCCGAAAGCGCCCGGTTCTTCTCCTCATAATCCATCTGGATCTCTTCCCCTGCCGCCATTTCCGTATTGATCAGGCTTTCCACCTCTTCCTTGGAAATCCCTCCGGTAAATTCGGTTTGTGTCAGATACAGCTTCATCCCTTTCAGATGGCTGTATTCCGCAAGCGCCTGCTGAATAGCCTCCTGTGTGGAGCTGTCCAGCCGTTTGCCCACCACCGCCACACGGATAATCCCGTTTTTGGAATCCAGGCTCTTGGAAACCACCTGTGTTTCTTCGAAATCGAACTGGGTGGAAATAAAGCTGCCGAACTGGCTGTTCACCGCACTGTTGTTAATCATCTGCCATGCCAGGTAAAGGCTGGGAAGCACGGTAATAATCACCACCAGCATCACATAAAATTTCTGTTTGCGCAGAATCCTGCCCGCGATTTCCCGCTTGGCAGATACATGCATGATTTTCAGTACCACCACAGCCGCCAGACAGATAAAGAAGCAGTTAATGAAAAACAGATACATGGCGCCGCCGAAAAATTTCCAGGAATGCCGGGCAATCCCATATCCCGCCGTACACAGCGGCGGCATGAGCGCCGTGGCTATGGCAACACCGGGAATGACATTGCTCACCTTTTCTTCCCTTGTAACCCCTATGATGCCGGCAAGGCCGCCGAAAAGCGCAATGAGGACATCCCAGATCGTCGGAGAGGTCCTGGCAAGCAATTCGTTGGAAGGGGCGGTTATCGGGGAAAGCATAAAATAAATTGTAGATACCAGGACACAGAACACTACCTGAAAAGACAGTTTCATAAACGCATGTCTGACATGGGCCATATCATAAGCGGCAATGCCATAACCTATATTCATGATCCCGCCCATCAGAGGCGATATCAGCATGGCACCTATAATGACCGCGGTGCTGTTCATATTCAGCCCGATGGAAGCAATGAACATGGCCAGAATCATGATGCACATGTTGGTTCCCCGCAGCTGGCCGCCGCTCCTTATCCTTTCCGCTATTTCCTCCTGGGAGGCACAGTCCGTATTCAGGTTAAAGGTATCAATCAATATCTTTCGCAGCTGGTTCAACTTTTGTTACCGCCTTCTCCGGCTCCGCCGGTATCTTTTTTTGTAACTGTTGCGTCCCTTCACAGTTATCTTATTTCTCCTATTATATCCTTTTTCGTACCATATTCCAAACTATTTTTTCGAACATATGTAGCGGTTCCGTTAAATAGCTGCTGTTCACGGAGCGGGCAGTAACGTTAATTACAAAAGAGGCGCTGCGGAACCCTATCCGCAGCGCCTCTTCCGGCCATTCTATTCCCGCACGATATGCTGCGGGGTATTTTATACGAATAAATTGACATTGGAAAGCTCCGCATCTCCCAGATAGGAAGCCACGCCTGCCAGTTCCACGCCGTCTATCAGTTCTTCTTTGGTAATCCCCATCACATCCATGGACATGGTGCAGGCCACAAGGCGCACGCCCTGTGCCATGGCCTGTTTCATAAGCTCCTCCAGGGAGCTTACGTTTTTATCCCGCATCACTTTTTTCATGAGCCTGGTGCCCATACCGCCCATATTCATCCGGGAAAGCTTCAGCTTTCCTGTTCCCCTTGGCATCATCATACCGAACATCCGATCCAGAAACGGCTTCTTTACCCTTCTTTTATCCGGCCTGCGAAGGGCATTCAGCCCCCAGAAGGTAAAAAACATGGTTACCGGCCTTCCCATGGCTGCCGCTCCGTTGGCAATGATAAAAGCGGCAAGTACCTTATCCAGATCCCCGTCAAATACAATCAGTGTTTTTCCTTCCCGTTCCCCGGACGCTGCAGGATAATCCCCATTTTGAGCGGGACATGCCGATTCCGCCTGTTTCCGGTTTTCCTCTTTCGCCTCCCCTTTCTCAATGGTAACCCGGGTCTGCTTTCCCTCCTTGAAAGACTCTATCAGCGTATTGCCGGTTCTTAAACACCAGGCGGCAATATCACGCGCAAATCCCAAGTCCGTAGCCGCAACACAAAGCCGTTCTCCTTTCTCCATAGTATGCAGGGCCTCATTAACCTTCATTATCGGTCCGGGACACTGCATCCCGCTGCAATCCAGTTCCAGCGTTTCTGTTGTCCTTCTGCGGCTATTCTCCTCCTGTTTTGTCTTTTCTTTTCCTGCATTCATCCCATACTCCTTATAGTGATACGATTTATAAAAGGTGGTTCCTCCTTCCAGGACCTTCACATCGGGGAAGCCGGACTGCTGAAGAATCCGGGCTGCATTGTAGGAGCGGACTCCCACCGAACAATAGGGGATAATCAGCTTCCCGGGATCCAGCTCATCCATTCTTTCCCGCAGTTCCCCCAAAGGAATGTGCAGGGAACCGGGAATGGAAAACACAAGACGCTCTGCGTTTTCCGTCACATCCAGTATCTGACAGGTTTCCCTCCGTTTTTTATCCGCCCGTATTTCCTCCAGTTCCTGTACACCCAGGAAGGATACCAGGCCCTCCCGCACATTTTCTGCGGTAAAACCCGCCATATTCACCGGGTCCTTGGCGGAAGAAAAGGGCGGGGCATACGCCAGTTCCAGCTTTGCCAGATCATCCGTTGTACCGGAAAGGCGCATAACGGATGCAATGGTGTCTATTCTTTTATCCACGCCGTCCTGCCCCACTATCTGGGCACCCAGGATCCGGGACTTTGTATCAAAAAGCAGCTTCAGAGTAAGAGGTACTGCACCGGGATAATAGCCGGCATGGGATTTTTGCTGGATCAGTACGGTTTGATAATCCCTGCCCTTTTCCTTCCCGGAAGTAAGCAAAACCTTTTCATTCAGTCCCACGGCGGCAGCCGTAAGATCAAAGCATTGGACAACACTGGTTCCCATACTTCCTTCGTACGGCTTCCGATCCCCAACAATATTATCCGCGCAAATCCTTGCCTGCTTATTCGCGGGGCCGGCAAGAGGTATCATCGTCCGTTCTCCCGTCACAAACTGCCCCACTTCAACCACATCCCCCACGGCATAGATATTGGGAACACTCGTCTGCAGGAATTCATTGACCCGGATGCCGCCTCTGGCATTCAGCGCAAGCCCCGCATCAGATGCCAGCCGGCTGTTAGGGCGCACCCCTATGGAGAGGATCACCATGTCCGCCCGTATTATTTTTCCGCTGGCAAGCGAAACGGCCACCCCGGCATCCTCCTGTCCAAACCGCTTCACACCGTCCTCCAAAATCAGCTCCACACCGTTCATTTCCATATTTTCATGCAATAGCCGGGCCATTTCATAATCCAGGGGAGCCATGACCTGTTTCTGCATTTCTATTACGGATACGGCAAGGCCGGCCCGGTGCAGGTTCTCCGCCATCTCCAGTCCGATAAAGCCGCCGCCGATAACTGCTGCACTCTTCGGCCTTTCTTTCTGCAGAAACGCTTTGATCTGATCCGTATCGGAAAGATTCCAAAGTGTAAAAATCCGGCTGCCGTCAATACCCGGAATTCCCGGCTTTAACGGGGAAGAGCCGGTTGCTATAACCAGCTGATCATAGCTTTCTTCATATATTTTTCCAGTCTGTAAATCCTGTACCTCTATTTTATTTTCCCCGGGATGGATAGTTACCGCTTCCTGACGGATGCGGACATCTATATTGAACTTTTTCTTCATTCCTTCTGGTGTCTGCAGGAGCAGCGCCTCCCTGTCTTGGATGACATCCCCGATATAATAAGGCAGGCCGCAGTTGGCAAAAGAAATATGTTCTCCCCTTTCCAGCATCACAATTTCCCTTTTTTCATCCCTGCGGCGAAGCCTTGCCGCCGCGGTGGCCCCTCCGGCCACACCGCCGATAATCACTGTTTTACTCATAAAAATACACTCCTTCGAAATAAGATCCTGAAACCATCTTACTCCGGGGAGTGTGTTTGATCCGTAACCTGGTCACATAAGCCCGGCTGCCTTCTGTCTACTTGTCTAAGGCCTGTTAATCTCTGGTCAATTCCTGCAGCTTTTTCTTATGTAACAGCTTTACTCTGCCTCTCGCCAGCTCCACCAGACCTTCCTTCTCAAAATATTTTAACATCCGCGAAACCACTTCCCTTGCGCTGCCGGTATATCTGGCAATCTGGTCATGAGTCATCGTCAGCGTATCCTCCCCCGTTTTAGCGGCTTCATCAACCAGAAAAACCGCCAGCCTTTTATCGAAGCTCATAAAAAGGATTTGCTGCATGGTCCACATCACATCGGAAAAACGTTCCACCGCCTGTTTGTAAATATAATTTTCCACGTAAATATTTTCATCCGCAAGCCTGCGGATAACCGCTGTGGGAATCACCAGTACACGGCTGTCCTTCTCCGCGTCAATGAGAATATCAAAAGTAATTTCCTGCATAAAGCAGGACGCGCTCAACACACAGGCTTCCCCTGCATCGATACGGAACAAGGTAATATCCCTGCCGTCTTCGGATTGAATATATACCCGCAGCTGTCCCTCCCTGATTAAAAGGACTCCCACACAGTCCTCCGATGCCCGGTGGATAAAGGCCCCCGCCGGATATATCACAGAGGCGGCATTCCTGCAAACATTCTTTTGTTCTTCCTCCGTCAGTTTATCCCAGAAAGGAAAAAAATCCTCCAGTGCAGCGCAAACTTCCTTCTGCATATGATCCCCCCGTCCTACTGCTGCTTCGACCTGATACCCGTACAAGGATGCCCGTCAGATTAGAGCTTTACCGGTACGAACTTCGCCTGGTTCATAAGCGGATGCTCCAGGGAAACCGCACCTTTATTCGGGCAGGCCATCACACAGCTGCCACAATAATAGCATTCTCCCGGATAAATAACAATGGGATGTTTCCCCTTTACCGGATTCGGTATCATGATATCCACCTGACACACATCTGCGCAGCGGTTGCATCCGATACAAAGGCTGTCGTCGAATTTCAGCGGCCTTGCGCTGCAGGGAATCACCGAAGCGGTCATTTCCTTTTCCATGGTTCCTCCTATCTGCGCGCTTTAGCACGCGTATCAAAGCATGGGAATCTCTCTGTTTCCCCTGCATACTGCCCTGCTGCTGATCAGAGGCTATTGATATAATCCTGGTTCCTGCGTTCATATTCCGTTTCCAAATCCCCGAAATAGCCCAAAGGCACTTTCCCTTTAACAGCCTTTCCGTTTTCCATACGGATGGTGATAAAGCAGTTCTCTTCTTCCGGATCCCGCTTTGTGGAATCGCTGCGTTCAAAGCACAGCGGTTTGGAACTGGATTCCCGGAAAAGGCAGGCCTGGAGGATCATTCCGGCAACCTCCAGAATATCGGATACTTCATGGGCGCGCATGAGTTCGTGGGGATTATCCGCTTTTACCATAGGAAGGGCTTCTTTTACATAACTGTCAAGCAGCGCAATCCCTTCTTCCAGGAGCGCCCTGCATTTCACGCCGCCGCAATAGTTCTGCATGGCCTTGGAAACTGCCATATTCAGCTCTCTCCAGTCCATGCCCTCCTCCACAAAGAGAGGCGCATAGAGACGTTTTTTCTCCGCTTCTATCTCCTGCCGGTCCGGTTCCGTCTCCGGCACACCTTCTATCGCATCCGCCGCTTTCCTGCCCGCATAATACCCCGTGGCAGCGGCAAACCCGCAGCAGTCCGATGCGAAAAGCTGATCCCCCGCCGCATAGATGCCGTCGATATTCGTTTTCAGATCCCAGTCATGCATGATGCCTCCGGGCGCTCCGAAGAGCTGGCGCTCCTGGGCAAGGAATGCGGCGGACTGCCAGCCGTTTCCATAGCTTTGCAGCATATGCCTGGCAGGATCAAAACCCCGTTTCGTATAATTTTCCAGGATGGGGATTTTGGTTTTCCCTTCTTCGCCTACCATCATCCCCCAAATCACCTTTCGCTCCATTTCGGGCATCCGGCTCAAGTCCGCATAAAAAGGAAGCTGATAGCCCCTCTTAATCAATTCCTCAAACGGAAGAGTTTCCGGTCCCCGGTACTCATACTTGGCTTCATCAATCACGCCGCCCTTGAGAAAAAATTTCTGTCCCGGAGCCGGGTAGTAACGTTCCGAAACCGACTGAAGCTCCCTGCCGTCCCGATCCACATACGGAATTTCCACCCCTCTGGCATCCACCATAGTGGCGGCATACCAGGTATTATGGTTATTTCCCGTCCCATAAGGAGGAAAGCTTCTGCCCGCAGCGGAAAATTCCCCCTTTACGGATTTTTCCATCATGGTAAATTCAATTCCGGCCCGATACCCCATGGCATGGCCGCTGCCGATGCTCTGCGTGGGCCTGAACTCACACAGGCCCACCAAATCCGGATTAAAAAGCCAGATTCTGGCCGGCCTTGACATGGTTAGAATCGTAGCCTTTGCCCGGAATATCATGAATTTTCCGGTTCTTACATTCATGCCCAGCGCACCGATCCCCCTCGGTTTCCCGTTTACCTGCTTTGTCAGCAGCGCAGTGGCCTCCGTACGATCGTATATCCTTACTCCCAGCTTCTTTAGTTCTTTATACAGCGCCGGTTTAAATGTACTTCCCCATACACGGAGGGTAAAACGGTTTTTATAGTCATAGGCAAACATAAGCCCGGTTTCATCATCCCGGAATTCGGCTCCCCTGAACTCATCCTCCGTATCCCTGATCTTCCCGCCGAAGGCTTCCATATCCAGCAGCCGGTCATACCCTTCCCTGCATTCTATATAGTGGGCTATGCCGTTGCTGTAATAATCCTGCTCTTCCACGTAGGCCTCCGCGATTTCTTTCGCTGTGACACGGGAACAGGGATTGGTACAGGCGGACTCCCAGTGGTCAAAGCCGCTTCCCGCCGCACCGCTGCGCTCGGTTGCCCCCTTTTCCACCACGACAACTTTTTTCCCTTTCCTTGCCGCGGCTATAGCCGCATAACATCCCGCAAGGCCGCCGCCCAGAACCAGGACGTCACAGGAGACCTCTTCTTCCTGACCGATTTCATTTTGATAAGGCCACTGATATGTACTCATATATATTCTCACATTCCTTTTGCATATTCCTGTTTATCCGACGATCAGGCACGTACTTTTTTCCCGGCGCTGTCCAGATTACTGAAAATCACGAGCGCCGCTGCCGATACCAGATAAGCGAACATCAGCGCCAAATCCACATTGACCACTCCGTAAAGAGGTCCGGGAATGCCGATAAAGAAAGAAACCACGCCTACGATTCCCCCTGCTATAGCCGATGCAAACGCCCCTTTTCTGGTAGCTCCCTTCCACAAAAGCCCTCCCAGCAGGGGAACCAGCATACTTCCCATATAAGGATAATTAAAGATAATCATCGCATCCAGGATATCCGTCATTTTAAAGGCAAACAGAATTCCTGCAACACTGCCGCCGAATACCGCAATACGGGAAATCAGCTTGGCTTTGGGAAGTTCGTCCAGATTCTCCACTTCCGGATGCAGGAACTTGTTATAAAAATCCCTGGAAAAAGAGGCGCCCAGGGACAAAATAACACAGTTTGCGCTGGACATCGCCGCAGAAAGTATGGCGGCAATCACAATCCCCGCCAATACGGGATGCAGGATTCCCGTAGCCGCGATGGTAAAAATTCCGTCCGTCACACCCGGGAACAGTATCGTGGATGCCGCCCCTACCGTAGAGCAAAGCAGGCCGATGATGATAACGATGACACCGCCGCCGATACATCCTCTGGTAGCCGTTTTCGCATCTTTGGCAGACTGGATTCTGGCATACGCATCATAGGATACGGAGATGGAAAGAAGAAAAGGCAGCACCAGGTAAATAAATTTGGTTCCCATTCCATGAGGGATAAACGGTGCGGCATATATCGCGGCAATACTTCCTCCCGCATGGGTATACCGAATCAGGGTGGCTGCCGCAAGAACCGGAATTCCCACCACAATAATCCCCGTCTGAATCACATCGGTAAGTACGACACCCCACATACCGCCCACCGTACAGTAAATGAGGATGACCACTGCCGTTATGACAACACCTGCTTCAAAGGGAATCCCAAAGCCGGCAAGAATCCCGCCGCAGGCCAGAAGCTGCGCGATAAAAATCCCCAAAAGGCTGGGCACATTACTGATCCATGCCCAGAAACGGATTCCCTTGCTGTCGCCATATCGTTTGGCAAAAAAGTCCAGGGGCACGTATCCTTCCTCCTGTCGCAGCTTTCTCGCCGTTAAAAGGCCAGCCAGAATCAGCCCGCCGCCGCAGCCAATGGAATAATAGATTCCGGGCCATACGCCGTCGTTATAGCCATTTGTGGCGCTGCTCAAAACAATGCCGACCCCTATCTGCACCGCCGCCAGCGTGATAGCCGTCATCGGCGTATTCAGCTTCCTTCCGGCCACCAGGAAGTCCGAAGCCTTCTTATTTTTTCTGGATGCGTAGATTCCGGTTCCGATCATGACCAGAAAATATACCACGCAAATTGTTACAATAACCGTGTTTTCCCCCATCGTTCTTTCTCCTTTGAATAATATATCCCGGGTACTGCATATACGGATTACTGCCCTTGTGCATATACGCACTGCCGCGCACACGCTTTAAAGCAGCAAAGCTTTATTATTGTAACATTTTACCATAAGGAACGCAAGCTTCCATTTAAAACTGCTTCCATTTAAAACTGCCTGCGGCGATGTCTGAACTGTTACTATATGACAGGCCGGAAAGCTCCGCCCTCCGCCAGTTCCTGCTCCCGAAATAAAGCGCGTACCGCTTCTTCGTAATCACACAGCCTCTGCGCCTTTTTTATTTTTTTTACATATTTCTCCGGATTCGTAAACAAAAATCCCATATAATACCAGAGTTCTTTCATTCGGAAAAGTACGTCTCTTTCACCGGAAAGCACTTCCCTGTAATCGCTTACCAGCCTGTCCAGGAACTGCTTTATTTCCTGCACGGACGGCTGCCGCCCGCCGCATAGCAGTCCGGGCAGGCCCGGATTGGCAAGCACACCCCGTCCCAGCATTACGGCACCGGCCTCCGGGAAGGACGAGGTAAACCGCTCATAATCCCCCACGGAAAAAATATCGCCGTTATATACCACCCTGTTCCGGCTTATCTGTAAAGCGTCCCGGAACACCTTCCAGTCGGGGCTGTTTTTATAATAATCCGCCTGGACACGAGGATGAATAATCAGTTCCTGCAGCGGGTATTTATTATATATATCCAACAGCCGGTAAAATTCTTCCCCATCCTCCATTCCCAGCCTGGTTTTAATGGAAATATCCATATCCAGCCTTCTAAAGATTTCTTCCAGGAACCGATCCAGGGCTTCCGGTTCCCCTAAAAAACCCGCACCTTTTTTCTTGGATACCACTGTCCCGGACGGACATCCCAGATTCAGATTTACCTCCTGATAGCCGAATTCACGGATTTTTTCCGCCGTGCGTATAAAATCCTCCGCCCTGTTGGTCAGAATCTGCGGCACCACCCGCATGCCCTGATTGTGTTCCGGCAGGATATCATTTTTTTCCCTGGAATTCAGGGTTTTATCCTGTTTGGGCGCTATAAAAGGCGTAAAATACGTATCCATGGGATGAAAGCAGCTGTGGTAAGCGCGTCTGTATATATAACCGGTAATCCCCTCCATGGGCGCAAAATATAAATCCATCGGTGTATTCCTTTCTCCCACATGGGAATCTGCCAAGTGTTATTTATGGATACCCCACAGCGGATACTTCCAGTCAGCTGTAACTATTCCGTCAGGCTGCTGCACCGACCGTGAGAAAGTGATTGTGAAGCGTCCTGATCAAACGGGAAAAAATAAATGCATTTTTCTCTGGCCCCCTCCCGGTACATCTCGTTGGTAACAGGGAGCTTCGCCGTCTCCTTCAAAATACCGCCTGCATACTCACAGGTTTTTGCAGAAGCCCGGTTATCCGGATTACAGGTGATAATCAAACTGTCCATATCGTGTTTCCGGGCCAGTTTAAACAAAAGGCGGCACGCTTTTGCCGCATAGTGATTGCCCCGATACGGCTCCTCGATCCGATAACCGATGTTTCCCCCGTAATATGTATTTTCATTATATCCTATTCTCAAGTCACAGCTGCCTATTTCTTTTCCGCTGCCGCGCAGGCAAACGGCAAAATAATAAGCCGGTACATATCCCTTTTCCTTATTCTCTTCCGATGTCCGGATAAGCTTGAGAAAAATTTCTTCCTCATATAAATCCTCTGTGGGTAAGAAAACCATCTGCTCCGTCCTCCGTTTCGTTTCTCTGCTTCCTGCTTTTTATGGTTTCTGTTTGCTTATCCCACATTATACCTCAGCAGCGGGCTACTTTGGAAGATGGATGTCCAAATTTAATGATAATACAAAAAACCCGGTGATAAACCTGGCATAATCTGCTATAATACATTTTGGTAAATCATGCAGAAATGAGGATGCGTATGAAAATCCAATTACAGAATCTCACAAAAAAATTTCCCAACCGCAATAAAAAAGTCCATGGTGATGTAATCGCCGTAGATCATTTCACTTTTGAAATCCCGGACGGCAAATTAATCGGCCTTCTTGGTCCCTCCGGCTGCGGCAAAAGCACTACTCTCAACCTTATCTGCGGCCTGGAAAAGCCTACGGAAGGAAAAATATTCTTCGGTGACAAGGATGTGACCAATCTTCCTCCGGAGCACAGGGGGGTGGGCATGGTATTCCAGAATTATGCTCTTTACCCTCATTTGACCGTTAAACAGAATATCCTTTTCCCCCTGGAAAATTTGAAGGGGGAGCAGAAGCTGACCAGGGCCGAAATGCTGGAGCGTGCTTCCAATGCCGCCGGGCTGGTTCAGATCGGGGATCTGATGGACAGAAAACCCAGCGAACTGTCCGGAGGGCAGCAGCAGCGTGTCGCCATTGCTCGCGCTTTGGTCAAAATGCCGCATGTCCTCCTGTTGGACGAGCCTCTCTCCAACCTGGATGCCCGTCTGCGGCTGCAGACAAGAGAGGAGATCCGTAAAATCCAGAGAGCAACACAAATCACCACGGTCTTTGTCACCCATGATCAGGAGGAGGCCATGAGTATTTCCGACGGCATCGTTGTCATGAAGGAAGGGGTCATCCAGCAGATTGGGAAGCCCCAGGAGGTCTATGACGATCCGGTGAATCTGTTTGTGGCGAAGTTCCTGGGAACCCCTCCCATCAATATTTTCCACGGGAAGGTGCACGACCGCCGGCTTTATATCGGAAAATCTCCTGTCCTGCCTGTTTCCGGTGTGACGGACAGGGAGGTATGGGTGGGAATCCGGCCGGAAGGATTCCTCCTGCAGGAGGACGGTCCCCTGAGCTGTTCCCTGAACGGTGTGGAGGTCATGGGACGTGATATCAGTATCGTTTCCACCCACCCTGCCTGTGAAAACGTGGCTCTCCGTTCCATTGCCGGCTCGGAGAGCCATGTGGATACTTCCTCTGATACGGTCAGATTCTCACTGAAACCGGGCAAGGTATTCCTTTTTGACAAAGACAGCGGCGAACGCATCCGGGAGGGCTGTTATGAAAAATGACAACATTATTTCCGGCGGCAGGAAAGCCTGGCTGTACCTGCTTCCGGCAGTACTTTTCCTTGCTGTATTTCTGATATATCCGCTCATTGATGTATTTATTTATTCCTTTGAAGAGGGTTACAATTTTGCATCCCGGACCAGCTATGGAACAGGAGGCTACAATTATTCCTATGTGCTGCATGATCCCTACTTCCTGCAGGCAGTGAAGAACACCTTCCTGCTGGTGATCATCACCGTTCCGGCCTCCACGGGACTGGCCCTGTTACTTTCCGTTGCGTTAAGTTCCGTCAAGCCGCTCCGCGACCTGTTCCAGACCATTTATTTTCTGCCCTATGTGACCAACACACTTGCCGTGGGCCTTGTTTTTATGATTCTCTTTAAAAAAACCGCCTACTCCGACGGGCTTGTGAATCTATTAATCAACTGGTTCGGCGGCCCTTCCGTTGATTTTATAGACGGTCCCTACTGGGCAAAAATGACTGTCCTTTGCCTGTACACCATCTGGGTGGTTATGCCCTTTAAAATCCTGATTCTTACCAGTGCGCTGGCCTCCGTAAACCAAAGCTATTACCGTGCGGCGAGGGTGGACGGGACCCCGAAACTCCGGATTTTCACCAAAATCACGCTTCCTATGATCTCTCCCATGCTGTTTTATCTGGTGATTACCGGTTTCATCGGCGCCTTTAAGGCATACAGTGATGCCGTCGCCCTGTTCGGCACGGATCTGAATGCGGCGGGTATGAACACCATCGTCGGTTATGTGTACGACATGCTCTACGGCAGCAGCGGCGGTTACCCATCCTATGCATCCGCGGCGGCCATCCTCCTGTTTGCCATCGTACTCACCATAACCTGTATCAATCTGTTACTCAGCAGAAAGCATGTCCACTATATATAAAAACTTTTTGTACGCGCACAAACGTGCGCAGATGGGAACAACCATGGATTACCGTAAAATAGAAAAAACTGCAAAACGACATAAACGGATTACGAACACTCTCATTTATATCCTGCTGGCATTCTGGGCGCTTGTGGTCCTGTTTCCTTTTTATTGGATGCTGCTCACTTCCGTAAAAAGCTACGGTTCCTATAATGCGGAGCGCGTCCCCTCCTTTTTCCCTCACTCCCCCACCCTGCAAAACTTTTCCGATGCCTTCACCACGGTACCGCTTGCCGGCTATCTTCTGAATACGCTGCTTTTCACCCTGGCCACCACAGCTATCATGCTGGCTGTGATTACCCTGGCGGCCTATGCGTTTGCAAGGCTGTCGTTTCGCGGGAAGAATATCGCTTTTACACTGCTGCTTTCCCTGATGATGATTCCCAATGAGCTGGTCATCATCACCAATTACGCAACGGTCACCAACCTTGATATGCGCAATACCTTCCTCGGCCTCATCCTGCCCTCCGTCACCTCTGTATTCTATATCTATCTGTTAAAGGAGAATTTCGAACTGGTGCCGGATGAACTATACCGCGCTGCCAAGGCAGACGGTACCTCCGATTTCAAATATCTGTGGAAAGTCATGATCCCTATCTGCAAGCCCACCCTCGTCACCATCACGATTCTGAAGATGATCGAGTGCTGGAATTCCTATGTATGGCCCCGGCTGGTTACGGATGATCCCAGTTATTATCTGGTCTCAAACGGGATTCAGGAAATCCGTGAAAACGGATTCGGGCGCGAGAATATCCCGGCTATGATGGCGGCAGTTGTCGTGATCTCGGTTCCGCTGATCCTGCTGTTCCTGGTATTCCGCAGGAAAATCATGGAAGGCGTATCCAGAGGAGGTACCAAGGGATGAAAACAACGCACACAAAGAAGATCGCCGCCCTGTTTTTTGTCCTGCTTGCCCTGTCGATGCTGACCGGCTGCCACGGCCGGGGAGGCCAAGTGACCTTTTCCATCCCCGGTCAGTTTGATACCTCCAGGCAATATGAGATCACTTTTTGGGCAAAAAACGATACAAACAAAACCCAGACTGATATTTATAAGAAAGCAATTACGGATTTTCAGGCGCTGTACCCAAATATCACAGTGAATCTGCGGTTATATACGGATTATGGCAAGATTTACAACGATGTCATTACCAACATTGCCACAGATACCACGCCCAACGTATGCATCACCTATCCGGATCATATTGCCACCTATCTGACGGGTAACAGCACCGTGGTTCCCCTGGACGGGCTGATTGCGGATCCCAGGTATGGCCTGGGCGGAAGCGGGCTTCTCTTCGATTCTCCGGCACAGGAGGAAATTATCGATCCGTTTCTCCGGGAATGTTCCCTGAACGGGCAGACCTACGCCCTTCCCTTCATGCGTTCCACAGAGGCCTGCTATATCAATAAAACCTATGTGGAAAAGCTGGGGTACACCCTTCCGGATACGCTGACCTGGGATTTTATATGGGAGGTTTCCGAGGCTGCCATGGCCAAGGATGCCAACGGAAATTATCTCATTAACGGACAGTCCGTCATGATCCCCTTTATCTATAAATCGACGGATAACATGATGATTCAGTATCTGAAGCAGAATGATGCCGGCTACGCTTCTGCAAACGGGGAAATCCAGCTGTTTAACGACACCACCACCCGGTTCCTGTACACGGTTGCAGAGCATGCAAAATCAGGCGCCTTTTCCACCTTTAAAATATCCAGCTACCCGGCCAATTTTATGAATGCGGGCCAGTGTATTTTCGCGGTTGATTCCACTGCCGGAGCTACCTGGATGGGTACGGATGCGCCGCTCACCGATATCAGCGAGGAGGCTCTTGTGGATTTCGAAACCGAGGTGAGAATGATTCCCCAGTCTGATCCGCAGCATCCGCAAATGATCTCCCAGGGACCTTCCGTCTGTGTATTTAATAAAACGGATCCCCAGGAGGTGCTGGCTTCCTGGCTCTTTACCCAGTACCTTCTCACCAATGAGGTACAGATCGCCTATTCCCGTACAGAAGGATACGTCCCAGTGACAAGCAAGGCACAAAACTCCTCCGAATACCAGGATTACCTCTCCCGGTGCGGCGAGGACAATTCCCTTTATTATGATGTAAAAATCAAAGCCTCCCGTCTCCTGCTGGAGCATGTGGAGGATACGTTTGTCACCCCAGTATTCAATGGTTCCGCCTCCCTGCGCAGCGCCTCCGGCCAGCTTGTGGAGGAGGTCACAAAAGCGGTCCGGCGTAAGAAAGAAGTAAATGACGTTTTTATCGCTGATCTTTACGAGGACGTGACCTCCCTCTACCATCTGAACGAGAGCGGCCCCGCCTCCTCCGGCAAAGCGGATCTCGGCCCGCTGCCGCCAACAGCAGTCGCCCTGCTTTCCAGTCTTGCCGTCGCATGGATTTTCATACTTTTATATCTCATCCGCCAGGGCATGAAAAAAAAGAGGAATTCTTGACAGTTTGTGTTGATCCCTGGTATTTTCAGGTATATAATGACTGTGTTTGTTATGTAAATGCCCATCAGTAAAAAAGGAGAATGTTATGAAAAAAGCAATCGTTTTATCCCTGACCCTCTCTCTTGTGCTCGGAATGACCGGCTGCGCAAAGACTGAGAATGCCCCTGCGGCAGAAAGCACCGTTGAAGCAGTTACCGAAGCTTCCAGCGCTGTCCCGGAAGAAACCACAGCTGCTGCATCGGAAGAAGCATCCACAGAAACCACGGCAGCCGCCGGTACCGAAGGCGTGTTGTCCTATGCGGAGTACATGGCCGCAGAGCTGGATTCCGAAGTCGTTGTCGAAACCTATGTCCAGGCCAAGCAGTCATGGTGGGAAGACAAGGCTACCGTATATACCCAGGATCCGGACGGCGCCTATTTCGTGTACAATATGGCCTGCTCAGAGGAAGACTATGAAAAGCTGGTTCCCGGAACCAAAATCAGGGTAACCGGATATAAAGCGGAGTGGTCCGGTGAAGTGGAAATTATGGATGCCACCTTTGAAATCGTGGAAGGAGACACCTATCTTGCTCCCGTCAAAGACGTTACCGCAATGCTGGGAACCGATGAGCTGATCGACTATCAGAACCAATATGTTGCATTCAAAGGCATGACCGTGGAAGCCGCCGGCCAGGATGAGGCCGGAAACGATGTTGCTTACCTGTACAACTGGGACGGCTCCGGCACGGACGGCGACGACCTGTACTTCAACGTTTCCCTGAACGGCGAGACCTATTCCTTCGTTGTAGAATCCTACCTGTGCGACAATACCACCGATGTATATGCGGCAGTCAAGAATCTGCAAATCGGCGATGTTATCGACATGGAAGGTTATCTGTACTGGTATGAAGGTGTCAATCCCCACATCATCTCCGTAACCGCAGCGAAATAAAAAATTCACAAAACAGCCGCAGGGTCATTTGTTTTCATGACCCTGCGGCATTTTTATTCCCGCAGGCGGAGCCTATAATTTTAATCCTTTAAAAAAAGGGACCTCCTTCAAAATCCGCCCATCTGGAAGCAGGGATCGCAGGACTCGTAATAATACATTCCGGATCTGGCGCCAGAATATGCCTGGTAACCTCAAATATCCCTCGCGCGTCACACAGGATACATTCCGCATTGCCAAAACGAACCTGTCTGGCTGCCCCCGTATCATAAAAGGCCTGCGTCAGCTTTACAAAATCTTCCGAGATGTAAGGCTGCACGGCATTATAGTGCCTTCTCATATATATTTTCTTCCGGCTTCCGTCAGGCATTTTCGTATAGAATTCCACCGGTTTATCCGTCAGACGGTTGGGAATATTCAGCACCTCTTCCACACTGTGGATATACGTATTACGGGCATGCGTCACCCCCACCAAAAGGATTCTGCCATTTATGTCTTTCAGCCGGTCGTAGCATCCGCCGGGAGTACACGGCGTATTGCACGCTTCTTCCCCGGCTATATATTCTGCCGCTCCGGCACCATAAGCAGCCATACTGTGGGTGGGATGAAGGGATCGGCATACACCCGGCCTCTTACGGAAAAGATTGGGCAGTATTCCCACACAGGCATCTTCCTGCACAGGATCGAATTCACGGTATTCCTCTCCCATCTGAGCCCAGGTATGGGTAGGAAGCAGAAGAAGTCCCACAGAAAAATATTCCATCAGGGCATCCAGTACGGTATCCGCGCCTCCCTCCACCTCTCCCATCGATTTCATGGAAGAATGTACAAGAACGGTATCTGTTGGATACAAGTCCATTTCTTTTAATTGGTTCTGCAGTTCTAAACGGGTGTAATTCATTTTTCTGATTTCCTTGTATAATAATAAAGTAGGAGTAATTATAGTCCCTCCCCAGGGACTGGCTTCTGCCCTCTATCTGTATACCGGCAAAAGCTCCACCCCCTGAACGGGGATTTTAAAAGAACGGGCGGAAGGGAAAATACGGTAATACCCATTATCCACCTTCACGATTGTTTCCGTTCCGTTTTTTATCTCTTCACAGGTATGCCCGTTTTTCTCCAGAAAAGCAATTGCCGCACTTCTTCTGTCACTGACACTGGTTCCCACTATCACCATATCAATAAAAATCGCCTGCCTCCTGTCCAGAAACGGGAACATAAGGTTAATACCCTCCAGATAGGGATTCCGGAAAAGCTTATGCTTTCCATTTACGAATTGCATGCCCAGCAGCCACACCGCGCTATGGAATTCCTGCTCTAAAATGACTTTATATAAGGGGTTTCCGGCAGCCGCCGCCGACAGCTTATTTTGGACTATTTCCTGCTCTTCCACGGTGAAAATATCATGCAGACAGCCGCTCTCCCTGAACAACCAGAACAATACCACTGTTTTTTCAGACACTTCCTCCTGTTCCTCAATAACTGCCCGCACGCCTTCCACAATACTCTGATAAACAGCAGGCTCACTCTTATACTCCCGCATGGTTACATTCGCCGTATAATAATTCATATCACAGCCCAGCAGGTTAGGTATTTCCTGCAATATCCCTTCTGCCTTCAGAATATCCGCTATATCCGTTTCCACTTCCCTGCGTTTTTTACGGCTCATCTTTTTAACGGCATTCAGTTGGTCCCGAAGCTTCCGTTCCCATTCCGCAGCGTCCGGTTTATCCTCCTCATTCAAAAGCCTCTGCACGGCTCTGGCGGCGGCAATTCCTGCAATCGCCGCGTTTTTGGCCGCAGAGTCATTCCGGCTGTCCTGCGCGTTCAATGCCACTATCGCAAATTGCTCCTCAATGGAATACTCTTTCATGGCTAACCTCTTCTCTCTGATAAAAATACAGCCAGAAGTCTAACGCTCCCCTTTACGCTACGTCTAAAGCATAGCACGTATCTAAACAGATAACAACCTGTCTTCTCATAAATCCAGCTTACTCAGAAAACCATAGATATCCAGAATTCCGTAGCCCCAATTGGGATTCGGAAAGGCATAGCCCGAATTACTTCTGTCCGCGCCGCGTATAATGAGCTTGTTTATGTCGCTGCCTGTGATTGTCGGATAGTTTCCTCTCACCACCGCCCATTCCAGCATCATAGCTATCACACCGGACGCAGCACCGGTACCTGTCAGATTCCCATACATCCCGTTTGGCAGCGCACATGCCATTTGATAACCCGGTGCTGCCACATCGGGAGTCACCCTCCAGTCCCTTGTATATCCCCAGCCGGATTGTGCCAG
The DNA here is from genome assembly GCF_003478085.1 of Eisenbergiella sp. OF01-20. Lineage (NCBI taxonomy): Bacteria > Bacillati > Bacillota > Clostridia > Lachnospirales > Lachnospiraceae > Eisenbergiella > Eisenbergiella sp. OF01-20. The sequence continues at coordinate 408,074 of NZ_QUES01000001.1, read as the reverse complement.
AATACTGTTTGTCTGTGGGTTATACGCCGTCACCGTCAATAAACCGTCCGAAGTTCCGGGCATGGTAACCGTAGTATAAGGAGACGGCATCAAGAAATACGTTTCATCAGACAGAAGCTCCCCTGCCGGAAGCCAGGAATGAAAGGTATAAGGCTCTTCCTCCAGGTTTTCCAGATCAAAAGTCCAAATCCCCTCATGCGGGTTTTTAAACCGGATTAAGATAAGCTGTTCTCCATTTTCTTTTTCTAAAGTGATGTTATTCACCCATATCCTGCTTCCTTCAAAAACAAAACCGAAGGAATAGCAGCTTTCCAGCTGCGGATAAATAACCCTCGTATATTCCCCTGTGGGACACATAATCCGGATAGAAAGCCGTGCAGGAAGAGCCGTCCATATTTCCATGGCAAACAGGCCCTCCTGCTCTCCCACCTTCAATTCAAAGCTGTGGTGGTAAGGCGGCTCATCCACCGCGCCGAAATAATGCCGCCGGTTATTCCCTTCATTCCCTGCGGCAACAGCAATATCTATCCGGGGCTTCAGAACTACTCTGTCCATATAATCATTTAAGGTACTGTAACCGTCATGGCTGCCCTGGCTGCTTCCAAAGGCAAAACAAATAACCATCGGCCGATTAAGCTGTCTGGATACCCCTTCCAGATATTTCACCGCCAGTATAATATCTGTTTCCTGATAACATTCTATATTTCCCGGTATAAAAGATATTTTCAGAAGATTTTTCTTCGGCTCCTTTAATTTTACAACTGCCAGTTCAGCCTGGGTGGCAATTCCTCTGAACCCATTCTCCTCCCGCAGGCTTCCCGCAATAATGCTGGCAACAGCAGTCCCATGTCCATTGTTGTCTGTACTCGGTACGACTTCCAGAGGATTTTCATCCATAAGAGCCTGTTCGATCCTCTCTTTGCCGTATTCCGTACCATAGGAAAAACCGGCAGGCGGCGGTCCGTCCTGTACCGACTGATCCCAGATACGGACAATGCGGGAACATCCATTCTTATCCATAAAAGCCGGATGACGATAATCGATTCCCGTATCAATTATACCTATCAGGACATCTTGTCCGTAAAGAGCCAGATGCGGATTATTCTGGACACTGATAAAACCGGTATCCTCCGTTCCGTATTGCGACATAGGCGTATAAAGGCCGGGAATACTATGATACGGATAAAGCTCTCCGAGATCGCACGGAGAAGGTTCCCCGCTTAAAATATGAAGGATTGAATATCTGTCATTTAATCCCGTTATATTATCCTCTATCAAATAATTTTTCAGCAACGCATTATCTATAATTAAATCAAGATAATTTTCATCCACAATTTTATTCACACACAGAGTCCTCCCGTAAAACTTTTTACAATATATTAGTTTTCCTGATAAATAAGACCTGCTGAAAAAAATATACGTTTACCTGATATCCGCCCCCTTTTTCCACTTCATACCATTTTCCGGGCCAAGCATGAATTTATGGCATTAAAAAACAGAACAGTCGGATTTACGGATACAGATAACTGATAAAAATAATTGGTTAATCGTAGTTTATGACGATCTTTTTTGTCGAATTACGTCTAATTTGCTCCTTTTCCGCAATTTTCCTCCAAAATTTAGTAAACTTAATACACTCACAATAAGGAGGACAAAATAATGGATGAAATCCATAAGCTTCTATGGCGTATAGGTCTGCGGCCCAATTATGTCGGTTATCACTATCTGGCTTATGCCATCAAATTGGTCACGGAGGATGAGACCTATCTGTTTAACGTCACCAAAAGATTGTATCCGGAGATTGCCAGCCACTCCGGTACAAAAGTAAAAAATGTGGAACGCGCTATCCGTTCACTCATTACAAATTATTGGGATCAATTCGGTGGTTCCTATTTATCCCACCTGTTTGGGTGTCCTATCGTAACAAAACCATATACCCGCGAATTTATAGCAATACTCGCAAATATACTAAAATTAAATACCTATGTATGATAGGAAAACAGCAGGCCGGAGTTTTGACAGACTCCGGCCTGCTGTTTTCAGCCCCCTTTTCCTTCCAGTCATAACCTCCGCCGGCTGTTCATATATAATACTAACAAATGAACTGTGTAACGTATAATGATAACACGGAGGGTCAAATAATGAACAGCCCCAATAATAAGGAATACAAAGCAACACTTACTATCCCCTACCCGCCTGTCTGCGCGGAAAGCTGCTGCAAGGATTACGCATGGGCTATGCTGAGTAATATAGGAAGCGACAATTCCGAAATGTCTGCGGTCAGCCTGTATTTTTATAACAGTGTGATACTGAAACCGGATTATGCTGATTTCGCAGCATGCTTCCACAGTATAAGTATCGTAGAAATGCATCATTTAGATATCTTTGCTACTCTCGCCTGCCAAATGGGGCTTGATCCAAGACTGTGGAGTATGGAAAACCACGATTTATGCTATTGGACACCTTCTTATAATCACTATCCCCAGATGCTCTGCGAGCTCCTTGAAAATTCGATTCAAGGGGAACTTGCCGCCATACAGAAATACACCAGACAGGCGGAAACAATCCGGGATACCAATATCAAGGATAACCTGAACCGTATCATTCTTGATGAACAGCATCATATTGAACTCTTTCAATCCATGCTGCGGGAAATCAGAAACGGTTAACCGATTTTTCCCGTTTCTTGCTCTTCCGGAAACAGCAGCAGACAAAACATCCAACGGCAGGCAAACCAGGTTTGCCTGCCGTTGTTTCCCCTTCCTATTACCGGATTAATCCAATGTCACATCTACCTGATATATATTGTCTACCAGAAGATACGTACAATCGTATTTTTTACATAACTGCAGATTTTTCCCATTCTCTTCCTTCAGCATTTCAGGAGTTATCCACGAATCCTCCTCCCGTGCCTCGATAGCATTTGCATATTTCTTAATATCCTGAAAATGGGTATCAATATAGCTGTCAGTCATTATAATACAATAATAGCGAATGCTTTTCAGATATTCCTCCGTAAAGCTGTCTCTCCAGGTAAAGGGGATATAACATCCTTCGACGATCAGATTCTGATTATTTTCAATAGCCGTTTTTATTATCTCTCTCAGGACAGGCCACAGATAATCCGTCAGAAGTTCATCCTTGCTTTCCGGCGTCAGGTCAGTCTGTCCGCTGCGTATCAGTCCCATTTTCAGATGATCGACTGATAAATACGGATACTTATATTTTTCCAGCAGTTTCTGGGCCAAAAGTGTTTTTCCTGTATGAGAACATCCTGCAATAAGCACTATCATAAAAGGTACCTCCTTCTGAAGTAAATGTTATCTTCCGGATATCGATTCCACCCTATTACAAATGACCGTCAGCCCTTTCCTATATATTCCGGACACCTGCTATGGAAATCAGGAAGAGAGCGGATATTTCTCCCCAAAGTTTCCGTTCCTTACCGCTAATCCCCGATACACATAGCTTTCATAGCGGTCTTCTTTCTCCGGAAAAGGGCGTGTATCAATTTTATCATACTTCTCATGTATCCTTTTCTGAATATTGGAAAAGAATACAGGCAAACCTATGCTGGAATAAAAATAGGCCGTGTTCTGTACCTGAAAATGGACATGAGGTTCCGTCGTATTCCCGGAGTTGCCGCACCTGCCAATTACCTCCCCCTTTTTTACCATCTGTCCTTTTTTTACCAGCACACTGTCCGGCATAAGATGGCAGACAACACTGTATTCCTTTGACGAATGCTTTATTGTGATCCGGTTGCCGCCAATATCAGGTGTATCCGGATCGGGCTGTCCATTCCCCATTATGCGGCAATCGGGAAACCCGTTTTTTACTGAAACTACTATGCCGTCTGCGGGGGCAAGTATCTCCTTTCCATAACAATAATAGCTGTGTAAATCCATTTTATCACCATGACAGCTCTCCCCATCTTCATCCACAATAATGAAATCATAAGCGTAACGCTGGGGGAGAACTTCCCATGAGTGTGACGTTTTTTTGGTAACACCGCCATTTGCAATATACCATTCGCCTACAAATGGCAATGCATACTCTATCTGCGGAGAATAGGAGTTTATACTATCGATGTTTTTATTCCTGTATTTTATTGCTGCATAACACAGGCCCGCTATCTGTAACAAGGCCTGCCCCAGTAAGTGTAACTTCATATGGGATTCCTCCTAAATCGGATTGATGTCTTCAATTGATATATAACTAAACGACTATCGATCTCCGATCCCGCATCTGAACCTTAACAGTTCAAGTATTATTGAAATCATATTATATACTCCTTCCGTTGATTCACCAAAACTTATGGATAAAAAGATATACTTGCAAAATAAAAATAGTCTGATTTCCATATATAAAAACTGCCTCAATCAGGAAAGATTACGGCAGTTATGACACAACGTTAATAATCTGATTCTACTATTTATAAAATATAATTAGTTGCATCTGCATTTATACGATCTTACCCGGATAGTATATCACAAAATCTATAGAAATTCACTATTATTACGACTCATATAATGGTAACTCTTATATTTACAGCAGCAAAAACCGCACAAACCATGAAAGATTAGTGCGGTTTTAAAATAACCTCTTAATATTACGATTTCTTTAGAACTTCCCTGCTTTAGCGCTCTCCGTGATGGAAACGGTGAAGGGCGTTTTTTCAAGGGGTTGAGGGGTGTTTGTGCGCTATCGGTGTGCTACTCTGCACTATTGATTGCTCCTAAATACCTTTCTTAATATGAAAAATACTTGTCTTAACACTTTCAACTTTATGCAAACATTAATTTACCTTTAGCTTTTGGTATTTCACGACCAATCTCTTTGGCGGTTTCAATCCACTCCGAAATAACTATCTCAACATTTTTTAAAGCTTCCTCTGCTGTTTTTCCGTCTGCCATACAGCCAGAAAGTTCAGGAACTTCTACAATAAATTTATCATCTATATCAGACCAATATATAATTCTTTCATATTTATGCATACTACTTCACCTCCATCTGATACTTTAATATTATGTTCCTTATTTGCTTTACTTGATATGGTTTTGCCTTATTTCCATCTGGTTGTATGTTAATAATCTCATCGACGCCCTCTTTCCAATATATAAAGTGATCTCCTTTCACTCTACACTGAAAACCCATTATATCAAGTATTTTCTGCAAATCAGCAAATTTTATGTTTTTATCCTGCACTCCGCTCATAATTGACTGAATAAGTTTTTCTAATGCTGCCAAATTGTTCCCCTCCCTGCCATGTCGCCTATATATTATTGTATCATAAACATGCATCCATTTGCTATACTTATATTAGTAAATTTCATAAATCACGTTCTAAGCGCTAAAAAACTGCACCAACCACGAAAAGTTAGTGCAGCCTTTAGAAACCCTTATTCTATGCGTGTTTCCTTAAAATTTACCTGTTTTAGCGCTCTCCTCGATGGAAACGGTGAAGGACGGTTTTATAAGGGTTTGAGGGGTGTTTGTGCGCTATGGGTGTGCTACGCTGTACTACTGCTCACTTTCAAATGCCCCTTCGAAAAAACAATATTAAAGTTTGCCTAATTCAGGTGGTACTTTCATATGACGTTTTTTTAAAAACTCTAACCTTTCGGTAACGTAATCTCCAAAATTATCCTCTTCTTCCATCGTCATACGAATTTGACTTATCTGATCAACACCCGGCAAGAATATATTAGCATTAAACATTTCAACTGTACTATCTAAAAATATCACATCTCTTTTAGTTTTAAATGTGTTTATATATTTTACTACCTTTTGCATATAGTCATCTTCAATTGATGATATATATGCTATGTATCCTCTTATTCTATTTATATTGCTATAATCTCCTGATATTATTGCTCTATGTATTAAACACCTTACTAAACGTTTATACTCCTTTGGTGCTTTAATGCAATCATTGTCAATTATTACACCTGTAACACTCTTTCTTGAACTTTTTCCTATAAATCTTGTCTTTTTCTGATTAATTGTAAAATGTTCTGACTCAATAATTTTTTTAATAGTACCATAAATAGACTTTATAACTGCTTTATTACTACATGAAAATGTAATATCATCAGCATATCTACTGTATACAATATCTCTTTTGCTACAGTATTTTGCTATTCTTTTATCTAACTGTAAACAAACCAAATTAGAAAGATAAGGTGCTGTTACTGAACCTTGAGGCAATATATCTTCATATGTACAAATATTAGCCAACCAATTCGAAATGGGAACATTATAACCCAAATTACTAAAAAGATAGACAATTCTTTGCCTTTTTATAGAATGAAAAAAATTCTCTAAATCCATTTCAAGCAAAAATACATGTTCCTTATGAACCAAAGCATTTTTCTTTAATGGGCTACCCATATCCCTTTTAAAAGCAAAAGCATATTCTGAACATTCTATTTTATATAAAATATTTTCTAATATCCATCTTTGTAATATCTTTAAAGCATAATTGGGAGCATAAATTTTCCTTGTATTGCAACTATCTTTTTTAGGTATTTCAAAAATGGTATATTTCTTTGCATCATCTGATATAGCATAATAATATAGCAATTGTTCGCTAAAACCAGTGACCCTACTCATAGAACTCAAATCATTAAATATTGGTAAGCTCCTAAGTTTAAGTAAGCTTATATTAGTTTGATTTATCATAAACATTATCCCCCTTGCCAAAAATATTTAGCACGACAAGAGGTGATGATAAACAGTAATCTGCTTATCAGCGCATCTTGTCGCGGTATACCCTCTAAGTTAATAATCTAAAGGAAACGAACCATTTCCCTTAAAGAAAGGTTGATATGTACCAAAGCACATCCAATACCTAACCAACGTTTCCAAGAGAGGATAATGTTTAATAATAACAATTTTGTAAATACGCCAACTTCACTTTATCTATAACAAAGTCAATATTATTGACATGCGTACTATAAAGCATATTATAACACATTTCAACCCCTTTGTGTGTAGGTTTATAAATATTTTTGTCTTTCATCTTTATTTTTTCTATTAAGCGTTCTTTATATAATAATTTTAATGCTGGTAGATATAAGTATTCAAAATTAGCAGTCTCTGAATTATTATCCAAAAATTGTCTTATTAACATAATCAAATCATTAACATTAATATAATCAAAAATAAAAAGTACAAGTAATATGTAATAATGAAGTCCAACTATATTATCCAATTGGTATCGCTCACGTTTTTTATCTTTCAGAAGAATATTAAAATTATTCTTTAATACTTCTGCTGCTTCATCAATACATTTATTATAATATATTACTTTTTGAGGATTACGCTGTTTAATATACTTTATTGGACCCAGCATTATAAAACTTTCATCATTTTTGTATTGTGTTTGGACCAAAGCTATTACTTTATCAACGATTTCATTAATACTAGTAAATGCGCCAAGTTCTACATAAGAGCCAACGCTTTCACACACAATACATATATAATCAACGTTTTCGGCTAAAACTTTTTCTAATTGAAGTAAATTATATTTCTTTTGTTGATTAAGCATATCCATGAAAAGTTCCTCTGGATATAAAATACGGATAGTCTTTTCCTTTTCTATTATTTTTCTGATAATATCTCTTGAAGATTGCCATTCCTTTGAGCTTGCTCCACCACACAAAAATATATCCAAGGTGTTTTGTCCAATTTTCTTAAAAAGTTGCTCATATATCTGTTTTAAATTTTTTTGATATTTATCTATATTTCCCATTATCGCTCCCAAAATTAAATATTATCAAATTGCACTTAGAATAGCCTGATTTTTCGTTACTAAATAACTACGTGATGTTAACATCACGCTAAAATATATTAAACAAGAAAAATCATATTGTATCAATATTTATATTATTTTTCCCGTATCTCTCATAGTGAATGTAGCGTCAAAGTCACAATCCAGCAACTCCGCAATCTTTCTCAATTCTTTTTCAGAAAAATTATCATCTCTCAATTTATTACTCAAATTATTTCCACTATATCCAAGCTTTTCCGCCAAGTCCTTTATCTTCATGTTTCTTTCTATCAGAAGAATCCGGATTTTAGAAGCCATAGCCATACAATCACCTCGTTTTACTTTTACAAAGATTATACATGAATAAGTGTGAAAAATCAAAGCATCATGTGTTTTCCAATTTATTTCTTACAGTACAGTATTGACTTTTCACATCAAGTTGTGTATAATCGCAAATATAAATGTGATAGTTAATATATTTTTGTGATTCAAGTGAGGTGATGTCTAATTATTAAATTTTTATAAACTCTAATTATATTATAAAAAGGCGGTGACTCTTATATTTGAAATTGAAAAAAATCTCTCCCATTATATAACACGGGAATATGAGAAACTAGAATCAAAAGACAAGCAACGGAATTTTATTGAAAACTTTCGCTTTCTTATGATGTCAAATGACACAGATTTTCAGAATTTTTATTCTAAGAAAAGTTTGAATGACCGGGAATTTTATTCCATTGTAGATTCTCTCTATCAACTAAATAATCTTTGCATGTTAGCGGAATTTGTAACTTGTAATAAACCATTGCTAATATATGAAGTCCAAAAAATGGGGAATTGGCAAGGTCATATTGATTTTACTGAACCTTGTAGGTTGGGGCATGATACCATGCTTGCCAGAATATTCACTATTTTGCAGCACTTCAATATAAGCACAAATATATCATATGATACACGTGATAATTCAACCAGAAATCTGAAAGTCCAAGAAGCTTCTGGCTATCAGACCTCTATACCCAAAATTTCTTTACAGGGAAAATGGGTAGAAGATTTCGGTTTTCCTATCGGCTCCCATATCTCTGTTGAATGTTTTCAAAATAAGCTGGTCATTCTTAACAATGAAAATCCCAAATAAATAATGTCTGTCAAAACCACCGAAGCAGAAATATGTTATACTGCTCCGGTGGTTTTTATTATTTGCCTTTCTCTCTAGCGTTCTAAATCTCTTTCAATTTTGAACAGCTTTCCTTTTAAATCCTGTTGCTTTTCGTATAACTCATTCCGCTTTTTGCATATTTCCTGATTCGCTTTTAATGCTTCCCGAATCCCACCATATACCTCTGGCTGTACTTTTTTGTAATCAGCAGTTATCTTGCGGATTTCATTATTGTTCTCTTTCAGGCTATTGCTTGTAATAACCCACTGAATCAAATTTTCTACTTCCTTATCTTCTGAAAGATTAACATATTGTAATATTTTTGCACATAAGCGAACCATAATTTTCTTTTCCATTTCTGTCACAATGAAGCACCTACCTTTCCATTCCGTTCCTGCTTTTAAGCTTGTTATCAGGGAGTTCTGCCGCTTTTTGGTGTTCAAGGATAGAAATAACCTTTTCCTCTCCTAAAACCATTTTAAGCCGCTTTAAATCACGATTTTCTACCTTTAACACATCATTTTCGTGCTCCACAGATTCCAAACGGTTTTCCAGACGCTTTATCTGTTGTCGTATCTGATCCAGCCGCTTTCCTGCTGATTCTAATTTACGGCTTAAATCTAAATTATTTATCATTACTGTTTGTAATACTTCTTTTAGTCTGGTAACAAGCGGCTCCGCTTTCTTATCTTTATACGCTTTCGCACTCATTAGAGTTGTCGGCTCTGGTAACTGCCACTCTTTGTCATTTTGAATTGTCTGAATATTCTTTTCTACTTTCACCCGATTGGAAACCATTTTAGTCAACTCTTTTTCAGCCTGTATTACTTCCGCCTTTTTCGCCTTAACTTGTTTTTCTGTAATGGCAATCTTATGTGACGCTTCTTCAATTTGTTTATCTAATTGCAAGACTTCCTTTTGACGCTCTTGTTTCTCAAAATTGAGTACACTTAAATGCTTCCGGTGTGTTCCCAACTTCAACCACTGAATACCATGCCGTTCCATGACAGAAGATAGCTGTTGCTTCTCTGATTCTATCCATAGATTCCATTCTGTTTCCTGCCTGTTGCTTCCCTCAAAGCCTTGCATTTTTAATGCCTGTTTTAAGGATACTCTGGTATCCAATCCCCGTTTGCTCCCTGTCGTATATGGAACAAAATCTATATGTAAGTGAGGTGTTTCTTCATCAAGATGTAGGTGAGCAGAGAACACATATAAATTAGGATTTCTTTTTTGAAAATCCTGCATAAATTCATCTAATATCTGTTTTGCAAGCTCTCCATGCTCCCCTCTTACATTCATATCATCTTTATTTCCAATCTGGAATACTGCTTCATAGAAAAGCTTTTCTTGTTTACCTATTCTAATTTTATCGTAGTAATTTTCAATCATACGGTCTTTACGTGTCTGCTTCGCATTATATCGGTTGACTGCTTCATCAAACAAAGTATGATATACCTGTTTTAAACTTTCATTACAATACTCAATATTATTTTTTGTCCGTTCAGCGTCCACATTTTCTGCTGTAAATGCTCTCCTGTTATGGGTGAGTGAACCTTTCCCCATCATGCCGCTGATTGTTCGTTCCATGAATCTCCTCCTTTCAGTCGGGCAATATGGGCGGCGTTTAAGCCGCCATAGCTTTGTTACTTTCGTCGAAAGTAACTCAAAAGCACTTTTGACAGGTTCCCTATCAAAAATGCAGACCTGCAAGCAGGTTTTGCGCCCTGCCGGGAGCTGTCCGGCTAACGCCGCCTCGGCTTCACAGCCGTTTTTTCTGTCCGCCCTGTCATAGCAAGCTCTACATAATCAAGGTAGCAAGATTTCCTATTCCTATAGATATGGCAATCTTGCCATCTTCCTTTTTACAATGTCCAATACCACTGATTCCCTATTTTTATGGAATCAACATTTAATTCCTTTTTAGCATTCCATAATGTCTTTTTTCGGATTCCACGGTCTTTTGCTTCTTCCTCAATATCCTTGCAAGCCATTTGTCCATCTGCCAAAATTTCCTTTAAAAACTCCTTTGCACTTTTTGATTTCTGACCTCTACAATCACCAGAAAGTAAATCATCTACATTGATGTCATATTCTCCTGTCCATTCAAATCCGGTCTGTTTATCTAATCGAAAAGCTATGGGTTTTGCTTCTGGTGCCAGCGAACTTTTCACCTGACAAACTACCCTGATTTCCGGGTCATCTTTTATCCTGCCAACAATTAAAACGCTTCTAGCCGCCGCTTGAAAATCAATAGAGCCAAGACCACGATAAGACGATTTTCCACCGCTGGCTTTATTCATATGACCGATTAGCACAATCGCACAGCGATACTTTTCAGCTAATGTAGAAATACGCTTCATTACGGGTCTTATTTCATTTGCCCGGTGCATATCAACATCAGCACCTAAATAACCTTGTATCGGGTCAAGCACCACCAATCTGGCACCCGTTTCAATGAGCGCTTCTTCCAGCCGGGAATCCATCATAGTCAGTGCTTTTTCTTTATCATCAATCACCAATACTTTTGAACAATCTGCTCCTGCCGCATTTAAACGTGGCTTAATCGTATCGCCCAGACCGTCCTCTGCTGTCTGGTATAAAACATTCATAGGTTGTCTGTCTAATTCTGTTTTTTCTTCGCTTTCAGCCACCGACAACGGTTTATCAAAAGGAAGTACCGCTTCCCCACGGGTCAGCTTTGCAATTATCTGTAGGGCAAGCGTTGTTTTACCCTCGCCGGGGTCACCCTGAATAATCGTGACTTTTCCAAAAGGAATAAATGGATAAAGAAGCCATTCAACTTCTTCCTCTTCTACATCAGCCATACTTATAATCTTTAATTCTGTTTTCTTCTTTTCTTCCATATTGGCACCCCTTTTCAAATTTTCAGTTGATTTTTGGAGAAGCCGCCTGTATACTTATATTGTGAGATATGGTATCGGCGGCTTGCCCGTTTACCATTAAAAACTCTTGCCTGCTAAGCAAGGGTTTTTTCATTATCTTTGGTTTCTTCCTCTGGCTTAAAATATCCGGTTTCTTCCCATACTTTCCGGTCTGGACAGTAGTAATTGTACTCTGATGAATTTTCCAGCTTAACAGCATAACCAAATGTAAATATCCCTTTTTGCAATCCATATCGTATGTATTGAGCGTCTTTTCCGATTGCTTTTGCGATTTCTGCTATTGGTACATTTCGACCTTTAAACTCTGGTAACTCTACATAGTACCGGATTCCCTCCATCTAATCCCTCCCTACTGATTCAAAATTTCTTCCATGCTCATTCCAAGAGCTTCCGCTAACTTGTACGCTACCACCGGAGAACAGCTTTTTCCTGCCTTAATACAAGAAATCGTCTGTCTGGACACCCCACTCTTTTCAGCTAACATACGGATATTCATTTCCTGTTCTCCCATTTTAATCTGCATTTTTGTTTCGTTTAATCGCATTTTTTTCCTCCTTAAAATTTGAAATATGCACTTTAAGTACATATTTTATTATACGCATATATTTTTCATATGTCAAGCCATTTTTATAATTATATGTACTTGTAATTCGTATTTTTATATGATATGATAAGGGTGGAGGTAAACAAATGATAGACAATCAAAATAATATCGGACAGAGAATCAGGACAGCCAGAAAACAAAAAGGTATCAATCAGACAGAATTAGCGAACCTTTTAGGTAAGTCGCTCCGTACCATACAAAAATATGAAAGCGGAGAAATTGAGGTTTCCATTGCCATGATTAACGAGTTGGCAAAGGCGCTTGATACCACATCTACCTTCCTGATTGGCTACGAGCATGACGAAAAGAATATCCATAGTCTTTCAGATATAATGGACTTTCTTTTCAAGCTGGACAGGATAAAAGGCTTGAATTTCAATATTGATGTAAAGCGTCCTCCCCATTATGACGAATGGGAGTGTTCTATTACATTCAATGGTAAAGACAAGTCAGCAGATTTCAATGCGGATATGTGTCTGTTTCTGGAAGAATTTGCAGAGTACCGGGAAGAATTTCAGAATAACCGTATCAGCGCCAAACGGTACAAGGAATTACAGGACAAAGACCTTGCCTATTATTCCTCTACCACGCTGGAAGAAAAACCAGAAGAATAATTTTAACAAATGTTCCTTGAAAACAGAATATGAAAAGAAAGGATGATTGTATGGCAAAAACATTACAAAGAGCAAACGGAACAGGAAGCGTCTATAAACTTTCAGGCAAACGCCGCAATCCGTGGCGGGCAGTTGTTACAAATGGTTGGGCATACAATGAGGAAAAAGGGAAGCTGGTACAGAACCGGGTAACAATCGGCTATTATCACACCAGAGATGAAGCGATACAAGCCATTGCAAACTACAATTCCAGCCCCTATGATATTCAGACCAACTCTGTTACCTTTGAAGATGTATACGAGTTGTGGAGTAAAGACTACTTCCCTACACTATCCACTATATCAAGTGTGCGGACTGTCCAAGCCGCCTATAATTATTGTACTCCCCTTTACAAAATGCGAATGAAAGATATTCGTGTGGAGCATTTAGAGGGAACCATACGTGACGCAACTGTAGGCAATGCTACAAAAGGCAGAATTAAATCGCTGTTCAATATGATGTACCGCTACGCAATGAAACATGAGATTGTCCAAAAGGATTACGCACAGCTTTGTAACGCTGTCAAACGGGAAGCACCGGAAAAAGAAGTCATTCCCTTTACACCAGAAGAAATTAACCTGCTCTGGGAAAACGTAAACGAGGTTCCTTTTGTAGATATGATTTTAGTTGGGATTTACAGTGGTTGGCGTCCGCAGGAATTGGCTACCTTAAAGACAGCAGATATTGACCTGGAATCCAACACCATGAAAGGCGGCATGAAAACAGACGCAGGAAAAAACCGTGTTGTACCAATTCACCCTATTATTCGCCCACTCATTGAAAAACGCTACTCACCAGAAAATGAATTTCTTTTCAATGATGATAACGGACAACAGGGAACCTACATGACCTATGACAAATATCGGGGCAGATTCGTAAAAGCCATGAAACGCTTGAAGCTGACCCACCGACCACATGAGACCAGACATACTTTCATCACAAAAGCAAAAGAATGTCATGTAGATGAATACATACTAAAACTCATTGTCGGTCATGCCATAACAGACATCACAGAAAAAACCTATACTCACCGAACAATGGAGCAACTCCATAAAGAAATATGCAAGATAACAAAATAAGAGATGTTTCACACGAAAAATCTCATGGAAACATCTCTTATATTTACAATTCTATTTGTGCGCTACGCCTGTGTGCTACGTGTGCGCTACTTGTGTTCTACACACTCAAATTCAGCACTTTTCAGCACACCTCACAACTTCTCAAACCCTTATAAAATAAGGATTCCTTAGAACTTCCCTTCCTTCGCCGCTTCCTCAATGGAAACAGGAAACCTTGATTTTTAGCCATTCTTTTATCAAAAGTATAGGAATATTCAAGAAGTAAACGACATTTCTACACCTTTTTATACACCGTTTCACCCTGTAGTACATTATTCGAATTATCAAGGATCTTTTCTCCATTTGAATCCTGAAGAGGGTCAAGAAACGAATATCGCTCCGGATAATCGGCAAATGCTGTTCCCACAATCTGCGTCCCGTCTGCTCTGTGAGCCGTATAACCTCTTAGCAGAGTTTCTTCTGTCACAGTATCCCCAGTCAAATCTATGAGGGTTCTGCCGCTGTAAACGACTTTATTTGTAGCCATTTAAGCCTCCCTCCTACCCGATAGTTACCGTAGTACCTCCAGCGGGATTCTCGCTTTCGTTATATGGGATTGCTTTGACTGTAACCTGCGATAAGTAGTTATATCCTTCCTCAGAATTCGGAAGCACTGTCTGCTCCTTTGTAGAAGGTGTAACTGTCTTTGCCTGTGGTTTGGCATCTTCCGTACCTGACATAGAACCTTCTACACCAAGCAGAGTAATACCCTCTCGAATATTATCCGGAATGATTTTCTCTTTTTCTGCTGCCGAAATCCCAACTTTACCAGAACCATCGTGATGTCCCTGCGGAATGGTGTACTCTTCATCCTTTGAAGAAATTGTACCTGTCACAGCTCCGTTATTCTTCATGGTTCCCGTCAGTTTCTGACCTCGTACATACGCGGTCTTTCCCTGAAGAATTTCAGCAACAGCGGCTGTTGCATCAGAAGAATCTACGTCATATTCACAAGTACCTGTGATCGGCTCCCCTCCTTTGTCATGGGCGGTAAAGCCGGAAAGAATCTTATCAGCGGTTACGGTATCGCCGGTCAGGTCGATCAGTGTCTCTCCACCATAGATTACTTTGTTAATAGCCATATTCTCTCATCCTCTCTTTTGGAAATAAAAAAAAAGAACGGTTTCACGCTCTGTCCGCTTGCTACTCATCTTTATTTGCCTGCTTAATGATCTGATTTACATAGGTACTGAGACCGGCCATTAAAATTCCCTGAACAATTGCGATAAATATAGCCATTGCAATCTCCTGACCACTCCCTAATGGAGAAGTGGCCAAAACCCAGATTCCGCAAAGGACGATGCCGCCGACACCGAGGATCAACGGAATATACTTGTCCTTGATTGCCTGAGTCTGCTTCAGCCCCATACCGCAGAAGTAAAGGACAATCGCCACAACGATTAACTCAGGCTGCACATAGTTCATAATCTGTTCCATCATTTTAATTCCTCCTACTGATTTTCTTGAATATAGGTTGATTTGTGAATGGGCAACTTATTGATCTCCTGCATGACTTTTTTAGCTGAGCCATTTCCGCCCATCTCTTCATAGGGCTTGTAGAGATAATCGTGCAGATTTTCATATTCGTCCTGCGTGATCCATCCCCGCTCGATGTAGGACATTCCCAGATAGATAATTCTATCGTGAGCAAGACCAATCAGCATCTGCGTCCTCACATCTTTTTTCTCACTTTTCTTCTGGATATACGCCCAAAAACCAGAAGAGGCGACGACTGCACACATAATCGTCACCACCATTTGAAACCATGGTTCCATTTTAGTATCCTCCATAACTATTTGATTTTATCGGTTATGATCATCCTTTTGCTGATGATTGTAATCGACTTTTCAAATAAATCTTCATAGAGACCTATCAAATTTTTTCTTTGTTCCTTCGACAAAAGTTTGTAAAAGCTTCCCATCCAGCCCCGAAACATATTCTCTACATTTTCATACGTTATCTCCTCGTTTTTCACTTTGACGGCGAGTTTCTTGAGCTTTCTGCGCATCGTAGTAACCCGCTTCGGATTGATTCGCTTAATTACCTTTCCGGAATCTGTTAAACTGTATTTTATTTGCAGAAATTTGTACGTGCTGGAAATCTTCACAATTCGAGTTTTCTTCTTATTGATATGGATTCCATATTCTTCTGCAATTTGATGAATATGATCTAGCAGATCAAAGAGTTCTTCTTTACTCGGATTCATGATATACCAGTCATCCATGTATCTTCCATAAAACTTCTGGCTTCTTACATATTTGACGTAATTATCAATCCGATACGGATAATAAATCCCGATGACTTGTGATAGCTGGTCTCCAATATTAACCGACTTCTCCATCCACTTTTCGCCTGTCAGCTTTGACTCTGGAATGTTCCTATAATCTAACTTGTTGAAAGTGTCAGACATACATGTGGCATATTCCTCGTCCGTCATGTAAGAAACATCGATTTTAAATCCGTCAAAAATCTGGGTTAGCAACCAGTCAATGAATTCGTCATCATCGAACAGCTTTAACAATTCCCGTTTGGCAATTTCATGAATGATATTATCGTAAAACTTGGAAAAGTCTCCGAACAATATCCATCCTTCATTTCCATACAACCGATAGTATTTACGGAGATGAACTTCGAACCTGTCCCGCTGATGAGAGATACCTCTTCCTTTAATCGAAGCACAATTGTCATAGATAATATGCTTCTTCACTTCGGGAAGCAAGACTTCATCGCACAAAACATGCCGAATAATGCGATCCCGAATTTGAATACTTGTAATAGGTCTTACTCGGCCTCTCTCAAACAGCGTGAATTCCTGTGTCGGTCCATTTTGAAGAGTCCGATTCATCAGGTCGTCTTGAATGGAAAAGATATACCGAAGAAAATTCATCATGAATTTCTGCGTTGTTTCCTTCCACTTGCTGGTTTTGACAGAAACCTTGTAAGCTCTATACAAATTGTTGGCGTCACAGATAATCTCCTCATAGTTCATAAATCATTCACCGTGATAGCAATACTTACCGTAGTAAATTGCGTCCGGCTTTGCTATTTATCCATTCGGAAAGGACAATGTCTCCTTCTCTGTTGGTTAAGCAGAGAATCCGGACGAACTCCATTAGAGTTCGAAGCGTTGTTGTAGTTCGTATTGCCATTGTTGTTCACATTAGCGAAATTAGCCGAAGAAACGACGCATAATTAGACATTACCCTTTTAACTGTGACTTGATTCGGTTATCTCGTTGACGCCACTTCTTTATCAATCCGATTTCTCGGTCGATAGCTTTAACATAGCGACTGTAGAGATTAACGTCCACTTCGAATATCTCAACGATTCGTTGCAACTCTTTCAAAAGCTGCTCGCAGTTTACTATGGCTGTATTCTGATAATCTCTTCTTTGCTCATATTCGTGCAGCGTAGTCGGATAGATAGAATTAGCCGCTCGGACATTGCTAGTCAGCATAGAAGCCAACTGGTCAATTCGATTTTTATAATTCAGCATTAAATATCTATACCTTGAAAAATCTTCTGTTGCATCCTTTCCGTGAGCATATCTTACCCGAACAAGCTGATCCAAATCTTTCACTCCGAAACTACGCTGCATAAGGTCAATCAACATATCATGCAATTCAATGGAATATGTAATCGCTTCAAATTTGGATTCAGTCCGGTCACTCACAAGGACACTCATGCATAATCCTTGTCTGTGATCTCTTTGAATTCTTCTTCCGTAATCCAGTTCTTTTTCACTGCATTCCGAACCCGTACTTCATTCCACATACCCAAATTGTAGTAGCGTTTTACCTTGTCGTAATTCTTGCTATGTTCCATAACTGTTTCCTCCTTTTATAGTTCGATTTCAGACATCATGGCAACATATTCGATATCTGACTGCATTTTAACAAAGGCCAACTCTGTTTCTGGAACCTCCCGCAAGACAAACCAATACTTGTCATCGACCTTGGTAATCTGGACAAGTTCCATGTTCATGTGAACTTCATCCTTTTCTCCATCGTTGATTGTTACGATCGAACAATTTCCGTCAAAAACGGACTCATTGATTTCCGATGAAGATATAAAGTTATTACCGTTCAACCTCAAATTATCAAGAACAGTTTCATCGGACAGAGTAATCTTATAAATCTTATCCTCCATTTTGATTCACACCTTTCATTTAGATTTTTCTTTTTTATAGCACAGATTGTTGTCACCTGTGTACGGTTTTCGTAGGGGCACAGGGCCCCTGGATTTAGACTAACCAATAGCGAAGACCGGACGAACTCCATGAGAGTCCGAAGCGAGGTAGTAGTCCGCACCGCCAAGGCTGGCCACACGAGCGAAATAAGCCGAAGAAACGATATCTCTGAGCCAGAACGTTGCACGATTTGAGATCATATTCGGAACCACCGTAAACAAAGCAAGCTGCGTCTTTCCGATCGTATAACGGTTCACAACGACCGTACCATCTCCTGCCGGAGTAAAGACAAGGCTTCCGTACATCATAATTTCATTCGGAAGTTCCAGCGTAGAATCAAACCAAGCACCAGCCGAAGGATATCCATTCGAAACGGCGTTTGTCAGATATTCACGGTGGGTGAGAATCAAGTCACCAAAGGCACTCGCCGCCAACGTTTTCGCCTGCGCCAGATTCTTGGTGTACATTTTAGAACCAACATAGCCGCCGGTTGTGATGTTCGTCTCATTCATCTGTGTGTTGTAAAGAGGTTTATCCGGCATGATAACCAGATGGGGCGTGGTGAAAGCCGTATCGCCGCAATTATACCAGTAATCAAAATCTACGATTCTCCATGTATAGCTGCCGATAGACCAGTAATCTCCAAGGAAAAATCCTTTGAAGGTTCCGTTCTTGATATTTGCCTTCTGGTCGTCTGTAATAACGCTCCCCAGATTTTTTCCTCTGTAAATCATGCGGCGCTGCTCCTTCGGAACAAAAGCGTCCAGAATTGCAAAGAGTGCATCGTCCGCACCAATCGCTTTGTTCCCTGCTGCGGTGCCAATCAATAACTTATCATCCGCAGACAACGTATTGATTTGCGTAAGTTCCGACAGATTGACGCCGGAAATGAAATCCTGAGAACTGGTAAGCCCAATCAAGGATTTAATAAAATCAGTCACCATAATTGTTTTGGTTCCATTGTTACCATCAATCAAAACGATGTTGCTTTCATCTAGTGTCTGGACCTTCTGATAATCCGTAATTTTCATCTCGATATGTCCTCCTTTT
This sequence comes from Eisenbergiella sp. OF01-20, assembly GCF_003478085.1. NCBI lineage: Bacteria > Bacillati > Bacillota > Clostridia > Lachnospirales > Lachnospiraceae > Eisenbergiella > Eisenbergiella sp. OF01-20. Next base: position 388,624 of record NZ_QUES01000001.1, on the reverse strand, counting down.
ACCTAATACAAAAAATAACGCGGCCATCAATTGGCTGTCCGTTGCTATCCAGAATTAAGGAGCTGGAATATGCACGCGCCACAATCGGGTCCACGTTACTATCAATGATAGTTCCTTCTGATGAATCGAGAAGATTATCGTAATTCTCGTATCCATTGTCATAAAGATTGTTGTATACGGTGAATTCCGTCCGAATCCCCTCTACAATTTCTTCAAGAATTGATGTCCTTTTTTGTAACTCTAATATCTGGTTTGCCAGATTTGCTTCTACATCCTCCGAAAGAGTATCCTTCAACTGCTGGAACCACTCATCAAACAATGCCTGAGCATTTTCTCTCCATGCAGCCATTTCAGATGTATTATTGTTTGTGTACTCGTTAAACCAGGTCGCCCATAACTGTTTCCAGTAAGCACTTGTTTCCTGCATATCTGCCGTTTGAGCAGCATACCAGTCGTTCCATTGTTTTTCCCATGCCAGATAAGATTTCTGGATTTCTTCCGTCTGGGCGTTGAACCATTTTGACCACTGGTCTTTCCAGAAAGCATTTGTCGCTTCCATATCAGATGTCTCTTTTTCATAAAATGCATCCCACTGGTCTTTCCACTGAGCAACCAAGGCGTCAATGGACATTTTCTCCAGTGGAGCTGTTACGAACGGACACTCCGATGTACCAACAGCATTGTTGATATTTGCCTGACGGATGGATGTAACTCCAGAATTTACCCGAATATAGGCTAATGGATACTGCCAACGGTCGGTCGTGCTAATCATTGTTGGTTTCGCTGGATTAGTAGCTGGCGTACCTTTGATGATTTTAATCGCATTTGCACGAACGGATTCACGAGCATCTACTTCCAAAACAACCGCATCAATCCGATTTAGAATCACTTCCGACTGTGGTACAGTCAAAGGAAGCAAGGCGTCATTCAACGTCCATGTATGATTAAACCAAGCTCGGCCAATTCCGACATTCACCATCATGCCAGAAGACTCTTTCACCATCATAGCAGTCCCAACATGCTGCAAAATGCCGTCACGTATGATCCCGTCAAAAATGCTTGACATTTGAATGGCATCGTATCTCCGATCTTTATTCTTTGAGTTATAGAACCCATAAGTGACACTCATTTTTCTTCACCCCTTTCCTGCTATTCTACGGTAACGAATGTCGGATACGAGTCGAGTCCTTCTTTGCTCTGAGAGCGAATGAATTCCGTTACCCGAGCTTTCCCCTCAATTCCGTATTCATTCACAATCTGTACCATATCGCCTAAGAAGAAATCCTCTCCATATCGGTACATCCTCGTTGATTCAACCTTTCCCTCAAAGGATTTGGTTGCGATGTTCTCAGCCAGATTCTCTAAACCTCTTTGAGAAAGCTGTGCATTATACTCAGTGTCCGTCAAGGTTTCATTATCCACGGTCGAAGAAACATCCCTAGCATCCGTATAAAGCTCCCTTCGATTCAAACCTGTTCCGGCACCAGATGCACAAGCCACGGTTGTAGTCCTCCGATCGGCTCCTTCCCCCTCTCCGGCAACCAAAGTAACTGTTTTCAAAGTCTTCTTTGATTCCAGATAATTGGTATTGATTACATTCTCAAATTTTGGAGAAAAGATGACATATGGATTCGTAAACTGGTCGTAAGAACGATCTGCGCCTGCATAGAGCTTAAAGACGAACTTGTTATCATCGGACAGCTTGATTCGGAAACCGACATTCTTGGAATCGCACAGCTTTTTAATGGCATCATACAGATTGTCTCCGGTAAACTGTGCATCTACCGTCAGTCCGGTAATCGCCGGGTCCGTGGATGCCTCGAATATCAGTCCTTCTACCTTTCGGGAAGCATCGGAAGGATTGATGATATTCTCATCCAGCAGCTTTTTGATTCCATTTTGAAAGTTTCCGCTCAGAATCGTTTGCTTCCAAATAATGCGGCGCTCCAGAATGGATTCCAATGACCTTCCAGTGACCGTAAAGTGGTTTCCGTTTTCGGCATCAGACTCAATCTTTCTGTCCTCGACAATCATGGTCTGGTCGGATTCTTTCAGCCAGAGATAGTAGTCGTCTTTCAGGATTTCAAGAACAGAATCGTTAATGCTTGTATATACCTCGAAATCTCCATAGGCAGAATACCGCTCCGTCCATATCAGAGACTCAAAGGTATCAAGCACAGAAAGCATTTTCAGAGAAGTGTCCAGAACAATCAATTCCATAACTATACCCCCTCAAACGCTGTTCTGTTTTCAATCTTAAACTGCACATTGGTCGTTCCTTCTTCCACCACATAAGCGAAAATATTATCGCCTTTGGATAGCTGAAACCAGTCAGAATCTTTATCAAGGCAGTTTAAAATATTGGTGTAGATACCGTTTCGAAGAAGCGTAATTGATTTATCCCCTTTAATGGTGGAGATAATGATTTCATCGCCGGCAACCATTCCAGAACCGGTTAGCTGCTTCAATTTATCAGTATCAATACGCATTACTTCTCTCGTCCCGGTATTGTAAATCGTGATGTTTCTCACATTTCCGATGGCATGGATGGTAATCACAACCCCGATCTCGGCATCACCGGAGTAATACACCGTCTGCTCAGTTTCATTCTTAATCTCGCCAAATTCAATCAAGGACTCGGTTAAAGATTCATTCGAAAAAGCGAACTCAAACAGAGGTTCCACTCCATAGAAGATAGTGGTATTAGTTCCATCCGGACCAGCAGAATAAAAATAAGGATCAGGACACACGATGGAAATCTGCGTCGTCTCATCGCTGCTGAAAATATCTGGTTCATTTGATTCCACATAACCGTAAGTCTCACAAATACGATTATCTGTCTCTATGAGAAGCGTTACTTTCTTCTTTATCGGAAAATATTTGTAAGAGTCATGTCTTGTGTCTTCGATCTGAGGATTAAACATCAGTTTCAGAGACATAACAATATTTCTGGAATTTACTCTTGCCGAGTTATACAGCGAGCCGTCATTCGTAGAGATTTCTGTCGTGTTAATATCTGCCTTGCTCGGTCCCAATCCACTGATAGATTGAACAGCGAACCCGGATTCATCCGGGAACGCTAATTCAAATCTTTTTGATTCGCCCAAATAATTAGTTACAGTTACTGCTCTAATCATGTGTTACCCACCAGCCCTTTCATCGCCGAAAATTGATTCTTTGTCTGCCGATAAATATCAATTCTCGACAGAGCCTTAGGCGAATAATTGTTTTGCGTGAATTGATAGGTATTTCCTGTAGGAGAACTTTCTCCATTTTGAACTTCTATCTCGGAAACTCGGTCATTCATCCCAGTGCTGACAGATAATGCCTGATTTCTGCTAAACAAAGCATTCAGCCTTCCAGTCCCTGCTTCCACAGCGGACAGGTCAAGAACCGGTCGAATGGTAGGCTGAACATCCATATCTGCGTCCACATAATCTGCAATTCTGGAAATGATGTCGTTCAGCCCGTCAATAGAAGATCTGGCAATTTCCCGTCCAGCCTTTCCAGCCTTGGAGACATTATCGATCAACGCATTTATGAAGCCGACTCCTGCAAAGTTACCAATTCCATAAAAGCGTTTGGAAGGAGAATGCTCGTCCAGTTCGTCTTCCGCTGCTTCAGCCGCTGCGGCTGCCATAGCTCTTGCTTTTGCTTCTGCTTTCCAGGTATTTTCACTGATACCATCGCAGAAACCATCGACCAAGTATGAGCCGGCAGATTTGAACTGGCTATAATAATCTTTGATGGCGGTTATGGAACCACTCAGCATCGTTGTAAAAGCGGTCCGGAGTTCACTATCCTTGCTTCTCACACCGGCGATAAATTTAACCATGCACTCTCTACCTGTCGAGGTAAATTCTGCATACTTATTTTTAATCACCGTAAGGCAAGCACTGATAATGGTTGTGAACGCCATCCTCGCACTACTGTCCTGCGATCTGATACCGGCAATCAGCTTCACCATTGTCTGGGTTCCGGTTGATGTGAATTCTCCGTACTTATTTCGTATCGCAGTCAAACAACCGCTAACGATATTGGTAAAGGTTGTTCTGGAAGGACTATCCTGAGATCGTACTCCGGCGATAAATTTAACCATAAGTGTGGAACCACTGGTTTGGAACTCGCCCTGCTTTCCGTTGATAGCTGTCAATACAGCCTGAACCAGCGTGGTGAATGTTGTTGTCAGTTCGGATTTCTTCGCATTTGCACCATTGATGAAAGACGACAGCATACTCGAAGCCGCAGCCGTTACTTTCGATTCTGCATTATTGAACGCATTGATAAATCCGGTTACGCCAGTTTCTCCAAGAGTTGTCAATGCAGAGCTGAAAGAAGTCATACCGCTTGTGTCCAGACCGACCATCCCATTTGCCATGCTTACAAGCCGGTTTGTCTGGGTAATCACTCCGGACAGCAACGTCGTATCAATACCGCTGATGCTGTTGTAATAATTACTGAAATGGGAACCGAACGATGCCATATCACTACCAAAACTGGCAAGTGTCATATCATCGGAGAACCATCCGCCTTCTTTTGGAAGACTTTTCTGAAGCTCAACAATGGATGTAGCAGCATTGGTTGTAGTGGTAACGATGTTCGCATCCACATCTTTCATATAGTCGGAATATTGTGCGAAGCTCTTACCAAAGGAAACCAAACTTGTGCCAAAGGCGGCAATATCATTGTCTCCTGTAAACCAGCTTACCAATCCACCCGTATTCGGTAACGTATTCGCCAACTCAACTACTGCTTTGCCAGCCGTTGCGGAATTTGTAACGGCCTCCACATCAATACCTGCAATTGCGTCAGAGTAGGATTTCATCGCTCTGCCAAATGGCACCAACTTCTCCCCGAACGTGTCCATGTCGTTCTCTCCTGTAAAGAAGCCCACGACACCGCCACTGTTGGGAACAGTATTTGCCAATTCGATTAACGCCTTTCCCGCCGTAGCGGATTCCACGATCACATTTGCATCCAGACCTTTTACAGCCTGTGAGAACAGCATCATTGCCTCGCCGAACGGTACAAGCTGCTCACCAAACGCATCCATGTCATTTTCACCGGCAAAGAAACCTACCACGCCTCCGGAATTCGGAATTGTGGTTGCCATTTCAGCCATGGCCTTTCCTGCGGTAGCAGCATTCGTTACGGTGTCAGCATCCAGTCCTCTTACGGCATTTGCAAATCCCATCATCGCCTCGCCAAACGGAATAAGCTGAGCTCCGAATGCGCTCATATCATTTTCGCCTGTGAAGAATCCGATAACCCCTCCAGAATTCGGAAGAGTTGCCGCCATCTCCGCAAGCGTCCTTCCGGCAGTAGCCGCATTTGCCACCAATTCCCCGTCCATACCGGCAATGGCAATGGAGAAATCCCGCATCGCTTCACCAAAGGGAACGAGTTGGGTAGCAAAATCGCTCAGGGAAGATCCCCCTGTAAGCCAGGAAGTCAATCCGTTCAGAATATCGGCTGCTGTCAGGATAAGGATGGTTTCCGCCAATGCTTTCACACCGTCCAGCATGGAAGGATTAAGCTGTGTAGCACCTTCGATAAATGGCTGCACATTCGTCATAAATGCAGAAAGGTCTGCGCCAATTTGAGGGAACTGACTGGAGACTCCAGACATGAAGCCGCCAACAATGCCACCGACAAATTTACCAATCGCAGTACCAATTCCCTGAAGAAGATTTCCGCCCTCACCGATAAGCCATTCCAACCCAGGAATCTGAGCCAGAGCGCCGACAGCCGCCAGAACCAATGCCAACTCCGCAATGACTGCACCCATTCCGAGAACACCAACCATAGCCCCAGGTACCAAGGAAGCAACAGCACTGAGAGCAAGCATAATTGCTGAGAGCAAACCAATTCCAGCGATTCCTTTGATGAGTACATTCACATCAATACCACTCAAGGCGTCGATTACCCCGTCAAAGAAAGCCATCAGTAACTCTACGCCAGCTTTAATCAATTCCGGTAGTTTCGTTGTGATAGCCTGAATAATCCCAATCAGAATATCGAATAACTGCTCCACGATGGTCGGTGTGTGTTCGACCAGAGCCGAAAGGACACTGTCGATCAGGACAAATAGCCCGTCCACAACTGCTGGTACAGCCGTAACCAAAGCATCGACTGCGGCAAGAACCAATACTGTAAATGCCTCGGCAATAGCTGGCCCGCCATTTGCGATTACTCCAGCAAGAGAAAGGATTCCTTCCCCGATAGATTCGAACAGCAACGGAATCAAACTGAGAATACTGGATACTGCCACTACTAGAGATGCTGCTCCCGCCGCTCCAGATACTGCCAAAGCAGAAAGTCCAGTGGAAAATGCGAGAATGCCAGCACCTGCGGCCAGACATCCTACTCCCAACACAGCAATGGCGGCCGAAAGTCCTAAAATAGCTGGGGTCAATGGCCCTAATGCCACTCCTGCGACACCGAGAACCGTGAAAGAACCTGCCAGTGCCACCAACCCTCTGGCGATGCTCTCCCAAGACATATTCCCCAATGACTTGAGAACCGGGGTAAATATCGCCAATGCAGCGGACACGGTAAGAACCGCTGCCGCACCCGGAAGTGCAGTTTTCATTGCGTTGAGTGCCACAACAAGAATGGTCATGGAACCTGCAAGGGTTACCAGTCCTCTGGCGATTTCATCCCAGGACATTCCGCCCATATTTCGGACTGCTTCGCCGATAATGAGTAATGCTGCACCGACCTCTACCATTCCAGTCGCTTTCGACACCATTCCTTTTGGAAGTAGATTCATCGCAACTGTCACGGCCGCCAGAGAACCGGCCATCGTGGTAAGACCTCGTCCAATCTCTCCCCAAGTCAGGTTCCCCATCTTTTTCACTGCTTCTCCAAACACGAGCATGGCTGCTCCAAGAATCGTCATCGCTGTAGCGGTGGAAACTACATGCTTCGCGTTAGCCGTAACTTTGGTGAATACCGCCAGTTCGGTAAGAACCACGGCAACCGCAGATAGTCCTTGAATCAGGTTTGAAGTGTCCAGATTTCCAAATGCCTTAACCGCATCCGCCAGAATATTGATGGACGCTGCAAGAAGAACCAATCCGGTTCCTTTCAGAACACCCATTCCATCCAAATCTGTAGCCTTCAGGAACAACGCCAGTTCTGTGCAAAGAACGCCGACTCCGATTAGACCTTTAGCCAAAGAGCCCACATCCAAAGCTCCTAAATCTTCAACTGCTCCTACAAGAACTCGAATCGCTGCCGCAAATACTACCAAACCGGCTGAACCTTTTATCAGCCCCTTCGATGTTTTGGAAAGCGCTGTTGCAGATGCTACCAGAATAGCGGATAACCCGGCAACGCCAACCAATCCTTTCAGAAGCTCATCCCAATCCAAACCGGATAATTTCTGAACTGCGCCTGCAAGAATAAGAACAGCGGTAGACATCCCAATCATCGCAATGGTCAACTGGCCCATTCCTTTGATTGCCGCTCCGTTCATTATCTTTTCAAAGATGGCCATTGAACCAAGCAGTTCGACGAACAGAACACTCAAAGCTCCCAAGGACGCATTCAGCTTTTCGGAATCAACCAGGGATAACGCCACAATCGCTGCGGTCAGGATTGCCATAGCGCCGGCAATCTTCAGAAGAGTGCCAGCTTTCAGACTTGACTGCCATGCTTCAAGACTCCCCTTAACTCCATCCAAAATATCTTTGAATGAACCAAGAATTCCGCCGCCGTTTTCGGTGATTTCCGATAGAGAGTCAATAAACTTTTTCACCCCGATTAGAATTGCAGAAAACAATCCGGTATTGATTAAATCCAAAATTGGGTCAAAACTTGCGGTATCAAATGCTGTGAGAATTGCTTCCCCAAGGTTTCCAAACGCATTTGCGACAATGGAACCCAGCTTCAATAAAACAGGCGCTGCCTTCTCGACAATCCCAATAATTCCTTCAAATGCCTTCTTTACCAACTCTCCTAATTTTACAAACGGTTCAAACCGAGTCTGTACCTTATCCGCAAAATTATCGAGACCACTGGTATCAACATTCGCAAACTCGCTGAACGCATCGGCAACTGTTTTTACAAAAGTCTTTATTCCATCCGCAATTGGTTTCAGGAAATTCCCGATTCCTTCGATAGCTTTGTTAAAGGCATCAGACGATTTAATAGCTTCATCAATACCAACAATGAAATCTCCAATGCTGGCCGTAAACCCGAGAATTCCATCTCCGGCCGGAGCCACATAACCAATCAGATCTGCAAATCCACCAACAAGCGCTTTGACACCTTGAAGTCCAATATCAAATAAAGCGAATACCCCTTTGAATGTTCTCTTCAGGTTATTCGCTGTTTCTTCGCCCATTTTGAATTTTTCGGTAAGTTCCTGTAATCCTACAGTGAGATTGTAAAGCTGTTCTCCGGTCATCGGCGGAAAGACTTCTCTAAACGCTTCTTTAACTGGCTTTATAATGCTTAAAACACCCTCGAAAGCATTCCTTACCGCTTCAATCAACGCAGTTCGTCCGCCAAGATCTTTCCAATCCTGCAACATCTTATTTCTCGCTTCGGCAGAAGCATTTACCATGTTGCCAAGGGCGTTGCTAACCTCAGTTAAAAGTTCTTTTGCCTCTTCGAAATCACCAATGATGATTTCCCAACTCTGAGTCCAACCAGACTGAACCGATTCTTTCAGGGTGTCCCATAACTGCGTGAATGTCTTTACCTTGGTAGCTGCATCCAATGCTGTCTGAGCCAGTTTTGTAATCTCTTTAGCTTGTTCTTCGGTATATCCCTGAGCGATAAGATCTGCTTCTGAGTAAGCTCCAGACAACTGTGTCAGAGTTTCGGTCAACACCTCTGTTGTCAGCCATCCACCTTCGGTCAGAGAAGCTCGGAATGAACCATACTGTTCAATCATCGCATCCATGTTGGTTCCGAAATGTTCTGCGGTTCGAGTTAAGGCGTCTTGAAATAGCTGACCGCCCATTCCCGCATTTACAACGGAATTCCAGTCTTGCAAACTAACCTTGCCCGCTGCAATCGCCTGCGAAAGCTGATACATAGCGGTACTGGCCTGATAAGCATTAGAACCCGAAGCTGCTGCTAAGTTGGCAATACCTTTGATTGATGTTACTGATTTATCCAAGTCAACACCGGCAGCCGTGAAAGTGCCAATGTTACGGGTCATTTCCGTAAAATTGTAAATCGTCTGATCAGCGTATTTGTTCAACTCATCAAGAGCAGCATTTACCTGGTCAATGGTTGTCCCCTTGCTCTGTGTATTAGCAAGAATGGTCTGAACTGCATTGATCTGTGTTTCATACTCCTGAAATCCAGTCTTAATTGGATCGATTGTCAGTGCAGAAACAATATTTTTACCAGCATTTAACGCTGAATTTGTGATGTTCGCCAGAGCCGTAACTGCCATGACTTCCAACGCCGAAAACCGCATCTTTACGGTTTCGACCGCATTGGAAAGCGGAGTCATATTGCAATTTTTTGCTGCGGCATTAACGTCATCCAATCCTTTGGAGGCACCTTTCAATTTTAAGCTTTTTTCGAGCTTTTCAATTGAAGATATACTGGTCTGAACATTCTGCTCAAACTGTTTGTTATCGAATCGCATTTCAACGACTCTTTCATCAATCGTCTTACTCATAGCTTAGTAACCTCCTTCCATGCGTTATTTGCAATTTTGTCAAAAATAGGCTGGATAGCAGGATTGATGTAATCTCGCCCCTGTACCCAGCCGCCGTTTCGAGTTCCGTGTCCATACTGCAAAATAACAGCGATTGGAACTCCATTTTGAACATTTGAATTATGAAATGAAATTGTAACTGAACCTTTCCGATTCTCAATTTCGTAATACCAGGAATTCGCCGTCTCCCCAGAATCCACTGGTGTTGCAGACGCAAGGGCGGCTACTCCCTCTTTACCAAACTTGTCCAGGTCTCCGATGTGAACCGCTTCTTTTGCTCTCTCCAGAAAGCGTGTCAACTTGGAGAAGTCACCCTTTTGTCTGAAACTTATCATCGTGCGTCCTCTTTAAATTCGAGTTGCGTAATCCAGTGAGATCCATCCTGCTCCGGATTTCAACTTACCCCATCCAGCATTAGAACCAGCACCGGTTTTAACCTCAACGATGGTGTAGACTCCTTTCGGACAGAAACCATTGGTTCCGTAATTCGTTCCGGGACCTTTACGGATATACAGATCGGAAATGTCCACCTGAACCAGAAAATTTCCAGAAGGCTTCTCTACTGATCCACCAGAATCAGAAGAAACTGCGCCTTTATAGGTACAGTAAGCTTCATGAACGCTGATCCATCCTGCACCGGATTTCAACCTGCCCCAGTAACCGTTCTGAATTTCAGTAATCGTGTAAGTACCTCGGTCAGTAATCATCCCATTGGTTCCGTAATTCGTCCCAGGGCCTTTGCGAATATTCAAATCACCGATGTTGACTTTGTAAAGTCCAGTTTTGTAGGTTTTCTGGACGCTGTCAGTCGTACTTCCGCCAAGCTGAGCAGTTACCCGATTCGCAAGATTCCCCAGCCTGGAATACAGCCAATCCCCAGGACAAGATTTGTTGGCAAACCACCGATGAACCGTAAGGATCATCTCGTTTGATTTGGGACTGTAGTTCAGAGATTTGTCCTTGTCGCCAAACCAAAGGAGTTTTGTCTTACCATTTCTCCGGCAGATGTCAACACACAGAGCAACCAGCTTTTCATATACTGCATCAGTCATGGCATACGGATGAGTCATATCACTGGCACATTCAATTGTCACAGCACGCTGATCATTCGCATTGCTGGAAGAACACCAGCTTCTGTTTGCTTCATCCACGCAAAGAACCACACGTCCGTCACTACCAATTCCATAGTTGCAAGAAGCCTGTACGTTACTACTGTCAAAGCAGCCCCCAATAGATTCCGCTGAAAGCTGACCGACCACACAATGCGGAGTGATCCGGTCGATTGAATGCGTTCTGGCTCCACTATGGTTTGGACTTTTTACCGTACAATTAACCAAGCTGCTGTTACTCATAGTAATCACCCTTTCGTATTCCATTTCTTTTTACGGGCCGCATTTAGTGCCGCATTCCGTTTCATAATTTCTCTGCGGCTATGTTTCTTCGGCGGCCTGCTCTTCACATCGCATACTCTTATCAAAGTAAACAGTTTATTGAGATGCCATTTCTGACATTCAAATGGAATGTTTAAAGCTATCATCCAGTAATAAACGAGTTCTGCCGTAATCTGCTCTCTGCTTCCCTGCGTTTTTTTTTCCTCGAAAAACCGGGTGGCAGTCATAGGAAGAGCAATATACCGATTGACCTCATTGATATTGCTGTTTGTCAGATAGTTATAAACTTCCGGGTTCACGTTCTGTGTAAGAGTCATACATTTTACATAATCGATGGTTTCTTCCAAAGTTTTTTCCTGCTTCGTCAGAAACGGCTTATTCCATCTCGATTCCCATTTTGAAAGAGAAACAAGAGAATGCTCCAATTGCAAGGTCTGAGCCTTTGTGTAAACAAACTCTTGCTTCACCTCATCCCAGAATTCCGTGGATGGTATTGTGATTCGGAGCATCTCTCACCTCTCCTTTAATTCTGAGTGTTTGCTGCAATTGCAGGAGCTGTGGCAGAATTGCCGATGTTCATCACCGCATTCACAAAGTCTGCTGCTGTCTTGTCATTCGTAACCAGTTCCTCAAAGAGAATCTCATAAGCAGGAGATTCCATAAAGGATCTGGAAATCTCCTCAGACTTCATAAAGCGACGGCCATCTTCACTCTTGACACCGTAAGCTTTCTTAATGAGATCTTCAAAGAATTCCATAATCTGGCCGCCATCAGCGCCGGCACCAATACTTTTGAGCTGTACATCATAGCCGCCCTTCACGCTTGTCTGCATCTTGACAATTTCCGGCTTTGACAGATGGAAATAGAAATCCTCTTTTCTTTCGACACCGTTCAGATCGATATAGGGAATGGTTTTCTTCAGCATAATTTTTCTCCTTTCAAATAAAAAGAAACCCCGCACATTGAATACGAGGCTTCCTATACGTTATTCTGTTTCCAAGGTAAGCCCAGAAAGACCATAAGTCTTCGTGATGCTTTCCTCGTTGTGTGTGGTAGTCACCTTAATGCTCTGAGTATCCTTATTCTTGATAAGGAGTACGATGTTCATGTCGTCATCTAGCGCAACCGGTCCCTTAGTACCGCCTACGAGCTCAACAACCGTCTCTGCTTCAGCCGGCTCAGCCTCAATCTTGAGAGCCAGGTAATTTCCTTCCTGCTCAGAAGTATTACTACTGAAATCAACATAACCATTGACATACTTCAGAGTGCCTGTCACTTCATCATCAGCAACAACCACATCACTCTGCAATTCATTCACTGCTTTTCCAAATAAAACAGCCTCTCCGTCTTCAGGCTTAACAGAAAGGCTCATTAAGGGAGGTCTTCAGCAGCCAGAAGTTCAATCACTTCATCAGGAAACGGCAGTCTGGGATCAACGCCATCGTTACCCTCTGGAGTAGTCGGGTCTTTACCATACAGGATTTCTTCCAGAGCTGCCAGCTTCTTCGCATCAATCTTAGTAGAATCCAGTGTAAGGATTGCGGTGGGTTTCAGCTTCTTACCATCGATTATCTTCGCAATCTCCGCCGGAGTCGTGCTGAATTCCCAGGACAGAGCGATTGCCTCCGGGCTGTCATTCACAGTGGTATAGCCTTTCTCAGAAACAGAGGCAAGGCAATTATAAACAAGATGCAGCTTATAACCATAGTCATTGGAATCTACATCATTGCCAAGAATGGTGCGATAAGAAAGTCCAAACTGCTTCCTGCTCTGCTGTCCTGCAAAGACACCAGGAGCGACTTCGACGGAACCGTCACACTCCGCAAATTCATCCGGAGAAGTATAAGCCTCAATCGTTCCGCCGAAATCCTCTGCGGACATCAGGTTCAAATACTTGATGTTATCCGCATAGATCGGGGAAGGCTCTGCCCCGGAAGGACTCTCTGTCACCGCGCTCAGACCGTTCCAAGCAACGCCTTTGTTATACTGTCCACCCGTCTGAATCGGGTAGAGAACACCATGATCAACACCAGTTTCGTAGAGGCGTTCCCCAACTTTATCCCAAATAAGCTTACTCATTGAATTATTCCTCCAATCTTAGAAATACACATTAAAAATGTAGTGATTCAGGTTATCTTTTTTGAAATGCCGGTCAAACCGGCTCATCGGTAAATTCGTTACTTTCCGCACCAAGGATGTATCCGGATCTTTATCAATAACGGTAACGGCATATCTTCGATTAGATAAATATACCCCGTCGTTTGCATATGTCTTGTCTATATCATCAAGGCTATATACAATGGCGGGGTAATTCATCTTAATAGATTCCGGAGGCTGAAAATAACATCGGCACTGTTCGCCTTCTATCGGGCAAGATAAAATCTCGCACAGTAGATTGTGGAATGCGAGTCGTCGATCAGTCATTATATACACCTCCTACCGTCAGAATCAGACGCGGATACTGTACTTCAACGCTGGAAATCTTCCACTTCTCTCCCATGAACTCGACATACCGCATTGCGTGAAAATTCTGATAAGCAAAAGGATCGGCCACAATGCTGATCTCATTGGAAATGTTGATATCGTCATTGAGTTTATCGGAAGTCTGATACCGACTGGTATTCCGAATCAAATCGCCGAAATACTCTCGCTCAGTAATTTCCCCATCCCAAACCCCCGGACGAACATCCTTTGATACTGCATAACCGATTTTCCCAAAAAACTTTGCCATTTTGAATTTTCTCCTTTACTCTGTCTCCAAAATCAATCTGGTAAGTCCATATGTCTTCGTAGCGGAATCTTTCCCATCGTCTACCGTCACCTTAATGCTCTGAGTATCCTTATTCTTAATAAGGAGTACGATGTTCATGTCGTCATCGAGCGTAACCGGTCCTTTCGTGCCGCCTACGAGTTCGATGGTCACAACCGCATCTTCCGAATCAGCGTCCACTTTCAAAGCAAGATAGTTTCCTTCCTGCTCAGAGGTATTACTGCTGAATCCCGTGTATCCAGTAACATGCTTCAATGTACCGGTAATCTCGGACTCTCCGATAACAATATTCTCCTGTAACGATTTTACTGTTTTCCCGAGTAGATTGACTTCTCCATCTTCGGGACTAACGGAGAAGTCGATTAGGGGTTTACCGTTACGTCCTCTTCAATCGCAATTGCAGAGTACACTCTGGTCAGAGCGCCGGAGCATCTTGTCTCCAGAAGGGACTTCTCCTGGTTAAAGTCGATATCGAACTGTGTGAAGTGGGTAACTTCGCCGCCCTTCGTAGCGCCAAGAGAGTAGTCGTTCAGGTTCGTGATGATAGCAAGCAGCTTCTTGGTCTTGCTGTCGTCCGTCTTACGGGTCTTGCCTTCAAACTGCTCAGCCGTATGGATTTCCCCGACATTCAGAGCAGAAGCCAGCTCCGATTTAGAGCTATAAATGCGGCGGCCGTTCATATCACGAGCCAGGAGCATTACATTGAGCATGTGAGGAGTGATGTACATATCGGGAGTGCCAGTACCCTTATAATCCTCTCTTGCATACAAAACCGCATTGATCATTGCTTCAGCGTAAATATAGTTCTCGCCAAAGTTCACGCCGGTATTAGTACCCTGAAGTTCCTTTTTTGCGGCGGCAACATCCAAATCTGCATGAATGGTATACAGGTCATCATCGGTCCAGATAGGTCTGATCTTATCCGGATCGATCTTACCCTCATCACCATCATCACGACCGTCCCCCAGCATCATCGCAATAGCCAGCTCTTCATTGAGCATCAGGCGGTCGATGTCATACAGATACTTTACATAATCGAAATCCGTGATATCGACAATGTCATCGCGATGCAGAGCATTCTTCACATAAACGGTCTGCGGATCGGTGGTTCTGCGTACCAACTTGAAATTTCCGGCCTGCTTCTTCTCTTTTCCTTTCTTGTAGCCCCTGGCGCGAAGTGTATCAATACCGCGAATATCGGTCTGGCTGGTTCTGATTCTGGAAATCGGGCTCTTATGTACTTTCTTCATCACATTAGTAATCCAGCCCTGGTCATTGGTAATGAGTTCAGGAGCCCCCGGACGCACTTCCTGATATTCCGGGAACAGACTCGTCACATTTCCGTCGCCGGTCTGAACAAATCCGCCGCTGACAGCATCATGCTGAAGACCGTTCTGCTCCGCATAAAGCTGAAGCGCTGTCTGGAAAGTACCAACCTGGCTGGTCTTCGCCACCTTGATGATGTCTTCCTGTGCGGAATGCGTCAGAAAGCCACCGGTTTCGTTTTTCTTATCGTTGTCAAACACATTATGCTTCATCTCGGTATTTCCTCCTTTAGAATCGTCATCATTTTTATCTTCAGGCTTATCGGTTTCCCCAATAGCCTGTCCGATCATTGCATAAACCACATTTTTCTGCTTTTCGTTGAGGGTATTAAATACCTGCTCAATTGTCTCGTCATCTTCCTCAGTTTTTTCTTCAGAAGTCTTATCTTCCTTAGATTTGGATTTCTCCTCCGTCTTCTTTTCCTCGGATTTGTCATCCTCCTCGGCGGAATGATAAATCATAATGTTCTCGTCATATCCAATAATGGTACGGTCTTCTGAAGTCTCACCGTGAGCCATAACAGAATCAATGAAAGCTCCCGGATTAGCTCCAGCCAGAACAAGGCTCAGTTCATAGATAACGCCATGCATCACATTCGCTCCGGCCTGTTTAAGCTGACCGGCACAAATAGAAAGTGAACGAACATCTCCGTGCTTAACTAGCTTCTTCGCTGCCTGTCCGGATTCACTGTCATTGAAACTACAGTAGGCATAAACGCCCTCATCACGATTTTCCAGTACCCCATGACCGAGTACACGATTGGGATCGGAATGATTATGTCCCCAAATTAGTGGAACAGTTTGTCCATTCTGGTTCTTAAACGCATCCCTTTTGATGGTACGGCCATCGGTGCAAAGAAGATCGTTTCTAGTGGCCCAACCACTAAAATCGTATTTCTCCATTTTGAAAATCACTCCTTCTATCAGTATTGTGCGAAAGCCATTGCTACTTCCTCCGTTTCCTCTTCTTTACCGCTTTATATTCGGAAGCTATCTTGTCAAATTCTTGCTGATAAAGATCTTCATAAGTGGCATCAAGATTTTCTTTTGCCCCTTTATAAGCTTCCCTTGCGGCGGTAACGGCAGCCTTTAACTCTGTACTAACTTTTTCTCTTTCCGATTTAGCATTCGCAGAATTATCAGCCCTTTCTTCTTTGGTGTCCTCGGTAATTCGCTTCTTCTTAAGACTTGCGGAAGTTCTCACCTCTTCCTTTTCAGCTTTCGCCTGCTCACTCACCTTAGATTTATCCTCGCTGGCATCATCACGAAGCTTTGCGATTTTCTCATTTCGCTCCGCTACTCGCTTTGCCCTTTCCTCTTTGGATAACCCGGATGGAATTTCTATTGCCATTAAGCGTTCGATCTCAGTATTCTTCTTTTCATCGATACGCTCTTTCTGGTCTTCTGCTTCTTCTCCAATATCCTCCAAATCAGATTTTTTACGGGAGTCAACCCTACTCCTTCTTGACGAAGATTCCTCGGTAAGCTGAGTATTCAGTTCCTTTAATTTAGCCGAGATCTGCTCTCGGGTCGCCTTGGCCTTTGCTCTCAGCTCAGCAATTTTTTGTTTCCGTTTTTCCTGTTCTTCTTTTACCTTTTCTTTCTTCTCACCAGAAATCTCATTTTTTGTATAAGCCCAGACTTTCTTTCCCTCATCGTTAAGCTTCGTTGTGGAACGACGCCCTTTGAGTTCTCTGGTTCTCATATAATATTCATGAGCTTTCACCGGGTCGTAATAAGGAGATGCATAGTGTTGAAGAGGCTCGTTAATATCCATTATGTCTCCTCCTCATCATCCGAAACATAGCTTCCTATAATTTCATCAATCTCCTTTTCAAGACCGTCAAGCAGCTCGTTTACGATACTGTCATAATCGGCTCCGGCATCACTTTCATTGGATTCGACATCAGAACTACCGTTTGAAGGATCAGATTTGGCCTCACTGATATTGCTGTTCTTCAGCGCATCAGCTTTTGGATCATCAGACGGTTTCATACCAATAATCTGGCGAATTTCGTTTGATGTCATAATCTCATTTCTTGTGAATTTGTCAGCAATTTCTGACAGATCAGCTACTGGTACAAGTTTGAAGGGGTCACGGAAGAACAGAATCGATTGCTTTTGAGACCTGGCTGTTTTAGTAAGGAACTTACGTTTCATTTCGTCAACGATTGCTGAAATGATCGGCTCAATAGTACGGTTGTAGTAATTCAGCATGGTCTTCTCGTCTGCGGAACCATCCAATATGCTCTGAGTGATACCTAACTGGCTGTATAGCATACTCGTTAGATATTCAATCTGCTTCATCAGATTATTTTCCACAGAACGATTCAACTGTGTGATTCGCTCCGTACCATCGGTATACGCAATACCATATTTAGAACCGGCCAACTGACGCTCAATCTCGACACGCCTCTTCTCAGCCTGTTGACGCCTTGCTTCTGTTTTTATCACATAGGGAAGCTGGATAATTAAATCGAGTTTTCCTGAACTGCTCTGCTCATCAACAACGTCCAATAAATTCAGTTTTCTTATCAAACGCTGCATCGTTGAGTTTGGCTCATTCATCACCGCATAAAGCGGATTTTCAATAATAGCAACCGTATCTTTTGGAACTACAATGTCTTCCTTTAATCCAGTCCGCTCATTATAAACTCTTGCTTTGATATGATTCGGAAACCATTCCAGAATCTTCCCGGTTCGCATTGTCTCGATTTTATAGGAGCCTGTAGTGTCAGGGTCATCATCCGTATCCACCGGGATAATCGCCACACATCCCTCATCAAGCATTGACAAAACAACATCCTGAAGGAAAGCTCGTCCAGTCTGGTCAATGTTGGCTGATAAATTCAGACAATCATTTAGCCCCGAAGAAATTTTTTCAAGAAATCTTTCGGAGTCGTCCAGACGGACATGTTGAATGTTAATTGAAGCGCAATCCAATGCGATTCGATTATATACAGAGGTAACGATAGATCTTTCATTTCCTCTTGTGAGTCTTGGACGGTCGGGCCTGTACGAATATCCAACCCCTATGTCCCGATAGAAACCTGTTGGGTCTCTATTTAAAAAAGCGTTCCAGGCATGTTTAATCCTGGAACCAATTGAAACTTCCATTTTGAAATCGTCACCTCCTATTCAAAAGCATCTCTGTTCAGCTTGAAAGCAACAAACGCATCCATCATAGCTGCCACAGCATCAATCTTTGCGTCATATCGCTTTTTCAGCAATTTACGATTTCCATTCGTATCTTCCATAACGATACAGTTCCCCATTGCAAAGGTCATAAGTTCTTCATCAAACAAAAGCATCCGCTCCTCAGAAAGTTTCTTTAACTCTCCCAAAGGAACGGATTCTGTCTTAGCACCCTGTATTACCTTTTCGATTCCAAACGGGCCATTTTCAGAAGACCATCGCTCAATGAACTCCTTTGCGTTGTACGGGTCATACCCCAAGCAACGAACGTCATAGCCAAATTCTGCGATATGGTTATCCAAATCTTCATAGACTTCCATCATATCCAAAACGGTTCCCTCTAGGACAATCAGGCTTCCTTCATCCATGAATTGGTCGTATTTAATTCTCATTGCTGCCGGAAGTTTCATCAGAGTCGATGAAGAAATGTAGTTCCTGGTTTTAACTCCAAAGGAACCATTCGATAACGGGAAAAGGAACGTAAAAGCACAGAAGTCATCCCCCTGCGACAAATCAATTCCCAAAGAGCAGGGCATCTGCCAATAGCTTCTCTTCTTATGAGGAAGAGTTTCTTCATATGTGAAGTAATAGGTGTAGCCCTCCATCGGCAATCCAAATCTCTTAGCCAAGATATCGTTTCTGGCCGCCGGAGACTTCTCTGCTCTTTCCACATCGAGCTGATAGGTCTCATAGCTTACCGTTTTACCGATATTGGGATTCGCCTTCAACCACATGTCTGGATTTCCAACTTCATCAATGGAATCAAGCTTATACCACCAAATGGAAACATGTGGATTGACATATTCTCCTTTAAGAATGTCCATCAACTCCATTTTGATTGTATCGCCTGCTCCATTTCTCACTGTTCCCTCTGAACTCGTGGCAACAATGATATAGTCATCCAATTTCGATGCTCCTTGCTCTAAAGCGCCCACCACATCTTCCCTGGTATCACCGGACAGCCACTCATCCACTGTAGAAATCTTAGGTCGTAATCCCTGAAGCTTTGCGATGGACATTGGCCGCACTTCCAAAAGCGAACCTGTGAGAAAATTCTCAATACCCTTTTTGGTGGAGGCCAATTTCATTCTCTTTGCTTTAGAACCAGTCGTATTCTGCAAAGAGCCCTCTGTCAGAAACCGGAACAATGGACCTCTCGACCTTGTAATCGCAGTGCGAAAAGGTGACATTACTTCATCCGCCTGTTTCATGGTAGGAGCTGTCGTGACTTGATGAGTCGTGGATGTGTCGATATTCAGCCCGTAGGAATGAACACAGGTGTCATACAAAGATTTAGCAGCTCCTCGCCCAACGATAAGATATTGTTTCTTCGTCAGACGCTGCTTGATTCTTTTATTCACATATCGGCCGCCATGTCCGTCAGAACTTGGCTCCCACACACTTCGTTCGACGAAGTAGTACCATCCATAAAGCTGCTCACCCCACAATTTAAACGAGTCCAGCAAATTCAAATCAGAACCGTCCGTCAATGTTAGTTCTGATTCGCAATAGGCAATCCATCCTTCGACGGCCTGGTCATCATAGTAAATACCAGGATTGGCTATTAGGTCGTCAATTCGGTTCATCTCCATAGAGATTTCTTTACAAACCGGTATCTCTCCCCTGATTACGGCATCCCGAAACATGCCGTAGTATTTGGGAACGGCAGTGTTTGATAATGCCATAATTGAATCACCTACTTGCTTGTTGCTTTCTTGATGACCGCGTCAATTCCCTTCGTCATGTACTTCGATACATAATTGGTGGCGGTCTGCTTTGCGGCATTGGTCAGCACATCCTGTACAAACTTTCTACCGACAGAAATTTCTGAACTGGTAAGCTGTTTATACTGCTTTTCCATTTGAAGACGGTTGATCTTTGAGCGGAGTTCCGAATCAGACATCTTCTTCACCTCATCATCGGAACTCGTCTTCTTTCCACTTGCTCTTGCAAGTTGTTCTGGAGTTCTTCGGACGCCCCATTTCATCCCAAGAATCCCGTGATGCTGTAGTAATGCTTCATTACTCATTTTGAATCTCCCTCCTTTGCGATATATGATGTCACTCCGTTTGCTGCGTTCCCAGTCTCGTAATACGGAACTTCTGTTACCACAATATTTCGATCCAGAACTTTATTCTCAGTATCCAGCATTTGAGATTGGAATGCTTTCGGTGTTACCCTATACTCGCCATCGTAGGACTCGTGTTCTTCGGACTTTTCTTCGTCAGTTTCCGCTGCAACATTCAGTCTCCACTCCGCCTCAGCAATCATCTTTTCCATAGACGCCATTACAGCGGAACTCAAAGGCGGATCGAACAGGAGCTTTACCTTCATCTGCATATACGACTTTACCAATTGCAACTTTGTCTCGTCAGAAATGAATTCTTTCCATGTAGCACTTTTATCCTGAACAGAGAATCCAGATGGTGGACCAACACCAAGTTGCGTCAAGATCATAAATACTGAATTGATATGTATGATAAGATCTGAATCAAAGTGCTCATACTCTTCTGTAATACCCAGCATCTTTTTAATTGATGTCAGTATGCTTTCCATAATCGCTATAACCTCCTCTCCATCAATGTTTCCAGGGACATGTATCGTTTCTGCTTCGAACAATAGGTTCTGTGACAAGAAGACTTTCATCTCCATAGTGAATGGCATTATGTGTTGTAAGAATTGTTGAGATGAGAAATTCTGGATTTAAAAGAAAATCGCTTCTCTTTAAAATATCCTCCACGGAAATCGGATTCATATGGTGAATCAATATCTTCCCACATATCTCACGACCTTCTATTCCGAGGTCACATCCGTTATCTCTCACAATCACAAAATCACGAACTGACTTCCACTCCATAGACCGATAGAAAATCTGATTCAGATATCGGTCAAACCCAAACGTGTCTGCCCCGATGACTCCGCCCAAACGAAGATACTCGTATCGTTCTTTAAAAGTCTTCAATTTTGATAATTCCGAATATGTCCTAATCATCATCGTTACCCTGTCCACTGTATATACGAAACGCATTGATGGCGTCCTTATAGAGATCTTTAATCTCATCTGTGGAGTCAATAGCTCTTACTTTTGCCCGCAACAGATTGTTCTCTTCCTCCAGTCTCTCCCTCTCAAGCTTCTCTCTGGAAGAGCCCAGTTTTAAATAGTGAGTAATGACCTGAGAAGAAGCAGTCCCTTCCAGCAATTGTCTTTCAGCCAGGTCAACAGCCAGAGAAATCATCTGAAGTTCCCTTGCTTCCGGAGTCAAAGCAGGACGAATCTTTTTGGAAGAACCCATCGATTTAGAACTCTTTACTTTTCTAGCCATTTACTGCCTCCTTCCCGTCTGTTCTTCAATAGTTTCATAAAAGTTTTCCGGCAGTATTTAAAAGAACCCACAAGGCTGACTGAAACTTTTTTACCGAAAGGAGAAAAAAGAGTAAAAAGAACCACAGCTTATTACTTAGCCAACCTTATGAGCTCTGTTAAATACTGCCGGAAGGTAAAAACATTCTCCGAAAAATACCCCCGGGGAATTTTTAAAGACCGCCGCGATGACGGAGGGGGTGCGATTTTTGCTGCCCCCCCTATACCATCTGATACCTAGACAGCCACCGCATCTCGCGTAACTTTTTTGTAAATATTTCGGAAATCGTATTTTACAATCTCGTCAATTGCTCGTTCAACTTCCAAGTCATTCTCTTCATCAGAGAGTTGGTCCGATGTTCTGGCAATTCTACCAAGATACGAACATGAATGATAACCTTTTTCCTCATCAAACAGTAACCATGAAGTGAACTGTTCAAATGGATCAAAAGGATTGTCAATGGTTGTAAGCATACACTTCTTCGCCATTTACTTTGTTCACTCCCTTCCATTCAGATACTTCGACACAGTAGAACTGGAAACACCCAAAGCTGCTGCTATCTCAGCAGTGCTATAGCCAGAAGCATTCAGCGCCGCAATACGATTTACTTTGGCAGAGCTAAGGGTTGTTGTTGCACGAGGGGTAGCTCTCTGTCTGACTGTATCAATGTTTGTATTGTTGAGGATCTGAGTAAGCTTGTTCTCGCTGATAGCGCCGGCTTGAATCGCTTCCCACTCACGATCTGTAATCTCGACAGGGGTTCTCTTGGCACCAACAGCAGTACGGGCCGCAGTAAGGGCCTGTTGATTAGCCTTCTTGATTTCCGCCTTTGTCATATCGGGGTTGTCTTTCTTCTTAGCGGCCACAATAGAGTTTGCCATGGTCTGTGCTTGACGCTCGCGAGGGGCGTTCTTTAAAGCCACATTAAGTTTACCCATAAGAGAATCAACCTCTGTCTGGTAAGTCTGTTTTGCTGATGCAGAATAGGCTATCTTTCCGCTATTAACCATCTCCCTACGGGCCTGATTAGCCAGGGACTTCATAGTATTTGCATAGTCCGCATACGCCTCTTCCTGTGGTGTCCCAGAAGAGAGAGTGCGAGCGTCTCTGGTTTCTGCCATCTTGGCACTCTTTTGAGTCCGCACCTGGGTCTTTCCGTTCTTATCTATGTACTCCTCCCTGACGCTCTTCCAGCTTTGTTCTCCGGTTTCCTTGTCAATGATCGGGCTTCCTTTTCTTTTCAACACAGAAGTCTCAGACTTGGCACGAGAAATCAGCGTAGAAGCTCCGCCATAACCATCATCGTCATCGTGAGCCTGGTACTTCTTCTTCAAAGCCGTAATACCATTGTCCTGCTCACTCTTCTTGTAGTCTAGCTTATGCTTCTCCGCATCGATGACGACCATACTGTGACGTACAGCTCTCGCAAGCTCATCTTGAGTAGCACCTTTCAAAGTCATGTCGGTAATTAGATTTGAAATCTTACCCATTTCTGTCTGGGTGTTTTTCATAATCTTAATCTTCTGACCGCTGCTGTTACAATAATCGTCACCTTTCTTAACGGTCCCATAAGACATCTTAGGATCGAATCCTTCCAACCCCTTTAATTGTGGAGTGGAAGTGATCTTCACCCTACTATTAGAAGAATTACAAGGAATCACCATGACAGTATCGCCATCGAAGTCAGCTCCGGAAAGACGGTCAGCAACCTTTTTGTTAATGCCAATAGCGTCTGCTGGTGTATTCCCAAGAACTCTTCTTCCTTCTGGCTGCTTATTATTAACAGTTAAGATTGGAATCTCAAAAGTTCCACCATGTGGATACCGCACAAGAGCTACTGTTTCTCCATTCTTGTAGTTCGGAGCATAGACCTCATTGTCTTTGATAGATGTCAATGGAAGAATAACTTGATACTTCTGTCTGGGAAGAGCGGCTGCCTGTAAATGAACAGCGGCTGCATCGCAGTCATCAGCAAAAGATTTCAAAAGAACCTTTTTCACTGTTGGATTCGTAAGAGAACAAATCTCATCAAATTCAGACTGCTTGTCTGCGGCCGCTAAATTCAACTGCTTCTTTATCAAAGTTCTACTCTGTTTCGACAGAAACTGAGATGGGAGCTTGTCTGCCCATTCGCCCCAATCCCCTTCTTCTGCTCGCTTGTTGATAAGGGAAAGCTGTTTCTTCCCATTTTTATCATAGTAGTAACTCTGACCTCCTCTTTCAGTAGTGGGGTTATCCGGGTCATTAACTCCCTCTTTAATTAAAGAACCGAACGGGTTATCCGGGTCATCTTTGATTGGTTTCAGAACATCCATTTTAGGTGTCCCTTTTTTCTTATTGGTGTTGAACATAACATCCACACCATCAGGAAGGTCATCCGAATAAACCGCCATCCCTTTGATGTAGTGTGTCTTGTCGACTAAGATGCGAACCTGAGCATAATGGGATTCTCCAAGAGACAGGTCATCAACACCTCTTCGAATTTCCACAACACCATCCTTCAATTCGCCGCCATCTTCCGAATACCGAATCTGCAACCGCTTTGAGTCCATGCTTTTGGGATAAACAAATTTGGGATCAAAAGATTCCCCATCATCATGAGAGACATAATCTTTCAGAGAATTGATATTCTCAAAATCGTAAATCTCTTTATGCTCTGTTCCAGGAGGACAAATCACACGAAGCGTTGTTTTCTTCCCAGGATTTGTTACCTGATCCACTCGTCCGCCGTAAACAGGATAACCCTCCATCTCCAGCATATAGAGTGCTTCATTCAGTTTCTCCTTGGAAATTCCGAGTTCACGTTCCACACCGGCACCAACATCAATCATGCCT
Organism: Eisenbergiella sp. OF01-20; assembly: GCF_003478085.1. Classification (NCBI taxonomy): domain Bacteria; kingdom Bacillati; phylum Bacillota; class Clostridia; order Lachnospirales; family Lachnospiraceae; genus Eisenbergiella; species Eisenbergiella sp. OF01-20. The sequence goes on along the minus strand of NZ_QUES01000001.1, from coordinate 364,061 downwards.
TTTTCGTCAATTTGCTTTTTGATAATTTCAGCAGTTGTCTTAGCTTGGTTCATACGAACCTCAGAATTTTCATTCAAAAGCGAACGAACAGAAGAGTCGTTTGCGAAGCCCATTTCTTTCGCAATTTCATTTAAGCTCAAACCATCTTCTCGAAGAGATTTTGCTCTCGCCACATCCAACGCACGACGTTCATCTTTTGCTAACGATTTCTGCGTACGGTATTGAGTGGTGGTTAAACCCATGGCTTTTGCAATTTCGGTATCACTCATACCCAGACTTTTCAGTTCATCCACTCGACTCAGAAAATCTCCACTATGCTGATACGGATTATCACCAGATCCCCACGGATAACGACCGGAACGGCGGGGCATTCCATAATGCATCAAAATTTCTTCTGCAATCGGATTCATAAATTAGCCCTCCTGTTCTTTGATTTTGTTGATTACTTTGTCGAATGTGATGATCTTGTCCATGATGGGAACAATGGTTTCAGCCGTTGGATTCTCATAAAGAATCTGGTTGTTCTGATAAATCCGAAGTTCCATTTCAATGTCGGCTGGCTTGATTTTGTATTCCAAACAAAAAAGAGCAGCATATATTTCAAGCTGCTCCATGTGCGCGGGAATGACGCCGGTTTTTAAATCATGAATGCGAAGCATACGATTTCGAAATGCAATCGCATCTGTTGTTCCAAAACAATTCTCCGAATAGAAAAGAGGCTGCTCAGGAACCATCTTGAATCCTATGGCATCATTCACATACATATTCAATGTTTTCTGGGACTTCGGAAGTTTCTGTCCAAGTGTGATACATTTTGCCGCAAAATCGTGAAGCTCTGTTCCTTTTTGAGTTGCAAGGAATTTTGAATACGATTCTGCAACTTTGGATTCGTCATAGTTAATCCAGTGATATTTACTTGCGCCAAGAAAGGCGTGTTGCCCTTCAAGAGCAGAATGCTTGTTGAAGATCATGTAACACTTCCTCCTTATTTTCAGGACAAATAAATCTTGAGAACGACATCTCGTTCATTCGTCCAACATAATATTCTTGATTTGGTTGTTTCTTGGCGCGAACACTTTTCTTACATTCTAAAGTGGCCCACTTATTGTTATAAAGGATCAGCAAATCAGGAATTCCCTGAATGTGGCTGGAATCCAGTTTTGTTACAATGCAGCCTTTGAACATTTTTTTCAGTTCTTGGATCAGTTTATTCTGAAATTCGCTTTCCAGCATAAGTAAGCCTCCTTTCTCCAAAATAAAAGAGAGAATGGCCATTTTAACCCTCTCTCTTCATAACAGTCGATGTATTTTTCGCGCGCAAAAAGAAACAAATGAAAACATAAAAATAGCCCGTACCCCCAATTCCAATAGGTACAGGCTAAATAATTTCTTTATTTTATCGGGACTCAACTTTCACAGGATTTAGATAAAAAACACCTTCATTCTCACTAAAATACTCAACTTCAGCGGTCACATGTACATTTGATCCGACACTTATATAATCAGGAAGATATAAATCCTCGATTCCCATTCCATAAGTATTCACATCTTCAAACTTAAAGATTGGTCCAGGATTGACTATTTCATCATCTACATAATTACCGCCGCTCATCAAAATATCATATCGAGTATCGTAATCGCCATGGTTTGTAATGTAGGTAATACAACCATCGAATACTATCGTTGAGCCTTTATATTGTTCTGCAAAAGTGGAATAAAAATCGTTTATTTCTCCTTCAGTCGATAAAAGTTTTTCGAGATCAGCACAAGTTTCAATTGTGAGTATCGATTCTACTGCTTTGTCTTCGGCTTTTTCGCTTATTGACTCCTTCGACTCCTCATCTTCTTCCAAATCACTCTCTTCCGAAAATGTATGGTAAGTAATAATAACCTCTACATCATTTGAATACCATTTATCAGCGGAATAATTTTCATCACCATCAACAGAAACATTTTCAACTTCTCCATCTTTCGTCAGCCAACCTGTTATTAAATCATCAAGCGCAACTAACGATATGTTTGTAAATCCACGTTCTTCAAAATCTTCAACAACTGACTGATAATCCCTTCCTTTTTGAGCTCCCGATGCAGAAGGTGTCTTTGCTTCGCCATCATGTGTCTGAGAATCAGAGCAAGCAATAAGCAAAAACGTCATAAATGCTGCGATCATAAACATAACAATCTTTTTCATTTTCAATCTCCTTTTAATGGTTTTCTTCTTCGTCATCGCCGGGAATATTGTTTTGCTTAGAAGTTAAATTGACCCCAATGGCGGTACCTAAAACTGTAATAACACCCGCCACCACTCCACTCACAATCCCTATTAACTTTATGCGGTTAGCCGACTTTTCGGAATCCTTTTTCGATATTTCATCGGCAACCTCTCTCATTTGTTCGAGTATGTAAGTCTTTTCTTTAAAGGTCAAATTGTCATTTTCAAGAATACACTCAAGAGAATTCATCACACGATTATACATATCGTAACATATTTCCGCACCATCCCTGTCATCATTCATCAACTGTTGTAGAATACCTCGATACTCTTTCATAATTTCAAGAGATGTCGATACGAAGTTAGGAAACTGCTCTAAAGCCTTCTTTGCCACTTCAGGTTCCATTCCCGGAATCATTGTAGCAAATGCTATGACTTTATCCTTTGTCAGATGACGAAAGTCAGGAATATCTAATTTTTTTAGAACTTGTATTTCTGTATATGGTCTATCCACAATGTCACCGTCCTCTAGTCAGATAGATTTTGGCGCAATAAAAAAGGTGCGGCCCCAACAAGAGACGCACCTAAAAAAGTGTTCTCCCATTGTTGCCACACAATCTCGTTCCGTTTAAGGTATGAGTAAAGAGAGAATACACCTTTTACCAAAGTGAATTCCCTTAAACGGATTCGATATTAGATTGTGTGGCTCTTACAGTATATCACAAATTTTTCCAGAAGAAAAGAAATTTTTCATTATCTCTTGACATTTTCTTTAAGCTGTGATATATGCCTGTTTTCTGAGATCATCATAGACCATCTTCATTCCATTCTCAAAATACACTACTATACTCATATAACCGAACGGACGAAAATATACGGATGACCGCGACAACCTTGGATAGATTGACTTAAAATTTTCATACAAGCTCTCCCAACTAATCTTGCTCATGATTTCCTCCATTTTTTTTGCTCGTGGCCAAAAACCCACTTTTTTTGTGCTATTACTATATACTTTTAAACTTTCTATCATAATAGTTTAAGAAAAAAAGTGGGAAAGTGGGCTTTGAGCCCGCAAACCCGCATAAATACTGGGTTTTTACTGACCAAATTGGGGTTTTAAAAGTGGGCAGAAAGTGGGCAAATGGCCACAAATTTGACCAAAATCGTCCGAATCCTTCCCCAAAATTCCCTGCGTTTCTCAAAAAGCCCACATAAAAGTGGTCAAAGCCCATTTTTCAAAACCTAAAAGTGGGCGTGATTTTCACCCACTTTCAAGCTTTGTACGGACGATTTTCAATAGTTCCTTCTCTGATAAGGTAAGTGCTTCTGAACAATTGGCCGGTAGGAATACTGCTTAACGAAGGATTTTCTTCGAGATTTCCGCAAAGACATCCCATATCGAGCCGGAGAGCTGAGACTCTTTTTCTTCTCTTTCTCAGGTGACGAAACTCCAAACGCCTTGTTCAGGGCATCCACCATCTCTTTTATAGATGTCGTAAATTTTTCCCAAGCTTCTACAAGAGCATCTATAGTCTTCTGCCAATCACCCATAAATAATCACCTCCAAATTCGTCCGGTTCGTTTATCCTTAATGACGATCCGCTCTTCAATGTGAAAGTCGGACAGTTCACAAAGCGTAAAAATCGTATCCAGCAGCTTATGGAACCGTTCTTCTTCCTGCTCAATGTTTCTCAGTGCTTCACAGGCAGTCGGATCGGAATACCCTTCTGCATTTTTACGATAATCATTTTTAACGCCCATCTCGTCCTCCCCACCGGAACGAATCGTCCATATAAGTTGCAGAAGAGCTGGTCGCCTTTAACACAATCAGTCCGATCAGACCCACGAGCCCAACAATACACGCAATAACTCCCATTACACATTTCATGTTGCTTCACCCTCACTTTCAACTAATTTCACACCACCATATTCCCACAAATCCTCTTTCAGTTTTTCCATATCCAACTCACCATTTTGCCAGCGTTCGTAGTATTCCAGAACTCGTTCGGTGAACTTCGGAATTCTCTTCGCATAGGATTTTGTCCAATAATGGTCCATCAGCACTTCCAATGGCAAAGTCAGAAGCAGAACCATCGCAGTATTTACCGCATCATCGGTAGCCTCCTGCTTTACTCTGATAAGTTCGTCTCCGATTTTTTCCCGAACCATGACATCGAGTTGTGCCTTTGTGAGATTGTATGTAGTGGTTTTCTCTTTTTGCTTTAACTTTTGAGCACGTCTTCTCTCGGCTCGTCCCATCGTCTTCCTCTCCTTCATAAATCCAATTCTCTTTCGAAAAGAATAAGCATCCACCCATAATCAGGGTAAATAAAAAGAACGTTGCATCCCATTCAACCGGGACTGACAACGCTCCTAGAAGAATAAACAGAACGGCGTGGATTTTATTTTTTACTAACTTATGACTCCACATTTTTTCTTGCATCCTCCTTCTCTTTTCCGATTTTAATAATGCCCGCCTCAACATCGCTCATTTTAGTCATAACTCCGTTTTCTCTTAATTTAGAATAAGCTCTGGCGGTAGCACAATGTTCAATGCATTTACAGATTCTACAAATCAGAGCATATACATAAAGATATACAATGCTAAATAAAATCACATAATGAATAGATGCCATTATTACGCTCCTTTTAATTTTTTTAGTTTGTAGCAACTCAGTTCAAATTGAGGCTTCACACCACTTCGATGTGCGATGGTACTAAATTGAATGCCTTCTCCATATTTTGCTTTCAACCGCAAAACATCCGGATGGTTGGGTTTCCAAGTTGCTAATAGTTCTTCCAAGGTGTTGTAAAATATAGACTCATAGTATTGAATCATGTTTTATCTCCACACCCTACCAATGATAATGTCTGAATATGGAAGCGCCTCAATCCACTTGCAGAATTTTACCCACTCATCCAGCTCATGATTTCTTAGCATGGGATAAATACCGGCCAGCACTTCGTAATTCAGCATGACTGTCCATTTTTGGTTATAAGAAGAGGGAAGAAGCTGAGTCATCTGCCACCATGCCCGTTTCGCAAGCTCTGTCCATTCGGAACCTCTTGATTTAAAATCAAGATATCTATCCCTAGCTCCATTGAGAGCAGAAATTACACATCCCATTGTTTTAGCCGGAGCATATATTGCGTCAGCATCAGTAAACTGTTCACCCCACATTCCAAAATTCAAAAGATGTTCTGTGCTAAAATCTGACCACTCAAATTCCTTCGCAGTAATCTTATGCATCGTGCTACAAGAGTTCGCAACAGTTCCAACCTCGTAGGTATAAAAATCTTTCCACCAATACAGCGGAGCCGTGATGTCCAGATTCACCGTAATCATTCGCCGATACCTCGTATCCGCAAGTCGCATCATCAAATCGTGATCTGCTTTACCGAGCTGCCAGGAATGATCGTATGTATGCTCGCAGGAATCATAATTGGCACAGTTCTCACATCCGATACCATCATCCCCACCTTTGCAGATTCCACTATCGGATTTCTCCCAACTGTTCATCGGGTTCCGTATCCCTCGAATAGCATGTTCCCAACCCATAACTTCAACGTTTTCAATTTTAATCATTGTCTTCTCCTTTCATGGGTTCCGGTGCGACTTTAATTTGATACTCCAGTTCTTGAGCCATTTCCTTTAAAAATCGAACCATAGTATCTTCAAACTGATCGGTTATAAAATGATGAAAATCATCTAATGTAACTTTACGAGCTAACCTATACCATTGATGGCAGTATCTTTTATCCATCTGAATAACGATAGAATTTGTTAAGACTTCATATCTCCAAAGAACTTCAAAATGGCGTTCTCCGAGTTCTTTTAATAAACGCTCAATCGTCATCGTTTTTTCCTCTCTATGTCTCTTGAAATTATACCTTTATCGTCCAGCTTTCTTTTTATCTCGATAAGTTCCTTCTGATAAAAATCTTCCATGCGATTTTTAGGTCGTTCCAAATATATCGACTCGGATGTACGTTCTCCTACTAAATTTCTAAGAACATCGGCAGTCGTCTGTCCTGAACATCTATATCCTAATCCCATAATATAAGTCTTCTGCCAAATGAAGAGTTTAAAACCAAGTGCATCTTCAATTCGTTCAAATAAATTGTTCCACATAGGATCGTTGACCGGACTATAAATCCACTCTGGGAATTCGTTTTTAATCATCCTTACCAATCTCCTTTCCTACTTTTTCGTGCGCAAATTCATAGATATTAGCGCATCTTTCTCGATTCTCACAGTAAACGGTTTGTGCGATAATTTTGCCATCCGCATACAATCTCTCAATACATGGTTGAAAACCCGCGCATTCTTGACAATACCCCTCTACATGTAAATCGATCATCACAAATTTCTCCTTTCCCGTTCCAGCTTCACATCAATGGCTTTCTGTAAATCCTCTGGCTTAATATCAAAAATGGACTCCAGGAAGTTCAGACAAATATAAGCATCTGCCATCTCTTCCAAGAGTCCAATTCTATCGCCATAACCTCGAACCTGTTTACTAATCTGCTGCTGAAGCTCTGCGAATTCCTCCATCGCTACGGTACATTTTGTTTTCCAGGAATGTTTCTGAAGACTTCTCCGAATAATCCGCCGCCTCTCTTTTTCGGAAAGCTGGATGTTGCTTTTTAATCCCTGGAGAAACCTATTCCGATTCATACTGAAGTTCCTCCTCGCAACGCAGACAATCATTGTTCGCTGCTCCGAAGCAGCCGTTACAGTCTTTCTTCATTTTCTCCAGCCGTTCCTCATGCATCTTCTGGCGTATTTCATATTCAGCAACGTCGATTTCAACGAAGTCCTTTTCTCCCTCTTTGAAATACCGATTGATCTCCACGCGTTCTCCATCCGGCTTGATGATATAAAGAATTCCAACCGTATCATAGTCTCCGTTTTTTCTGTCAGTAAGGAACTCTTCACAATACACATAAAATGGCTTACTCTCTGGAAAATATGGCATGGTAATTGGGAATTTTTCTTCCATTACTCGGTCAATCAGTCCGCTATGATAGGAAGCATTTGGATTATCTAGGTTCACGCCATAGAAGCGATTAACATCACGATATTTAACAGAGCCGTCCACATATACATATTTGAAAAGAGAACTCATTCTCTTACACTGATAGTTTGCGACTTCCCCGCGATGTCCACCAAAGTCTGTGGTATTGTCCCACACGTCTTCTGTATCCTCAATCGAAGTGAGTGGCTTACATTCGATCAACCGATTCAGAATCTGTTTTGTCATACCAATGCTGAAACCGCTATGACCGTCTTCACAAAGGCTATTAAATGCTTTTAATGCACTTTCGTAACAAGCACATCCGTAGTCCCATTCTCCAGGTTCACGATCAGGTGCTTCGCGTTTGCAGGCAATTTCCACTTCTCTCTCCGCCCATGATTCCATATTGGATTTCTCATGAGAACCAGGATCTTTAGTTTCAGATTCAGCTTCTTTCTCCCAATAAGAATCATAAGCATCCTTTGCAAAATTCTTAGCGTGGGATATATCCGATGTATGCTTACATTCCACACCCGGACAAGTATCGCCACAACTTTTACCATCGCAAAGATAAAGAACATCGGTCACATCATCTTTCAGCGGCCAAATATTCCGGTCATCTATATACTCATTTGCAAAAATCTTTCTGGTATCAGAACCAAAGTTCTCGATGATTTCCGGAAGATTCTCATTGACCGCATCAAACACCAGATTTCTCTCCTTACACCACTCAACAGCTTTTTGGAGCATGTCTTCCACGCGGCAGGTCCAGAGAATTAACTTATCTCCATCCTTTTTCCGATTACGAAGATACTCTATCAGTTCTTCGTTTGGCTCTCCGATTTCTGGCCAGCTGTTTTCGCATAAAGTTCCATCGAAATCCACCGCAATAATTTTCACTGATTTAAGATTCATACGTTTTTTTCTCCTTTCTTATAGCGGACTCATCCCTTATGCAACTACTATATCCGCCTTGTGGTCGCCCTCATTATTGCTCGACCCTCTCCCAAATTCTCCAATTACTCAAGCCATTTGTTGTCGATATAATAGAAACTGTAAACACAGACTCCAATTAAGACCATCCAAATAATCCAGAATATCCACATTGCAAAATCGGTTTCTAAGTATTCTATAGTTTCATCAATCTTCATATTTTCATAAAATGGTGAGTTATCGGCTATTGTTTTATCAGCCAGTTCTGTAAATATGGTTCCGGTAAAGTTTAAACCAACTCCATAATACTTATAACGAATGTGCCCGGATTCTTTAACAGTGTCTATATATTCCTTTCCCGGCAGGTCGATTTTACTAACTGAAAAAACGTGATTTAAAAATGATATTTCATCACATATCCGTTCCTCACTACCAGCATAATCCCATGTCCAATAGGTTTCCGTTGTATAGTAAGTATGGGTTTTTCCATTCATAGTTGTTGTATGTGCAACCTGGCGAGTATGCATTGTATATCGTTCTTTCACTTTTTCAATATAAATGTATTCTCCACCAATTTCAGGATATGTAACTGTATCGACTGCTTTCAAATCGCCATATACAAAAGCGTTCCCGGCATTCGTCCTCATTCCATACTCAAACAGTTCCTGCGATTCTATTTTTATTGCCTTGTTGTATTTTTCATTTTTATCCAATTGATAATCCGAAATTTTTCCAGCGTTAAGGACTCCAATCAGAAGCATAATAGCGACAATCGATACACTTACCAGTATTTCCCGTTTCGTAATCTCGAAATTTCCGAAGTCAAAACTTCTACGCTTGCGTCCTCTCATAGCTTTTACTCTCCAAACAGATTCTGCGGAGCATCGGCAGGAGCACTATAATCAAGATAGGTATATTTCCGAACCTCATATCCGAGAATATTGAGAAAAAATCTTGTCGGGAATTTGCGTATATATCGGTTGTATTCTTTTACCTGCTTATTGTAGTTACTCCGATATTCTGCAATTAAATTTTCTGTAATTGAAAGTTCATTCATTAACTCTTTATAATTTTCATTAGATTTTAATTCTGGATACGCTTCTGACACCGCTGTGATAGCTGTAGTAACGTTTTCGATATCACCGGTAGATCCTCTATTTTCAACAATCGCCGTCAATGTTTCCGCTTCATGCTTATCGTACTGCTTAACACAATTAGCAAGGTTGTAAACCAAATCTACACGTCGTTTTTCCTGAACTTTAATGTCAGAATCAGCAGTATTAACTTGCTCTTCCAAGGTAAATGCTCTGTTCTGGGAACTCTGTATACAAAACACACCTAACAAAATAATAGTAATAATACCAACTGCTACAATTAAAGCTACTTTCCAGTTGTTTTTAATTGTTTTCATGATTTTTTCTCCTTTTTACTCTTCTGAATTTATCCACGCTCTTTATCGTTCCTGTATTCTTGTTGATAATGCGGTAATAGAATTCCGTCTCCTCAACCAACATCCAATCTTTACAGTTTAAATAATGAGCAGATAAGCATTCTTTTTGCTCTCTGGTTAATTTTTTCGGCTGCTTCATGTGGTTTTCTCCTTGCTAAAACTGGTTTTCTTTGATTTGGGGAATACCAGCTTTTGATAAATTTCTTTGGCCTCTTCTCCCTGATAGGCGTTGATGATTTCGACTTTGCCTTTCTCCTGCTTTCCAACAATCAGAACACCAACATCTTTTCCATGAGAAAAATCCCAACTCACGATAACACTATCTGTTGATTTCATTCGTCATCACCTCCCCAAGTTTATTTTTGATGCGTCCTAAGATATCCTCCACCAATTTTCTCGTATTCGGATGCAGTTTTATATAGTTTTTGTGTTCTTCATACCAGGAGAAAACTTCCAGCAAGTTTCCTTTAAACCAACTAAAGGACCACCAATCGCAAATCATCTCCAGAATATAACAGTAAGGCATCTCTAAAATGATTTCGCCTTCTTCCGGATCATCGTTAATCAGTACCCAATACTGCCAATGATGAGGGTTGCGATGAATGTGTAATAACCAAGCTTTTCTAAAATCCTCAACTACTGAATAAGAGCGATTTCCTCCATAAAAGTAAATATCATAGGGGCCGTATTCATCAGCCTCCGTTTTGGATTGGTCATGTGCAAATACGATATTATGCTCCGCGCCGCTGGCTTCCGTGATCTTAGGGAGATTTTTCTGCAACCAGCGAAATCCTGCTTCAACGTTAGATTTATGCTGCGCCAAATATCGATCGTATTGGTAACTCATTTTTTCTTTTCCTCCCACTTCATAGGTTTCTGGGAATTGAGATTGTATCCATAATCCAGACACTCATTACATGGGTCGAATTTTTCTCCCAATTCCTTGTGTTTACAGGTTTTACAATACTTTTTAAAATCCACTTCCAAATACTCTTCGTTCATGGTTGATCTCCTTTCACCACTTCACAAACCTCGATTCATTAAAATCTCTCTTATCTTTCAGTGCCTTACTAATTGCCAAATCAATCCCACTACGAGATTTCAAGTGATAGTAATACAAATCTTTGAATGGCGTATTCAACCTGTCTATTCGCCCCGCAGATTGCTGCATGATTTTGTAAGAATAGTTCTGTGAGTAGAATATAATGGTATCTGTCTTGATGCAGTTCCATCCTTCGGCTCCAGCATTGTATTGAACAAGATATACCCAGCTTTTTGACTCTGGAATTGGCTGGTGCTTATGGCCATTCCACTCCGCGATTTCAAAAATCCCATCATCTTCATAAATTTGAAACAACCCCTTCAAAAGCTCCAGCTCATAATCAAAGTTGTAAAATATAATGGCTCTGGGATGCTTCTCTACAATTTCCATCAAGGCGATCTGTCGTGACTCGTCCGTATTCACGATTTTCCGCCATACATAGCAAAGACCGGCGGCATTCGCAATCGGCTCATTCTTATACGGGTCCCATCGTGTTCGTCCAACATCTTTGTATCGCTCTATGCTGTATCGAACAAATATATCTTCGTGATGAGAAACCGTCTGACGCTTGAAATCCATATTCACCAAAATACAATTTCTGAGTCGAATCAATCTCCCAGTATTCAAATATCGGTCAATCTTTGGGTATTTACTGAATCGACTATAAACCACATGTTCTCGGATGAATTCTGTCCGGTTTTTGTAAAACCCATTTGCGATGAATACCGGAATATAATCCTGCCAGGTATCTCCCGGAGTTGCAGACAATAGAATCCACTGATTTGATTTGGTGATTTTCAAAAACGCCTTCACCCAAGCTCCGGAGCCTATCACTCTCTGCTCGTCAAATATAAAGAAAGCATCCTTTACATCCTCGTACTTCTTGATATTATTCCAGGAATCCACGACAATCTGATTTGAATATAGATTGACATCCTCGTGAACCGAAAGAAGGAAGGGCGAAAGATCACCCTCCCATTCCATCGTGTCCCGCTTTCTGGCTGTTGTGATGATGTATAAGTCCTTTGGGGGATCGTCCATCGCAACATAATCCTCAACCCCCATCAAGCAATCCGGATTTCCGCCATTCTGGAGATAGTAATAAGCTAATGCTGTTCTTGATTTTCCGCTTCCAACGCCGCCACACAGAATACAACCATTTCTCATTTTTTTTACTGCTGCTATTTGATAGTCATACAATTCAACGGCCATTCCGTTGCTCCTCAAGAACCGCTGTTATGCTGTTTTTCAGGTTCGCCATATCCGAATACATCTCGTTTTCATTCTTCGTGCAGTCATCTTCTATGGGAGCCATATTTAACAGACTATCCAGCTCTTTTTCTAATGCTTTCAATCGTTCATTCACGCTTATCCCTCCTCATAAACTTTCATATACTGTGAAATAATCTTCTCATAGTCCACACATCTGAAAAATATATAGGTGTAAACCAGTAATTCTTCAAATCATCAGCCATAGTCATTGGTTTGATCAAAGAATTTCCAACTTTAAAATACCCAGCAATTCCTAGAAGAGAAAGTTGAATATAGCACATCAAAGCTGGAACTTCTTCAATGTCTTGTCCGGAAACTAATAAATGGTTTTGATAATTATAATTTTCTTTTTCTAGTTGCTTTCGTGCTTCGTGAATAGCAGCAATCAAGTTGGCTCCCGCTCCGCAACATGGATCGTTGATGGTAATATAGCCATCTTTCCTTACTTTCTCAGTTACATCCGTAATGGTGATTTTTGCCATAAGCCGACACATGTCATAAGGAGTAAATATTTGTTTCAACTCATCGTAGCCAAGATTTAAGCTCATATACATCTTTCCTAAAAAATCCTGCTCCGGATTCATTTCTAAAGACATGACCAGATTTGCAAACAACTGTGGAAAAAGTTCCTGTTTTGACTTACTGTAATGGCGAATGATATCCAAGTATCGTTTCTCTCGCTCATCAAATTGAGATTTGTCCACAGAATTTGATATAGAACAAGCCGACATAACAATAAAGTCTTTCCAAATATCCCACGGTCTGTTTTTTTCTGAAACAAGTTGACGAAAGATGTTCATAAATTCTTTCTCATATCTGTCGGGTTTGAAAGTGGGAAGATTTTTCATTTTCGGCTTCGGTGATAAGCTTACTTGAGGTTCCTCTTTATGAACTACAAAGTCGTGCTTCTCTGATATTTTCTTTGGTTTTTCGACCTTGGAAATAGAAGCATTGATCTTCGGTTTCGCTGTGGTTCGCTTCTTTTTCCGATTCCAAAATGCCATAGCTTTTCTCCTTTCGCAAAATAAAGGGCTGTTTCCTCTAGCCTTAGGACATTTACCTTGCTGGCAATATCAGGCACCCTATTTGTCGCTTGTTAGTGGAATGGAACTTCTTCCGGGCCTTCTTCCTCCGCATACTTTTCAGCAAACTCATCCTCTTCGATGGTGACATACATCGTCTTCAGATAAGCCTTAATTCCGGTCTTACCATTCACTTCCCAAGAATACGGTCGAATCGTCAAATCAACATTCCGAATCTCCGCATAGTCCAAAGTGGAAATGGATTCATCATCCAACGGTGTTTTTGTCTTTCTGGTAATCATATACACCTTAGGCGGGATATTCTCGAAGCTGACTGCCACCTGAATATAATGTCTCGGCTCTTCATCCTCGTCTCTCGGAGCCAGCACTCTTACATTCCATCCATCATTGGAGAGTTTCTCCGCCTGTTCCGGATCTTCGATGATGACACAGAAGTTCCGGTTTCCAGCCCGATTGTATTTAGACTCTTCGCCTCGGAAGTTTCGAAAAATAATTCTTGCGTTTTCAATAATGATATTGGGTACATTTTTGTAAGCCATAATATACTTCTCCTCTTCTTTAATTAAATGGTATTTCCTCATCAGCGTCTTCTGGAATGTTCATAAAGTCCTCGAGTTTAGGTTTTGGAATATAAGGATCGTTGGATATGAACCATTCGAAGTCACCGTATTTGGATATGGTTTCCACTGCGTCGTCTACAAGCTTGTCATAATAGGAACGATCAATAGAATCCTCTTTGGAGAGTTCTTTAACCATTTCGGACTCCAACCACCGATAGCCCTTTGATCCGGTAGCTGCATAATATTTCCCATCTTTTTCCCGCATGAGCAAACCGCCGCCGGCTCCAGGCTTAATTGGACAGAACTGACCAACTCGTCCAATGAAAATATAATTGTGAGTCGCCTCATCTTTTTTACAAAGTTCGCTGTATCTTTCTCCTGCTTCTTCGTATGTATATCCATATTTAGCTGCAACATCTTCAAGAGATTTTCCTCCAGCCGGGCTATGCCAAGCCTTATCAATAGCACTTAATTCCCTTTCTTCCTCGGTTGTAAGCTGCGGAAGTTTCTCGTTCATGTCCAAATATAAAGCGCTGCTTACCGACTTGGTTTCACACATATCTTTAAAGACAATTTCTTCGCCACTGAAAAGTTTTTTGAAGACATAGGGAATCTGGAACTGAGTTCCTGTGGCTGTCCATTTTCCGTCTTTATACTTGGCAATATAGACGGCGTCATTCACCAGGCACATCCGGTCGTATGTAGCCTCGTGCTCAAAGGTATAACCATATCGCTTTCCGTAATCCATAACAAACTGGATAATCTCCGGCGTCGCATCGGGAATCTTGATAGAATCCGTCTTAATGTGAGCGACAGTAAAGCCCCGTTCCTGTACCTCATGCTTGAGGTTAATCATGAACAGAGCTCCTCGTTTGGCTACAATATTATCTTTGTTTCTCGGATCACGGAACGGATTCTCGAAGTTAGCAGAAGTCAGACCATATACCGAGTTGATTGCCGTCTTCAAAGCATTCGCTAAATCCTTTGCTGTCATCTCTCCGTCAATGACCTTCTGGATATATGGCGTCAACTTCCCATCCAGCATATGATTGATTTCGTCCCAAGCTTCGTGTTTGATGCTGACTCGTCCTTCCACAATGTCACGGAAGGCTCTCGTAAATTTCACGCCGAACAGAACCTCTGCGATTGCGCTGTGCGGATGCATAGAGGAAATATCCAGCAATGCCACATTTCCATACATACCAGGTTCTGCGTAAACATAGCCGCCTTCTCCAACCTCTTCTCCCCGATATGTCGATTTTCCATTTTCATACTTATATCCAGGAAAATATGGAAGAAGGCTTCCTTCGTCACCATGCGTTTGTGCCATCATTTCGGGACACGCTTCGGCCAGGAAAGATTTGGTTTCTCCATCAAGATAGTGTACCGGCTCTGCGAGATTTCTGTAATTGAACTGATCCTGTGGTTTCCGCTCGTTTCCAAATATAATCTTCTGGGTAAGTGTATTGGTTGTATCGTTCACCGTCATACCAGCCAA
This sequence comes from Eisenbergiella sp. OF01-20, assembly GCF_003478085.1. NCBI lineage: Bacteria > Bacillati > Bacillota > Clostridia > Lachnospirales > Lachnospiraceae > Eisenbergiella > Eisenbergiella sp. OF01-20. The sequence goes on along the minus strand of NZ_QUES01000001.1, from coordinate 349,033 downwards.
ATCCGCCAGAATCTGTCGTGCTGTCCAGTCAGCCTTCAGATAATGGAATGCCGCTTCGGTTGCGATTACATCGTTATCACAGTATTCAGCAACTTTGGTCCACAGTTCCTCCGGAACTGGTTGATCCCACGGAAGTCCCAACTCCTGATGGTGGATACCCATCTCGATTTCCAATTTCTTCAGGCTCTTTTTATTTCCAGCAGATGCAAAGTCATACACATCTGTATAAGAAACATTGTAGGCTTCTCCAAAGAAACAATTGGGGCTGCCGCTGATGATTTTTTGCGAGAGGTTATAAAGTTGCTCGTTTGTATAACCCATGAGTCTTGCATACAGAATATGATTATCATATCGCCGGCAGTTAAACCCAACCAACCGGAATCGCATCAGTTCCTCAATCTCCGTTGGAGTCGGGTTAATCATACGCACCACAGGCTTTCCTTCACCCTCGATTTTCCAGTTCACAAGAAACAGATTCGGAAATACCTCGATGTCATAAAATACCAATTTTGCTTCTTCATTTTTCCCCGCTGTGGAAGGGTCTGCCGATTTAAACTGCATCTTATTAACCAGCTTAATACAGTATTCGGCCTGATGCGTACTATTCGCAGCAAATGCCAAAACCGCATTCCGCATGTCTGTCACATCGTAACTCAAATCGCTGGAATATGCGTCCTCCAGTATTTTGTAGATAAAGTCGATACTGGGCTTAGTACCCGGATGAATTTCTTTATTCAGATTTCTCTTGATTAGTGTTCTAAGCCCTTTCTCGCTTTTAATCGCTTCAAAATTTACCATTTTATCTTCTCCTTTCGTCGGTAAACCAGAGCTAATCGTTGCGATGGGCAAATCATTACACTTTGTAAATTTTCTTCGTAATGAGCTTTTACCCGTGAACACTTTCACTTCGATATGGTCGTCATAAATACGACTCAGTTTTTTCACATCTCCCGTATAAATATAATGAAGATGAACCCCCTTTCCGCTTTTACTTAGCTCTGCATAAGTCGCCGGCCACTTGCTTGCTTCCTCCGCATTCCGTTCGAAGGATTTGTTCCCTTCCTTATCCGGAATATCAAAATCAATTACGATGTGGTTTTCCGGGACTTTAACATAGTGGGTTTTAGAAGTATCCAAATCAGACAGCTTCGTTTTTACCTTGTCCCATTTCATAGAAGGCGTTTCTTTGTCCGTTGCATACTGTGCTGGACAATCGGAACACACTTTATCAAAAACGGGCTTGACCGCATCAAATTGTAATAATGACGGTTTTTCCTCCTGTTTTTCCACAATCGTTTCCTCTTCGAATTTTTCAGTCCGGAATCCGATATAATAGCTTCTCACTCTTGAACCGTCTTCCATATTGAATCGCTCTTTGTAGTCATGGAAATAGTTCTTCAGTTCTTCTTTAAAAACTCTCTGAGAAAACGGATAGCCTACTTTTGCTTCATCACAATAGGTCTTATACATTTCCCAGGCAGCCTTTAAGGTTGTACCGTTTTCCCGTTTGAATACATGGTAGGAATCGATAATGAAGTTATAGAAATCATTAGATGCTCCCAGCATTGCAATGGGGATATAGTCGTCATATAGACCAGGATTGTTTAGATAGATTTCCTGACAGTGATATGCAATCGCTCCCAGTTCGAATTCAATCTGTTTCATAATCGCTTTGTATTCTCTCGGATTCAGTTTATTTCCCGAAGGAGATACGTCAATCAGCCGTCGAATCAAACCGGATTTTGCATCTGTAATCTTTACTGGCTTGTTGGTGCCCATGAACAAAAAGCATTTGAATCGGTTGGAGTAAGTCGATTTGAACTTCTCATTTACGGTCATCAGCTCATGGGACACCAAGCTGTTTAACCTGGTATTGTCCTCAATTCTTGATAAATCACCATCATGCTGGATCGCAACAAGCGGATTACTCTTGAACGCCTCCAACGCAAATGAATTGCTGGATGAGCCAAGAGCTTTTGCGTCAAAGACCGAATAATATCCTTCAAAGAGCTGCTGAATGATATTGAGGACTGTGGATTTACCTGTTCCGGCAGCTCCATACAGGACCATAAACTTTTGCAATTTTTTCGATTCTCCACATACAACAGAGCCAACAGCCCATTCAATTTTCTGTCGCTCAGTTTCAGAGTACAGAGTAGACATCAATTTGTCATAAGCAGACAAATCGCCAGCTTCAAGCGGATATTTCAGCTTTTTACTGGCGTAATCTTTTTTATCGGTCTTTGTATTGGAGAATATCAATTTGTCATCCAGCATGTGGAAAGAATCTCGCATTTGCTTCTGACAATATTTATGCCAGGAATCAATCATCCCGGATTCCGCATCCCACATGTGAAGAACTTTAATCTCAGAGTCAAAGCGCTGGCGGCTTTCTTCTGCGTATCTATCCAGTTCACGGTCAATGAGTTGCAAAGCATCTTGTTCATCCGTAGACCATAAACCTCGTTCCTCAATCCAGATAGCGTAGAAGTCACCACCTCGAATCATCAGATCGGAGCTTTTCTTAATAATGAACTTCGGATAGATTTCAATTACACCACGCTTTGTACTACGTGTGGAAATCATCAAAAAGTCGATCATCTCATTTTTTACTCTCCTTTATCGCGCTTCATTTCCTCTATTGTCGATTCCAGTTTCTCAATCCTCTTTTTTTGCTCCACACGATCCAGTTCCAGGAGAACCAGATTAACCGTCATGATAAGAGCAATCGTGCTTAATTTCCGGTTATAGCGGGCCTGTTTATTCAAAGATTTCCGAATGGATCGGATTGCCGACTCCGAATTGCTGAGACTTCCAAAAATATAATTCATAACCTCACACATCTTACTTTTTTCCTCCCTTCATTCCATTCAGAAAGCTGGTAATCGTCTCAAATTTCCAATCTTTCTGGCTATGATAAGTGAATATAAACTCCTGACCATTTTTCTGGCGGATACGGATGCTGTTTCTCCCATTTGGAAACCACATATCAATCCGATCTCCAGAATAATCTGGAAAATAAAGTTCAAACCACTTCATTACTTCGCTGTGGCTCATAGTAGTCTCTCCTTCTAAGTATTTTCGTCTAAGTACCAGCACATCTGATACCAGATTTCAACAGATCTCAAATCGTATCGGCTGTGATTTACGGTAAACAGCCCACCGTCACCATTGCGGCTATACTTTCGATTCAGAAACCTCTGAATAACGTCCTCGACATAATTCTGGTCAAACTTGGAATCGTTCATAGAGCCTAGACCAAGGTTTACAATCATATTCCAAAACCACTGTCCAGTTCGGTTTCCGATGTCCGGATCGTCCATAATATGTTCTTCACACCGAATCGCAAGCGCGATCATCATTTCCAGCACACTGCAAGTCCGATTATCCAAATAGGTGGAAACCATAGAGCTGCTGTATCCGGTTTCATAACCAAACCGATACCTTAAATCCACTCCATCTTCCGCCCGATTTCCATCCATCGGAATACTGTAAGTAAATTCGATTCGATGCAGCTCTCTTAAAAGCTTTTGATACGACAATTTCTTTGAATATCTTCCATCAAATACAAGCTGATACATCCAGTTAAAATATGCATCATTAAGCTCGTTCTTTGTCATTACTCCTCCATTCGATGTGGCATTGTTTTTACAACATCGGAATAGTTTCTCTGGTCAAGCAGGATTTCATAATCACACTTTAACCGGTCACTTCGGACAAATACGGAGTCATCCTCATATTCACCAAAATGGTTCAGGGATTCCTCGCCGACAATTTCATCCACATCGTCTACCTCTTCATCATTTTCATCAGCCAGGACTTCGTCTGCATAGTAAGTGAGGCTGATTTTTTCATACTCTTCAAATTCACCAAATTCCTCCGGTGAAATGACGTAAGGCTTTTCCACAAACGCCTCTCCTTTCTTTTCCTCGACACTTCTGGAATAATCCGTATAACCCTCTTTCCGGATGATAGATGCGTACTTTTTGAAGTCCACATCACCCTCTTCCTTCGGAGTTCTGTCTTCTGCTACTTTAAGTCCGTCCCGAAAGCCTTCTACGAAACTCTTTCCGGCCTTTTCTATACTCTCTCTTGTGGCATAAGCCGCTTTCACAGAATCAATTTCTTCCTGAGCAATCAACTCATATTTCCGTTTCAGCAGTTGCCATGTGCATACAGAGCCCATCCCTGCTCCAGCAATAAAAGCAAGGAAAACCATTCCTTTACTGCTCATCCTCTTCCTCCTCGTTTTTAATTGTCATTACGGTTATTGCCAAACCGCCAAAAAGAAAGGAGACACTCAACAGAATGCCTCCCATAATATGTCTTTTTCTCTTAGTATCCAGAACATAGTCCAGTACCGATATCACATTCTCCAGACCGTCCATATCAATGCTCCCTTCCCGTTGATAGAATTGCAATTCCACCAACAAAGCAGATACCGGACATTGCCGCCAGTGTATAAGACACAAATGCTAAAAGATTACGCATGATGATTCTCCTTTCTTCACTCATACCTTGAAAAATAATGATTCTCAACTTGGAACATCGGAACGCCATACGCACTGTATTCTCCTGCCGTAAAGAATACAACATCGTAATTGCTCCTTGACTCCAGTTCCTCATAGACAAGGTCACAAATATCCGCTCGGACTTCGCACCTGTCCACTCGACCATTCCACATAGATGAAAATTGATTCGGTTGATAAACCACTTCATATACCGTATCGGGAAAATGTTCGGAATCTACCCGATTCAATATAGTATCGATAACAAGGCGTTTTCCTTCTTCACATTCACCTTCGGCTTCTGCCATAGTAACTAGGGCGATTAACTCTACATCTTCTCTCGACATTTTCGGTATAACTTCTTCTGATCCCTCCATTTCCTCAGTGGCAATTGGAATGGATTCCTCTTGCAAAACTGTAATAACCGGTTCTGTCTTTTCGACAACGCTGGCCCTAGGTATTGCTACAACGTCTTCCCCTTCTGAGTGAAATTCGGATACAAAGAACGAAGATGCTATCACGATACCACACAAGATCGGAACCGCTATTACTTTGATTAACTTGCGCATAAATTCCTCCCAAATAAAAACTATCCCCAAGAATCGTAATAACTCCTAGGGATAGTTATAAATTTATCTCTCACATCAAATCCCAGATGTTCCCATCCACATTAAAATCCAAAAGGATTGCCTGGTCGAATCCATTGACATAATCCGAATAACTTAGATTATCAGAATACAGACCGAAATCAATGTAATTATCTCCTTTAGAATTTTCCGGATTATAAACCCAACCAACAATCTGTCCGGCTTTTGTTCTCGGAAGTCCGAGCATCTCATAGACTTCATTCAGAAATACGCGCTTCTTTGCTTTCAACAAGTCGTTTGCATAACGCTCTTGGGCTTTGATGAACATCAAATTATATTCATTGTTGCTTTCCCAATGAGGATTAAGAATGGAATTTCCATCCTCATCCTGCGTGTACTTTTCAAAGAATCTGGCATAACCGCTGATATCCGCCGGACTTACCACAAAACCATTCTTCTTAACTTTCTTCTCTTTTCCAGTCTCTTCATCGATAACCGTTTCATCAAACTTTTTGGCTTTGAGATTATATTTCAGTTCACGGTCAACCTCTTCGCCAAATCGTTCGATCACACGGCTGCGATACTCTTTAAATCCTTTATCAATAGCTGCATAAGCCGCACTTAGAGCTACATTTCTCTTACGAAGAATGTTATTAGATGCCAAAATACTGGTGATTGACAATGCACCGAGTATGACTGAAGGCCCATACAGTTTGGCAAATTTCATACCGATCTGAACATAAACAATCGCCAAATCTTTTTGGGCATCCTCGCTGGAATACCGCTCCTTCACGGATTCGTCTGCTTCACATTTATGAATTGTTTCGACATCTTCTTTTGTCTTGTCCAGAATTTCACCCACTTTTGTCGTTGCTTTACAAGCCATTACCGCACTTGTAACCACGCCGATAACTCCAGCCACAACGAGAATCTCCGGACTATGCTTCTTTAACTGGAAACTGGTTTTACTAAGAAAACCATTCATGCTCTTTACAATCTCTGCTTTTTTCATGATTATTTATTCTCCTCTTCTACTTTTTCTGTTTTCTTTAAATGGTCGATCAGATGCTGCGTGTACCAAAGGATTTTCTCCAAATCCTGGACTCCGTTTTTCTTCTTCCAACGGCAAGCGTATTTGATGATGTTTGCGGTATCGGTAGCCTCAATCCCCTTTAAATCAGAAGTAAAGGCTTCGATTACATCAATAACTTCCATACCCGTTTCGGAAATATAATGATCCGGATGAGATACCATCCTGTCTTTTGACTCATACATCTTGAATCCCTCCTTTACAACGGCGTTGGTTTAGGCAATTTTAAAATATAACCATCCCTTACTCGAACCGCCCTGCATCCAGCAATATCAGTCCATCCGTATTTATTGGCAGCATAATTGTCATTGGACACGTTTGCCAAATCATAAAGATCTGCAACACTAACTACCTCATACTGTGCAATAATTTCGTTCATGGCGTCTAATACCGATTCCGCATCTCCACGAGTTTCGAATAAAAGCTCATCATATTCGTAGCTCGTCCGGCTCTTCGGTGCTGTATAATCTTTCTTTCCGCTGTCGTAATACTTCTGATAGGATACCTTGGATGCTGTAGAGTTCTTTTTTGACTTCCCAGTTTCTCCATAGAGGATCATATCAATACCATTGGTAACTATATCGGAAATTGCCTTTTTTATTGCCGGCACCAGAACATCCATCACAATATAAGATTTTACGTTATTGACATCTTCAGAAATGAATACATCTGCAAACTTCTGCATTTCTGATTTTTTCTTTGATTTTACCGTCCCGGAAATCACTTTCTCTACACGTTTTTCAGGAACAAGATTTTTCTGCTCCTCCTTTGATTTGTGGGAATTCGGCTTATATTCCTCCATTAAGTTGTCTCCTTTCCGCTCACCAAACTGATCTTTCCAGGCAATATAATCTTTGTACCCGGAAGTCGGTTGTTTTTCTTTTTAAACTGATAAGTAAGGTTTGACCTTGCTTTCTTTTCTGAAACTGCCCGTGTAGAAGCAATCCAGCGATTTGCAACACAATTGTCAAATTCCATAACTGGGCCATCATACGAATACATGTTCATAAATTTCACCTCCGGATAAAAGAAAAAAGGGGAAAGCACCTTGTTACAGGTACTCTCCCTCGTGTTGAAACACATTTTTTCGTTTAGGCTTCTTCGGAATCCTCTTTTTCATTCTCAATGATTGGTTCTTCGGGTTCATCCCACTCAGCATCGATAATCTGCTGCTCCTTCTGAGCTTTGATTTTGGCAATCATCGACTTACCAACATACCTGTAGATTACAACACCTGCAAGTACGGCTAAACCGATACCGGCCGCAACCTTAACCCCCTTACCAGAACTCGCTTTAACGATTTCCTCTGTGGCTGTCTCCATAACCTCTTCGTTGTTCATGATTTCATTGGTTTCCATGTTTATTCTCCTTTCAATTTTTGAAAATGTGTGGTTCTTCTTCCATTAAAGCCACTGTTTTTTTCGCGCGTCACATCAGCTCACTGAAATCGTATCTCGGAGCAATACTGTAATCAATCACCAGGCAGGGAGTTCCATCGCCGGCCAATTGAGAACTAAATGATAGATTAATATACCCATTATCAATATTCCATCCCAACTCATCGCCGATTTTGATATTATCCAGACCGACTTCGTAGTAGAAATCATTTAAGGATACATACATCTCATCGCGCATCTGACGATTTAATTCACATTCCGCTTTCTTAATTTTGTCGATATCGCCTTTAAAATATCTGCCAGAAATCGCGTCATAGCAGAGCGTATTTCCCTTTTCTGTAATGATTACCTCTCTTGTTACCACTGGATTTTTCTCGATTTTATCCTTTGCAACGGCATCTTTCACAGTTTCGTGCTTCTTCTCTCCGAACATCTCAACGACTTTTCCCTGATAATCCTTGAGAGCGGATTCCGATAAGGTATATGCCGTTGCAAGTGCTGCATTCCGTTTAGCGTTTACTGAGCTGGCTCCAATTAAACATGCAATGGAGAGGGTTCCCGTAATCGCTGCCGGAATATAACATAACCAAGTTGTTTTTACCACATCCGCGACTTCAAGCTCCTCGGCTCCAATTTCCTCTTTTCTTTCCTCAATGAGAATCAGTGCTTTCGGCGTTGCCCGGACCGCCATGACAGTCGTTGTGATCATACCGGCAATACCAATTCCTGTAAGAATTTCAGGGCTGTGCTTTGCCATGGATGTTCGAACTGACGACAAAACTTTTGATATGTTCGATTTATTCATTATCTCATTCCTCCAAATATCACACTGAATATCGTTTTAACCATGTCAAGAGCCTGATTCTCAGTAAAGCCGGCACGAACAAAGCTGTCCATAATTACTTTGGTTTCCGCTGTTGCTTTATCGTACTGCTTATATTTTTCTAACTTCTCAATTTCCTTTTTCAGAGTATCAATCTCATTTTCTTTATTCCAAATTTCCATCTTTAACGCTGCTTCTTTTGTAACCATTACATCATTCTGACAATAATGCAGAATGTCTTCTGAACCAGCATCAAAGCCCCAAGGATAACGGCCAGATCTACGGGGCACAGGGCCCCTGGATTCCTGCTTAACCAACCAGAATTCCGGACGAACCCCAAAAGAGGACGAAGCGCCGGAGCAGTTCGCATTGCCACCGCTGCTCACATAAGCGAAATAAGCCGAAGAAAACTCCTCTTTTGTAGCATTTCTCAGCCATCCCCACGTAAGCTGATCTTCAAAACAAGCAATTCGATTCTTGCACTCTTTCATCAAAGGCAGCTGTTCATCGCTATCTGGTTCCAGATTCTTGTTATCCCATTCGTCTTCGTGACCAACAATCTGTCCAACAGTTGGAATAGTAAGTCCGTAAATCTTATCACGCAACTCTTCTGGAAACGCCATAAACAGAACTGTATCCATCCACTTCTTCAGATCGGACTTTTCAAACCCGCCTTTTTTTGTAGAGCAGTTATTCATCGGCCGGCAGGTAACATATTCGTCAAATATAAACATGACGCCCTCGTCCGTAACCTTGTGAGCGGTCGCGGTAAACTCTCCAAGCTCTGCCAGCGGAATGACCATCTGATCTCCTACCTGAATGTTTGCTGTTTCGATTTTCTGCTTTCTTAATGCCTTCATAATGTTTCTCCTTTCGAAAATAAAATTTGTGGTTATAAAATAAGACCGAGAAGTGTCTCGGCCGTATTTTCTGCAACTTGAAATATGTGGTTATTTGCTGGATTTTCCGACAGGTAAAGAAAAAGTTCCATTTTCAATATAAACCCTTCTATCACTAAATCGGCTTCTGTCATCGGATGATCCATAATGGCCAGTAGAATCTCGTCAACCGCCCACCGTTCATACGAACGTTCCATAATGGCTGATTTAGGCCAATTTTCTCCCGGTTCAAACAGATGCATATTCGTATAATTCATGATTTTTTGAATAGCCTCATCATTCATCAGCACTTGCTCCAAACTAAAAAGAAAGAGCCCTTGTTAGGACTCCTCTTCGTTTTCATCATCTTTTTTGGCAAGTGCCTCGTTTACCTTTTCTTCAATTTTCTCATCCATTTTCTTTTCGTTTACCCAATCGGTAAGAATACTTACTCCAAATCCGATCACCGTAACTGCAATCCCAATGGCTTTGATAAAATTTTTGTTTTTCATAAAGCATTAGCCTCCTTTTCATAATACGGTCTGTAATTTTTGCGAATCATTCAAATTTGTTGACCGCCATCGTGTCTATAATGATGCACTCCAAGCCATCTTCCAACGTTGATTTGTAATTATCAAAATCCAACCAATAGCAATCCATTTCTTCTACCATATAGCTGATATCCCATCCGAGTTCATCGCCTCCGTCTATGCCTTCGACACCTAAAAATGACAAGTATTCATTTAATGAACAATCGCCTTTAATGGAAAGATTCCGATTTACATGATATTGAGCGTTTAACACCGCTGCCATTGTGGTTCTAAAATACTTCTTTGAGGCAAGATCATAGAAAAGCAACCGTTCACTTTCAGAATCCATGTCCATGTTGTAAACCTGATAACCCCAGTCGTAGGAAGACACCATGGCATCTTTCGCCATTTCCGCATGGATTTTATCATCCGCATCCTCTCCGTAAACTGTCTTGGCTGACTTCCGATATTGCTTATAGGATTCATTGAGCATAACGTATGCACTCATCAAAGAAGCCTGTTTCTTTTGATTTAATGCATTCGCTCCAAAGATACAAGCAATAGTTGAAACTCCCAGCAGTACAGAAGGAATATAAGTCGGCCCCGCTACTCGGACGATTTCTAATTTAGTTAGATTTTCGCCCTTCTCCAGCTCTGCCTCTTTCAACAGTTTTATTGCTTTAGGGGTTGCCTGAACAGCCGTAATGGTTGTTGCAATGACTCCAATAGAAGCTACTACCGTTAAAATTGTCGGAGATGAGCGATATAATTGACGCCCGACTCTTTTCAAGATTTTAACTTTTTGCATAATGTTCTCCTTTCGTTTTATCCTATTCCATGGCATATAACAGATCTTGAATATTTTCTCCAACCATCTTAGCGGTGGTAAATATAGAACTGTTCTGTTGATTCATAGAAGCAAAGTCATCCATTTTTTCTGTAAATGATTGAGCCATCGCTTCTAAATTTTTTATGGACGTTTGGGTCTGGGAAAAAATATGATCAGCTACATAATTTCGAAATTCTCCAATCGCCCACAATGTATTGCTCACCCTAGTGAACTCTTTCTTGTCGAATACCGGATTTGGTAACCATTCGTCCATTTCGTACATATCGCATAGAATCAACGCCAATTCGTCCAAACTCAAATTTCTGACCACCTCCTTAAAATCCCCCTTTCTTGATTGATAAAAAAATAAAAAGAGAACCAGTATCGGACTCGAACCGATTACCTCCACGGAAGTGTGGCGCTCTACCAATGAGCTAACTGTTTCTCCATAATAGGAATTGTAAATTTTGCGAAGTAAAAAGAAAGAGCCATTGCTGGCTCAATCCTCTTAATTTAAACCGATTTTCTTCAGAATTATCATGAGTTCTTCTTTGCTCATATCCGCATCAATACTTACATGTACGTGCGCTTTCTCGTCTGAAATCGAAGCATTCAACTCGTTTAACTGGATATCCACGTTATATCCCAGTTTTTTATGTAATACCCCTTTTGCTAATTTCGAAAGCAACATCCGTGTAAATTTTGAGCTGATTTTCATTTCATCCATCACCCTTAAACCCCTTTCGCTTTTAATCAGTTTTCCATAAAAGGAGCTGTGATTTTTGCGAAGTAAAAAGAAAGAGCCCTTGCTAGGACTCCTCTTCAACAAACGTACAAAAATCATTTATGGATTTCTTCAATTCTTTCTTTTCCTTCCATGTGTAATATACCTCTGCTCCGATACATCCAACAATAGTTAGAGCTGCACCTATTCCTACGCCAATCAAAGTATCTCTACATCCTTTGGTGTAGCAAGCATTTGCAAACCAACTTAATGCTTGAATGTCCTCATCAGGTATGTTATTCGTTTTCTGGATTTCCATAGTGATCTCCTTTCATAAATAAATCTTTGTTTTCATAAAGGAAGATGTAAATTTTGCGAACTAAATATCCCGTCTGTCAAAAACAGTCTCCCATCGTTCCCTCTTAATCGGCTTCATTTTCAAAGCCCACATAATCTGGCGAATCGTTACAGTAGGATAAAGCCCGTCCGTAGCCATCCCTGAACGCATATCAAAATATTTCTTAAAAAGTGGGTGTAAATATAAATCATCTGTAATCCATGGGTCTACTTCTCCCCACCAGGTACTCTTCGTTTTCCCATCAAATCGCTGCTGGATAACTGCCAGTCCCTTTTCTCCGATTTGAAACAATGTGCAGCAATGATAGACCGGATGATTACAAAAATATACTTTCCCGTACATCGATAAATAGATGTTCGGCTTTTCATAATGGTATCGCATCATTTATTCTCCAAAAAGAAAAAGCCTATGCCGAAGCATAGACCTTCTCTCAATAATATTTTTAGTCATCAAATAGCTTACATGACGTTTTGCAATACGGATATGGTCCTCCGCAGGCTCTGCATCCGGCTGGCGGAATATCTCCTTGTTCCATATCGAGCATTTCTTCCGTCCATTCTACTTCTTCATCGGACTCATACTCGTAATCCTCTTCGTCCACCTTTAATCCACACGATGGACAGATATAAACTCCGCATCCAGTCTTCGGATCTTCTGTTTGCCTCATGACGGCTCCACACCGATTACAAATCGCATATCCGTTATTCAGGTACTCAATCAATTCAATACCTTCGGGTTTGATAATTTTGTGGCTCATAAATATTATCTCCTTTCGTTTTTCGAAAGAACCGCTATTATTGTACGGTTTCTTCCGGTGTACGGTCAAGAGACAAAGAGCTCTTTGTAGCATCTCCTTTCCATAATAGCGTCTGTAAAAATCACGCAAAAACGAAGAGGACATGTATAAATCACGCCCTCCTCATTTCTGACCGGTTAATTACTTCTTTGTCGGTCTAAAACGATTGAACAATCCTCTGAATGTTATTGAGGTATAGGTTCCCGTTTCTTCAAACTTAAATCCTTTCCGCATCCAGTTGCCATAGAACATCAGTGGTATGAGAAGCTCTGCCGCTGCAATCCCCAGTTTGAAATATCGATCCTTCACTTGCTCGTCAAGCTGAGAACGCTTATACTGCTCATCCTGTACGTCAGCTTTGATCTGTTCGTCCAACTGTGATTTCTTAATCTCGTTCTCTCGGACATTCGCTTCACTTTCCAACGTACGCCGGCTTCGCTTATCCTCTGCGTCCAGCTCACTTTTAGTTTCCTCAATTCTCAAACGATACAGCTTTGCCAGATCCTCTATAGCCTTTGATTTCTCTTCGCTACCCGAATTCAGAGAAGATATCGCCTGAATCTCCGCTGCTATCTCCTCATTCAGTAATTCTTTGATGTTTTCACTCATTTTAGTTCTCCTTTCGTGAATTCATTAACTGTTCCATAAAAGGACTTGTTATTCGTGCGAAATATAATCTTTGATGTTGACTTTCAAGACTACATATCTTTTCTTATATATCGCATCCGCTCCCTTATGGGACAGCTCCAAAAACAAATAAGGTCCGCTGTCCGGATCAGATTGATCGATTCGCAGCGAACCAACGACATCCCTTCGGAATACCTGTCGTCCGAAAACAATTCCGATAATGATACCAACAATCATGCAAAGAATGAGCTCCATATTCCATCCCGCCTTTCAAAAAGATTTTTCTAAATTTCCCACCCGGGATTTTTTCAAATATCAACATAGCATGTCTTTCAGATACCTTGGTACTGTGTTTTAACCTAGGATAAAAAGAAAGAGCCATTGCTGGCTCAATCTTTATCGGTGTTAAATCACTTGATCGACAACGGTTTTTAGTTGCATCGCCGCTGCTTTCGCATCGTATGTTTTTGATAACGACATCGTTCGGTTTCCATCCGCTAGTAAACTAAACGCTTGTGCTCTTTGTACTTGTCTAATTCCCAACGCGGCAGGTACCAACGATAGCATTAAAACGCCTCCCGCAACGACTGTAAAAGCTGTGGCATAAGTTAAAACCTTGTTCTCAGTATCCATGAACTTAACCTCCTTTCACAATAGGAGATGTTATTTCTGCGTTCCATCGCCCTCATACACGATCTTCTTCCTCATGTCGGACCAGGCAATATATCGTTCTTTCCGACACACAGGGCAATGGAATTTACACACCTTTCCTCCGATGTCCACAACCTCTTTGCTGTCCGCCTCCAATCGACTCTGGCAATTCGGACAGTTGAAGCGATAGACTTTCTTGACTGCTATGTCTACAATCTTCATTTCAATCCCTCGCTTTATTCAGTAACCAAAAGAACCGTCTGTACAAGTTGTAATAAACATCCTTGCAGCATGGAATATTTAACCTAGCTTTCAATATATCGTAGGACCACCCTTCGGTTACGCCTTTTAAAATATAATTAGATAGTTCCGCATCTGTCGCAATCGCCGTTTGCTCGACCGTCTTCATACGCTCTAAATAGTGAGATCGAGCTTCTGCACATCGAGCAGTCGGATCGCCAACCACCCTGTTCTTTGAAAATACTTCCATATCAGAAGGCCGCCGGCTAAGCCCATCCAGGGCGGCGTATGCTTTCTTCCATATCGGATACTGTAAACAGAAATGCTTCAGTTCATAGTAGCGATGACGTTCAATCCAATATGGATTTTTCTCAGATAATTCCGGGCGAATCGTTGTTCCCATATTAACGCTTCTCTCCTTTCCATAAATATCCGGTTTCTTCCCAGAGCCGCTTCGGAGAAATATAAAAGTTAATGCGTCCATACTTCGAATTCATCTCTTCAATATTGGTAATCAACTTTCCGTTTCTAGTAGCCTTTCCAATAGGAAGCCATCCGGATATGATACCGGCTCGAACCCAGGAAGCATCTTTCCCATACACCCTGGCAACGACCGCTACCGGAACAGACCCCGGCGCAAATATAATTTCTTCCATTGGCTGTTACCTCCTTTCAACGGCTATTCTAGGATAAGAACCGCAATTTGTTAAAACAACCTCAGTGGCTATTTACATTGACTGAATGAAAAACCACAGTTAGAATGTAAAGTATCGAAAGGGGAACTATTTTTAAAGGGATGGAGGTGATGGTCATTGGTCAAAAAGCAGTACGTCTCTTATTCTAAGTGCTTTAAGCCGAAAGAGGAATCCAAACTTTTACCCGAGTACCTGGTTTTCCTTCTGAAGAATAAAGACACCAAAAAGCCTATGAATTACAGGCAATGCTACACAAAGTAATTCATCACGAGAAGCCGCCACCAACGGCTTCTTTTGATTTTTAACCATTCTCCATCCCTTTAAAAATAGTTCTCCAAACGATAAAAAAGAAAGAGCCCTTGTTAGGACTCCATTCTCTTGAAATACAATTTTTGTAGTTTTGCTCTCATTCTTGTCAATTCAATTTGAATCGCTTCTGCCTGACCAAAATTCTTACATCGTAAAAGCATATCCTCGAATATACGAATCTTAGTTTGTAAGTGTTTTTCCTCTTTTGACATCCTGAATCTCCTTTCGATTTTGTCTTTCACAAAAGGAGTTGTAATTCTTGCGAATTCTTCCATCGAGCCATCGTCATCTCGCATGGATAATCTTCATATCCATATGTCTCGCAGGTAATGAATCCCTCTAGTACGCCACGAATCACTTCGGCTTCGTACTGCTTATAACGGGAAATATAATCCGGCAATTCTCTGCGTATCTGTCCGCAGGAAGGACAACGAAACCGATTTACTTTTACCCATGAAGTTTTTCTTCCTTTAGTCCGAACAATTCTCAATACATTATCGTACCTCTTTAACCTTACTCCGCAATTCCGGCAGGTTAATTCCTCATTGCTAACCATATATCCATCCCTTTAAAAAGTTTAAGTGTAGGAGTTGACAATTCCTACACTATCATATATGATTACTGATGATAAATCAACCTTGCCGCACAAAAATCTCGATTTATAAAATATTTAAGGAGGTATTGAGAATGTTGATAAAATGCCCCGAGTGTGATCTACAGGTTAGCGATAAAGCTACTTTCTGCCCGCATTGTGGCTATCCGCTACAACCCGATATCAAACAACGAAAGCCTCGAAGCAAAAATAACAAGCGAAGGCGACTTCCTAACGGTTTCGGACAGATAAGCGAAATCAAAAATCGGAATCTCAGGAACCCCTTTCGAGCTATGGTCACAGTTGGAAAGACATCCACCGGACGTCCAATATGTAAACCATTAAAACCGGAGTCATATTTTCCAACGTACAATGATGCATATACGGCCCTGGTGGAATACAATAAAAACCCGTATGATCTGGAACCAGATATTACGATAAAGGAACTGTATGAAAAATGGCTCAGTGAATACTTAAAAGATGCATCTGATACTTATATACGTTCTGTAAATTCCGCATGGACATATTGTTCTTCCATATACGATATGCGCGCAAAAGATGTTAGGGCTCGACACATTAAAGGATGTATGGAAGAGGGATTTCGAATCGAAACGAGAGGAAAAAAGAAAGGAGAAAAAATCCATCCATCGCCAAGTACAAAATCCAGAATAAAATCTTTATTTAATACTATGTTTGACTACGCTCTTGAGTATGAAATCGTTCCTATGAATTATGCAAGAACATTTGAAATTTCTGGAGACATTATTGTTGAAATAGAGAAAAACAAGAAAAAACACTTTCCATTTACCGATGATGAAATGAAAGTTTTGTGGCAAAATGTTGATAATGTAAAATTTGCTGATTGGATTCTCATTCAATGTTATATGGGTTGGCGCCCGCAAGAACTCGCTACCTTACGGTTGGACGAGGTCAATTTAGAAAAAAGGTATATGCAAGCTGGAATGAAGACAGAAGCAGGGAAGCAACGGATAGTTCCTATTCATCCAAGAATCCTAAAATTCGTTGAACGTAATTATAAATTTGCAATTTCTATCAATAGTGAATATCTTTTTAATGATAAAGGACAGACACATTCCGGTTCCTGGTCTGTAACGTACGACAAATACGCTAATCGTTTTGAAAAAGTGATTAGTCAATTGAATCTAAACCCGAATCATAGACCTCATGATCCACGAACAACCTTTGTTACGATGGGAAAAAAATCCGGTATGGATGAGTATGCACTTAAAGAAATGGTTGGACATACCATACAAGACATAACAGAATCTACTTATACTGTCCGAGATTTGGAATGGCTGAGAGAAGATATAGAAAAAATAAAATAGCTTGTTTTTAGTGTAGGAATATGGGTGTAGAAGTAGTGTAGGGATAATGTATGAGTTACATACATTTCCCTACTTTTTTCTACTTTTAACAACATCTTAAATCCTTAATTTTACTGGATTTCCTAGAATTTCCCAGCCTTCGCCGCTTCCTCAATGCTAACCGCAACAGCCACGGTCATGCCGACCATCGGGTTATTGCCCGCGCCAATCAGCCCCATCATTTCCACATGAGCCGGAACGGAAGAAGAGCCAGCGAACTGTGCGTCGGAATGCATACGGCCCATCGTATCCGTCATACCATAGGAAGCAGGGCCTGCCGCCATGTTATCGGGATGAAGTGTACGGCCTGTACCACCGCCGGAAGCTACGGAGAAGTATTTCTTACCCTGCTCCAGGCATTCTTTCTTATAGGTTCCTGCAACGGGATGCTGGAATCTGGTGGGATTGGTGGAGTTACCTGTAATGGAAACATCTACACCTTCTTTGTGCATGATAGCAACGCCTTCACAAACATCGTTTGCGCCATAGCAGTTAACCTTTGCACGAAGTCCTTCGGAATAAGCTTTACGATATACTTCCTTAACGGTATTTGTATAAGGATCATATTCAGTCTCTACAAAGGTAAATCCATTGATTCTGGAGATAACCTGAGCAGCATCTTTACCAAGACCATTCAGGATAACCCTTAAGGGTTTCTGACGTACCTTGTTTGCTTTTTCTGCTATACCGATAGCACCTTCCGCTGCTGCAAAGGATTCATGTCCTGCCAGGAAGCAGAAGCATTCAGTTTCTTCTTCCAGAAGCATCTTTCCAAGATTACCATGTCCGAGACCTACCTTACGGGTATCCGCAACGGAACCGGGGATACAGAAAGCCTGAAGGCCTTCACCGATTGCTGCTGCTGCATCAGCCGCTCTTTTACAGCCTTTCTTAATTGCGATCGCAGCGCCTACGATGTAAGCCCAGCAAGCATTCTCAAAACAGATAGGCTGGATTTTCTTAACCTGGTCGTATACATCGAGTCCAGCATCTTTTGTGATTTTTTCAGCTTCTTCAAGGGAAGCGATGCCGTAGCTGTTCAATACGGCATTGATTTTATCAATACGTCTTTCATATGATTCAAATAAAGCCATTTCCGCTACCTCCTCTTATTCCTTTCTCGGATCGATGATCTTAACAGCATCAGCAACACGGCCGTACTGACCTTTTGCTTTCTCATAAGCTGTGTTGGGATCGTCGCCCTTCTTGATAAAGTCTGTCATCTTTCCAAGGCTTACGAACTGGTAGCCGATAATCTGATCTTCTTCGTCAAGGGCGATACCGGTCACATAGCCTTCGGCCATTTCCAGATAACGGGGCCCCTTCTTCAGAGTACCATACATGGTACCAACCTGGCTTCTTAAGCCTTTACCAAGGTCTTCCAGGCCTGCGCCTACAGGAAGTCCGTCTTCGGAGAACGCGCTCTGTGTTCTGCCGTAAGCGATCTGTAAGAACAGCTCTCTCATAGCGGTATTGATAGCATCACATACAAGGTCTGTATTTAAAGCTTCCAGAACCGTTCTTCCCGGAAGGATCTCTGCTGCCATAGCTGCGGAGTGAGTCATACCGGAGCATCCGATTGTCTCAATCAAAGCTTCCTGGATAATACCCTCTTTAACGTTCAGAGTAAGCTTGCAGGCTCCCTGCTGAGGTGCACACCAGCCAATACCGTGTGTAAGGCCGGAAATGTCTTTAACTTCTTTGGATTTTACCCATTTTGCTTCTTCAGGGATCGGAGCACAGCCGTGAGCAACGCCTTGTGCTACTGGACACATTTCTTCAACTTCTTTTGAATAGATCATGTGAAAACTCCTTTCGATATGTAGATTGTATTAGCAAACAGTGGTACCTGATAAAAGGTACCTTATTGAAAACAAAATACTCAGACGGCAAAAAGGCCGCAAAAGTACCTGTCCCTAATCGCTCGTATTATTTTCTCATATTTCAGGTCAAAAATCCAGCCTTTTTGAAAAAAATTGTCAAAGATTTGTCGAGGATACGGAAAGAGACAAAACGGCGGCCCGCCCGGCCGCCGCTCCTGCTTTTCTTCTTGAATATCAATAATACCTGGTTCAGCATCATACGGTCTTAAACGACCGCCATATCATCCCTTGGCTTTAGTTCAGCATCATGCGGTCGTTGGCAAATTCTCCTCCGCTGGCTTGTTCGAACTTTTTAAGAAGATCGGATACATGTAGTTTCTTCTTCTCTTCTCCTGCCACATCATAAATAACCCGTCCTTCATGCATCATTATAAGGCGGTTCCCATGAGCGATCGCATCCTTCATATTGTGTGTAATCATCAAAGTGGTGAGCTGATCCCTCTCCACTATTTTTTCCGTGATTTCCAGCACCTTGGCGGCTGTCTTGGGATCCAGCGCGGCCGTATGCTCATCCAGAAGAAGAAGGCGGGGTTTTTTCAGGGTTGCCATAAGCAGGGTAAGTGCCTGGCGCTGTCCGCCGGAAAGGAGGCCGACTTTGCTGGTCATGCGGAATTCCAGGCCCAGTTCCAGAATTTTAAGCTGTTCCTGGTATTGTGCGCGTTCCTTTTGGGATATTCCGGAACGCAGGGTACGCAAGCTCCCTCTCCTGGATGCCAGTGCCAGATTTTCTTCTATCTGCATGTTTGCTGCAGTTCCCGTCATAGGGTCCTGGAATACACGGCCCAGATATTTGGCACGTTTATACTCCGGCAGCTTGGTTACATTGATGCCGTCTATGGTAATGCTGCCTTCATCGACGGCAAAGACACCTGCCACTGCATTGAGCATGGTGGATTTTCCGGCGCCGTTTCCTCCGATAACAGTAACGAAATCCCCTTCTTCCAGTTCAAGGGATAAACCGTTCAGAGCTGTTTTCTCGTTGATGGTACCCGCATTAAATGTTTTGGTAATCCCGGATAAACTAAGCATGAGGAGCACCTCCTTTTTTAGCCGGCTTTTTAAAATATTGTCCCTTCAGATAAGGTATCGCAAGGAACAGGGCCACTACCAGGGCGGAGAACAGCTTCAGGTCATTGGAATTCAGGCCCAGCCACAGTACCACCTGAAGGACGATATAATAGATAATCGCTCCCAGCGCTGCTGAAAACAGTTTGAAAGCAAAATTACCGCGCACACGGCTGAAGATAACTTCACCGATGATTACAGCCGCCAGACCGATAACAATGGCTCCGCGTCCCATGTTTACATCCGCAAAGCCCTGGTATTGGGCATACAGCGCGCTGGCGAAAGCCACGATTCCATTGGAAAGCATGAGGCCCAGGATTTTACAGAAGTTCGTATTGATTCCCTGGGCTCTGGACATGTTGGGATTGGATCCGGTTGCACGGATGGAACAGCCGAGCTCCGTACCGAAAAACCAGTAAAGCAGGGCAATCAATATAATCAGAATAACAATGCATATCAAAATAGTGTTCTGATAAAAAGGTACGTCTTTAATATAGCGCAGGGAAACAAGTAAATCGTATTTATCTACTCCCACAGCCTGGTTGGAGCTGTTTCCCAGAATTCTCAGGTTAACTGAATAAAGGCCCAGCTGCGTCAGTATTCCGGCAAGAATGGCAGGTATTCCCATAGTCGTATGGAAAATACCGGTGACAAGTCCCGCCAGGGCACCGGCCAGCACCGCAAACAAAAGGGAAATCCCGATAGAATGGCCTGCACGTATCATCATAATACATACGGCCCCTCCTGTAGCCATGGTACCGTCTACAGTCAAATCTGCCAGATCCAGAATCTTATAGGTAATATAGACCCCTATTGCCATAATTCCCCAGATAAGGCCCTGGGCGCAGGCGCCTGGCAGCGCGTTAAAGAGTGACATAATGTTCACGTCATTTTCCTCCCCGTATCTTCATATATTTTAGGCTTCACAGGTATTTATTATAAAGGAAATCATTCTGAAAAGATATCTCTTTTTTTGTTAAAAATGCGGCGGACGACAAAAAGCGGCAAAAAAGCAGGGCTTTTTAACCGCTTTTGTGGGGTGCCCGACAGGCACACATCCGCATTTCACGTTATGTAGGAGCTACTGGTTATTCTGCCTTGATGGCCACATAGTCGTCAGGCACCGTAATATTCAGTTCCTTGCAGATAGCTTCGTTGTATTCCTTGGTTACATTGGGAGCAGATTCAATCGGCATTGTTGTAATGTCTGCGCCGTTAACCAGGATATCCACTGCCATTTCACCGGCCTTGTATCCGATATCATAATAGCTGATGGACAGGGTTGCAACACCACAGCCTTTGCAGATACCTTCCTCGCCTGCGATGATGGGAACGCCTGCAGGGAGACATACGTTATTGATCACTTCCGTATTGGAAGCTGAGGTATTGTCGGTGGGAACGTAGATAACATCGCATTCTCCGGCAGCATTGGTCGTTACAGAAGCGATATCATTGGAATCTGCAAAAGTATAGGTCTTGCAGGTGTATCCATATTCCTCCAGGAAGGCCTGGATCGTATCTGCCTGGTATACAGAGTTCGCTTCTGCAGAGCAATACAACAGACCTACTGTTTTCGCATCCGGGAACAACTCGTTGAGCATGGCGGCCTGTTCCTTCAGGGGAGCCAGATCCGATGTCCCGGAAATATTCTTGCCTGTAACACCGTTCCAGCTGTCGATTTCCAGCGCGGTTGCATAATCGGTAATGGAAGTTCCCAGAATAGGGATCGTGCCGGTTCCTGCTGCGGCGGCCTGCAGGGATGCCGTGGCATTTGCCAGAATCAGATCCACATCTGCGGATACAAACTGGTTAATGATTGTTGCACAGGTTGCGGAATCACCGGATGCATTCTGTTCATCAAATTTTACCTTATCTTCTCCCAGCTTCTCAATCATTGCTTCTTTGAAGCCCAGGGTTGCGGCATCCAGGGCATCATGCTGTAATAGCTGGCAGATTCCAATCTGGTATACCTTATCCGCATCTGCCTGGGCACCTGCGGCTTCTCCCGTTTCCGCCGCCGTGCTCTCTGCCGCTTCCGGCTGGACGGATTCCTGTGCGGCGGGTTCCGACGCTGCAGAAGTGTTGGATGCGCTGTCCTGTGTATTGCTTCCACAGCCTGCCAGCATAACTGCCGTCATAGTAAAGGCGGTTGCGATTGCCAATAACCTTTTCATAACATTTTCCTCTTTTCTTTGCAGTTTGACGCTTTAGCGCGTGCAAGCATTAACGCGTCTAACAGTAACTATACACGAAAAATATATATTCGTCAATACAATTTTCCATATTCGCTCGTTCCGTATAATAACGCGGCCTGCCGCCGGAAAAGCAGCGGATGCCGCGTTCCGTGTGTCGTCCGTTGTATGAAAAAAGAACCGGCAGATAACGTTCCGCCGGTTCCTGTCATTTCCTCTGCCTGTCAGTCGGTTTTTCCTTCGTCATGGCACTTTTCGGATATTTCTGTTTTTGTTTTATAAATACTGTCGGCAGGCACGAAACCTCTTACCATGGAGGTAGGATAAATATTGGTCCCCCTGCCTATCACAGTACCCGGATTCAGGACGGAATTGCATCCCACTTCTACATGATCTCCCAGCATGGCGCCGAATTTTTTCAGGCCTGTATGGCATTCTTCTCCATTGCACCTTACGACAACAAGGGTTTTATCACTTTTTACATTGGATGTGATGGAACCGGCTCCCATATGGGATTTGTATCCCAGAATACTGTCTCCCACATAATTATAATGAGGAACCTGTACCTTGTTAAATAAAATTACATTTTTAAGCTCCGTGGAGTTACCTACGACTGCGCCCTTTCCCACAATGGCACTTCCTCTGATAAAAGCGCAGTGGCGGATTTCCGCTTCCTCATCCACAATAGCCGGGCCGTTGATATTCGCGCTCGGCGCTACTTTAGCCGTTTTGGCAATCCAGACATCCTCTCCGATTTTATCAAATTTATCGGCAGGGAGCGTTTTGCCCAGTTCCAGGATAAAGGCTTTGATTTCAGGCAGGACCTCCCATGGGTAGGTGCGGCCTTCCAATACAGGTGCTGCAATCGTTTCCTTCAAGTCATACAGATTACTGATTTTACATTGTTCCATGTCTGCTCCTATCTGTGTAATACCACACGTAACTTCCCGGTTTTCAAGCTTCCTTTTTCGGTTCGCTCTGACGGGCTGCGGCCCTGGCAGGCTGTTTCACATAGTATTTCGCATTTTCATCAAACTGCCGGTACAGAATCTGCTGGTTGTTCAGCTGTTTTACAATATTTGTTCTTCTCCCCACAAAATCAGTGAGCTTTTTCATGTATTCCGCTTCTGTTATCGTCCCCTCCGCCACCATTGTAAGGCCCTTTTCCCAGCTTGCCGTAAGCGCCGGATTCAGCAAGGGCTTTATGGAATCGGATACAACATCATATATCATCTCCCCCATCTGTGTGGGAGTGATAATCTGTGTTTTCTTATTTAATGCCAGATACTGGATAGATACCAGTTTTTTCAGGATTTCGGCCCTTGTGGCACTGGTCCCGATGCCGCTCCCCTTTATCTGGGCGCGAAGTTCTTCATCTTCGATAAACTGTCCTGCGTTTTCCATGGTAAGGATAATGGTTCCTGAATTGTAGCGCTTCGGCGGGGACGTTTCCCCTTCCTTGATTTCCAGCCCTTCACAGGAAAGCTTCTCCCCTTTTTTCAGGCCCTGCAGCACCTTCAGGAAATCCGCGTCACACCGGATATCTTCTTCCTGGCTGTCATTTTCCTGCCCTTCTTTTTTCCCTTCCTCAGTTTTGGGTGCTTCCTCTTTTTTTCTGGCGAAAGAAAACTGGCTTACCTGCAGATAACCTTCATCGGTCAGTACTTTGAAGCTGGAGAAAAAACGTTCTCCCTTCATGATACTTACCAGGGATATTTTCTGGTAAACGGCAGGCGGATAAAAAATACTTAAGAATCTTCTCACAATGATTTCGTATACCTTTGCCGCTGTCCCGGAAACAGACGAAAGAGCCCCCAGGCCCTGTCCGGTGGGTATAATAGCATAATGATCCGTTATCTGCTTATCGTTGACATATCTGGTTTTTGCTATCCCCTGCCAGCTTTTCTGCTCCAGAATCCGGGCCGCAAAAACACCAGCCGGCTGAAATCCGCGCAGCCCGCCGATATTTTTGTGTATTTCCTTTGCCACGGCCGTTGAAAGCACACGGGCATCCGTTCTGGGATAGGTGGTCAGCTTCTTTTCGTAAAGCTCCTGCACGATACGCAGCGTTTCATCCGGGCTTATTTTGAAATACTTGGAACAGTCATTCTGCAGCTCCGCAAGATTATACAAGAGCGGCGGATTTTTCTGTTCTTTCTTTTTTTCTATTTTCTCAATTACAGGCGCTTCTTTTGGTTCTTCCTCCAAAAAAGAAAGCAGCTTCTGCGCATCCTCTTTTTGTTTGAAGCCATTTTCCTTATATAAAGCCGGAGACTGGAACCAGGCGGAACCCTCCGCCGCCCTCCATTCCCCTTCAAAACTGCGCCCTCCATTTGTCTGTCCGTCTGCGGAAGCGACGGCAAAGCGGCCTGTAACGCGGTAAAAAGGTGTCTTGACAAACTGCCTGATTTCCCGTTCCCGGTTCACGATCATTCCAAGGACACAGGTCATTACCCGTCCCACGGATATGACTGCTTTTTCCGCTTTCAGATAATTTTTCACTGGTGTACCGTATTTCAGCGTCAGGACACGTGAAAAATTGATGCCCATAAGATAATCTTCCTTCGCCCGTAAGTAGGCGGCGTTACATAAATTATCATAGGCGGATAATTCCTTCGCCTCCCGGATGCCCCGCAGTATCTCTTCTTCCGTCTGGGAATCGATCCAGACACGCCGCCGTTCTTTTCCAAGGATTCCGGAGGTTCCATGCGTTCCGGAGGTTCCATGTTCTCCGGCAGTTTCCTTCTTACCGGCGCCTTTTCCCTGAAGTTCTGCCTGCATCTCCACCAGGCGGTAAATGTATTCGCCCTCCCGTCCGGAGTCGGTGCATACATATATTCTTGTCACATCCTCCCGGTTGAGCAGGCCGCTTACTATGTCAAACTGCTTCTGTACCCCGGGTATTACCTCGTATTTATATTCCTCCGGAATAAAAGGCAGTGTTTTCAACGTCCACCTTTTCAGTTCCGGATCATAAGCATCCGGATAGCTCATGGTCACCAAATGCCCTACGCACCAGGTAACGATAGCCTGTTCCGATTCCATATAGCCGTCCCGGTTGCTCATATTGTATTTTAACGCTTTTGCAAATTCGCGGGCAACACTCGGTTTCTCCGCAATAAATAAATCCTTGCCCAAATTATACCTCTTTTACCAGGACTTATTTTTTAGTAATATAGCCCTGTGCTTTCAGCAGTTCCGCACACAAAACGGCGCCGCCTGCTGCTCCGCGGACCGTGTTATGGGAAAGTCCGATAAACTTCCAGTCATAAACCGTGTCTTCTCTCAGACGGCCTACGGAAATTCCCATACCTTTTTCATAATCCACATCCATACTCACCTGCGGACGGTTATCTTCTTCCAGATACTGGATAAACTGCTTCGGGGCGCTGGGAAGCTCCAGCTCCTGAGGCACACCCTTAAAGTTCACCAGCTTTTCAATCAGCTGCTCTTTGGTCGGTTTTTTGTTGAACTTCACAAAGACAGCGGCCGTATGTCCGTTGAGAACCGGAACACGTACACACTGACAGGTAATAACAGGAGATACCGCGGGAACGATCACGCCGTTTTCCAGTTTACCCCAGATACGCAGCGGCTCCTTCTCGCTTTTCTCTTCTTCACCGCCGATGTAAGGAATGATATTTCCCACCATTTCCGGCCAGTCCTTAAAGGTCTTGCCCGCTCCGGAGATCGCCTGGTATGTCGTCGCAACCACCTCCGTCGGCTCAAACTCCTTCCATGCGGTAAGTACGGGGGCATAGCTCTGGATTGAACAGTTAGGCTTTACTGCCACAAATCCCCTTGTGGTACCGAGGCGCTTTTTCTGGAATTCAATAACCTGCATGTGCTCCGGATTGATTTCCGGTACCACCATAGGGACATCCGGCGTCCAGCGGTGTGCACTGTTATTGGAAACCACAGGCGTTTCCGTTTTGGCATACTCTTCTTCAATCTTCTTGATTTCTTCTTTGGTCATATCCACAGCACTGAAAACAAAGTCCACCTTGGCGGCAACCTTAGCCACTTCGTTGACATTCATAACCGTTATTTTTTTCACTGCTTCCGGCATGGGGGAAGTCATCTTCCATCTGCCGCCCACCGCTTCTTCATAGCTTTTACCGGCTGATCGGGGACTTGCCGCAATCGTGGTCACCTCAAACCAGGGATGGTTTTCCAGCAGGGATATAAAACGCTGCCCTACCATACCGGTTCCGCCTAAGATACCAACCTTCAGTTTTTCACTCATTTTTTCTCTCCTCATCTTTCTTAAAATTATATTCTACGCAAACTTCGCAGGTGCCAAATGGCCCTCTGCGAAGTTTGCGTATTCTAAATAAAGATAATTACAGAACCTGTTTCTCCAGCGGCTGTTTGAGAATGCCGGGCTGAAGCTCCCACTCTTCCTTCAGATATTCCTTATTTATTGCAATGACTTCCTTCATGGCTTCCATCCCCGGCGCTCCGAGAGTCAGTCTTTTTTCCACGCAGGTTTTCAGGGAAACCGCCTCATAAATATCCTCTTCAAAACAAGGGCTGATCGTTTTAAGCTCTTCCAGGCTTAGCGCATCAATACCCGTATTCTTTTCTATGCAGTACAGCACCAGACGGCCGATAATACCATGGGCATCCCGGAACGGGACTCCCTTTCCCACCAGATAATCCGCCGCATCCGTGGCATTGGTAAAACCATTTACAGCGCTTTTTTCCATATAGGTTTTATGAAAACGCATGGTCCGCACCATTCCGGTAAAAAGAACCAGACAGCTTTTTACCGTATCAATGGCATCAAAGGTCATTTCCTTGTCTTCCTGCATATCCTTATTATATGCCAGAGGAATTCCCTTCATTGCAGTGAGCATGGAAATGAGCGCACCATAAACCCTTCCGGTCTTGCCCCTTGTAAGCTCGGCAATATCCGGATTCTTCTTCTGGGGCATAATGCTGCTGCCTGTGGAATAGGCATCATCTATTTCCACAAAATGATATTCGTTGGAATTCCAGGTGATAATTTCTTCAGAAAAACGGCTTAAATGCATCATAATAGTGGAAAGAGCCGACAATAGCTCAATGAGATAATCCCTGTCGGATACGGAATCCATACTGTTCAGGGTCGGCCCTTCAAAACCAAGCAGCGAAGCCGTATAGCTTCTGTCCAGGGGATACGTGGTACCCGCCAGCGCACCCGCACCCAGCGGACAATAATTCATCCGCATAAAGATGTCCTTCATCCGCAGCCGGTCCCTCTTGAACATTTCAAAATAAGCCCCCAAATGATGGGCCAGGGTGGTGGGCTGCGCCTTCTGCATATGGGTAAAGCCGGGCATGTAGGTTTCCAGATTATCTTCCATCAGGCTGATAAGCGTCTCCAGAAGCTCTTTCAAATAAGCATCCGTTTCCAATATTTCCTGCCGTATGTATAACTTCATATCCAGAGCGACCTGATCATTCCGGCTTCTTCCCGTGTGCAGCTTCTTGCCTGCATCACCGATACGGTCAATCAGATTAGCTTCCACGAAGCTGTGGATATCTTCATACGCATCCGTAATAACCAGCCGGCCATCCTTCACATCCTCCCGGATTCCGATAAGTCCTTTTACAATGGCATCCTTTTCCGCCTGTGTGAGAATCTGCTGTTTTTCCAGCATCACCGCATGGGCAATGCTTCCCTCAATATCCTGCTCAAAAAAACGCTTGTCAAAATGAATGGACGCATTGAACTGATATGCCAGCTTGTCCGTTTCCTTCGTAAAACGTCCGCCCCAGAGCTGTGCCATAATATCCTCCGTTCCGCCAAAAACCGGCCCTGTATTCCCGCGAGCAACGAGCCGAATGGATGCGCCCGGCACCCATTCGGCGATTGTTGCAGGGTATTTGATTCGATAAAAAGTACCTTATATTTTCAATTTAAAAATGATACTACCATAAAATGAACTTTATTGCAATAAAGTTATTGACATAAAGTTTCTTCTGAAAGTTTCTTCGTAACGGTTCATCAGCATCTGTTACTGTCGGCATTCCGCATCCGGCGGACACACATGCCGAGAAGAAAGCCGGAAACCAGAGTCACTGAAACCACAAACAGCTTTTTCTCCCAGAGCCAGCTTCTGTCCTCTTCCATCGCCAGGACCACGGAGGTCAGATTGGAAACCGCATGTACGAGAAAGGCCGCCGGCAGACCGCCGCACCTCTCATAAGCAACAGCCAGAAGCAGCCCCAGGCAGACAGCATACATTCCCTGGACCAGCTGAAAATGATAGATTCCAAACAGCAACGCCGTAATTCCTGCCGCCAATGCCGTTCTGCATTCCTTGCGCAGCTTTCCGTATCCCATTTCACGGAATACCAGTTCTTCCGTAAAGGGAATCATGATACAGGATATGAGGAGCTGTTCCCATACCTTGCTGCCATATACCATATCCGCCCTTCCATCATACATGCCTGACGGACTTTCCAGCCCGGAAAGCACAAGCAGCCCATTCATCATAATACATACGGCAATTCCCGCCGGTATCAGCAGCCAGCCATATCCCAGCGCCCTGCTGCCCCCCTGCATTATTTCCTGAAACCCTCTTCCCCGGAATATCCGCTCCCCCGCCAGCAGCGTCAGCGCAGTCGCCGCCGCGGCCAGCCCTGCCACCTCCAGCACGGAAAACTTCACCGGACATACCAAAGCCGCCGCGGCCATTATCCCCAGATACCATAAAACAGGCCACAGAATTTCCCATCCAAGCTTCCATCCCCGCATAAGCACACCCCTCATATCACGACGTCATTCTGTCCGCAATTGGTTTCTCATTTTTCTGTCTCTAACGGTTCCGTATCTTTACAGTTATTTCTATTTTATCATTTTCCGCTGTCCCGCACCACCCTTTACCGCCTTATTACAAGATTTCCATACCTCACCGGCCGAACACGAAGTCATCATTTTATGCCGGCATCCCTGAAAAAATACCGGCAAGGAACAAATTCCCGCCGGATTCATATGATATGTTATATAACTGACCGGAACCGAATTGCCACTATGGGACCCGGTATTTTCTTTTCCGGCCAGATTGGAGGATTGACATGGAAGACATCATACTCTCATTGAAAAATATAGCTTTCTCCTATCATAGCCTGAACGGGGAAATCAAAGCACTCGACAATATATCCTTTTCGGTCCGAACCGGAGAATTCCTGGCCATCGTCGGTCCCAGCGGCTGCGGAAAATCAACGATTCTCTCCCTCATTGCCGGATTGCTGCAGCCTGAATCCGGCGATATTACTTTTTATACGAAAGACCCTCATGACAAGAAGCCGGGAATCGGTTACATGCTCCAGCATGACCATCTGTTCGAATGGAGGGATATCTATAAAAACGTTACCCTTGGACTGGAAATCAATAAACAGCTGACACCGGAAAAAAAGGCAAATGTCCTTTCTATGGTAAATGACTACGGACTTTCGCCCTTTCTTCATAAAAAGCCAAGTGAATTATCCGGCGGCCTGAAACAGCGTGCAGCCCTCGTGCGTACCCTGGCTCTGGAGCCGGAAATTCTTCTTCTTGACGAACCCTTCAGTGCCCTTGACTACCAGACACGCCTTACCGTATCTGCGGACATCTGCCGTATCATACGTTCCGCCGGAAAAACCGCAATATTGATTACCCATGACCTGTCGGAAGCAGTCAGCCTGGCTGACAGGGTCATTGTACTCAGCAACCGTCCCGCACGGGTAAAAGCGGAAATCCCTATCCACCTCACCCTTAAGGATGACTCGCTGCTTGCTTCCAGGAATGCGCCTGAATTCAAGGACTATTTTAATCAGCTTTGGGAGGAACTGACAGATGAATCATAAAAAAACAAATAAAAACATGACTCCGGCAGAGCTTTCCGCCTCCGCCCAGGAGCGTTTTGTTGCGGATCACAGAAGACATCACAGAATGGTTACCTTTATGCGTTTCTTCATTCTTATTGTATTCCTGGCTGTCTGGGAGCTGTGTGCTGATTTTAAGCTCATTGACTCTTTTTTCTTTTCCAGCCCCAGCAGAGTCGTTACCTGTTTTATTACTATGCTGCAAAAGAACTCCTTATTCACGCATATCGGAGTAACCCTTTATGAAACCATACTCAGCTTCCTTCTGGTGTTTGCCTTCAGCATGATCTGTGCGACACTGCTGTGGTACTCTTCCCGGCTGACGGAAATTCTGGAGCCTTATCTGGTTGTGCTTAACAGCCTACCCAAATCCGCCCTGGCGCCGCTGCTTATTGTATGGCTGGGTACCGGGATGAATACCATAATCGTTGCCGGTATCTCCGTAGCCATATTCGGAGCTATCATCAATCTGTATACCGGCTTCCGCCAGGTGGATGAAGAAAAAATCAAGCTCATTTATACCCTGGGAGGCAACCGGAGAACAACACTGTTCAAAGTGGTTCTGCCCGGTTCCGTTCCCATAATCCTGAGTACAATGAAGGTAAATATCGGCCTGGCCCTGGTTGGCGTCATTATCGGTGAATTCCTGGCGGCAAGAAGAGGGCTCGGTTATCTGATCATATATGGAAGCCAGGTATTCCAGCTCAATATGGTAATTACTTCCATTATAATTCTATGCGTCATCGCCATGGTGCTTTACCAGATCATCCAGTGGCTGGAGCATTGGTGCAAAAAAAGAATATAAAGGCAAATAAAGACACGGCTCCCTGAAAAGCATACGGGGAACCGTGTTTTAGAAATACTTATTTTTTCAGATTTCTGTATCCCACCTGCCGCAGAATACATTTTCCTGGTATCGACCTTTGAATTTGGATTCCCCTATTATCTTTTCAATGGCGGCGTGCATCACCGTTTCCGTATCCATATATGCGTTGATATAGGTTTTTGCCATCGGCACATCTATCAGGTGGTTGGTAAAACCAAGAGAAAGAAAAACCGTGGGTATTTCGGAAACATACCAGGGCTGGTCAGCCGGAGCCGCCCATTTGATACGCATGGCATTATATTGGGCAAAACCTGTGACATGCAGGGCTACGATACAGGCATCATAGCGTGCCCGGAATTCCTCCATCTTTCCCTTTTCTGCAGGAGTCTGCCCGTCCACTTCAAAACCCTTCTCCTCCAGAAGGCGGATCAGGTTCTTTTTCACCTCTTCACTGTTGTCCTTTATCAGTTTCCCAGCAACCACCATCCCTTCCCCGCCGATAAATACCAGCTTCAGTCTTTTGGCCTTTTGGATTGTAAGAGGAAGGCTATGCCCGGTATCCTTAACCAATGTAATAAACCGGTCTGCTGCTTTCCGGGCTATCCATTGGTGTTCCTTGCATCCCACCACCTCCAGCGCTTCTTCCGACGGCATCAGCTTCCCTTCCGCCTGCTTACGGTGCAGACCGGCAGCGGCTTTTACCCCCAGTATCCTATATAAGGCATCCTGCAGGCGTTCTTCCGAAAGGATTCCCTTCCGGTATCCTTCCAGCATATATCCGAAATCTTCTTCACAGTCATTAAAAAACAGAAAGCAGTCACAGCCTGCGGCGATAGCCCGCGGTACCTGCTCCCTTCGCGGCATGGCAGCGGTCATCCCTATCATATGGGAGGCATCCGTCACCACCAGGCCGTTGAATTTCAGTTTTTCCTTTAATAATCCGGTTATCAGCTCCGGACAAAGAGTGGCAGGAAGGATTTCCTCCGCCCTGGTTTCCGGGCGGAATTTTCTCTGATAGGCTGGCATGGCTATATGGCCCGCCATGATGGTCATCACCCCATTTTCGATTAATTCCTTATAGACCCGGCCAAAGGTACTGTCCCACTGCTCACAGGAAAGATTATTTATGCCCATCAACAGATGCTGGTCATTTTCCTCTGTGCCATCACCCGGAAAATGCTTGCAGCAGGTAACCAGCCCCTTTTCCCCCGCACCGCGCATAAAAGCCCTGGCATAACGGATGGTATCTTCCGTACTGTCATTAAAGGCCCTTGTCTGCACAATGGTATTCCTCCAGTTAAACAGGAGATCCACCACCGGTGCAAAATTCCAGTTGCAGCCTACCGCCGCCGCTTCCGAAGCTCCTACACAGGACATTTCATAAGCCAGCTCTTCGGAATCTGCAGCTGCAATGGCGGCGCCGTTTGCCACCGCGGTTCCCCCTTCTATTCCTCCATTGCCCCCTGCTTCACAATTGGAGGCAATGAGCAGCGGGATTTTGCTGTTTTCCTGTAGAAAACGGTTTTGTTCATATAACACTTCTTTGGGGGCATTATGATAACGGATTGCGCCTACATGAAACCGATCCAAAACGGATTTCATGTCCTCCGGCTCCCTGCTCTTGACCATGTATACAAAAAGCTGCCCTATCTTTTCCTCAATGGACATCCCTCTGATTGTTTCTTCCACCCATTTAATGTCTTCTTCTTTGAGGTAATAAGGCTTTCCTGTTAAATCAACCATATCCCGTATTATCCTTTCAGATTGCTGTGAAATTCTTCTGTCCATCCATCCTGCATGCCTGCGTCGCATTCCCCACGGATAAAAGCCGGGAACACGGCTGTCCTGAATTTTTCCCAGGATTTCCTTTCCCGTTTCACCAGAACAGGGAAAAAAAGGATCCCATTGATCCCTGCCGCCTTTTCATCCCCGGGAGCATCGCCAATCATCATTACCCTTGTCTTTTCATAACCCAGCTTCAGCAGTTCGCTTATACAGTGTGCCTTGGATCCGTCATTCTGTGTCAGGAGAATATCTGTACAGGAAAGAAGTCCGCAACGCTCCCATTCTTCCTCTACTGCTTTCCGATTGGCAGAGGAGACCACCGCCACATCCGCTTGCTTTTTGGCCTCTTCCAGCGCTTCCTTCACTCCGTCAAAAGCCTGCAGTATTTCCTTCGGCAGTGCATTGATTTTTACATTCACCTTTTCCGACCAGGACAATGCTTTTTTTAAAGCCTGCCCTTCTTTTGCGCCCCATTTTGGAATTTCCCCTGCAAGCGCCTGGTTGGAAAGCTCCGGTGCAGACGCCGTCCATGCCAGCAACGCTTCAAGTCCCGGAATATGCCGGCAGCTGTTATCCACTTCTTCCAGCGCTACCGCAAGTCCCTGAAAACGGTTAATCCCTCTGTTCATGGAATAGAGGTTTGTTTTATTCCACTGTTCCTGAATTTTATCCTGCCACGGCTGTAAATTCCATTCTTCTACCATACAGGGGCCAAAGCAAAGCATATGCTTGCTGTCCATGGTGTCCATGGCGCACCCGTCCGAATCCACACAAATCAGGTAATCGTGCTTTCTGGTAAATTCCATTCCCTCTCCTTTCCTATATCCGATATTCTGGTTTGATCCATTCCTTTTTCTAATATTTCCCGGAAAGGAAGGAAATATGTGCCTTATTGTTTCTGCAGGAAGCTTTACGCGAAACCATGCGGCAACATCTGTGAACGGGAAGTGCTGCGTTTTTTCCAGTCCGAGTTATTTTAACCTTCAAAAAACTCACGGGCCGCACGCCCTGTGAGTACGCAGGCAGCCTTTAGCAAACGTGTGGGAGTACCAGAAGAAAGGAAGCTCCGGAAGCGTCTTTTTCCCGGTATCCATATCGGCACTTTTCTTTGCACTTTTCGCTCCATTTTCAGCCGCAGTATGGCGTTTTTCCGTGATTTTTGCTATCCTTGTTCCATAATGAATCAATACGAGGGGGAAACCATATGAGCGAACACAAACTCACTTTACTTACCGTCAGTTCTCTGGAAAAAATTTTCCCGGATGAGCCGTTCCATCCACAGACTGCATACACCGGGGCCTCCTGCCTTCTGAATGAACGTTTTTCCTTTCAGACCGCGTATTATTGGGAGGGACCGCTTACCTTTCATGCCCGGGTAGTTGTATCCGGCTCCTTAGCCGGTGCCGTTACCGTAAGGCAGGTAGGACTTGCTCCCAGTGAGCTTCCCATTTTCCCGGACGGCGACAATTTTCTTCTACGCAATACACCCGGGCTGTATCCGGATCCTCTTTATCCCGGCACAGAGGACATCACTCTGCTTCCCGGACAATGGAGAAGCCTGTGGATCACTGTACCTGCGGAATGCTCCCTTCCTGCCGGCTCCTATGAACTGACAGTCTCCATCCTTGGAGAGGACGGTACGGTCTTGGGCTGCTGCGGCTTTCAGCTGGAACGTCTGAATGCCCTCCTTCCGGAGCAGACCCTGATCCATACGGAATGGTTCCATACGGACTGCATTGCAGACTGGTACAAAATCCCTGTTTTCAGTGAAGAATACTGGGAGCTTACCTTTCAATATATGGAAGCTGCCGCACGGTACGGTATCAATATGATCCTCACCCCTCTTTTCACGCCTCCTCTGGATACGGCGCCGGGAGGAGAACGCACCACGGTACAGTTAATTGACGTTTATCGGGATGAGAACGGTTATACCTTTTCCTTTGAAAAGCTGGAACGCTGGCTGGCACTATGCGAACGCTGCCATATCTGTTATCTGGAATTTTCCCATTTATTTACCCAGTGGGGAGCCGGGCATGCACCAAAGATTATGGCTATGGAAGGTTCTCCTTTGCAAAAAGATGGCTGCTCCACTTCCCGGACGGGATCTCCGTCCAGTGAAAAGGGATGTCTCAAACAGATTTTCGGCTGGGATACCGACGCGGCGAGTGATGCGTACCGGGAATTCCTGGAAGCGTTCCTGCCCTGTCTTATGGATTTTATACGCAGCCATCAGTTACAGGAACGCTGCTATTTCCATGTATCTGATGAACCGAATAAAGAGCATATTCCTGCCTATCTGTATGCCAAAAGTCTTCTGGAGTCTCAGATTGACGGTCTTCCTATCATGGATGCCCTGTCTGATTATGAATTCTACGAGCAGGGCCTTGTAGGGATTCCTGTATGCAGTAATAACCATATAGAGCCTTTTCTTGCACATCAGGTACCGGGACTGTGGACGTATTATTGCTGCGGTCAATACCGGGAAGTGGCAAACCGCTTTTTCTGCATGCCGTCTCAGAGGAACCGTATCCTGGGCATACAGCTTTATAAATTCCAGATGCAGGGATTTCTTCAGTGGGGATTTAATTTTTGGAATACTATGCTTTCCCGTCGTTCCATCAACCCCTATTGCGTGACCGATGCCGGTTGTGCGTTTCCTTCCGGGGATGCCTTTCTGGTATATCCGGGGGAGGACGGCCCTGTTGCTTCCCTCAGGGCAGAGGTCCTTATGGAGGGTCTGCAGGATATGAGGGCGCTGCAGCTTCTGGAACAGCTGACCGACAGGGAAAGTGTTCTCCGTATGCTGGAGGATGGACTGGAAACTCCTGTCTCCTTCAGTAAGTATCCTCACGAAGCCGCCTGGCTACTCTCCCTACGCGAAAAATGCAACAGGGAAATAAACCGAGTGATAAACGGAAAATAGTTTCGTGAATCTATATTGCTTTTTCTTACGGAAATGTATATGATAGTAACAGACACACGATAAAGGAGGCCTGTAAATGTTATCTTTCATTTTATCTATTGTATATGGTGCTATCGCCGGCTGGATTGCCAGTAAAATTATGAATACACAGGGCGGTACCCTGCGCAACATCGTTACGGGAATTGTGGGCGGAATGATCGGAAGCTTTCTGTTCCGTCTGGTCGGTTTTTATGCCAGCGGTTTTTTTGCAAACCTGATTGTTTCTGTAATCGGCGCATGTCTTTTTATTTTTATCGGCAAGAAGTTATTCGGCCGGAGCTGAGAAGCACGATTATCTTGATAAGTAACGCAGAGGAACCGCATGTCATCGCTGACATGCGGTTCCTTTTTCCGTTTTTTATCCTTCTATCAGGTAACTGTTACGTTATTATTTCAAAACATCTGATTTCACATACCCTGTCTGGCCGTTGAACTTGACCCTGGTCCAGCCGTCTGCCTGTTTCATGAGTATTTCCAGCTTTTCACCGGAATAGCAGACACCGATTCTTTCCGAATTCTCATTCGCGCTCTTTCTGACATTTACGGTTTCCGATACCGTGAATTCCCCACTGTTGGGGACCTTTGCCGCAACAGGGGCGGGCTGTGAAGGCTGGGAAGGCTCCTGTGCCTGTTGGCTTTCACTTTCCGCAGATGCCGTACTTTCTGCAGGTACCTCCGTGGTTTCCGGCGTGTTCTCCTGCTCCTTCAGCGCTTCTCCAACCGCTACCATCATATCGTTAAGATAGCTGGACAGATATTGGGAAAGGGCTTCATCTCCTTCCAGTATCTGTGCAGATTCATTCTTAATGCGCTCATACAGAGCCGCCACATCCTCCTGTGCAGTCACCTCATTGGCATAGGCCGCCTCTTCCGGGTTATGCTCCCAGTCCCGGATATAATACGTCCCGTCGTCCTCGCGGCTGACATAAAACGGGGTCAGCCCGGGCACCAGGGTATCAAATCCGATGAACTTCACATCATAACAGGCATATACCACATAGCTGTCCGCATCCAGGCCCGGTTTGGTATAACAAACAATATTGTTATAGGATTCAATATGAGAACCGTTCTCCTGCATACGAAGCAGTTCCTTGTCCTCCGCATAATCCAACAGTGTCTTTATGGTTTCCATATCATCCGACTGCAGCGCCTGATGGTACTTGGTAATCAGCTCATTGACCTCCGGGTATTCATTTTCCAGCAAAGGGGCCGCAGCGCTCTCCTGCTGCTCTCCCGTTTCCTCCGCAGGTGTAACCGAACCCGCCATAGCTTCCTGTGTTTCCCCCGCCGTCTTCTGCGTCCTGCCTTTTCCCATTCCCCAGCCTACCAGAATACCGGTACCTGCCACCACTATCAACAGCGCCGCCAGGGCTATAGACATTGTCTTATTTTTCTTAATCCATCTCACGGCAAGGGTCGGGTACATCGCTGCCCCATAACTGTGTTTTTTCTTTTTTCTTCTATGATTTCCTGATGTTCTTTTTTTATCATCCATAACTGCTTCCTTTGTAAACGTTTCCGGCCTTTTCCGGGCCACAGCAAACAAATCCCATGCAGTTAATCATAGCATATGCCGTATTCGTTGTCCATATAAGGAAAGCTTAAGATATTATGAAGGTTTCATGAATCGTAACTTACCGGTAAATAGCTACGGTTTCCAGGAAGCGGCTACCTTTACAGGGCCGCTTCGCTTTCCTGATTTTCCCGGATTGTTTTCACCCCCGCCAGGAAATAAACAAGGTAGCATACCCACACTTCCAAGCACCAGGCAAATGCCGCCTGTTACCAAAAACAACAGTCTTTTTTATTCTCATCAACTCACCCTCCTCTGTTCCACGGAATAAACAACATCGGCTAAACGCATGGTGGACTGTCTGTGGGAAACCAGAACCACCGTTTTATCCTGACGTTTTTTGAAAGAGATTTCAGGTTCACCGCTTCGTTGAGGCTGTCAAGGTTGCTCGTGGGTTCGGTCTATAAAATGTAACCCTACCCTGCCACACAGCTTAAATACTGGTTTTAACGGTATGTAAAAGTGTGTATACCGTTAATCCACCTTCCAGCTTCGGGATTTCCACCCTCCTACAGGAGATGGGCCGTATTTCCCTTTCCTGATTCTCTCTACGAGTTCGTGGCTGTGTTCCTTCAGCCATGATAGCGCTTCTTCGATGGTCATTCCATCTATTCCCGGCGCTCCTTTGTTTGCCTTCACTCTCTTGTAAGCCCTGTTCAGGTTATCCTTATCCAGTATCTTACTCAAGATATCTGGCTCCGCACTGTCCCTTACCTTCCATATCCGGTTGAACGAGCGGTGCGCTCTCACATACCCTTTGCGTTCCGCGCTATCTCTTTGTGAGCAGCTTTCCGTGTTTTCTGCACCCATCGCTCATTCCCCCTTTCCAAGTCGTACTAAAGACTCCTATTGATTCGGCCCTTTACTAAAAAAACAGCTGTCGGGTAAGGGGGATTCCTTGCGGTCTCTCCCTCCCCAAAGAACGGAACGTGCAGCTTTCACCGCATTCCGCTCACGTATCTATAACGCATAGTATCCTATTTGCGCGGCTCTATTGGAACTTATTGCCTTCTTTCGATTATATCGGTGCCTTCTTGACCTCTCTTCATAGTACGCTTTCTCCAGAAACGGGTTTTTGTTCATTGCTATTTGTCCTTTTCGTACGATTGGCATATCACTCATTAAGAACAAGATATTCTTTTCTGTCATAAAGCTCCACTTTCTCCCTTTATGGGTTTTCCAGTATCGCTCCTTTATCCAGTGTTTTCCTTTGTTTGGGTGTCTCCTTTTTGCCCATTTCCATAGCATTTCCCATATCCGGTGGTCAAGTTTCCCATATGTGCTTTTTGCACATGCTGAATGGTGGTAATCTGCCCATCCTTTTGTGACTTCGTTTAACTTGCGGATTAGCATTTCCTGTGGGGCAGTGTGGTTATCTTTTATAATACAGCTGATTGCCTTTGTCACTTTCTCAACTGATTTCCTCGATGGTTTTATTATCAGTTTTCCTTTATACTTTCTAAAGTTCCACCCCAGGAAATCGAATCCGTCATCTATGTGGGTTATCAGTGTCTTCTCTTCCGACAGTTTCAAACCTCTTGGCACCAGAAAATCGCTTATCATCTCCCGGATTTCCTCTAGTGCTTTCTTATTAGCGGCTGTCACTATGAAGTCATCAGCAAAACGGACCACATGTACCTTATTCCGGTTATTCTTAACACTTACCGTTCCTTTCTTACTTGCCCAATACACTCCCAGTATCATCGGCTCAAGTCCGTCTAACACCATGTTTGCATAAGTTGGTGAAATGACTCCGCCTTGTGGTGACCCCTCCTCTGTAGGGTATAGCCTCCCTTTTTCTACATAGCCGCACTTCAGGAACTCTTTCAGGATTCTTTTGTCCGTTGGAATGTTGTCTGCTATCCATTGATGGCTTATCTTGTCAAAGCAGCTTTTTATATCGCCTTCCAGTATCCATTGCGCTGAATCTTTCCTGCTCAGAACACTGAATGCGTATTCTCTTGCATCTTCCGGGCTCCGGTATTTCCTGAATCCGAACGAAATCCTGTCTGCCGTGGTCTCTGCCACTGGTTCCAGTGCCAGGAGCTGTAATGCCTGCATTGACCGGTCTTTCATTGTTGGTATTCCCAGCGGACGTTTCTCTTTCTTGCCAAATTTCTCGATGTACACCCGTTTCAGAGCCGATGCATGGTATGTCTGAGGGTTCAACCGCATTACTGCCTCTATCTTTTCTCTGTCCGTACTCCACACGACGCCGTCAATTCCTGGTGTCTTTTTCCCTTTATTTGTGCTTACCCTCCTTACCGCCAAGGCTTTCGCATAAAATGAATGTGTCACAAGGTATTGTAGCCTCTTTACCAACCTCCACTTTTGTTCCAATGTTGCCTTTACAATCCTGATTTGTAGCCTGTTAACGTTTTCCTCTGCCTGTTTCCAATCTATCCCTTTCCATTGCAGTTTCATTCGTCTGTACTGTCCTCACTTTCGTGTCTTTGAACCTGGTACATACACAGATTCCAAATCTTTCATGTAATCGATACGCACCGGAAGTCTGCTCCCCTTTCGGGTGGGACAAATCTTGAATCCCTATCCTAGGCATTACACCCTGGCTTTCGCTTTTTCCGGTATCCTCTGCCCTCTACGCATTGTGCATCTCTTATGATTTGCCTACCCAATGGGAGCGTATAGGGTTTACCTTGTTCCGCTGCCTGAATAATTCTAATGTGTTTAGGTTCTGTCTATAGACCGGGAGCGCTCTGTCCATTTCGATATAGTACCATAGTAATTACCATACCCCCGGCTCCGTGCTCTTTTAGCCAAGGTGTATCAGCCAATCTTTCACCTTTCACACGACTGACGGCCCTTACAACAGTTCACATATGTTAGCCATGCACATTTTTTTCTCGCAATAGGACGGTTATGGCTACCGTCTTTCTCACTTTGTCCCGCTGCTCCGCACCGTTCATTGCTTACTGGGCACTATGCGGTAGAAATACCACGAAATGGAAGTGGCAGTGCTTATTGCACAATCCAAACAGCGACTTTCAAGTCGCACACTATGGCCTCTGCTGACTTCTGCAAGTTCAGCGCTGCCTTCCAGCAGCGGTTGCCCCTTTCAGAGCATTCCTTGCAGACCTCCCTGGGTACCACACGTTTCTTTCTCTCCATC
Organism: Eisenbergiella sp. OF01-20; assembly: GCF_003478085.1. Classification (NCBI taxonomy): domain Bacteria; kingdom Bacillati; phylum Bacillota; class Clostridia; order Lachnospirales; family Lachnospiraceae; genus Eisenbergiella; species Eisenbergiella sp. OF01-20. Next base: position 308,744 of record NZ_QUES01000001.1, on the reverse strand, counting down.
CATCTGCCACATTTATCCCCCGTGATTCCGTGCAGTTATTGGGCTTCGGCTATATCCTTTCCACTGCCGGGCGGATTCGGGGCTTACACCCGTTAGAAACGGGCGCCGCCAGGCGCACACATAAAAAAAGCAGCAAATCTTTAGGAAAGACTTACTGCTTGATGGGCCGCAAACGATGAAAGACGAATATTCAATTGCAAAAGTTTAGAAGAAATAAATAATCATGCTTTCTCTTTAAGAAACGGAAGTTGTTTTAAAGGATTAAAATTATATCCGATAAACAGGTTACCGTATAATCAGGTTTTTCTTGCTCACATGTCACCTTCCAATACTGTCCAAACCCCTGCTTTATCCAAATAGTATGAAAACCCAAACTTTTTGCCGGAACGATGTCATTGTCAATTCTATCTCCAATCATTATTGCGTTTTCAGATTTACATCCGCTACGTTCTAATGCCGTTTCAAATATCCGCTTATCTGGTTTTGCAACTCCCTCTTCGGCAGATGCAATCACTAAATCAATGTGCTGTAATATCCCATGTTTCTCTAAACGTTCTACTGTGCCAAATGGTTGGTTTGCAATAATACCAATCTTATATTTTTTCTTTATTATTTCCAAACATTGGGAGGCATTTTCATATAACACTTCGTCTTCACTATGCCATTTTGATAGGGTAACATCTAATGCCCTGGCAACTTCTAAATCACCTTTTTTATTTTGCTTATAGTAATTAATCACCATTTGATACACTTTATAATAAGATATATTTGCAGCTTCGGCAATTTCTTTAAATCTATGCTCATATGCAAATTGTTCGTTGATAATAGTTGAACCAATGTCGAAAAATACCCAGGATATATTCTCTATCATTTTTACTCCTTATCAATTTCCGAACAGCACTGTAAATCTGTTCCCGGCCAAGTAGCTGTCCGATGATACCTTATCCACCGTTATCCCAAATTCCCCGGTATGATCATTTTCGGACTTACATTTTCTTATAATTATATCAACTTATTTCCCGAAGTATTTCCTGATTTCTTCCATTTGTTCCATCTGTAGTACCTTAAAAGGGCATCTTTTATTGCAGTGTCCGCAGGCTATACAGTCAGATGCTGTCTTTTCTAATGTCAAATAATGTTCCTTTGCCAAGGTGTCTCCTAACAGCGCCAAGTCATAATATTTATTGATAAGTCCGATGTCAAGACCTGCAGGACACGGGTGACAATGCTTACAATAAACACATTTTCCAACTGACTCATCGGGTGTAAGCGTACTAATGATAGAATAGTCGCGTTCTTCCTCCGATGCATCTAGGTAAGAAAGAATTTCTTTCAGCTGCTTTACATTACCTGGACCGCCCAATACAGTCAAAACGCCCGGTTTATCAAGTGCATACTGGATACACTGTGCTGTAGTCAACGCCTGATGGAAGGGGGATTTTTTTGCATCCAGGAGCTGCCCCGCATTAAATGGTTTCATAACAGAGATGCCAACTCCCTCCTTTTCGCATCGCCCGTAAAGCTTCTGCCTTTCACCATCGCTTCCGATTGCGAAGTCTCCCTGCCCATAATCATACATTGGATTGATGGAAAACATCAGCATATCGAGAATATTCTTGTCCAGCACCCTGTTTGCAAGTTCCGGAGCGTGGGTTGAAAGACCGATATGCTTTACTACTCCCTGTGCCTTTAAGTCCATGATAAATCTAAGCACACCGTTCCTTTCATAAGTAATCAGGTCCGTCTCTTCATCAAGACAATGGATAAATCCAAAATCAATATAATCTGTTCTCAGATTTTTAAGCTGCCAGTCAATGGATTTTTTGACCGTACTCAGATTGGTTGTCCATCCATATTCGCCGGTTACATAGTTTGCCCCAAAATGCACTTGCAGCATGGCCTCTTTTCTTCGCCCCTCTAAGGCTCTCCCATATGCCGTAAAAATACTTGCGTGTCCGCCGGCCAAGTCAAAATAATTGATTCCCGCATCCAATGCAAACTGTACCATTTCGATAATCTTCTTATCAGGCTGTTCACCGATTACAGAAGCACCCATACCGATAATGCTTATTTGTTCTTCCCCGTGAGATAATTTTCGATATTTCATACAAATACCACCTTTCCGTCATATTGCCTGGATCAGCATGTTCCATACATCCTCTTTGGAAAGCACTACTGCTGCACCCTATTCTGCGAATTTCTTTGCTGCCGCAATTCCCATCCCTCCTGCTGCTCCGTTATTAAAGCAACTTTATGAGACTGCCATTGCCGCCGGAACAGAAAAAATTCATACCAAAAAAGAAGGCCCGGATGGCAAGTTGGCTTGCGAAATATAAAAAGTAGGTATTATATTCCATTTACTGTTTCAATACCAATCATGCTTTTCACCACGATCCAGCGCATTCATTTGATTCATCTCATCCTCCGACAGTTCAAAATCAAATAATTCTGTATTCTCACGAATATGATCCGGATTGCTGGAACCTGGAATAACCACTACGCCTTTCTGCAGGTTCCAACGCAGTATTACCTGTGCCGAAGATTTTCCATGTACTTCTGCAATTTGAGTTATCACCTCATCGCCAAGCAATTCCGTTGTATGTCCTCTGCCGCCAAGTGGATACCAGCCCTGCACCACAATACCTAAATCCTGAATGAATGGGATTACATCATTCTCCTGATAATAGGGATGGATTTCATTCTGAACTAGTGCCGGCACCGTATCAACCTGTGGCAGAAATTCCGTCAGTTCTTCTACATACCAGTTGGATAATCCAATAGATCGGATTTTCCCGTCCTTCACAAACTGCTCCATCGCTTTATATGCCTTTACATCATTGCCGTCAGGATGATGTAAGAGCATCATATCCACATAATCAATGTTCAGCCGATCCAAACACGACTGAACAGACTGCTCCGGGTTTTCCATCTCACTGCCCGGATAGATTTTTGTGGTAACAAAAATATCCTCACGCCTGATGATTCCTTCATCGATTGCCTCCCGGACAGCCTGGCCGACTTCCTCCTCATTTCCGTAAACAGACGCAGTATCAATAAGTCGCACGCCATTTGACAAAGCAGATTTTACAGAATCAATACACTCGTCACCGTGAAGGCTATATGTCCCCAAACCATTAATCGGCATCTCATAACCACTGTTTAACATCACTGTTTGGCTCTCAAAATCAAACTTCCGGACGTGTGAAACCATACCTTCTTTCTGAAGCAGTTCAATATCGTCAATCCACTCTGCAATCTCGCCTTTCGTAGTATCTCCTGAAAACCTTTGTCCGGCCAGCCAGTTTGCTGTCTCAGCCAAATTATGCAGATCCGTATCGCTGGTACCAATTCCACTGCTATGGGAAGTGCAGAATGGAACAATCATTTTCCCCGAAAAATCATAGCTTTCCAAAAAGGTACTAATAATTCTCGGAGCCTGCCCATGCCAAATCGGATAGCCAATCAGTACAATATCATATTGCCCCATATTTTCAACGCTGCTGGAAATTGCAGGCCGTATGGAAGCATCGGCTTGCTCTTTGTCTGCCCGTCCATTTGTATAATAAGCCAGGTCTTGTTCACTATAAGGTTCTTCTGGTGTAATTTTATACAGATCCGCCCCTAAAATAGCAGACACATACTGTGCTAATTGCTCCGTAGTACCTGAACAGGAGAAATAAACTGTTAACACTTTACGATCCTCCTCTGTCTCAAATTGGTCACTGATGATTTCCCCCTCCGTCTTATCTTGACTGTCATAAAATTCCGCTTCTGAAAATGATTCGTCAGAGTTTGCAGACTGCCCATAAGAATTTACATCACAAGCAGTTAATGTTATTACCATAGTAGCGGTAAGAAAAAAAGCTAATATTTGTTTTAACATGGCTTTCACCTCCTATTGCAGGCTCGTTGCTTCTCAACTACTTTGTTACAGATTTACCTATGATACTACTTCTTCCCATCCACGAATTTATCTGATAAAATTCGTCGTATAGGTTCTTTCCGCCTGTGGCAGCTCTACATGATCTGCATCCCCTAAATCCTGACGCACCTCTTCCGGTGTCGTGCCGTGAACCATGTTCCAATAAGTAGAACCAGGTACGGCCATCTGTGCAATCGTCAGATACTTGTTCAGCGCCTCCAATGCTGCCGTCGTCCCGCCCCTTCGGGCCGACGCAACTGCGGCTTCCGGCTTATGTTCAAATAAATCTGTCCGGGCGTAAAACATCCGGTCAAGCACTGATTGAATACATCCGCCGGGATGCCCGTAAGATACAGGCGTTTCAAATACAAAGCCGTCCGCTGTTTCAGTTCTCGCCAGCCATTTATTGACTATCCGCTTATTTCAGATATTCCATGAAGAATGTCTGGATTTTATCAAATGGAATGGCATCTTTTCCGCCACCATCGTACAGGTCCGTATGAACGGCATCCGGAATCATCAGCAATTCCTTATTATACGTGTAAAGGTTATCCTTTACCATAGCCGCATACGCATCACGGCTGAAATAGCAGGAATGGGCCTTCTCCCCATGAATTACCAATACAGCGCTGCGGATTTCATTACTGTACCGTAAAATCGGCTGGTTCATAAATGACATACATCCAATCTGATTCCATCCTCCGTTGGAATTTAAGGAGCGTTTATGATATCCGCGCCCGGTTTTGTAATAGTCGTGATAATCTGTCACGAAAAAAGGGGCATCATTGGGGAGCGGGTCAACAACACCGCCGCCCAGAGCATAGCTGTCATTTTCATAATCGGCAGTCCGCCTCGCATTCATGGCCGCTTTTTTCGTATATCTGGCATCAGCAGAATCCACCGCATCAAAATAACCGTTAGCATTGACACGGGACATATCATACATCGTGGAGGCTACTGTCACCTTAATACGGGTATCCAATGCAGCTGCATTCAGAGCCAGACCGCCCCATCCGCAGATACCAATAATGCCGATTTTTTCCGGGTCAACATTGTCCTGAACAGAAAGGAAATCTACCGCCGCCTGATAATCTTCGGTGTTAATGTCCGGTGAAGCCATATACCGGGGTTCCCCGCCGCTTTCACCAGTATAGGAGGGGTCAAATGCAATCGTGAGAAAACCGCGCTCTGCCATGGTCTGAGCATACAGGCCAGCCGCCTGTTCCTTAACCGCGCCAAATGGTCCGCATACCGCAATCGCCGCCAGTTCCCCAAATGCCGCTTTAGGTTCATAGAGATCTGCCGCCAGTGTAATACCGTAACGGTTATGGAACGTCACCTTGCGATGGTTCACCTTTTCACTTAGAGGAAATGTTTTGTCCCATTCGTTTGTTAATTTAAGTTTCCTCATTTTATATTCTCATCCTTTCTCTACTTGTTGTGTCTTTATTATACTTTCTTGATTTTTGAGCTGCTAATGGCTATACTTTATATCATGATATGAAATTTATGAATATCATTAAAAGGAGCAGAGATATGGAACTTAGAACCATGAGATATTTTCTTGCAGTTGCAAGAGAAGAAAATATGACAAGGGCAGCAGAACTGCTTCACGTTACCCAGCCTACACTTTCCAAGCAGCTAAAAACCCTGGAAGATGAGCTTGGAAAAAAACTGTTCACACGGCACAGTTTTAGTATCCAACTAACAGAAGAAGGAATTTTGCTGCGAAAACGGGCTGCGGATTTGATCAAATTGGCTGACAAAATCACGGAAGAATTTCAGACCTTAGATGACGTTTTAGGCGGGGATATTTACTTTGGCCTGGCAGAATCTTATCAAATCAGACATCTTGCTTCTGTTATCCGAAAATTCAAAGAGGCATACCCGGACTTGCATTACCATATCACCAGCGGCGACACAGAACAGGTCACAGAAAAACTTGACAAAGGAATAATTGATTTTGCGGTACTGGTACAGGAACCCAACCAGGCAAAATACCACTATTTAGCATTTCCCGGCGTTGATTTGTGGGGTATTGTCATGCCTGCGGATTGTCCGCTGGCAGCAAAAGAGGCCATCTGTGTCGATGACCTCATTGGGCTTCCCTTGTTTTGTTCCGAACAAAGTTGGAACTATGACATTCCTAAATGGTGTGGCAACCGTATGGATAAACTGCACCTTGAAGGATCGTTCCGTTTATCTTATAATGGTTCACTCTTTGTTAAAGAAAGGCTTGGCTACCTTTTAACATTCCAGCATCTCATTGACACGCATCCCGATACAGGCCTTGTTTTCCGCCCTCTTACGCCTAAGCTCGAATCAAACATATACCTGATATGGAAAAAGTACCAGGTTTTCACCCCGATAGCAGAACTTTTCCTGAAAAGGCTCCGTGAGAACTTCAACAATGTTTTGAATTAACTTTTCAGACAACATTAAGTATTTGCGCTACCATCATAGCTTTTTCTGGCAAACCGGGCAAAAGCAGCTGCTGCGCCCACCTATGGTTATTTTTTCTATTATCGTCCCGCAATCTCCGCAATGCTGACCAAGACGGCCGTAAACACGCAAATATGGAATATTGCGGTATTCCTTTCCCTTACCTGCAAGGTATTCCTCAGGAGTCATTTTATTGACATCAACGCCCCAGGCAATGACTTCCTTTATTTTTGCAGATAGCCTGTTCCAGTCGGAATCTTCCAAATCCGTACACTTCGTTTCCGGATAAATTCCTGCAGCAAATAGTATTTCATCAGAGTAAATATTCCCGATACCGGCCACAATGGACTGGTCATGCAACATCTCTTTAATTGTTTTTTTTCTTTTGGCAAGTTTATATTTCAGATAGGATGGGGTAAGCGCATCATCTAAAGGCTCTGTTCCCAGCTTATCCTGCCCTGTGAGAGTATCAGCTTCATCGGATTTCAGATACCAAAACCGGCCAAAACGGCGCACATCTATGTAGCGGATCTGCATCTCGTCAGATAAAGTTACAAGTAGATGCGTATGCTTTTCAACCGGCATATCCTGCGGCATTACAAGCAGCTGTCCCGTCATCCTCAGGTGGAGCGCAAGACTGTCCCCATTATCAAAATGAATGGTAAGATATTTTCCTCTGCGGCTCATACTCCTAATTGTCTGCTTTGTAAGCAATTCTGCAAAGATATTTTCATCGGGATAAGCAATAACCTGCTTGTTCAAAATTTCAACATCTGTAATTTGCTTATCTTTAAGCTGTGGCTCAAGGATTCTTCTGATTACTTCAACTTCAGGCATTTCTGGCATTTCATTAACCACCTTTCCTTGCAGTTTTTTTGATTTCTTCATGGTAGAAATAATTTACAATAACAGGCGGGGCATCAAACGGATTTTTCATACTGTCATCAGCACGCACATATTCCAGCCTGTTTTCTTCCGCATAGGAACGGATACTACGATCCAGGGTTTCCCAATAAAACCGGCTGCCATTCCGATAGATTTCATCATATAACGAAATCAGGTCAGGATGTCTTTCTTTGATGTATTCCATTATGGCTGACTTATAGCTGCCGCGAAGATTCAGGTTTTCCAGCCACACCAGATTGCATTGATTCTTTACTCTGTCAATGATAGCCGGAACATCTGTAATACCCGGAAAAATAGGTGATATAAAACAGGTGGTTCTTATACCCGCTTCATAAACCTGTTTCATCGCAGACAATCTTCTTTGAATACTGACCGCCTTGTCCATATCGTCCTTAAAGGCTTCATCAAGTGTATTGATACTGAACCCAACTCTTGCATCCGGAAAGGTTTTTATCAAATCAAGATCCCGAAGAACCAAATCGGATTTGGTCTGTATGCTTAACGTAATCCCGCTGCCTTGCAGCTGCTCCAGTAATGTGCGGGTACGCAGGCAAATTTCTTCCTGCGGATTGTAGGGGTCTGTAACAGAGCCAAAGAACAGTTCCTTGCCAGCATATTTCTGCGGATTTTTGATTGCAGGCCATATCTTTACGTCTAAAAAATCGCCCCAAGGCTCCGTGTGATTGGTAAAGCGCTTCATAAAACTTGCATAACAATATTTGCAGGCGTGAGTACAACCTACATAGGGATTAACGGAATAATCACTGACGGGAAGATTAGACTTGGTCAGCACATTTTTTGTTTCGATTTGTTTAATAATAAGCTGCTCCATTTTACCATTTCCCCATATACATTTGCTTTTCCGGATATGTATCGTACTGCTCCAGAATACTTTTTATGGCTTCAAAATCCACTTCCTTATTTGTAAATTCTCTGCTGGTTTTTCTTTTATTGATAACTTCATTAAATTCCATCGCCATTACCACCGATTTATATGAATTCTATTTTTATCAAACTCTGCTTCTTCCGGATAATAGGCTGTTTCACTTGGATGTCCGACACCAATGATACAAGGGAGAGCGTATCCTCTTTTACAGCCTATTAACTGATAAATACTTCTGTCGGGGCCAATGTGCCGGCTTCAATCATGGATTCAATACACGAGAATTCAACTTCTTTATCAGAAAATTCTCTGGTGATTCTTCTTTTCTTGATGGCCTCAAATAATTCCATTCCGTTTCCCTCTTTTCTCTTTTACAAATCCAATTCTTGCTGTCCGAAGGTGATACCGCCTTTTAGATAGGTCTTTTGCATTCCTTCCTGAACGGTATCCGTTTCCTTTAAATGCCCTAAAAGAAGCGGGGAATCCGGATCATGGTACTTGTAATTCTCAAATGCTTTTTTGGGATTCTTGTTTGCGTAGCAGTATTTACAGCCGTTCAGACAGGTATCGTATGCACCGATATCACGGCTGTCGATACAATGGCAGCCTTGACGCATTCCTTTGTGTTTTAAGTCCCTAAACACAATACCGTTTGCACCACCAAGAATATCAAGTGTCATACACCCGGAAGAATGTATCCCGTATTGCGAATATTCACCGTTTGTTCCGCAGGTCTGAATATATAAACCATATTTTGCGGCTGTCTCTCCGAAACCTTTTGCCAGGACAGCCCTGTCCGTATCTGTAAGCGGTATCAGCTCCGGCATATTGGTTTCCAGCTTTTTATACATCTCTACAAAGCTGAAAATGCAACGATCAACGAAAGGAGCAAGCTCCTTTGCCATCTTCTCAAAGGTATCCAGATGTGTTTGAATCGTATATTTTCCTGTCAGCAGCACAGGGTCATACCGCCATGCAACACGTTGTTTTCCAACAATGGCCGATAGCTTTTTCAGCGTTTCCATACTTTTTTTTATGGTCGGCACACCGGGTTCCATGTCCTTACCATAAGCGGTTATGGTGTAGTGAAAATAGGTGTTGAATTTGCTTGTAACGCCCCTCAGTTCATTTAGTATCGGCTCATAATTTTTAGAGCAGAATACAACACAATCTACCTTATCCGGGGTTAGTTCATAGTGAGTAACCTTGTTTGGGAACAAAGGATTGCGCGAAAGCACATAGCCTTCTTTAAATCGTTTTAAAAGCCATTTTGTATAATATTGAACAGTGTCTGTTCTGCCGCCTGTGTTAAGTATCATGTTTCATCCCCGCTTCCATTGATTAAATCCGTCAAGTTTTTTGTAAATCTCCTTGACAGGCTGATTAGCTGCTCCTGTTCCTCCGGTGTGAACATGGACATTGCAGTATCCTCCGAATGCGTGATGTGTGTAACCGGTACCTTCGCATAGGCCCGTCCTTTATCAGTCATTGCCACAAGTTTATTTCTCCCGTTATCCGGGTCTTCGCAAACAGTAATGTACCCATCATTTAAAAGATTTTTAATAATCAAATTCACTGTCTGTTTTGATTGAAATGTTTTCTGACAAATATCCCGCTGTGTCATGCCAGTTTTGGCATAATAGAGAACATTCAGAACGAGCAGGGTTTTCATAAGCATTCCATTCTTTTTGGCGTACTCATCATAGAGGGCAAACTGCTCATCACGAAACTTACAATACAGATATGCGTTCCGTTTATCGTTTTTTGTCATATTCATTTTCCTTCGGTAAATTTATTTACAGTCAATTTATTTACTATAGTAATTATAGATGTTTCTGGTCATATTGTCAATTGTTTCTTAAGCTCAAAGCAAAAGGATCCAGCACGTCATTTTTCTAAATCTTTCCTCTTTAATTACGGAATAGTTGGAATATGTCTCTCCCTTTCATCCCTATAGAATTATCCAATTTGTTTTCAGGAACTTCTGTTTCCTGATACTCCTTTTATCCCATACTCTGTATAATCGATTCCCTTATCCAGAGCAGTTCTGCTTGTTTACGCCAGCCAGGTTCTGCCTTCACCTGTATCCGCACACAGTCAAGCGCAAACTGTCTGGCAAGCTTGTACTCCCGGCTCCACCATTTATTATTCCCGGGTCTCCTCCCTCTGGCAATGGCGGACTCGTCTGATTCGTATTTTTCAGGAATTATTTCAGCTGCTGCTTCCTCTCCCAGCTCCGCCACGGTATCGTCAGGTACTGCCGGCTCTGTAAAATCAACTTCAAATGAAATATAGTGACTGCCCAGCTTCAGTTCTTCGGCAATCACCATATTGTTAATACTCTTAAATTTAGGCAGCTGTGATAATGGAGACAAAGGGGGTACCTCATTCCGATACATCAAAAGTATTTCGTTCTGGTATTTTCCCCATGCCTGATATAAGGCATCCACCCTGCTGTCCTTTGCCAGCTCATCCATGATGTTATCAATCAGGTTCTTTATATCCCGTTTGAGATATCCGTACACCTTTTTGCCGCCGGTATTCTGCAGGCGTTCTGACAGCCGTATCATCATCTGCTCTATCTCTGGGCTGGCCAGTGTGCCGGATTGCAACGTCTCCATCAGATCCCTTATAACATCAGCGGCACCTGCTTTTAACTCCTCACTGGCCTGGTTCTGTTCTTCATATATATGTGCGAAGTCCTGCCGGAATATATCGTGTGCCAGTTCGGAACGCATGGCCTCAATGGATTTTTCAGTGAGATATCCGTCATTGTCCTTAGCGGAATAAACCATCAAGTGCACATGGGGATAATGCCCCTCATTGTGGTACTGCTAACCCAGCTACCATTCTATCAACCTATTTTAACTGAGCAACTGCTAAACCTACCATGTCCTATAGCTCCTTTCACCTATTTTAACGTAGCAACTGCTAAATATACCTTGTTCTATAGCTCCTTTCACCTATTTTAACATAGCAACTACTAAACATACCATGTTCTATAGCACATTTCACCTATTTTAACCGAGCAACTGCTAAACCTACCATGTCCTATAGCTCCTTTCACCTATTTTAACGTAGCAACTGCTAAACATACCATGTTCTATAGCCCTTTTCACCTATTTTAACCGAGCAACTGCTAAACATACCATGTTCTATAACCCTTTTCACCTATTTTAACCGAGCAACTGCTAGGTTAAAATAGGTGAAAAGAGCTATAGAACATGGTATGTTTAGCGACTGCTAGGTTAAAATAGGTGAAAAGGTCTATAGATTACATTATTTTTAGCAACTGCTATGTTAAAATAGGTGAAAAGGGTTATAGATTACAGTATTTTTAGCAACGCCGCATACCAACGCAGACTGGCACTGTCGATTTTCATTTCCCGGCAGAGCATGGCACGTTTGGAACGGAGCAGCGCCATCCATTGTTCCCCGCGGTCATAGCCCGGCCGGCCTGCATCTGTGAATAACCCATGCCCTCCTATCCGTTCCACGCGGGGGCGGTTTGCAATGTAGTCTATATAATTTTTCTTTTTCAAAGTCAATCCATGTTCTGTTCCAGCACACAGGAAATAAACGCAGAAGCATTCCCCATGGTAGGCTTCTGACAGAAATCTTTATACTCTAATAATTCATTAGCCTTTGTAATATCCTGAAGCAGCTGTTTGATGAGTCTTTTCTGACTTTTTGAAGCGGATAAATGGCTTTTGCTTTCGTCTATCTTGTCTACCCCTTCCCTGGTGCTGATGTAACGGACATAGTTTTCCAGATGGGCTGGTGGTGTGTCCTTCGTGTAACTGGAAGTAAAAATGATTTTGGCCATCTGTTTTCCCCCTTCAAAATGAAAAGCACCAACCATTTCTGATTGATGCTGAAGACAGTTCAATTAGGTTATGTTACTTTTCCATAACCTTTTTTACTTCATAGTGATAAGCTTCCTTATCTATGCAAAAAACAGGATCCCCATTTTCATAAAAGGCATCATTTCTCATACCCACTTTTTGCATGACTCTATAGGATGCATAATTGTCTTTGGAACAGCCGCCATAAATTACATCATACTCCATACCCTCAAAAGCATATTTTAGTAATTCTATAACGCATTGTGTTGCATAACCCCTATTTCGGAATTCCTTATCTATATTATAAAATAAAACCGTCTTTCCTGGTTCTGCTTCCCCATCTAATCCACACCATCCTATTATCTTTTTTGGGTTCTTCTTTTGAAATACAGCAAGGCATAAGTGGCAGATTGCCTTCGGGCGGTTTTTATTATGAGTCTGTTCCATATATTTTAACGCCTGATAAGCATCTTCTATTGTCACTTCATTGGGGCAGTCCCACATCCTTGCAATTTCTTCAATATCACCCTCTGTAACGGTCCTTAATATAATTTCATCAATAAATATCTCCATTTTCTTCTCACCTCCGTTTCTACGAACCTTTCTATAATCTATTTTCGCCACTTGTGTTATGAGCAGTTTTCCTGTTTTTGCCTAATTTCAGGTTGCTGCAATCCCAAAAATATATATGATGCAAATAGTCCTTATTCCCTAATGTGTAATTATACACTTCCTGGCTTTTGATGAAGCCAAGCTTTTCAGAAACTGCAATGGATTTTTCATTGCCAAAATATATATGCGCATAGATCTGCTTTAACATCATTTTCTCCATTCCATATCCTATTATTTCCTTCAAAGCTTCTTGCATATATCCATTTCCCCAAAATTCTTCCTGCAAGTCATACCCTATCTCAATCGTTCCTTCCTCTTTATTAAAACAGTGAAAACCGCAAGTTCCCATTTTTCGTTTATCTGTCTTTCTCACTAAAATCCAACGGTAAAGTCCTTCATACTCGGGGTGGGTGTAGGTCTGAATAAGATATGCTTTTTAAAATCATCCGTTCTGTAATTAAGTTTTTGCCCATTTCTTCCCATTTTTCTTTCTATTGTTCATTCTGTTAATGCCGTTCAAAGCACCTCGTTAGAAACTGGCTTCCAATCATAATCATTTTATATCTGTTCAACTGGAAGTTGCTCTCTGCTACAGTATTTCTAATAATTCATACAAACTACTAATGTTCTCATCTTTCTTATTTGTACGTTGTATCTGAACAAATTTACAATTAGCATTAGAAGCTGTTTTTCTGTCTTTTTCTTCATCACCAACAAAAACCAACTCTGTAATCGGAATGTCAAATTTTTCAGCTATCATTTGAAGTCCTTTACAATTTGGCTTCCTATATCCTGCAACAGAAGAGGAAATATAATAATCGAAAAAGCCAAGCAATTTTGATATGTCCCTTTTAAAAATTTCATCAGGCATTGCATTGGGTAAATCAGTAAGCGTTGCTATCACATAACCATTTTCCTTTAGTTTTTGTAATACATCCAAAGTGTCCGAATATATTTCAACCTCTAACTTTAATCCTTCCCAAAAAATATCTATACAACTTTGCACCGGAATATCGATGTGCCAATGCTCTAATATCTTAGTAAAAATAAAAACTGCTGAATATTCAATTTCCCTATAATGTATTCTGGGATTGAATTCCTTTAACATTTAAAGTGATTCTTTAACGGCTTCTTTAGAAATACTGCTGTTGGATTTTTGAATAATTGAATCAAATCCCTGACAATAATAATCTACCCACGAAACAGGCATCCCTGCATACTGCATTAACGTCCCGCCCAAATCAAAAACTACAACTTTCAAAAAATTTCCCACCTCCAACTTCTAATCTTCACAGCTTCACAGCTCTGCAAACCGGAAGTTGTATCGCAGTTCCTTATTCACTAAAATATTGTTCTAATGCCCAATTTTGCATTTCAACAAACATTTTTCCTTTTATTTTGTCATATTCAATCCACAAAAAAAAGTGGTCTTTTTCTACAGGAACAGATACTTTTGAAAGCAATTCACCAACATAATAGGTCTGAATTGGATGAAAATATCCTATTGTTTGATGGACACAATATGCTTCCGCAGAGCACACCTTATTTTTTACAGAAACGTCACATCCAACTTCTTCAATACATTCTCTTTTTACACATTCATTATGGTTTTCTCCACTTTTCAAGCCTCCACCCACTAAGAAAAATCCTTTTGGTGTTTGAACTATACCAACTTGATTATCATGAATAAGAATTAGATATGCACCTTTTCTAGTAACATATTTAACATTTTCTTTTATTCCAAATATTTTGTGCATTTAATTTTCCCATCAAAATCTATCATCGTACCTTTCTATAACTTCAAATTTGCGAATTTAGCCACGATTTCATAGTTTGATATACCATCTTTCTATCTTGTTCCTTAATCTGTTCTTTCTTTTTTAAGGCATAATGGTGACCAAATTCATTGTCATTGTAAATATTTCCATTAATTACTAAAGAATTTCTATACCTTGGTCTAACATGAATATGGACATGTGGATTAGGTACAGAATCTTTAAAGAAGCTATTCATCAGGCAACTCCAGTTACAAAAATCAGCACCTAAGGTTATTTTTAAACATGTCTCTAAATGTTTGATAAGATACCTAAGTTCTTTCCACTCATCTTCTGTTAGTTCCGCTATAGAACCACAATGCCTTTTCAAAACTAAAATCGAGCGTCCAACATAGTCTTGCTCATCTGCCAAAAAAACAAACCAATATTCACTGTCAAATAGTAAATATTGCCTGTCTTCTTCATTTAGATTACACCAACTACATTCTATCATCATATCCCTCCAACATCCGATTTATCTAAATGTCCACCCTCCTTGGCTCATAGTTTATCTACAGATACCTTTCCGCTCACAGTCCTGTTTTTCAACCTCACTACCTTCGTTTTCTACAAACTCTGTCATGATGCTCACAAGTATATCTTCCCGCAGCACGAGTTTTGCCTTCAATACATAGTAGTAGTATTCCCGGTATTCCTCCGGGGTACCTTTTCTATGGATACGGTACAGACTCTTAGGATCCAACCTCTTAAGATAGTCATTTACCGTCTCCCAGTAGGGCAGCTCCGGGAGCTCCGGCCTTCCACACAGCTATCCGATATTTTCGATCATAGTATCCGAATTGAATTCCTGACTTGTATTTCTCATGCTGCTGATGTAAAATATAGAGGAGAGGATGCGTGCCATCAGTAAGACATGGCTCTCGTAAGTGATATACCTCTGGCCGCGAGGATCCTCCAGTCTCTTTAACAGGGACAGGAGCCCGGAGAAATAGTGATGGATCACCTTTACCAGTTCACATGCCAGATGAAACTGAGCCAGGTGTTCCCGCGTATCTTTTCTGGTGATCTTTGCTTTTGTTTTCATGATAAAAACCTCCTTTCTTTATGCGGTTGCGAAGAAATAATTCTTTGGTCAGTTTTATTATCTCGCAATCCCACGTAAAGTGGGAGGTTTTTTATTTTAATTTTTTAATTGTCAGAGCTGAGTGTGAGTTATAGGTGTTCCTTGCAGGAGATTTTCACCACCTCCATTTTAAAGACCCGGACGGCATCCAACATAGAATCCGAAAACTCCCATTCTTCTTTTCCTGTATTATGCAGCATAATTGCCCGCAAAGCCGTCTTCTTCTCCTCTTCCGCCTCCACGAAGTCCACATGCCCCGTTCCGATAATGCTCAGGAAACCTGCGGAATACTGGCAGGCGGTTTCTCCCTCATGAAGGCGGTAATTGGTATCCAGCTCAAATCCGGCGGTATGTGTCCTGGATATCAAATCCAGCTTACGCCCTTCTTTCGCGCTGTGGAAATAGAAGATACGCTTGCCGTCTTCTTCCGCATATCCAAAATTCATGGGAACAATATAAACCTCGCCTTCCTCATAAAAGCCCAACCGGCAGCAATGGCTGGCAGCGATCACTTTACTTATTTTTCCATAATCCGTCACTTCCCTGTCTTTTCTCCTCATCTGTGTTTCTCCTTCCCGGTACCATATCTTTTTCTATTTTAAAGGGGATACTACAAGGATGCAAGCCCTGTTTGTCAAAATACAAGTGTTCAGTACTGGAAACAAACAGCTAAGGGAGCACCCTAACAGCCGGAAGTATCTGTTTTGGTTATATCTATCTGCCTGTTGAATATCCCATGCTAAAAAGCCTTCCTCCGTTCAGAAAAAAAGAGGCCCGCCGCTGCATAAATTACAGCGATAGGCCCCGCCCTCATTCTCCGATTTGGTATACAAACTCCCTGTCATAATCACCACGGAACCAATAACCCAGCTTTCCGCTGTCCTGGGAATATACCATGGACCACTGTGTAGTCCATTCCCCTTCCATCTGCGATACATCCACAAGCGCCTTCTTCACCTGCTGCCATGTGAGTATCCCTTCCCTCTCTGCGTACACCGAACACAGGCTTTCATAACGTTTCTGTGATCCTTCTCCCCCTGCCGAGCTGTCATTGCCCGCCAGGTTAAAATTAGTGGCATAGGGAGATGTTATGGGAAGCATTTCTCCGTCCACAAATTCCAGCACCACCGAAGTCCCCGAGGCATCGGAGATAGCCAGGTGATGGCTGATTCCGCCGGAAGCATAGATATCATACTGTCCAAGAAGTGCCACCGCTTCCTCCACGGTAGCCGCACGATTTAAAATAAGCCGGGTTGCGGCAGTAATGGTTAAATCCGTTTTATCGGTATCTGTTGTTTCCATACCCCCTTCATTGACTTCCAGATCCGCAACGCACAAACCGGCTTCATTTACCCCGTCCATAGGAACGTAAAGTGCTGCGATTGCCAGCATTTTATTCATCATATTGTCTGGCTTTACTTCTATACTTCCCGTAATATTCTGGAAATCGCAGGTCGCTATGGATGCATAGCCCTCTTCCGGGATACATTTCACTATAATCGGTACCGAACCGTTCCAATCGAAATTCCTTCCCCAGACATGCTCTCCCTTTTCATTCACTGCTGAAATCACGCTGCAGGCCGGTCCGCTTTCCTCTACCCCCACCGGATAAAACCCTTTCGAGATGTAGTCCGTTAAAAAGGCTCCCACCTCCTGATCCGAAGAAGCACCTCCCTTTTCCAGAAATTCGTCAAAATGATACTCCCCCTTTACTTCCATATAATACAGAGGAATTTCCCCGTCCTCCACCCGTATGTTGCGGATGATACCCAGCTCCTCCCGAAAGAGGAACCCGGCTCCCCCTGCTGCAAGAAGCAGCAACAGCAGGGCGACACCAACCCCTGTCAGCAATCGGTTACTTTTCCGTTTCTTTTCGTTTTGCATGACTTTCTTCTCCCGCCTGTTCCGGCCTTACACACCGCCGTTATTTTTACATCCAGGCCAGTATAGCGCAGTCATTTTCCCGCCGCAACACGGCGGACAGCAGGATGCGGTAACTGCACGGTAAGCTGCAAAAAAAGGACGGCAAGCTGCCGTCCCCAAAACCGGTTAAGAATGATATTTTTTTTTCAGGCTGTCATTTAACCTATCGGCGGTTTTCTTATCCTGGCGGTACCCAACCGCAAGTACTATTGCATAAACGCCTAATATCAGCAGGACAAAGACAGCAACCTCCAAAGGCTTGTCTATGTTTACCCAGTCCCATTTCCAGGCAAAGCCCAAAACAATAGCAAGCACTAAAGGGATATGGATACAGAAACGTACCGCCATCTGTTTTTTGCCCAGCTCCTTTCGGGACGCAAAAACAAGAAAAGATACATCACAAAGCAGTGCAACAAGAAAAATCCCCCCGATATCACCGGGAGTCAGAACCGTATCCGGATAAAGCAGCAGGCAGGTTAGGTACATAGCCATAGTCACACCCGTTGTTATTACAAAAAAAGACTGAAACATCGCTTTCAGCAAATCTTTTATCTGCATTTTCCTTCCCTCCTAGATTCCCAGCCGCTTTTTTAAGCCGCTCACATACTGCCTTGATATAATAATCCGCTCACCATTATCCAGAACTGCTTCAAACCTGCCGTTTAAGGCGGGGCTGAGAGATCTTATTTTGCTCAGGTTCAACATTACGGATTTGGATACCCGCAGCAAATCACTGCCTGCCAGACACTCTTCCAGCTCATAAAGCTTCTGTTTCAATTCATAAACCTCATCCCTGCAGTAAAGAAAGGTCTTATTTTCCATAACTTCTATATAGTAGGCTTCTGCAGGAGGTATACGGTGAATCCGGTTTCCATCATATGCCACAAGACCATCCTGCGTTTTCAGCAGAGCAAGCACGCGGAGAAGCTCCGGTGACATTTCACGGCATCTGAATATAACCTGATCCTCCTCCTGATCGCCTGGCTCCTCAATAACGATTTTCACCGGTTTCCCTCCTAGTTTTACGTCAATTACACTAAAATCTCCCTATAAACCCGCAATACATTCCCCGAAAGGATCTTATCTATCTGGGCAGATGTAAATCCGGCCTTACCAAAAGCATCCACCAGCAGCGGCATACAGGAAGCGTCCGGCAGTTCATCATGTGTCCGGATGCCGTCAAAATCGGTTCCCAGGCCCAGGCAGTCCGTACCTCCCACATTGACAATATGCTTCGCATGCTCCACAATAGCAGCGATGGATCCATAAGTAGCTTCTCCTTCCGGCACATCCGTCAAAAAAGCCGGACAGAAATTCAGGCCGGTTACGCCGCCCCGCTCCGCCAGCATACGGATCATATCATCCGTCAGATTGCGCGCCCAGGAACAGACGGCTCTTGCATTGGAATGGCTCGCCACGAAGGGTTTCTTCGTCACCCGCAGCACATCCATAAAGCCGGCATCAGACAAATGAGAAACATCCACAATCATCCCCAGCCGTTCCATTTCCTGCACAAAAGCGACACCGGTTTCCGTCAGCCCCTGCACCGTGTTGGCTTTCCGGAAATCCGGACGGAAGGTTTGGGGATCCACACCCTCTCCGGGCATTTCCAGATTAGGCCAGCCCAGCTCATTGGGGAAATTCCAGGTAAGTGTGAGCATCCGTACTCCCAATCGGTACAAGGTGCGCAGAAAAGCCGGATTTCCCTTGCACACGCCGCCCTCTTCCACTGTCAGCATGGCGGACAAAAGTCCATCTTTCCTGTTTTTCTCAATATCGGCATAGGAGTATACGGGACGGATGCAGTCTTTATTTCTATCCAGTTCCTCATAGTAAACATCTGCAAGCTCCAGGACTTCTTCCAAAGGATTGTCACAGCTGCCCAGATGAACAAATAAAGCAAAATTCTGAAGCAGGTAATCTGCCTTTTTCATTTTTTCCAGATCAATATGTAACCGGTTCGAACGCAGCGTATTCTCTTGTATTCCGGCGGCATCCCCTTTTCTCCTTATCTCGAGCAATTCTGAAATGGTGTCACAATGCATATCCGCAATCTTCATTTTTATTTCCTTCCTTTTTACGTAGTTCCCTATTGCTTTGATGGAAGGAAAAGGGCAGCAGCCCCGAAGCTGTTCCGCCCTTTTCCTCTTTCTGATTCCTCTATTCCTCTTTTTCTCCGGCCGCAGGTTCTGAACCGCCGTTTCCGTCCTCCCGCTCCGCCGTTCCGGCACCGCCGTCCTCTTCCGCTGCTTTTCCGGCCTCACAGACCTCTTCCGAATTATCCTCTGTCTCCTCTTCCTTTTCATCTGCAGCATTTTCTTCCAACCAGGCAGTTCCGTCCGGCCCTACCATAAAAGCTTTTACTCCCTTTTTCGCCATGATCTGTGTGCCCGCTACCAAAAGAATTCCGGCGATTAAAGTAAAGATGGCGATGAACTGGGAGGTGGAAAGGCTTCCCACATTTCCCCTTTCCAAATCGCCGCGGTAAAACTCCAGAATAAACCGGCCGATGCTGTAAAAGATCAGATAAAAACCGCCAACCTGGCCTTCCGCTTTTTTCTTCTTTGCTATAGTAATCAGGATAAAAAAGTTCAGGAAGTTCAGAACACTGGAAATTTCCTGGGTAGGTATAAGTGACACTCCATTGGGGGCAAAATCAGAGTGTGAAAAGGTTATGCCGAAAGCACTGCTGGTCTCCCGTCCGTAACAGCAGCCTGCCAGGAAACAGCCGATACGGCCGAAGCCCTGGGCAAGAGCAACGGAAGGCACCGCCAGATCGAAATAAGACATAAAATTCACTTTCTTATGCCTGCAGTACAGGTATCCGCCCAGGATACCGCCTATCAGGCCTCCATACACCACCCATCCATTCTGAAGCGAATGAAGGATATATGCCGGATCAGCAATGATCTTATCAATAACGGTAATACAGAACAGGATTTTAGAGCCGAGGTAACCAAAGATAAGGCACCAGATGACCAGACCGAAAATCTTATCCGGATCCAGCTTCAGCTTCTTCGCCCTGCTCTCAGCAGTGAGGTAAGCAGCAATAATACCGATTCCTATCATCAGTCCATAGCCGTAGATGGTAAACGGTCCGATGGAAAACAGTTCGTTCTTCATATACTTATTCCTTTCCCTGTGCAGAATATACGTTGTGCCAACGGCTTTTTCCGCCTGCCGGACCGGGCCGGGGCATAGAAAGCTTATCTGCTATTCTACCATTCTTCCCCCACCAGCGCAACCCCGCATCTTTTGTCGGGGGACGCCAGACTTTTTTATCTACACCCTCTATTCTCTTACAAAGCAATAAAAATAACTGCCGCGCCCAGCATAATCTGTATAATAGCGAAACGGAAAACGGTCTGGGTATTGGACCATTCCCATACCTTTCTCGCCTGATCATGAAGGGGTGTCCTCACTTTCGTCAAAATCCTTATTTTCAGGAAACGCAGCAGGAAAACCTTAACCAGGCCAAGCCCGCCGTCCAGAATGAGTACCAGAGCCACAGGGATATACAGAAACGGGCTTCCCGTCTTTAATACCGCGATACTGATAAACAGCCCCATAGCCCGGGAACCTGCATCCCCCATCATCAGCCTGCTGGGGGTGGCATTATACCATAAATATCCCAGGATGCAGACACAGAACAAAAGAATCAGATAGGAAAAGCTGTCCCCCCTGCTCTGCAGCAGGTCCACAAGATAAATGATCATCAGCGTTATAATTGTGAGTGTCCCCGACAGACCATCCACGCCGTCGGAACAGTTCGTCACATTGATGGAAACCCAGACAAGCACCACCGCAAGAATTCCGAATAATACCGGCGGAATGGTAAACGAGCCGCCTGTAAGAAGTACGGTCACCTCATTGGAATTAAAGTTCAGGAAAGTAACTGCCACCATCACCGCGATCAGCAAATCCAAAAACCCTTTTTTATATTCCCCCCAGGGTGTTTTCGCACAGTCGTCCAGGAACCCGGTAATCATGGCTGCTCCTGTGAGAATCAGGTAAATTATCATCTCACGTCCCACTTGTCCGAAAAGCAGGGCTGCCGCAATAAAAACCAGGACAAATAAAAATCCGGCTCCTCTCGGTTTACCGGCAGACTTTTTTCCGTCCACTGCATATTCCCTTCCCTGATCCCTGGGCAGCATTCCCATTCCTTTCCCCATCACAAGACAGGTTGCCGCAAAGGCAAATAAGATACCAATAAATGCTGTGGTCTTGATTCCGGCTTCCCCGGCGATAAAATTTATCATCTGTTATTTGTTACCTTTCTGAAAAGATTGAATGTTCCAGCCATTCTTACATATTCTATCATTAACATGTCCAAAATGGAATGATATATTTCAATAAATTCTTGTCTTTTACCCTTTTCAAATCCGGGGAAAAAGGCTACAATAATAATGTTAAAGGAGGTATGCCTGTTATGAAAATCGACATGCATTGCCATGTAAAAGAAGGCTCTATAGACAGCAGAGTCTCCATGGAGGAATATATACAGCTGCTGCAGTCAAGAGGCTTCGGGGGGATGGTTATCACTGACCATGATACCTACAACGGCTACCGCTATTGGAAGAAAAACCTGAAGGATAAAAAATATACTGATTTCAAGGTTTTCAAGGGTATTGAGTACGATACCCTGGGTGCCGGACATATTCTGGTGATTGTTCCGGAAACCATAAAGCTCCGTATTCTGGAGCTGCGCGGCCTGCCTCTTAATATCCTGATTTCCATTATCCACTCTTACGGCGGTATTCTCGGCCCTGCCCATCCCTGCGGAGAAAAATACATGAGTTTCCGCAATACCAGAACCTATCGCCGGGATCCTAAAATCGTGGAACAATTTGATTTTGTAGAGGTTTTCAATGCCTGCGAAGATGAAGAGTCCAATGCCACCGCCTGCCGTCTTGCCGCGAAATACCATAAGCCGGGCATAGGCGGCAGTGATGCCCATAAAATGGATTGTGTGGGCCTGGCCTACACGGAGGTGCCTGATACGGTGCAGACGGAAACCGACCTGATCAACTGCATTAAGGCGCAGGAGGTCGTGGGCTGCGGCGGTACGCTTTACCGCAGGACAACCAAGGAAAAAATCGGAAAGGTAAATACCGTCCTGGTATACTCCTTCTGGTTCTACAATAAATTTTTCACCCTGGTTAAAACCCATAAACGGAACCGCAAGCTGAGAGCTGAATATTCGGATCGGGAGGCTCAAATCTGACGATCCGCAGTCAGATCCCATATAAACTGAATACAGAGAAAACGGATGGCGCCTTTTCCGTGCCATTCGTATATACAGCCGGAAAGAGCAGATAAGGGGGATCACCCTTTTTCTCTGCTCTTTCTGCTTTCCCCGGGCCCGCGATTCTTTCTCACAAACCGGAATACTCCCTGGGGAAGCTCAAATACACAGACAATCCCCAGTACGATGGCTATCGCCGCCTTAACCGCGGCAAACCCCGCCTCCCCGGCCTCCGTAAGCTGATCGGTAACCATGTAAAAGGCGGACCAGTAAATCCCCGCCCCCGGCACCAAAGGGATAATTCCGGAAATCAGGAAAATCGTAACCGGGCATTTTTCCCTCACCGCTCCCATCCGGGAAAGAAAGATGACCAGTACCGTGGCAAAAAAAGTAGCTTCCGCCGCACTCAGCAGCGGCTCCAGAATGCAGTAAAGCAGCCATCCCGCCCCGCCGATAAAGCCGCAGTAAAGATAGTATTTGCGTGGAACGCCGAAAAGAAGGGCAAAGGCAACCGTTCCCAATGCGGCAGCAAAGACCTGTGTCACAATCATAGCAGCATTCCTCCTGTAAGCCGGTGGTACACCGTAATGACCGCGCCGACGCCTACCGCAATACATAAAAATACCAGAATGGCATCCAGCATCCTGACGGAGCCTGCAATGTAATCGCCGTCTGCTATATCCCTTATCCCGTTGGTGAAAGCAATTCCCGGAACAAGAGGGATTATGGCGCCGATGATCATGTGGTTCAGGGCGTCTCCAAGATGGATCCGGTACATAAAAATGCACAGCAGGGTTACCAGCGCTCCGCCCCCGATATTCCCGATGATTTTCGACATTCTGGGCTGGCTCAGTTCCAGCACATAAATATACAGAAGAAAACCCGCAATGAATGCGCCGAGACAGTCCCTGTAGCTACCGCCGAACATCAGGCAGAAACAGGCGCTTCCCACCGCAGATGCCAGGACCTGCATCCGCTTGGTTTTACGGGGCATATTTTCTATCTGTTTTAATTGTTCCCGCACTTCCTCTATCGTATAACGGCCTTCCACAATTTCTCTGGAAAGCTGGTTCACCGCCGCCACTCTGTCCAGCTGTGCCCCCCGCACAGGGATATGGCGGACCTGGGCATAAAAGGATTCCTTTTCATTCCCCGCAGTGATAAAGATACCATTGCTTAATATAAACGCGCTTTCAGATTCCACACCGTAATGACGGCACATCCGGGTTATCGTTTCTTCCACACGGAAAATTTCCGCCCCGTTCTGAAGCAATATATTTCCCGCCTGCATGGCACACTCTAACACCTGGCTCCGCCCGGTATCGTCCGCCTGCAAACGGTCCAATGAGGATTCCATTCCTGTCTCTTCCATCGTTCCTCCGCTTCCGCTACATTTGCTTTCTCACTATCCGGTATTCATCCTCCAGCTGGAAATAAGGACAATTATCAAACGATGCACTTAAAAAACGTACCATCTCATCCTCATCCAGATCCATATCACATATGTAGCAGTCGTAATCCTCCTCGTATTTATAGTTTACACAGCACTCGCAATTCCCTGATGCCATCGTTTCTTTCCTCTCTTCTGCCTGCGGCTTTTCTCTCAGCAGCCTTTACCATCTTCCATTTCTTCGTCTTGCGGATCGATCCAGGCATCCAGCATGGCCTTTACCGAACGTGACATTTCTTCGCTGAAGCTGCTGTTCCATTTCCGTTTACAGAAAGCCCGCAGCCGAGGGGCCAGTTCCTCTCCCCGCCAGTTCTCTTTTTCTTCGATCATCTCCATCATCCGGGCGGATTTTTCTCTGTCATACCGGTTATCATGAACAATATCTTCCAGCGCAAAGCGCGGGGTCTGCTTACGCTCCTTCTGCTGTCTGACAGGATACCCGCCCACCACCATGGCGACAGGCATTACATAAGCGGGCAGCTTAAGCAGCCGTTTGTGGATTTCATAATTTTCCAGGATATCCCCGATATAACAGGTGCCAAGCCCGAGGGCATCCGCCGCGGTGACGGCCGTCTGTGCAGCAATTATCGTGTCTTCTGCCGCCAGCATAAAATCACCATAAGAAGGTCTGCGCACCTCTTCCTCCACCCGGCAGAAAGCCTGATACCACCTGCTGTAGTCCGCACAATAGATAAGGACAAGGGGCGCCGCCGCAATAAAGGGCTGGTTATCACAGGTAACCGCCAGCTTATCCTTCAGCGCCTGATCCGTAACATCGATTATCGTGTATAATGTCATGTTTCCCGCCGTGGCAGCACGCAGGGAAGCCTCAAGAAGCTGTCTTTTTAACTCCTGCGGCACCGGTTTATCCTCATATACCCGCATGGATTTACGCTCCATCAGCAGGTCTATTGTCTCATTATTTATTCTCTCCATCTTACCACACCCTCTTTTATTGTCTCAAGTACCCGGATACTGCCTATTTCCATAGAGGGAACCGTCATGGGGTTATCACTGAGGATTATCATATCCGCAAGTTTCCCTTCCTCCAGTGTCCCTTTTCTGTCCTCTTCAAAATAGGCATAGGCCCCGTTGATAGTTACCGCTTCCAACGCCTCATATACGCTTACCCGCTGCTGCGGCCCTATCGGGACTTCGCTTCTGGTAATCCGGTTTACGGCGCACCATACAGTATGCAGCATTTTGGGCTGTACGACAAGAGGATCCTGATGAAAATTTACTTTCAGCCCCCGATCAAAGGCAGAGCGGGCCGGACTGATCCGGCTTCCTCTTTCTTTTCCCAGATTTTTCAGATGAATATCCCCCCAATAATAGGTATGCGCCACGAAAATGGACGGTATCATTCCAAGCAGCGCCATCCGGTCCAACTGGTCATCCCTTACCGTCTGACAATGGATCATCACTGGACGCAGCTCCTGTTTATCCGGATTTTGGCTGTCCATCCGCGCTTTTTCATAGGCATCCAGAAACTGATCCGATGCCGCGTCCCCATTGCAATGGGCGAGCAGCTGCTCCCCCCTGTCAATGGCCTCTTTCGCATATCCATATACCTCTTCATCGGTTTTCGCCGGATAGCCTCTGTACTCCCCTTCCCCTTCATAGGGCTGCGTCAGCCAGGCCGTTTTTCCCTGGGGTGATCCATCCAGAACAATTTTCAGCCCGCCGATTTTGAAACGGTTCTGGTAGGTCTTGTCATAAGCGGCGTATTTTTTCAGCAGCTCTCCGGTATCTCCGCCCATAACCGGATAGGAAACCACATCGATAACCAGACTGCCATTTTCTGCTGCTTCTGCAAAATTCTTCACATCGCCGGCTCCCGCTGCCCCGTCCTGGCAGGTTGTAATTCCATTTTTCAGATAGGTTTCCTGGGCCGCCGCAATCTGGGCCTGCATGTCAAGTTTTATCCTTGGTGCGGCGGTCATAAGCATACGGCCGATTGCTTCCGCTTCCTCCGCATAACCGTCCGGTTCCATACTCCCCGGCATACGGCCAAACCTGGCCCCTTTCGGATCAGGTGTACTGCTGTCAATTCCCGCCAGGGCGAGCATGGCCGAATTGCCAACTCCCATATGGCTGGACGTATGCATGATGTAAATAGGAATCTGTGAGGATACCTGATCCAGCAATGTTTTATCCGGATGTCTCTGCTCCTTCAGGAAATTATGGTCATAGCCGAAGCCCATAAGGATCCCCTCCGGTCCCGTTTTCTTTTCCTGCAGATACGCCTTCAGTTTCTGCAGGATCTGGGCGAAATCCGTACACTCGGACAAATCCGCAAAGGCCGCAAACTGGGCCACCATGGAAATATGTCCATGAGGATCTATAAAGGCAGGCATAAGCGTATGCCCCTGCAGGTTTACTTTACAGGTACTCTCATCACATAGTTCGTTTGCCTTTTCCAGACTTCCCACATACGCAATCCGCCCGTTTTCCGTCACCAGGGCCTCTGCATAATCGTTTTCCGCTTTCATTGTAAGGACAGGTCCGCCGTAATACAATTTTTTTTCCATATATGCCTCCGTTCTGCTCACTGGCAGATTCATTTCCCCTCATGGACAACTCATTGCCTTCATTATACGTTACTGTTTACTCCGTGACCAGTAACATGCATAAATCCATTTAAAATCGCCTTCGGCGATAGGATTTATACACCCTTGAATCACTTTCTCACATACTGTGCAGTAAATGCACAGTACTGAGGACAGTAACCATTATACTTCTTTTTACAGAAAAATAAACAATGGAGTTGACAAAATCCGGGAATAAAGTTAAAATAACAGTGTTATTTTACTACAACCAGCTTCTTCCGCGGATAAAAGAAATGTCCGAAGGCGGGCGGACAGGAGGATAGATGACCAGACGTTCAGGTACGGTACCAGAGGAAACCAAATCAAGGCTGCTGCAGTCCGCAGTCTGTGAATTCGGGGAATATGGATTTGAGAAGGCTTCACTGCGCCGGATATGTGCCAGGGCGGATGTAACTACCGGGGCACTTTATTTTTTCTTCCGGGATAAGGAGGATCTGTTCAGGAATGTGATCGCCCCTGTTACCGACCGCCTTCTGAAGCTTATGAAAATGCACTATGAAGTGGAACAGAATAGTCCCGATGTGAATATCGTCAAGGGGGAATCGGAGGATTTCCGGATAGCGGATGAATTCTTTGATCTCTACTTTGCCAATCAGGAAATCTGCCGGATTGTTTTAAGCAACCGGGAACATCCCCTTGTGACGTCCTTTTTCGACCGCCTAATACGGATGATGGATGAGCAAATGCTGCTTCTTCTCACCCTTGCCCATCCGAAGCTTCCGGAAAGCCGGATTTTTAATGAATGTACCATTCATTGGTTTTCCCATCTTCAGATAGACGCTGTGCTGCATATCCTCTCCCATAATCTGGATAAAATGCAGGCAAAAGAACAGCTGAAAATTATGATACGCATTCTCCGGGGCGGATTTCTCTCCGTCCTTCCGGATACCGGTATTCAATTATAAAAAGGGCCGCAATGGTCCTTTTTAAATAACATTTACATAACACTGTTATTTATCAGAGGAGGTCTTTTATGTTTGTAGAAGTTAGTGATGTAAGGAAAAGCTACGGCCAGGGAGGCAGTTTTGTCCAGGTGCTGAACGGAGTAAGCACCCGGATAGGCCGGGGCCGTATCTGTGTGATACTTGGTCCATCCGGTTCCGGTAAATCCACCCTTTTACACGCTTTGGGCGGCCTTGACACGGTGGACAGCGGACGGATCTGTATTGACGGGAAAGAAATCACCCGTCTGAATCCGGAGGAACTGGCCGATTACAGGAGGGATACCCTGGGTTTTGTGTTCCAGTTTTATAATTTGATCCCCGATCTCACGACAGAGGAAAACATCCAGGTATGCAGCTACCTGTCACAATCGCCGCTTGCCATGCAGGAGCTTCTGGATACGCTGGGGCTTACGGAGCACAGGAACAAATTCCCATCCCAGCTATCCGGCGGTCAACAGCAGCGCTGCGCCATCGCCAGGGCACTGATTAAAAATCCGGGGCTGCTGCTGTGTGACGAACCCACCGGTGCGCTGGATACCAAAACAGCCAAGGAAATCCTGATACTCCTGGAGAAAATCAATCAAAGGTACGGCACCACGATGCTGCTTGTCACCCACAACGATGCCCTCCGGGGTATGGCCGATAAGGTGATTCAGATAAAGGACGGGCAGATTTTCAAAGAATATGACAATGAGGTCCGGATGCCGGCTTCCTCTCTCACCTGGTAGGAGGATTACGATGCAGAAACTATTGTTCAGACGTACTTTGCGGGATATGAAAACTAATTTTTTCCGCTATATGGCCCTGCTTTTACTCATTATCCTCTGCATGTTCATCGTGGTGGGTACCATTGGCTCCGCAGTAAGCGTAATTAAAACTGTAAATAATAAGGCAGAAGCCGCCCGCCTGGAGGATGGACAGTTCCGTGTATTTGTACCGCTGACAGAAACCAGTCTCCGCAACCTGGAGAATAAGGGAATCCTCTTGGAGGAATGCTTCCATCTTGATTTTCTGATGGAGGACGGTTCCACACTCCGGATCATGAAAAACCGGGAAACCATCAATCTGGCGGAACTGTCGGAGGGTTCCCTGGCTCATGCACCGGGAGAAATCGTTGTGGAACGGCTTTATGCTGCCGCTCATGATCTTTCTCTCGGCGACACCTTGCAAATAGGCGGATCCGATTTTGCTGTTACCGGCATCGGTACCAGTGCCGATTATGAATACTGTCTGCAGAATATGTCCGATATGTCATCCGACGGCAAGGTTTTCGGAACCGCCTTTGTTATTCCCGACGCCTATGATGACCTGCTTGCCGGAGGGAAAGCCATTCAGGCGGAAGAATACCGTTACAGCTATCTTCTCGGCAAAAACATGACCCACATGCAGCTGAAGGATATTCTTATGGATATTAAGATCGATCCTGATGAAGTAAAAGATCCTTATTTCCAGGAACTGGTACACAGAGAAAGGAAAGATCGGGATGCCCTGTCCGATGGCCTGGAAGGGCTTCTTAAGGAAGCAGGTACCCTTTCAGGCAGCCCGGAAGCGTTCGGCTGCGCAGCGGCAGAACTCCGGGCAGAGGCGGATGCGCTCTTAAGCCGAACCTTTCCCGAAGAAATAGAAAATCTCACGGATTTTGTAAGACAAGAGGATAATCCGCGTATAAAAGCGGCGGAACGGGATCTGGAAACCAATATAAAAATCGGGATGATGGCCGGAATCATCGTGCTCCTCCTGATTACCTTTTGTATTTCCGTTTTTATCATACATTCCATTGACCAGGAAAGTACGATCATCGGCGCCCTCTATGCACTGGGGCTGAAAAAGGAACTGCTGCTCCGGCATTATACCATGCTTCCGGTATTGCTGTGTCTTCTCGGCGGAGCTGCCGGTACGGCTCTGGGCTACTCCCGGATAGGAATCTCCATGATGACCGGAGAATCCTACACTTATTACTCCACCCCGGCTGCAGATACCTGCTATAGCCTTTGGCTTCTTGCTTATGGCCTCCTGCTGCCTCCTGTAACCGCTTTTGCCGTAACCCGGGTTCTGATTCAAAAAAGGCTGGGCAGGAGCGCTCTCTCCCTTCTTCGTAAAGAACCTGCCGGAGGAAAGGGAAAACCTGTCCCCGTCCGTCGTCTGTCTTATTTCAGAACCTTTCAGATACAACAGCTTATGCGGGAACGGCGCAGCAGCTTTGCCATACTGGCAGGAATGTTTGTTTCCCTGCTGATTTTAATCCTGGGCCTGAACTGCTATTCGTTATGCCGCAACGTAAAGCTCCAAAATACCGCCGATACCCTTTATACCTTTCTATATCAATACAAGTATCCGTCCGAAACGGTTCCGGAAGGAGGATATCCGGCGTATATTGAAGGTTTGAAAAAGAATGTCATGGGGGTTCCCATGGAAATCCGTATTATAGGTCTGTCGGATGACAATCCTTTTTTTCCATCCTTTTCCGAAACAAGAAAAAATGAGATCTGTATTTCTTCTTCCGTTGCGTCCAAATACGGACTGTCACCGGGTGACGAACTGATACTGAAGGATGATGTAAATGAATGGCTGTATGGCTTTACCGTAACGGAAATCGTCCCTTATTCCACCGGTTTATGCTGTTTTATGGATATCGGCAGTATGCGTTCCCTGTTCCGCCGGGATGAAAACTATTATAATGCAGTATACTCCGATACCGCCCTGGATATTGAACCGGGCCGCTTATATGCGGTTTCCACAAAAGAAGATGTGGAAAAAAGCTCCGAAATTTTCATGGAAATCATGAAACCGCTTATGACCATGCTTATTGCGGTTTCCACACTGGTGTTCCTGATTGTCCTGTATCAGATGATGAAGGTAATGACCGACCGTTCCGGCTACAGTATCTCCCTCATGAAAATTTTCGGTTACCGCAGCAAAGAACTTCGAAAGCTGTATCTGGACGGAAGCTTCCTCCTCATTGCGGCGGCTGCCCTGGTCATGCTTCCCCTTACCAAGCTGCTCATGGATACCGTATATCCCACATTTATTGCCAACATTGCCTGCGGAATTGATTTAACATGGCCCTTTGCCCTTTATCCCCTTGTTTATGGCGGAATCCTGTTATGCTACGCAATAATCCGTACCCTTCTGCTGAAAAAACTTAAGGCAATGAATCCTGCCCAGGTTTTGAAAGACAGAGAATAAGGAAGCTTCCCGAAAAATAGCAGCCAAAAACACCGGGCACATAAAACGCGGCCCGGTGTAATCCATTTTTTATTTACTTTCCAGAAGCTTATCAACACTTACCAGCTTCACGCAGAGTACAAACAGTTTGGTTGCCTGAAGCAGTTCTTCCATAGGAGGGAAAGAAGGAGCAATACGGATATTGCTGTCATGCGGATCCTTGCCATATGGGTAGGTAGCCCCGGCACCGGTCATAACCACACCGGCCTCTTTGGCTTTTGCTACAATAGCCTTGGCACAGCCGTCCAGCGCATCAAAGGAAATAAAATACCCTCCCTTGGGCTTCAGCCAGGAACCGATTTCCAGTCCGCTCAGCTCTGTCTCAAGAATATCCAGCACTGTTTCGAATTTGGGACGCATAATTGCTGCATGCTTCATCATATGAACTTTGATTCCGTCCAGATTCCTGAAATATCTGACATGACGCAGCTGGTTCAGTTTATCATGGCCAATGGTCTGGATAGACATCTGCTTCTTGATATCCTTCAGGTTATTATAAGAAGCGGAAATTGCCGCCACACCGGAACCAGGAAAGCTGATTTTGGAGGTGGAGCTGAATTTGTAAACCATATCCGGATTGCCTGCCTTCTCACACTCTGACAGGATTTCCAGAATATTGTCCTGATCATCTTCATAAAGGTGATGTACATTATAAGCATTATCCCAGTAAATACGGAAATCTTCAGCAGCAGGCTTCAACCCGGCAAAACGGCGTACAGTTTCGTCCGAATAAGTAATTCCCTGCGGATTGGAATATTTGGGCACACACCAGATTCCTTTGATTGCCGCATCCTCGCTTACCAGTTTTTCAACCATATCCATATCCGGACCTTCCGGAGTCATAGGCACATTCACCATTTCAATTCCAAAATATTCGGTAATGGCAAAATGCCGGTCATAGCCGGGAACAGGACATAAGAATTTTACCTTATCCAGCTTACACCAGGGCGTACTTCCCATTACGCCATGAGTCATGGAACGGGCTACCGTATCGTACATCACGTTCAAACTGGAATTCCCGTAAATGATAATCTTATCTGCAGGTACCTCAATGAGATCCGCCAGCAATTCCTTTGCTTCCTGAATACCATCGATTACACCGTAGTTTCTGCAGTCAATTCCTTCACGGCACTTCAAATCGG
The DNA here is from genome assembly GCF_003478085.1 of Eisenbergiella sp. OF01-20. NCBI lineage: Bacteria > Bacillati > Bacillota > Clostridia > Lachnospirales > Lachnospiraceae > Eisenbergiella > Eisenbergiella sp. OF01-20. The sequence continues at coordinate 276,695 of NZ_QUES01000001.1, read as the reverse complement.
TAGAGCTGTTTAAAACATCCATCATTCCCATGGAAATATCAAGCTGTTCTGCCGACGGCTTTCCTCTGGACATATCCAGCTTCAAGCCTAATTCCTGAAACTTCTTGTATTCCGCTTCCAGTTCATTTTTGAGAGTGAGCAGTTCTTCCTTGCTTCTGTCTTTGTACGCCTTCATTCCACTTCTCCTTCTTTTCCTCATAATTATAGAAAAAAGAGCTGATTTTACTTGAAATCAGCCCCTTCCACACAATTGATAGCGCCGGAAAGGACACTTCCTTCCGGACAAATTTTCCATCCAGTTTTTATGCTGTTTTGCGCGATTCATGGTTGATAACTACTTACAGGTTTTTTTCTTATAATATTATGCACACTTTGCAGCCATTGTCAAGTATTTCCGTTTTTCCCCTTCTTTCCCCGCAGAAAAAAAGGAACAGTTCAGGCCTGTCTGGACTGTTATGAAAAAAGACATGGTTAGGAATCTTCCGTCCGCCAGCCTATCTATCCTGCGGGTACGTAAAATGAGATGCGCCCGCTCATTATTAATGGTAAAATGGATACACTATTTACGAAAGGAGACAGCAGAATGGAATGGACGGAAAAACTACAATCCATCATTGATTATGTGGAACATCACCTTCAGCGAACGGAAGAACCGATTCTGCCGGATGAAATATCCCGGCTTGCCGGCTGTTCCTATTCTTTTTTCCAGAAGGTTTTTTCCTATATGAACGGAATCAGCTTTGCCGATTATATACGTTTCCGCAAATTAACCCTGGCCGGCTATGACTTAAAAAGTACCAAGTGTAAAGTGGTGGATATCAGCTACAAATACGGCTATGAATCACCGACATCCTTTACCAAGGCCTTTCAGCAGTTTCATGGTATTTCTCCTGCACAGTCACGTAAAGCAGATGCCCAATTACGGGTATTCCCCAAAATGCAGGTTACACTGCCCCGGCAGTATTCCTGGAAATTAGTGGACAGACCATCCTTCCGGCTCATAGGCAGGCATACAAAAGTCAAAAAAACGGCGGGAATAAACGGTAATGGACAGCAATCCACCGGCATTCCGGAATTCTGGAACAAGTGCCAGCAAAACGGCTCCATAGCTCAATTGCTTGCCATAGATAACGGTAATCCCGGGGGCCTTTATGGTATATTCGGCAGCTATGAGATTACTTCTGATGCAATTGATTACATGATCGCAGTGGAATCCTCGCACCGGGCCGGGAATGAGGATACGGAAATTATTCTGCCGGCTGCCACCTGGGCGGTCTTCGACTGCAAAGGCGCAGTCCCGCAGGCCATTCAAAACGGCTGGAAATTTCTTACGGAAGAATGGCTGCTTAATTATCCCTTCGAGCATGCAGACTGCCCGGAGCTGGAATGGTACAGTGCCGGCAACAGTTATGATGACAACTACTTAAGTCAAATATGGATACCTATTATTGAGGAGAGATGAAATGGTACATTTAGTTTATTGCGATAATACAGGAAAAAAAGGGGAAAAGGTTCTGGATAAGATACTGTCCGGTACAAAAACAATGGTAATCCGAGGCGCCGCCGGTAGAAAAATTCCTCACAGCCGGGTCTTTCAGGGTGAAGAGCTCTATTTTATGGAAAAAGGGAGCATGATGATTACTGCCAAAGCGAAGGTTAAGGATGTACAGAACTATGTTAAACTAACAGAAGAAGAAATCTGCCGGATACTGGAAGAAAATCAGGCAAAACTAAACTTATCAGAGAAACAAAAAGAACGATGGCACAAAAAATGCCTGTGTCTTGTTGAATTTGAAAAGGTTCAGGAAATTTCCCCCCTTATGTTTGATCATCAGGGAAATATGGATGATTGGCTTATTATCGAAAAGATCGAAGATGTTCTAGTAGGGACAAGCATTGCTTACAATTATGAAAAATCCAGATTTTAGCTGTCTATACCGGGAGAGACCGCAGAATTGCGCGGAAATCTCCCGTTTTTCTTTGCTTCCGCCATCGCTCCTGCTTATCTTGTCTCCTGCCCATCAAGCAGCATTTCAAATAGTATTTCATGCTTTAATGGAATCCCATTCTCTCCAATCAGGGGGATTTCCGGCTTCAGCCTACGGGATACCTCCAGGGAATTATAATAAAAGCCCGCCATGTCAAAACCTCTCTTCTGATAAAATCGCAGGGCGTTTATATTATCATTGGTAGTAATCACTTCAATTTTCCCACATTTCTGTTCTTTCGCAATACGGATTACCTCCTGTACCAGAGTTGTTCCCGTTCCCCTGTTTTCTTCCAGGCTGTCGAGCGATGTGATTTCACATATAGCGTTCCTTATCATATATGTTACAAGCCCGGTAATATTCCGTTTCCCGTCCAATGCCATGATTCCATCTACCAGGGTCATGTCTATAAGCTTTCCCCGCAATGCCATTTCAGTGGTACACCAATGATCCCTGATAAATGAATTTACAAGTTCCCTGTTATCTTCCTTAACATTTACCAACTCCATAGCTACTCCTTCCCGGCTTCCCCGGAACGAAACTGCTTATCGTACTCCCTGACAGCTTCTTTATTCAGAGAATCATCATATATGGATGATTCCTGATATTTCCCTTCCACAGAATCAAGATATCCCTTCTTTAACTCCATCGCCATAAGTTCCGGATAGTTATTTCCGCTGCAGTCGGTAATACCGAATACCGCCGCTTCCACAAACCCTAGCTTCGGGTAATATTCAGGCCGTCCGAAAAAAACAATTGCGCCGTACCCCTAGTCCTTTGCCTGTTCAATTGTTGATCTCATCAGTGCCTTACCTATCCCCTTGCGCTGATAAGATGGGTGAACACTAAGCGGGCCGAAATTAAGCACCGGAACCCGCTGTCCGTCCGGTGTCTCAATATAAGCATGGCTGTAAATCACATGCCCGGCTATTTTACCATCAGCTACCGCCACATAACTCAATTCCTTAATCCCATCCTTTTCCCGCAGGGTATGCACCATCCAATGCTCAAACGGGCACCCGATATCATTCCTTTTATCCCGCCCCGGGTAAAAGGGATCGTCAAAAGCTTCCCGCGTTATTTCTTCTACCCTTCTGTAATCCCCCTCCTGTTCCAACCTCACAATTATATTCATATTTTCTCCCTTTACTCTACCATACATCCTTCCATATATATAACAGCTCTTTACCATGCCGCAATTCTTGCCGCAAACTAACTTTTGTAAAAATCCTTCTGACTCATACCGATATCATTTAGTGCCTGTTCCGCATCAGAAACTATTTTTTCTTTTACAGGAAGGATTTTTATTTTGGCTTTTTTTAGTATTTCCTTTACCTCCTTATCTGTAATGCAGTACGTTTTAGCTACCTTTTTCGTATTCCGGCTGTCATTATAAGCGAGAACGATTTCAGCAGGTCCCCATTCAAGCTCTACCGGAGGATTCATTATGTTGTTTTCCATCAAATGCAGTGACTCCTTTTTCTTGTATCAGATTTCCATGCTGCCTGATAGACGCACCCTTCATACAACAGTTCCCAGCCATCCCTTTCAGCAAAAATCCGAACATTTGTTTGTATTCATGCTAACACAAATGTCCGGAGATTTCAAGAACATACGTTTCATTATTTAAAGTCAACTAAATAAGTTAACACTATCTGCCAAAGGTTAACGGTTACGTTCATTCCATTCCGGGAGGAATCTCCCCGGGCGCACAGCCGTGAACAGTAACGGCAAGTCATACCGGGGCTATCCTTGAATCCATATTAAACATCAAATTCCAGGTGTCCCCGCATCTCTTCCATATAGATACAACATGAAACAGTCCTTCCAAATCCTTAGCATCCGCATTATCAGCCTCCACTCTCAGTACATAATGAAGCGTTACCTCTTTATCAGAAGCGCTGATAACCTCCATATCACAAATCGAATATCTGCTGATATCAAAATCCCGGATGAAACCTGCATATTCACTTCCTGAACATCTATATCCCCCGCATACCATCACAGCTTCCGGCAAAACCAGCTTACTGAAGGCCTCCGCATCTTTATGCAGCGCCGCCTCCCACATATCATGCTCCAACTGAATCACCTGCGTTGTCACTTTTTCCACAATTCCCCCTGCGTCGTTAATACTCCATTTATCTGTTCCAATACTGCTAATTCTCTGGGAATCCAATGATATCCCAGAGGAAGCAATTCTCTGTTCCTCACTATTGCATCCTGCGGATAAATAAGAATAACATTAATCCCCTGACTTTTTTCATTATCTGTTAATTTCTGGTTCCATTGGGGTTTACCCTGAAAAAAATAATACCAGTTGATCTGATGAAAATCCGTATTCTTCCTTTTATCATCAGTTTTCCAAAGTTCTCCTTGCCCAAACTCTTTTAACGTAGAAATGTCGACTTCATATCCTGTTTCCTCTCGTATTTCTCTTACCAAGGTGTCTACATCATTTTCGCCCTTTTCTTTTGTTCCACCAGGTAAACAATAATCACCATACTTTAGGGAAGTCAACATAAGAAGGCGGCCCTCTTTATCAATTAAAATTCCCCGAACACTTTCCTTTTCTATAACATATTTTTGTTTTCTTTCCCCAAATGCATATAATATACTCATTTTTTATCCCTTTACTATATGTAGGGCAGTAAACTACTACAATTAATTAATGCTGATTTCATCCAAATGATAGGTTCCTTCAACGATTATATCTTCCCCGCCCTGTTCAATATAGGTTTTCATCTCATCGATAGACTCAAAAAAGTCTTCTTCATCTTCCATTTTACTTAAATTGAAACAACTAAGCATATACTCTTTGTGCATCTTTATCTCCTCCTCACATATGTTAATACTCATCCTCCGCTGCTGAAAATAGCAGGATATCCTGAATTCCTCCGTTTCTACATTATACCGTTTTACATGTATAATAGCTATCGAATTTTTCCGGCAGTATCGGGCGGATATGCCCCTCTCCTGGTTCCATCCTTATTAAAATATTTTTTTAATGCTTTTTCAACAGGGTAGACCGATGCAACCAATATGACACACTGAACCGTACAGAGTATGCCTCCCACCAGACCTATTACATCCTCGTCACTTTTATAAAAAGGGAATTGGATGATAACCGATGGGACAAGGACGATCCAGCCCAGTTTCCACCACAATTTCCCACAAGTTTTCTGTGCAAAAATCCAGGTATCCTCATTCTTCATCGACATGGAGGTGCGATAACCGCAGATGCAGTTAACAGACTTTGGAGGATGCCGCTGCATAATTTTACCTCCTGCTATCAAAGTTATGGGGACTAAAAGATTGCAAACAAACATAAAAAACCAAAACCACATATTCATTGTCCTTTCTGTAAGGATGGTGCTTATCAGGAAAAGCAACGCATCCTGTAGTTTCCGCATGTGGATATTATATCCCGGACAAAAGTATTATTATATAAACTTGCATCGTTATCAGAAATGAATCTCAAAAAAGGTTTGTTCGGTAAAGCTGTATTTAAATAAGCCGATTGTATTTTTTTGATATTGTATCATATGAATACTTCCCGGTTCTATTTGTACATTATCCGCTTTATATACAATTTTCCCTTCTGTAAATGATGTAATTACAGCTTTCAGAATAGCCCCGTGCGCGGCAATCAGAATATTATTTTCCTTATGATACCTATTTATTGTGTTATGGAAAGCTGCCTTGGCCCGTTCTAAAAGCAATATCATGGATTCCATTTCAGGATAGGTATCATCCATGTATTTTTGCCGCCGCTCTTCTACCGTCAGCCCTTCCCCCAGGCCGAAGCTGCGTTCGATATACAGAGGATCAATCACAATCTTATCTTTTTGATATCCTGTTTTATCAGCAACTATTTCTGCGCTTTTTCTTGCTCTCACCAAAGGGCTTGTAATAATGGCATCTAAAGTAACAGCTAATCCCGCCAATGCTTCTGCGGCATTTTCAATCTGGGCTATTCCCTTTCGGTTCATCCAAACATCTTCATGTCCCTGCAGCCGTCCCTCGCAATTCCAATCGGTTTCACCATGCCGCAGCAGATAAATATTCATATTTACACCCGCTTTCCGGACAGTAAGTACCCTATTTCTTTATCTTATATCCGATCACTTCTCCTATCAGCATACCTAAGCTGATACCTAATGCCATGCTGATAATCCCTGTGCTTCCTATTGCCACACCCAGGCACATACCAATACACATTCCCTCAGTCATGCAGTTTTGGTCTTCCTCCCCTGTCCTGCGGCTTTTGAATGCAAAGATAACCGCAACGGCTATCCCTATTGTTATCCATGGCAATGCTGCTATAATAAAATTTTTCATTTTCTCCTCATTTCTAAGCCACTGTTTTAATCCTGCTGTTCTGACTCCAGACGGAACATAATCTGAGGATCATATGTTATGTACCGGCCGGCGGTTTCCAGGGGGGCAGACAGATTAATGTTGTCTTACCAATATCGGGCAATACGTCGTAAACGGAACCGTGCATTTTGCTTTCGAAATACTCTTTTATAGCAAATGTAGCATTCCATCTTTCGACTGAATTTTTCCAAATACCATACCTGCGCGCAACATCTACAAACCGTTTTTCCAGAATACAAAAGCCATAATCAACGGCAAGACTGTCACACAATTGAATCAGCAAATCATAATCATCACAGCTGCAGGTCTCAATAAATTCCTTTATTTCTTTTTCTTCCCCGGTATCCGGTACATCATCAAATTCCTGTGCCATCAACGGATAAGAGTGCGTCATACATATTTTGGCAACTTCGTCCCAATGTCTGGCACTGGAATACCGGTATCCTTCGTATACATGAGTAGTTGTATCAACTACTCCCACTCTCCGTCCAATATCATGCAGCGCACCTAAAACATATGCTTTTTCCGCGTCCATTGTTGGTATCTTTCCGGCAATATTGCGTGCAGCAATCCCTACATTAATAGAATGCTTCGTCCATGGACCGGGATTTAATGCCTCTGCTATCTGCAATTCTTCTTCCGCAGTTTTTTTATCTGGCAGCATCGCATTTATCTCCTTTTTGTTCAGCAGCTTCTTCAGTAAAGCACAATATCACCTTCCAGATAACAGATCGCTTTTCCGCTGATATTTACCCTTTCGCCCAAATCTTCGCATATCAGGATTCCGCCTCTGGGAGATAGCTGCTTCGCTGTCATATTGGTTTTGCCCAGCCTGCGGCTCCAAAAGGGTATTAATGTGCTGTGCGCAGAACCGGTGACCGGATCTTCACTGACTCCTGCATTTGGAGCAAAAAAACGTGATACAAAATCGCAGCTCGTTCCTTTTGCTGTAACTATGACAGCAAAAGCAATATCTTTACTGATATCTGCAAGTTTATTACTATTTACCTGCAAATTTTCAACAACTTTCTCACTTTCCGCCAGAACGAGGAGATCTCTTGATAAATATGTTTCCAGGACTCTGCAGCCAAGTGCCTCTTCCAACAATGGATTTATCTTGGTTTCTACCGGCATCCTGGCAGGGAAATTCATTGTATACCAATCATTTGCCCTTTCTACCGATAATTTCCCGCTCTGGGTCTCAAAATCCAGGTTCATCAGGCCCGGTTCCACATAATTCATGACAACAAACGCCGTTGCCAGCGTAGCATGTCCGCATAAATCTATTTCCACTTCAGGGGTAAACCATCGCAGATAATACGTATTTTCCTTTTTTAACAGGAAGGCGGTCTCTGCCAGATTATTTTCGTATGCAATTTTCTGCATTATCTGATCCGGCAGTTCCTTTTCCAACAGACAGACACCAGCCGGATTTCCCCGGAACAGCTCATCCGTAAAAGCATCTACGATATAGTATTTCATAATTCCTCCATCTTTCCGGTCATTCTCCGCCGGCCTTAAGTTACTTTGGCCTGGGAACGGCTCATTAATCTGCCGGTTCCCGCATGGATATCCGGCATCAGTCCTATTTTGCTTCCTGTAACGAACTCCTGATTCAACAGCAGCATTACCTGAACGATAGATGCTTAATCCACAGTATTATATTTTCCTTAAAGTTCTATCATTCATCTTTTTCATTCCTTCTCATCTTATCTAACTTTTGCTTTTTCAGGTTTAGATGCCTGACCTTTGCACGCGGAAAATACTTATCACATCTCTGGCAATAACCTTTGTGATCCGCTTCCCTTCCTTTTTCACATTTTCCCGCACAAATATAGTATTTACACGGTGTTTCTCTGTCTTTAGCCATCTCATCACCTCAACTCATTTCCCAACCCTGTTCTATAATACTCTTCCGCAATTAGGACAGTATTTCACTCTTGTCTTAATACTGTTTCCTTTCACAATAATAAAAAGCTCACCTACGCTGTTAACAAACATACAATTATCTGAATCGTCATAAAAAAGAGGATTATTACCTTCACAACACTCACATCCCCGTTCTTCCGTCACCCGTTCCGTTTCCTTTATTTCCATATCAAATAAAACATTAACCTCATCAATCTGTAAATTAGGGACAGGAATTATACTATCCATATTTTTTTCCATTTCTCTCTCCTTTGAATCTTATTATGCTTTTATCCGTTTTCTGAGATACTATGTAACAGTTACTGCCTCATCCTATATCCTTTTCCCGGTTCCTTTCCTCATGCCGCCTCCGCAATGCCGTTTCTGCTCCTTCTTTTTATGCACGGGCGTCTTCTTTATGACTTACCTTTTCTATTCTACCATAAAATCATCTGTGATTATACGCTTCTCTCTATTTTCTCTGTATTACTATTATCCGCTGCAGGTTATGAATGTTGACTTTGATCACAAAAGAGGTATCCTCCGAAAACAGAATGGATATAAACCGGATTCTGCCGGTCTTCTTCCAGTTTCCCTCTCAGATTGGAAACCGTATTCGCTACCACCTTACCCGTATTTTCACTTTCCATTCCCCAGACAGTGTCAAAAATCAGTTTTTTTGTTACGCTTCGCCCCGTATGCAGAGCAAGAAGATAAAGTACATCATATTCAAGCCGGGTCAGACGGACTTCTTTTCCCTTATGATACACCCGACGCTTTTCACAGTCTATTGTCAATTCCGGAAATGACAGGGAAGGTGTGGTGATAGAAGATATGACTTCTATTCTCCCCTTATGTTCTGAAGCCAGTTCCATCAATTTCCGATACAATATTTCATCGGTATCATCGGTTTTATAAATTAATACTTTCATAAATTATCTCCTGTTCTTTCCTGTTTCAACCGTTCCTGGTATTTCGTGCCGTTTCTTCGGGGACAGGAAGTTCTGTAAGATGGCAGCGACGGAGCGCCGAAGCAACAGGCCTATACAACAGCATCGTAGCTGCCGTATTCAGCCCGCCTTTTATCAGGTTAAAAGGCAGAAAGGCAGGAAGCAGCAATTTCGCTACGGTTTCTCTTGGATACCCCATATAAACAGGTGCAATAAAATAATTCCACAACAGCATTATTCCAACCATCGCTCCCCAGCCGCACAGAAGTCCCTTAACAACAGAGGACGGTCTGCGCCATTTCCTGTAAATAACAGCAGACGTACACGCAAAGGAGCAGCTGGAAACAACATTCATAAGGAATCCTAACACCCCGTTTTCGCTGATCGTTAACATCTCAGCAAAAGACACAAGAAGTGTAATTACGAATGAGGTGAGCGGACCGAAAAGCAGCCCCCCAATTGCTATAATAATGTCTTTCGGATCGTACTTTAAAAAAAGTACGATAGGTATGCGCCCTACGGCCGCCGCCGTATAAGCGAGGGCACAAAGCATACCTGTTGTTGTCAGCTTCCTTGTTTTACTGTTCATATGATACCTCCTAAAATAAGTAACGCCTGAAAGCATAATAATATCTTTCAGGCGTTACTTTTCCAGGTGTATTGATAATGCCGTCAGAACGGGGTTACCCCATGCAAAGCAGACGGAAAAAGAGTGTAAAAATAGCCAGACTCGCCCCTGACATTCAACACACCTTCTTCAATCCAGACTATACTGTCGGTTCTGGAGTTTCACCAAATCCTGCGCTTTCACGCTCGCGGACTTTACCGCCGATCGGGAATTTCACCCTGCCCTGAAGACATTATTAATATTCATTTGTTTGTATCAATATAACATGCCCTCCAAAGTAGTACAATACTTTCAAGAAAACCGGGATGAAACCGGGACAATTACAGATATTCTCCCAGTACCCAAATACAAAATCTCTTCTTGACATAATGCATATTTATATGTAACAATAGTTATGTAACATATGTTGTATACGAACATACCAGGGAGGATAAAACATATATGCCGCCTAAAGCAAAAATAACAAAGGAAATGATTCTGGACATTGTTTTGGATATGACAAGGGAGTCCGGATTTGAGACTATTAATGCGCGGAGTATTGCGGGTAAGCTCCAGTGCTCTACCCGGCCGATCTTTACCTGCTATAAAAACATGGAAGAACTAAAAACTGATTTCCTCGCCTTTGCATATGAATATTATGAACAGTATGTCATCACTTACAGGAATTCCCAAAAAGTAAAGCCTTATTTAATACTTCCTCTTTCATACATTGCTTTTGCGCAGGAGGAAACGCATTTGTTTAAGCTGCTGTTTATTAATGATATTGATTTAAAAATGACGGAGGCGAAGGATTTTTATCAGGAGATCGGCAACGAAAATAAAGCCCGCCTTTTTTCAGAAACCATCGGAGTAGAATTAGAACGTGCCAAAATCATATTTCTTGATTTATATCTGTACACACATGGTATCGCTGTTTTAATAGCAGGGGATAAAATAAAATTGAACCGGGAAAATACCGAAAAAATGATAGACAATGTATTAAGTGCTTTTATAAGACAGGAAAAGGACAGGAACATTTCCTTTTGAGGTTATTTCAATAAGATAAGGAGTATATCATGACCACCAATCAATATCTGACAGACTTTTACAGTCATTACGACGAGGATAACCGGCTGGCATTCAAGCATGGATCCGTTGAATTTCTGACTACTATGCATTATATTGAAAAGTACATCAAACCGGATGACCGGCTCCTTGAAATCGGTGCCGCAACCGGCCGGTATTCCCATGCCCTGGCCCGCAGGGGATATGAGGTTGATGCAGTGGAACTGGTGGAACACAATATAGAAGTCTTCCGCAGTCATACCCAGCCAAAGGAAAACATAACCATCACTCAGGGAAATGCATTGGACTTATCTGCTTTTCCGGACAATACATATGATATAACACTGTTACTGGGCCCACTGTATCATCTTTACAATAAAAAAGATAAACAGCAGGCTCTTCGTGAAGCCATACGTGTTACCAGGCCAGGAGGTGTAATTTTTGCTGCCTATGTGATATCTGACAGCTGTATCCTGGACGAAGGCTTCCAGCGCGGGCAGTTTAACGTCGCCGGCTATATCAGGAAAGGTCTTATTGATCCCCTATCCTTTGACACAAAATCCGAACCAAAGGATCTGTTTGAACTTGTCCGTAAAGAAAACATTGATGATCTGATGTCTGTATTCCCGGTAACCCGGCTTCATTATGTCGCTTCCGATGGTTTTGCCCTGTGTATGCGTGAAGCAGTTGATGCGATGGACGATGACACATTTGAATTATATCTGAAATATCACTATGCTACTTGTGAACGGGAAGATCTTATGGGAATTTCAAGTCACACGATTGACATATTCAGAAAATAAGTTATAGCTTCCGTAATACATCATCCGGGAAGCTAAAAAAGCTTAGTTGTGACAGCAAAACTGCCATAACTAAGCTTTTTTATTTTGACTGATTTGGTAAAGCTGGAAAAGGGACTCGAACCCTCGACCTACTGATTACGAATCAGTTGCGCTACCAACTGCGCTATTCCAGCAAATCACCGACGCTCTTTATTATAAATGTTATTTCCCTTTTTGACAAGTACCTTTTTTCTTTTTATACTAATTTTTTCTTTTTAAACAAATCTTAGTTTTTTTGTTTACAACCGAAGAAGGATTAAACCATTCCCGTCTGCTTCCATAAAATCAAGCAATAATTTCCTTCAGAAAATCTTGTTTTATTCGCATTAAACTTGCCAATACCGATAGCCTTTCATATAATTATATACAACGAAAGGGGGAATGACCAATAAGGGAAAGCAGGACAGGCAGCTAAAAGCGAATGCACATTACTGATAGTTATATAATCAATCAGAACAGAATAGAGGATAACATGAAGATAACTAAAATCGAAGAAAGCGATAAAAATAATTATATAGAACTTCTCTTGCTTGCCGATGAAGATATAAATATGATAGGGAAATATTTACATCGGGGAGAAATGTTTGCCTTAGATGATAATGGACTGAAAAGTGTCTGCGTGGTTACACAGGAGAGCGATGGCGTCTGTGAACTGAAAAATATAGCCACTTATGAAAAATGGCATGGAAAAGGATATGGAAGTAAACTTTTAAACCATATATTTTTGTATTACAAGGGCAGGTATTCGACAATGCTTGTGGGAACAGGCGACGTCCCATGGATTATAGAGTTTTACCGGAAAAATGGTTTCTGTATTTCCCATAGAATTAAGAACTTCTTCACAGATAACTACGACCATCCAATGATTGAAGATGGTATCCCCTTAACAGATATGGTGTATTTGAGTAAAATTCTATAAAATATGACACTTATCAAAAGCCTGCCGCAGCGGGCAGACGGGTCCGATGCGAAAGCGGTATCGGACCCGTCCTGCAAAGGAACCGGCTGCTAACCATTCCCCGGCATCCTTATTGCCGGCAGCTTCGTTTCCCCATTCCAAATTATCATAACCGGCACATTTTCATACCCTCTCCAACTCATCCAGATGCACATCCATCTGAGGAAAGGGTATCCCAATGCCATTTTCGTCAAAGGCATATTTAATATCTTCCAGCATATCCCACCGCACCGGCCAGTAATCCTCTGTTTTGGTCCAGAACCGCATGCCGATTACCACGGAGCTGTCTCCCAGATCATCCACAAAGATCCGGTACTCCTTATCCTTCATGATTCTGTCGTTGGCTTCTATCAGGGAGTTGATAACCGCCTTCGCCCTGCGGATGTCCGACTGATAAGAAATCCCCACCTTCAGTTCCACCCTCCTGTTATCCTCATTGGTTACATTGGTGATACTGGTATCCGCTAAAGCCCCATTTGGCAGAAGGATAATTTTATTATCGATAGTCGCCAGCTTGGTGTAGAAAATGGTGATTTCGGAAACCGTGCCTTCATTCCTGTGGTTGTCCTCAATAATATAGTCCCCCACGCGGAAGGGGTGGAGAAGCATGATAAGAATACCGCCTATGCAGTTTTTCAGGCTGCCCTGGAAAGCCAGTCCGATGGTGACGGTGGCGGATCCCAGGACCGTGGCTATTGTGGTGGCATCAATCCCCAGCTTAACGGCTATCTGGAAAATCAGAAAAGCATACAGCCCCACCTTTAGTGTGGAATCCAGGAACTGCTTTGCTTCTTTACTTGCGTTTGCCCTTTTCAGCGCATTGGATGTCAATTTCCGTATCAGGTTGATAATGCGGGATCCGATCAGGAAAACTATTACACAGATCACCACGCGGATTAACAAGTCAAGCATGGTCTGGGGCGCCGCTTTTAGCAGTTTCTGCCCCAGGGCCAGTTCTTCCGTGATATCTGCTGTCAATACTATGAACTTATTCATTCTTTCTCCGCCTTTTTACGGGTTTTAACCACCTTGACCGGCTTTTCTACCTCCCCCTTCTCGGAAATGGCCGCATCGGCCTTAAAAACCTTGTCAGCCAGTTCTTCCTTCAGGGATTTAGGAGCGGCTTTTTTGGCGCCCTGTTTCTTTCTTGCCGCTTCTTTTGCTTTTTTTTCTTTTTCCGCTTTCTTTTTAGCTATTTCCTTCAGTTCCTCTTTTGTGTAGGGCTGGTAGGAAAAAATACTTATGCTCAGAGGAGCCTGATTCATTTTAATGGAATAATCCTTGCCGTCAAAAGGTTCCTCCAGAGCGGGCTTCATCCTGGGGTTCACTCTTCCTTCGCCTCCGTAAGCTTTGGCGTCCGAGTTCAGGATTTCCTTATATTTTCCGTTAAGGGGCACTCCCACCTGGAAATTCTTTCTTTCCACATTGGCAAAGTTCAGCACCACCAGAAGCTGCTGCTCCGGCTTGTCCGCCTTTCTCACAAAGGAGAGGATACAGTCATTTGCATTGATGCAGTTCACCCATTCAAATCCGTCCCAGCTGGTATCCTTACGGTATAAGGCAGGCTGTGTCCTGTACAGGTTATTCAGCTCCTTCACAAATTCATTCAGCCCTTTATGCTCCGGTTTCTCCAGAAGCTCCCATTCCACGCTGCGGTCTTCGTTCCATTCGTCGTATTCCCCGATATCCTGGCCCATAAAAAGCAGTTTTTTCCCGGGATGGCACATCATAAAGCCATAGCTGGCCTTCAGGTTTTCAAACTGTTCCTCTTTGCTGCCCGGCATTTTCCCGATCATGGAAGCCTTCCCATGCACTACCTCATCATGGGAAAGCACCAGCATAAAATGTTCACTGTAGGCATAAACCATGCTGAAGGTGAGCTCATTGTGGCATCCGGAACGGAAATAGGGATCCTGCCTGATATAACTCAGGAAATCATTCATCCAGCCCATATTCCACTTCATATCAAAACCCAGGCCGTCCTCTTCCAGGCTTCCTGTCACCTTTGGCCAGGCTGTGGATTCTTCGGCTATGGATAAAGCCCCTTTCCCGCGCTTATGAATCATACTGTTCACATGCTTGAGGAACTCCATAGCTTCCAGGTTCTGGTTTCCGCCATAGATATTGGCTACCCATTCCCCGTCTTTTTTACCGTAATCCAGATACAGCATGGAGGCCACCGCATCCATCCGGATCCCATCCGCATGATACTGTTCGATCCAGAACAGGGCATTGGCAATCAGGTAATTGCAGACCTGGGGTCTTCCATAGTTATAGATCAGCGTGCCCCAGTGGGGATGCGAACCCTGCCTGGGATCCTGGTGCTCATAAAGACAGGTTCCGTCAAACGCAGACAAGCCATAGGTATCCCTGGGAAAATGTGCCGGCACCCAGTCAAGAATCACACCGATTCCCGCTTTATGCATTTCATTCATGAAATACATGAAATCCTCCGGCGTGCCATACCTGGCCGTCGGCGCATAATAACCGATTACCTGATATCCCCAGGAGCCGTCAAAGGGGTGCTCCATGATAGGCATCAGCTCAATGTGTGTATATCCCATTTTCTTCACATAAGTGATTATTTCCGGGGCCAGTTCTCTGTAATTGCAGTAGGTTCTCCCCTCTTCCGGCTTACAGAAGGAACCCAGGTAAAGCTCATAAACGCTAACCGGTTCCTCTGCAAAATCTGTTTTTGCCCTCCGGGCGATCCAATCCTCATCCTCCCAGGCAAAGCCGGAAATTTCCCGGATAACGGATGCCGTCTCAGGGCGCAGCTGCTGTGCAAAAGCATAGGGATCCGCTTTCAGATAGGTAAGGCCTCCCTTCACCTTTAATTCATATTTATAGTTCTGTCCTTCCAGATCCCCCGGGATAAAAATCTCAAATATGCCGGAATCCCACAGCCTGCGCATCTGGTGCACTCTGCCGTCCCAGTTGTTAAAGTCTCCCGCAACACTCACCCGGAGCGCGTTCGGTGCCCAGAGGGCAAAATGTACGCCTTTTATCCCATCCACACTGCATATATGGGCTCCCAGCATTTTGTAAGCTTCATAATGGGTACCTGCGGCAAAAAGATCTGTGTCTTTTTTGGATATGATCGGGCCGAACCGGTAAGGGTCAGTGATTTCCTCCGTGCGTCCGTCCGGATATTCCACCCTGTAGGTGTAATCTCCAAGCTTCTTTCCCGGAATCAGCGCCGCAAAATAACCCGCTTCATCGGCAAGCTCCATCTGAACTTCCTTTCCGTTCTCCGCAATCACCACTGTGACCTGCTGCGCGCCCGGCTGAAAGGTCTGGAGCAGTATAGAGCTTCCTGCCGTATGAGGTCCCAGCAGCCTGTGCGGATTATCCTCCTCCGAATAGATAACGGCTTCGATTTCGGGCCAGTTCATCAGCTTATACAATTTATCCTTCATCCCGTTCTCCTCAACTTTCTTGCTATATTTACCGCAGGCTGTGAATGAAAAGCCCGCTTCTTAATTTAGGTTCAAACCATGTGGACTTCGGCGGCATCAAAAGACCGGCATCCGCAACCGCAAACAGCTCCCCGATAGACGTGGGATACATGGCAAACGCCACCCTGCAGTCCTCTGACACTCTTCTTACCAGTTCCTGCATTCCGCGTATTCCTCCCACGAAATCAATCCGTTTATCCGTTTTAGGATCCCGGATCCCCAGAACCGGCCCCAGCAGATGATCCTGCAGGATAGATACATCCAGTCCCTTCACCGGATCTTTTGAGAGGATTTCCTTCTTTGCCGTTAAGCGGTACCAGTTTCCATCCAGATACATGCCGAAGGTGCCTTTCCGTTCCGGCCTGCCGTCCATGCCGGTCTGTAATTCCTCTATCAGGAAGGATTCCCCGATTTTTCCAAGAAAATCCTCTTTTGTCAAATCATTCAGATCTTTTACCACCCGGTTATAATCCATAATCATAAGCTGATCGTCGGGAAACAACACGGACAAAAAGAAATTAAATTCTTCCTCTCCGGTAAAATCCGGGTTTTCCAGCCTGCGCTTTTCGGATACCTTTACCGCTGAAGCACAGCGGTGATGGCCGTCTGCAATATAGATTTCTCCCACCCCGGAAAAAGTACTCCTTATCAATGCCACGTCATCCGGCCGGTCTATCACCCATACCCGGTGGGCAACTCCGTCCGGGGAAACAAAATCATACAGCGGCTCTCCCGCCTTATATTGCTCCACCACCGCATTAATAGCCGGCTGGGAACGGTATGCCAGAAAAATCGGGCCGGTCTGTGCGCCGCAGGCATCCACATGGCGGATACGGTCGGCTTCTTTATCCGCCCTGGTATTCTCATGTTTCTTTATCACCTGGTTCAGGTAATCATCCACACCTGCACAGGCCGTGATTCCAGTCTGGGAACGGGCGTCCATCACCAGTTCATATATGTAGTAAACCGGTATTTCCTCCTGCACGAAGCTGCCGTCTTGCACCCTATCCCACAGCAGCTTTGACGCTTTCTCATATACACAGTCCGCATAAATATCCACGTCGTCACCGCATTGGGTTTCCGCCCTGTCTATTGACAAAAAGGAAAGCGGTTCCCTGGTTACCTCAATCTTGGCTTCTTCTCTGTTATATACGTCATAAGGCAGCGCTGCAATCCGCTGCTCCAGGCCTTTTTTCGGCCTGTATGCCCGGAACGGTCTGATTTCTGCCATCCTCGTACCTCCGTTATTTCGTTATTTTACCCGGCAATGCATATGTCAGGTTTTCATAAATAAGTATAACTTATTCTCTTTTCCGTTACAAGGGGTCACAAAGAGGCTGTAAACGAAAAAAACGCCCGAAGCGGCATAAAATGGCCGCTTCGGACGTATAAATGGAAACTGAAAAATTTAGATCCAGTTCACGCCTGTACTCAGGAATAACATGTATACTATTTTACAACCCGCACTCGGATAACACCCGGTATGGAACGGAGCGTGTTGATAATTTCCCCGCTTGGCTGCATCTCCACATCCAGCATGGTATAGGCAACGTCTCCTTTGGACTTGTTGGTCATATCGGAAATATTAATGCCGTTATCTCCGAACAATGCGGTAAATTTGGTAATCATATTCGCCACATTCAAATGGAAAATAGCAATTCTGCCGGCCTGGTTACAGATTCCCATATCACAGGAGGGATAGTTTACGCTGTTATTGATATTTCCGTTTTCCAGGAAGTTTTTCAGTTCCCTGACCGCCATTACCGCGCAGTTATCTTCCGATTCCTCTGTGGAGGCTCCGAGATGGGGGATTACGATACAGCCCGGTTTGCCTGCCGTGGTAGGATTGGGGAAATCCGTCACATACTTGCGCACCTTTCCTTCTTCAATTCCGGCCAGGACAGCTTCTTCATCCACCAGAAGGTCTCTGGCGAAATTCAGCAGAATCACACCCTTCTTCATTTTGGCGATAGCTTCTTTATTGATCATTTCCCTTGTGGAATCCAGAAGCGGAACATGGATGGTAATGATATCGCAGTTTTCATAAATCTCATCCACATTGATAACATGTTTTACATCACGGCTTAAATTCCAGGCGGCGTCAACGGAAACATAAGGATCATAGCCATATACCTCCATGCCCATATGCTTTGCCACATTGGCAACCTTCACACCTATGGCGCCCAGGCCGATAATTCCCAGCTTCTTATCCTGTACTTCCGTTCCGGCAAAGTTCTTTTTTACTTTTTCCGCTTCTTTGGCGATATCCGGGTTATCCTTATTGGCCTCCACCCAGTTGATCCCGCTAACGATATCACGGGAAGCCAGCAGCATGGCCGCGATCACGATTTCCTTCACCCCATTGGCATTGGCTCCCGGCGTATTGAAAACAACAATACCCTTGGACGCGTATTTTTCCAGCGGAATATTGTTCACACCGGCTCCTGCCCTGGCTACGGCCAGGAGATTCTCCGGCAGATCCATATCATGCATGGAGGCGCTTCTTACCAAAATGCCGTCCGCTTCCTCCACATTTTCTGTCTTTACATATTCTTCCGTAAACACATCAAGCCCCACTTTAGCAATGGGATTAAGACAAAGATATTTAAACATAAGGGACTCTCCTCTATTTTCCAGTTATTCTGTCAGCCAGACAGATGTGTCCGCACATCCGTCCGGTTCGCTCCCTGTAGGAATGAAACCGCCGCCTGATCAGACGTTTTCGGCTTCAAATTTTTTCATGAATTCCACCAGCTTCTCCACGCCGGCAACAGGCATCGCATTATATATGCTGGCACGCATACCGCCAACGCTTCGATGGCCCTTCAGGCTTTCCAGGCCGGCTTCCTTCGCCTCTTTCACGAATTTGGCATCCAGCTCCTCGCTGCCGGTGATAAAGGGAACGTTCATAAGGGAGCGGTCTTCCCTGCGCACGGTACCCTTGAAAAGCCTGCTTTCATCCAGATAATCATACAGGATAGCCGCTTTTTTCTCATTTAACTCTTTTACAGCTGCCAGACCGCCCATTTTCTTCAGCCACTTGAACACCTTGCCGCAGATATAAATCCCGTAAGCGGGAGGCGTATTATACAGAGAACCCGCATCCGAATGGGTTTTGTACTGGAGCATGGTAGGGGTCCCCGGAAGCACATCTTCCGTAATCAGGTCTTCCCGGATGATGACGATCACAACACCGGCAGGACCGATATTTTTCTGCACACCGCCGTACATGACTCCGTATTTGGTGATATCCACCGGTTCGGAAAGGAAGCAGGAGGACACATCCGCCACCAGTGTCTTTCCCTTGGTATCAGGCAGTGTTTTGAATTTGGTTCCGTAGATGGTGTTGTTTTCACAAATATATACGTAATCCGCATCCTCTGAAACAGGGAGATCGGAACAATCCGGTATGTATGAGAAGGTTTTGTCTTCGGAAGAGGCAATTTTATTAGCTTTACCGTATTTGGAAGCTTCCTGCCATGCTTTCTTCGCCCACTGACCGGTAACAATGTAATCCGCCACCTTATTTTTCATAAGATTCATAGGAATCATGGCGAATTGCTGACTCGCTCCGCCCTGCAGGAAAAGTACCTTATAATTATCAGGAATACCGATCAGCTCCCTCAAATCCGCTTCCGCTTCATCAATGATCGTCTGATAGGTTTTGGAACGGTGGCTCATCTCCATAACGGACATGCCGCACCCTCTGTAATCCATCATTTCTTCTGCAGCTTCTTTCAATACTTCCTCAGGCAGGACTGCCGGTCCCGCTGAAAAATTGTAAACTCTTCCCACTTCTTATTCCTCCTTGTTTTGCGGAGCAAAATGCGAATCCTCTGGTGAGCAGAGGAATTCTCCTCCCCATATTCAATCTCCAGCCGCCGGCTGTATTCCTGCGGCCCGATACCGTCTATTTTACATAGTACCATCACTTTAGTCAACTACTACGTTAAACAATTTATGCGTATTTTCTGCAAAAAAGACCGTGAATTTTACCATTCGGGAAAACAATACCGGTAAGGGTACCTTATGTATAAGTATGCCGGGCTCAGCAATACTGTGCCCGGCATGGCTGTTTCTTCCCTAAAGGCTTCGGCTTTCTTCCGGCGCTACTGTACCGCATTTCCGGAAGCCAGATCATCCCCGTCAAAAACCTTACTGATGGCTTCGCCGGGAGAAACCATAGGAAATACCTTATCATCCTCCGGTATTACGCACTCGATAAGCACCGGTCCGTCTGCGGCGATTGCCTTCTCAATAGCGGGAGCCACTTCCTCCTTCTGTGTCACCCGGATTGCCATACAGCCAAGGCCCTCCGCAACCTTACAGAAATCCACCTTATCCGCGAGGATGGTCTGGGAATATCTGTGGTCATAGAAAAGGGTCTGCCATTGCCGCACCATCCCCAGTACATGGTTGTTGATCACCACCTGGATTACAGGGATATTGTATCTGCTTGCCGTGGCAAGTTCGTTCATATTCATTCGGAAACAGCCGTCGCCCGCTACGTTCACACAGATTTTATCCGGCCTTCCCATCTTGGCACCGATACAGGCTCCCAGCCCATACCCCATGGTACCCAGGCCGCCTGATGAAATAAAAGTACGGGGTTTTGAATAGCGGTAATACTGTGACGCCCACATCTGATGCTGCCCCACATCCGTAGTGATTACCGCATTTCCGCCTGTTATCCGATCCAGCTCTTCCATTACATAAGGGCAGCTGAGTGCACTTTTATCATATTTCAACGGATATTTATCCATATATCCTTTTATATGGGATGTCCATTCCTCATGGGAAAGCTGGGGAAGGCGGCTGTTTACCATATCCAGGATACCTTTAAGATCCCCGACAAGCGATGCATCCGCATGCACATTTTTGTTGATTTCCGCCGCATCGATATCAATATGCAGGATCCTGGCATGGGAGGCAAACTTATTGACATTACCCACCACGCGGTCGGAGAAACGGGCTCCCAGAGCGATAAGAAGATCACATTCGCTGACACCCAGATTGGACGTCTTGGTTCCATGCATGCCTATCATGCCGGTATACAGCGGATTATGCCCGTCAAAAGCGCCCTTTCCCATCAGGGTATCACAGACAGGTGCATCCATCTTAGCGACAAATTCCCTGACCTGATCGGCTGCCCCTGATAATACGGAGCCTCCGCCCACAAGGATATAAGGTTTTTTCGCTCTGGTGAGCAGCTTCAGCGCATTTTCCACATCTTCTTCGGTATATTTATTTACCCACTCCGGTTTCTCCGGCTTTCTGGGGATATATTCATACAAAGCGGCGGTGACATCCTTGGTAACGTCCACCAGCACCGGACCGGGACGGCCGGATGCCGCAATACGGAACGCCTTGCGCAGGGTATCTGCCAGGATACTGATATCCTTTACAATATAGCCGTGTTTGGTAATCGGCATGGTGACACCTGCAATATCCACCTCCTGGAATGAGTCTTTCCCAAGCATAGGAAGCGTTACGTTGGCGGTAATCGCCACCATGGGAATGGAATCCATATAAGCAGTGGCAATCCCTGTGACCAGATTGGTGGCGCCGGGGCCGCTGGTAGCCAGACAAACACCCACCTTTCCCGTAGCTCTCGCATAGCCGTCCGCAGCATGGGCCGCTCCCTGTTCATGAGAGGTCAGCACATGAAAGATTTCTTTCTGATGTTTATACAGGGCGTCATAGACGTTGAGAATCGTTCCTCCGGGGTAACCGAATACCGTATCCACACCCTGTTCTTTCAGACATTCGACAATGATTTCCGCTCCAGTCAGCTGCATGCATTCCTCCGTTCCGCCGCTTCCGCGGCCTGTGCTTCTTATTTATTTGATTTCCAGGATAGCTCCCCGGTTGGCACTTGTAACCATCTTCTGGTATCTTGCCAGATACCCGGTAGTTACCTGAGGCTGCCTGGGCTGCCATTTCGCACGCCTTTTATCCATTTCCTCCCGGGAAACCTTCACATCCAAACGGTTTTCGGGAATATTAATGCTGATGATATCCCCTTCCTCAACCAGTGCAATAGGTCCGCCCACAGCGGCTTCCGGACAAACATGGCCTATAGAGGCCCCGCGGGAAGCACCGCTGAAACGTCCGTCGGTAATAAGGGCCACTGTGGATCCCATTCCCATTCCGGCTATCGCCGAGGTAGGATTAAGCATCTCCCGCATACCCGGGCCTCCCTTGGGGCCTTCATAGCGGATTACCACTACATCTCCGGGGACGATCTTTCCATCCTTGATAGCGGCAATGGCATCCTCTTCACAGTCAAATACCCTGGCAGGCCCTTCATGGACCATCATTTCAGGCGCAACCGCCGAACGCTTAACCACAGCAGTTTCCGGAGCCAGATTTCCTTTCAGTACGGCTATGCCGCCGGTCTGGGAATAAGGATTCTCTATCGGGCGGATTACCTCCGGGTTCTTATTCATACAGCCCGCAATGTTTTCTGCTACGGTTTTTCCTGTCACAGTAATTAAATCCGTATATAACAGGTTCTTTTTATTTAATTCATTCATGACCGCGTAAACGCCGCCCGCTTCATTCAGATCCTCCATATAAGTAGGGCCTGCCGGAGCCAGATGGCACAGGTTCGGCGTCCTGGAAGAAAGTTCATTGGCAATTTCCATATTAAGCTCTACCCCTGCTTCATGTGCAATGGCAGGAAGGTGAAGCATGGAATTGGTGGAGCAGCCAAGAGCCATATCCATGGTCAAAGCATTCATAAACGCCTTTTCCGTCATGATATCCTTGGGCCTGATGTCCTTTTCCACCAGCTGCATGATCTGCATGCCGGCATGCTTTGCCAGACGTATTCTCTCAGAATAAACCGCAGGAATGGTGCCATTCCCTTTAAGTCCCATACCAAGAGCTTCTGTCAGACAGTTCATGGAGTTTGCGGTATACATGCCGGAGCAGGAGCCGCAGGTAGGACAGGCTTTCTCTTCAAATTCCTGAAGTTCCTCCATGGACATGGTACCTGCCGCCACACTGCCGACCGCTTCAAACATGGACGAAAGGCTGGTTTTATGGCCGCATACGTGTCCTGCCAGCATCGGGCCTCCGGAAACAAAGATAGCGGGGATATTGATTCTTGCCGCCGCCATCAGAAGGCCGGGAACATTTTTATCACAGTTGGGAATCATAACCAGTCCGTCGAAACCGTGGGCCATAGCCATACATTCCGTACTGTCACAAATCAGATCCCTGGTAACCAGGGAATATTTCATCCCGATATGTCCCATGGAAATACCGTCGCATACAGCGATGGCCGGGAACACAACAGGAGTCCCGCCCGCCATGGCCACACCCATTTTAACGGCTTCCACAATCTTATCCAGATTCATATGTCCGGGAACAATTTCATTATAAGAGCTGACAATTCCGATAAGGGGACGCTGTCTCTCCTCCTCCGTAATACCCAGCGCGTTGAATAAACTTCTGTGGGGTGCCTGCTGCACTCCCGCCTTGACTGAATCACTTCTCATAGGGTCCTCTTCTCCTTTCAGGAATTCCTTATATTCTGTCCGCAAGCAGTGTACCCATTTCGGAACAGGTCACCTGCCTGCAGCCTGCCTTTTTACAGTCCGCGGACATAATATCCGACGTGCGGTATCCGCTTTTCAGCACCTGCTTCACCGCCTTGTCCACCGCATCCGCTTCGCTCGTCAGATTAAAGCTGTACCGAAGCATCATGGACGCGCTCAGAACAGTGGCAATAGGATTGGCAATGTCCATTCCGGCGATATCCGGTGCGCTTCCATGGCTTGGCTCATACAGGCCGAAGCTGGTATCGTTCAGGCTGGCGCTCGCCAGCATACCGATGGAACCCGTCACCATACTCGCTTCATCGGAAAGGATATCACCGAACATGTTTTCCGTCAGTATCACATCAAACTGGGCCGGATCCTTAACCAGCTGCATGGCACAGTTATCCACCAGCATATGGGAAAGCGCCACCTGCGGGTAATCCTTTGCCACTTCATTGACCACATCCCGCCAAAGTCTGGAAGAATCCAGGACATTGGCCTTATCGACGCTGGTTACTTTCTTTCTGCGTTTCATAGCTATATCAAAGGCTTTTACGGCAATACGGCGTATTTCCTTTTCATTATAGGTAAGGGTATCCACCGCCGTGCGCACGCCGTTTTCCACCGTAGTCCTTCTTTCCCCGAAATACAGGCCCCCGGTCAGTTCTCTCATGATCATCATATCAAATCCGGCCCTGCTGATTTCTTCTTTCAGAGGACAGGCCTCTGCCAGTTCTTCATACAAAACGGCCGGACGCAGATTGGCAAACAGCCCGAGTTCCTTCCTTATGGCAAGAAGCCCCGCCTCCGGGCGCTTCTGGGGCGGCAGCTTATACCAGGGCGAGGTATTGGCATCCCCGCCGATGGAACCCATCAGCACAGCATCACTCTTTTTCGCCGCATCAACCGCCTCCATAGTCAGGGGCACGCCGTGTACGTCAATGGAGGCTCCCCCCAGAAGAATTTCCGTATATTGTATCGTGTGGCCGAACCTTACCGCCACCTTGTCCAGCACCTTTTTCGCTTCCTTCACAATTTCCGGTCCGATTCCATCGCCCGGTATACATCCGATATGTAATTCCATAACGTTCCTCCATCCCTTCTTCCTGGCGCGTTCAGCACGTTCTTACGCCTGCGCTTTCAGTCTTTTTATAATCATAGACCAAAATATGCAGAATTTCAACAAAAAGAACCGGGGGCATTAAAAAACAGCCATACCCTTTCGATATAGCTGTAATAACCTGCAGGAATAGAAATGCTTTCTTTCATAGCCACAATGTATATCCCCTGCCCTATCCTCTCCCGATCCATCCGGATTGCAAAAAACGGAAAAGCTTGTCCTGGGACAAAGCATTTCCGCCTTAGACCTGAGAGCTGCCGACATAACAAACCTGTCCCGCCATCTGCTGCCAAAGGCCGCTTCTCCTTCTCAGCAGAGGAATATATGGTTATTCGTCCGCATTTGCCTTCTCAACCTGAGAAATTGATGATTTCTGCATAGGGATACGGCAGTTCTTGTTGTTTCCGAATTCCACAATAACGGTATCATCTGTTATATCGATAACGACTCCGTAGAACCCGCTGCTGGTCAGAATACTGTCCCCGATTTCAAGGGAAGAAAGCATGGTATTCATCTTTTTCTGTTCTTTCTTCTGAGGGCGGTACATTACAAAATAAAAGAATACACCAAAAATAACAACGTACATCAAGATAACGCCAATCATGCTTCCTGTTCCTGCTGTTGCAGCTTCACTCGCTAAAATTCCCATTTCTTCTTAATTCCTCCTACGTCAGGCTGGATACGCCCTGTAAATTTAACTGTATACTACATAACCGCATACATTTCTAAAAGACATCATACACAAAAAATGGACAAGGGGCAAGCCCTTTTATCCAGTTTAAAAAAATTTTAGAATATTACGGTAACAGTCCAGAATCACTCTGCCGGCGGCTCATACCTTCCAGCTTCGCTTTTTTGTAGGAGGAAAACTCCCCCCGGTCAAGGGAATCCCGGATTTCTTCCATCATGGTATTGTAAAAATACAGGTTATGGAGAACGCAGAGGCGCATCCCCAGCATTTCTTTAGCCTTCAGCAGATGGCGGATATAGGCTCTGGAATACCTGCTGCAGGCAGGACATCCGCACCCTTCCTCTATCGGCCTGTCGTCCAGTTCAAATTTGGCATTGAAAAGGTTTATCTTACCCTGATTGGTGTATAAATGCCCATGGCGGCCGTTTCGGGATGGGTATACACAATCGAAGAAGTCAATCCCCCGTTCCACGCCCTCCAGGATATTGGCGGGTGTTCCCACCCCCATCAGATAGGTGGGCTTATCTGCAGGCAGATAGGGCACGGTTTCATCCAGGATGTGGTACATTTCTTCATGGGTCTCTCCAACAGCCAGCCCTCCTACGGCATAGCCGTCCAGATCCAGTTCCCGGATTCGTTTGGCATGTTCTATCCGGATATCCGCATATATAGCTCCCTGGTTGATCCCGAACAGCAGCTGCTTCTTATTAATCGTGTCCGCCAGCCCGTTCAGACGGCTCATTTCCGTTTTGCAGCGTTCCAGCCACCGGGTAGTGCAGGCCACCGAATTTTCCACGTAACCCCTCTCCGCTTTGGCCGGCGCGCATTCATCAAAAGCCATGGCGATAGTGGATGCCAGATTGGACTGGATCTGCATGCTTTCTTCCGGCCCCATAAATATCTTCCTTCCATCTATATGGGAATTAAAATAAACGCCTTCTTCCTTAATTTTGCGGAGGGTGGACAGGGAAAACACTTGGAATCCGCCGGAATCCGTCAGGATAGGCTTGTCCCAGGACATAAATTTATGAAGTCCCCCCAGCTGTTTTACTATTTTATCCCCCGGTCTGACATGAAGATGATAGGTATTGGACAGCTGTACCTGGGTCTTGATTTGTTCCAAATCCCCGGTAGAAACCGCTCCCTTGATAGCAGCAACGGTTCCCACATTCATAAATACAGGGGTCTGAACCGTCCCGTGAACGGTTACCAGTTCCCCTCTTTTGGCTCTTCCTTCCTGTTTCAGCAAACGATACATTGATATTCTCCTTTTATAAATCTGCGGCCGGTATACAAAGCATAAGGCCGTCGTGAACATAAACACGCCCCGTGAAGGAGGCATCCGTTGTTTTCTCAGCTACATCCCGTTATCACGGAGCAGCTTTTCATCCAGTTTCCGAACCTGCCGTCCCAGCCACCCGATGTCCTCTTTCTTTTTTCTCAGCCGTCCCGGCAGCAAAGCCGCCGTTTTGCGCAGCTTTTCCAGAAGGGCACATAACAGGAAAATCCCTGCCGCAAGCGCCAGCACTCCCGGCACAAGATACCACTTTCCCGCCATCCGGGAGGGATTGATCCACTCCCACAGAGCGCCTCTCCAGTTAGGATTGTCATGAATCAGATATACACCGAAGCTTAATGGGGCGGCGGCCAGAATCAGCCGCCGCAGCCATCCCGTTTTTATTTCCAAATTCAAAAACGCCACGAAAAGCAAAAGGGCCGCCGCAAACACAAGGACGGAATTGTATTGATAAAACAGGCTGAACCCCCACATGAGATCCTGAAGAAAGCCTATTTTTCCCAAAGGGGTGGCCAGCAGCAGTTCGATTGCAAACCGGCTTGCCGGTATCAGGAGGGCTGCCGCGGAGAAATGGAGGAAATGTCTGCCTGTCCTCCCGTCTGGAACATAAAACCGTTTCAGGTATGCGCCGAAAAGATAAACGGTCACAAACCACACCACACCGCTTCCTCCGCCGAAATTCAGGGCCGGGGAAAAGAAAAACACATTGGGCCACAGGGAAAACAGGACAAACAAAAAGCCCAGCAGCAGACGAAACTGTTTCCGGGACAGCCCCAGCAGAAGTTTATTCAAAAAAGGGGACAGACAAAGCATGCCGGCATACATAGTGACAAACCAATATTCGCAGGATAACACCGGAAAAACAGCGGCTATCAGGGACGACATATCCATAGGCTGACGCAGTATCAGCACTGCCGCTATGTAAAGGGCTGCCGAATAAAACCATACCTGCCCTTCCAGACGAAAAAGGCGTTTAAAGGAAAAAGAGGTTTCACACAGGAAATAACCGCTGATGAGGATATAGCTGCTGATGGAGACAAAGGATATCCCGAACAGGATCCATATGAGGAAATAGGAAACGCTTCCCCTTTGCAAGGTATCCAGCACGTTTCCATGGTTAATTACGTGCATTGCTACTATCATCAGCATGGAACAAATACGCAAAAGCTCCACGTTAGGCAATCTTTCTTTTCCTGTGTTTTTCTGTTTTTCCATTGCTTATCCTTTCTGTTTCCTATCCTGCATGGGGGCGCAGGTACATTGTTTTTTATGATACCATATCGGATGTTATGGTTCAAGATTTTTAAGTGTACACTTGTCTGGCTGTTAATAATACGCTATAATTTAGGCAATGTTTTACAGGAACGCGTATATCAGGAATTTATAGGCAGCTATAGCTGTTTGGAGGATACTTTTATGGCAGGAAATACATTGGGTACGTATTTTAAGATTACTACATGGGGGGAGTCCCACGGAAAGGCGCTCGGCGTTGTTATTGATGGGTGCCCGGCGGGGCTTTCTTTGTGTGAAGGGGATATCCAGGAATATCTCGACCGGCGCAAGCCGGGAGGAAGCCGGTATTCCACGCCCCGGAAGGAGGGGGATGAGGTGAGTATCCTTTCCGGTGTTTTTGAAGGTAAGACAACGGGAACCCCTGTCTGTCTGATGATTCCGAATACATCCCAGCGCTCCGGTGATTACAGCGAAATCGCATCTTATTATCGGCCGGGGCACGCGGATTTTACTTTTGACGCCAAATACGGCTTCCGGGATTACCGGGGCGGCGGACGTTCTTCCGGGCGTGAAACGGCGGGGCGTGTGGCAGGAGGGGCCGTTGCTTCTCTTATATTGAAGGAACTGGGTATCCGCCTGTGCGCTTATACGAAGAGCATCGGGCCGGTATCTGCTGCTATGGACAAATTCCGGGCCGAGGCAGTCCGCATGACTCCTACCTGTATGCCGGATGAGGAAAGCTCTGCAAAGGCGGAAGCTTATCTGGAAGAATGTATGGCAAATCATAATTCCGCAGGGGGTGTGGTGGAATGCCGGGTGGACGGAATGCCGGCAGGTATAGGGGAACCGGTATTTGATAAGCTGGATGCCTGTCTTGCCAAGGCGGTCATGTCCATTGGGGCGGTAAAAGCGGTGGAGATAGGTGACGGCTGTGCTGCCGCAGGTTCCACAGGCACGGAAAACAACGATGCTTTCCATATGGAAAATGGTATGCCAGGTAAAAAGACAAATCATGCCGGGGGGATCCTCGGCGGTATGAGTGACGGTTCCCCTATTATTGTACGGGCTCATATTAAACCGACGCCTTCTGTTTTTTCTCCGCAGGAGACGATAAATAAGAATGGGGAAAATATTGTGGTACAGATTAAGGGGCGCCATGATCCAGTTATTGTTCCCAGGGCTGTGGTGGTGGTGGAATCCATGATCGCCCTTACACTTGTGGATTTGCTTTTCGCCGGGATTCCCTCCCGTATGGACAGTCTCCGCCAATTTTATGGAAGCCGGAGAGAATAAAAGAATTTCCAGTGATTCCGTTTTCTTTTCTTTTTTCCGCAGAAACGGCTTGTATGTGACGCAGCGTCATGTAGTATACTCGTAATACAAGAGAAAAATCTGCGGGAGGTTTATGAATGAAAGAAAATACAAGATTTGTTTTGCGGGTAACGGTCACTCATGTCGTAACTTATATCCTGTGCGGAATTGTTTTTATGACATTATTCCATTATGACGAGCTGTATCAGTATGGGAACACCAAATATTTTATGCGGCCCGTTGACAGCGCTTCCAGTCTGGCAGGCCCTGTGTTCCAGATTATCCGGGGACTTCTGTTTGGTTTTGTTTTGCTGCTTCTGAAGAAAAGCGTTATTGAGACAACGTACGGCTGGCTGAAGCTGTGGGGAATCATCGCTGTTATTGGTATTATTAATACCCCCGGGCCGGCGCCCTGTTCCATTGAGGGAATAATTTATACACAGCTGCCCCTTGCCTTTCATATAAAGGGGGCTCCTGAGATTCTGATCCAAACCCTGCTTTTCTCATTTATGGTAGCTAATCCGTCAAAGTTCAAATGTCCGTTCCTGCATAAATATAAAATTCCGCTCATTTCCGCATTGTCCGGGGGTGTCATGTTTTCTGTTTCCGGTATGATACTCACCCTGATTCTCGGTACGGATATAAATGCAGCAGTGACAGATATGGGCGCATTTGGTGTGATGTTCGCTGCCGTCTTAGTTATATTCGCAGTCAGTAAATGGTATCTGTCCACAGCCTCTGACGCAAAGAATTTTATTTTACCTGTGTGTTGTTATCTGGTGATGGGGCTTCTTCCGACTGTCTATAATTATATAACGGATTCACCGTTTGCAACCTGGCTTACCCTGGTGATCAACGGGATCCCGGTACTAATATTATTCCTCATAAACTACATAGCCGACCGGCGCAGGAGCAAAATATAACGATATGCTACGCGCGGGATCTCACGGACGGCCGCAGGAAACGGGAGCCTTTTACGGCTCCCGTTTTCTGCGCACCATTAATCCAGTTTCATTATCGTTTCCAGTATCCTTGCGGCACAGGTCTCGATTTCTTTACGGGATACCTTGCCTTCCTTTAATGCCTCAAGCACTTCATCCGGATCACCGGATCCCATTTTCAAGTCATTTCCGGCCTTGATTTCTTTGTACTGGTAAGCTTTGTTCCACCAGTCTGTGGTAACCATGCCCTGAAATCCCCATTCCTCTCTGAGAATGCCTGTGAGCAGGTCTTCCCTTTCCGATGCATATTGGCCGTTCACCAGGTTATAGCAGGTCATGAGCGTCCAGGGCTGCGCTTCTTTAACAGCGATTTCAAAGCCTTTCAGGTAGATTTCACGAAGGGCTCTCTCCGATACGCGGGAATCACTGGCCTTGCGGTTCGTTTCCTTATTGTTGCAGGCGAAGTGCTTCACGCTGGCACCGATATGTTCGGATTGGATTCCGTTCACCTTGGCGGCGGCCATCTTTCCCGCTATCAGAGGATCTTCGGAATAATATTCAAAGTTTCTTCCGCACAGAGGGCTTCTGTGGATATTCATGGCAGGGGTAAGCCATACGCCAAGGTTATTTTCTTTCATTTCCCTTGCTCCCGCGGCGCCTATTTCATATACCAAATCCGGATTCCAGGTACATGCCAGCAGGGTTGCGCAGGGCCATGCGGTGGTGCATACCCCCATACCCGGTTTGATCCGCACACCGGCAGGGCCGTCTGCCGTCATCAGGGCGGGCACTCCGTACTCGGGAAGATTTCCCATACCAAAGGTATTCGCCACGCCGGTATTAGGCTGGCCGCAAAGCAGGTCGATAAGCTCTCCGTTTGTGAGCTGTGCCAGGAATTCTTCCATGGTTACTTCCCCGTTCACCACATCAATGAGCATCGCTTTCTTATCCGGCGCGCCGGTTCCGCGCACCGCGGCAGCTGCATCACCTGCCCATTGCCCCTTGCGGGGAGGATTGCCTTCCACAAAACCGGGGAAGGTTTCCCTTGTGTGTTCCTTCTGCACCGGAAGTTCTTCAAAACTGCCGTCTGCCAGCATTCTTCTGGCAAGCTGGCGGGGGGCCACACGTTCCCGGAGCGTAAGGACCACTCTGTCCGTGTCTTCGTTA
Source organism: Eisenbergiella sp. OF01-20 (assembly GCF_003478085.1). NCBI lineage: Bacteria > Bacillati > Bacillota > Clostridia > Lachnospirales > Lachnospiraceae > Eisenbergiella > Eisenbergiella sp. OF01-20. The sequence continues at coordinate 245,235 of NZ_QUES01000001.1, read as the reverse complement.
TATACATAAGGAACTTTTTCCGTATTTCTCACAGAATTGCCCAAATAGAAGGAATATTCCCCAGCTTCTAAAACATATGCGGATTTCCTGCTTTTACCGGTATCGTCATAGCTGGCCATGGAATCTGCTGCCAGCCGCAGCGTAATCTGCTGCGTTTCCCCCGGCTGCAGGCAGCGGGTTTTAGCAAAAGCCCCCAGCACTCTGGCCGGCTTACCCAGCTTTCCCTGGGGAGCGCTGTAATAAAGCTGTACCACTTCCTTGCCCGCACGATCTCCGATATTGGTCACACTGGCTTCCACAACGATCTGTACCCCTTCTGTCCCGTTTTCCAGACGGCCGCAGCAATTCTTTATGGAAAAAGAGGTGTAGGACAGCCCGTAGCCGAAAGGATAGTTCACCTTCTTTGCAGCGTTGGGAATGGTTTCAAAATACCGGTATCCCACATAAATATCTTCTGTATAATCCACATAATCCTCGGAATCATTAAAACCGGCAGAGGACGGGTAATCGTCAAAGGATCCGGCAAAGGTATCCACCAGCTTACCGGAAGGATTGGCGTCCGCGCAAAGGATATCCGCAATGGCAAGCCCGCCTTCTATCCCTGCCTGCCATGCCAGCAGGACACCCTGTATGCCGGCATTATCCCTGAACCAGGAGGAATCCACCATACCGCCGACGTCCAATATTACCGCCACTTTGGGGAATGCCGCCGTCACAGTGTCTACCATCTGCTGTTCCTGGGGCGATAAGTAAAAATCACCGTCTCCCGGAATCCCTTTTCTGTCCCAGCCTTCCCCGGAAAAACGGCAGATCGTGATCACGGCGATATCCGTAAATCTCCTTGCCGCCTGAAGCAATTCTTTCGGAACTGCAGGTTCTGCGGTCTTGCCGTTTTCTGTCCCTTCCGCATACTGCTGCTTCACATTTTCTTCGTAAAAACGGGAAAGCGCCTCAAATACCTGAAGCTTACCCTCTTCTTCCTTACATTTTAGGCCCTCATAGATATTCCGGGTATAAGAGGTCGTAACCTCTCCGCTTCCGCCGCCTCCCCTGACATAATCAATCTGCCCTTTTCCAAAAAGCGCTACTTTGCATCCTTTTTTCAGCGGCAATACCCCGTTTTCATTTTTCAGCAGCACCATGCCCTCCGTGGCCGCCCGTCTCGACAGCTGGATATGCTCCTCACAGGCTGTCACCAAAGTGCCGTTTTTACCCATCGGCAGACAGGGCTGATGTGCGATCCTTGTCCATTTTTCCATGAACTTTAATTCCTCCCTACTATATTTAGTCTATAAAAAGCCTGCTTGTCTCAGTTCCCGGAAACCTTATGGAAAATCACACAGTTCGGCTGCGCAATCTTCATTTCCGGGCCGTTCATAACGAGCAGCCCTTTTTCCAAATCCGTTGTAAAAAAGGTGAGGGTACCCGAATCCTGATTCAGGGAAACCAGATGCTTATTATCCGGGAACAGAGCTACGTCCTTGGGATATTCCCCGCTCACCGGCAGACACAGAAGCTTGGTTAAAATCCCTGTCTTGGGTTCAATTTTATAAACAGCAGCGCTGTTGTCACCCGCATTGGAGCTGCACAGATATCTGTAATCGTCCGAAAGGTTCAGTGCGCTGGCAGTGGAACCTCCCGCATGATAATTGTTCAGGGTGCTGACGGACTGTATTTTCTCAAAAAAGGGATTATCTCTTTCCTCCCGGTACGTATACACATCAATACAGTTTTTCAGTTCGTGGACAATATAGAGAAACTTCCCGTCCTTGCTGAATTTCAGATGTCTGGGAGCGCTCTCCAGATCACTGCGGATGACGTCCACCAGCTTCAGCTTTCCGTTGACGTGATCCAGACGGTATACATTCGTATGATCCATTCCCAGATCCGCAACACACAGATAATGGTTGTCCCTGGTCATTTTTGCACAGCTTATATGAGGGCGGAAATTCCGCTCAGCCACAATTCCCAGCCCCTTATAATAAATCTCTTCCGTTATCTCTCCCACGCTGCCGTCATCATTGATACGCAGCACCGTAAGTTTGCCGTCATGATAACCAGCCACAAAAATATATTTATCTTCGTAATCCGTGGAAACATAACAGCCTCTCATCCCATTGATGGAGCCCATATTGATGACCTGAAGCCCGCCGTCTTCCTTTATCCTATACGATTCCACACCAAAGTCAGTAATGGAATACAGATACTTCTTATTATGGGAAATCGTAACATAAGAAGAATTTGTAATTTTAATCTTCTCCTTTTCGGAGAATCTTCCTTTCGCCATATCCACATCATATACCGTGATCCCATGTTCCTTCCGGTCACCGGTCGTATACGAGGATACATAAGCCACATATTTGTCCTGTCCCATCTCTTCAGCCTCCTGTTGTGATTTACCTTGCTAATCGGCATCCCTTTGCAGGTCATTTTGCTAAATTCATCTTATCATAACCCATTGATTTTGTTAATCTTTTTTGTCCAAATTTTTATTTACGGCATTGACATTTAACAGGAATTCAGTATAATGGGGATCAGCGTCTTGTTTAGTGTCAGTAAACTTTTAGTTTATTATATGTTCTTTTCAGGAAAGGCCGGTAGCCGATTATGAAAATAGGAAACAAATTAAAGGAGCTTCGGGTCCAGAAGGGCCTCACTCAGGAGGAACTTGCCGACAGGGCTGAGCTTTCCAAGGGATTTATCTCCCAGCTGGAAAGGGATCTCACTTCCCCGTCCATTGCCACGCTGGTGGATATCCTTCAGGTGCTCGGGACGGACCTCAATGAATTTTTCAGCGAAAAGACAGAGGAACAGATCGTTTTCTCCTCTTCCGATTATTTCGAAAAAACGGATGAATCCTGCAAAAATAAAACGGAGTGGATCATACCCAATGCCCAGAAGAATATCATGGAGCCAATCCGGCTCACTCTGGAGCCCGGAGGATCCACATATCCCGATAATCCCCATGAAGGGGAGGAATTCGGATATATCCTGAGCGGCAGCGTAACCATCCATATAGGAAAGCGGGCCATCCGCGCCAAAAAGGGGGAATCCTTTTATTTTACCCCCAATTCCACCCATTATCTCACCGCCAGTGAGAAAACCGGCGCTTCCCTCATATGGGTAAGCAGCCCTCCCAGTTTTTAAGGCAGATTCCCTGGTACTTCAGACCCTTAGATACCACCGCAGAGCGGAGAAACGGAGCATACATATGAGCAACAGACTGATTGATTTGCAGCATATCACAAAATCTTTTGGTTCTTCCATTATTCTGGACGATATGAGTCTTTATATCCGGGAAAATGAGTTTCTGACCCTGCTGGGTCCAAGCGGATGCGGCAAAACCACTACCCTTCGGATTATCGGAGGTTTTGAATCGCCGGACAAGGGGCAGGTTCTTTTTGACGGAAAAGATATTACCAATCTTCCCCCGAATAAACGGCAGCTGAATACCGTCTTTCAGAAATATGCTCTTTTCACCCATATGAATATTGCGGAAAACATAGCATTTGGCCTGAAAATCAAAGGAAAGAGCAAGTCATACATCAAGGATAAAATAAAGTATGCCCTGAAGCTGGTGAATCTGGACGGTTATGAAAACCGTATGCCCGACTCCCTGAGCGGCGGGCAGCAGCAGCGTGTTGCCATCGCCAGAGCTATTGTAAACGAGCCTAAGGTCCTTCTTCTGGATGAGCCGCTGGGCGCCCTGGATCTGAAACTCCGCCAGGATATGCAGTATGAACTTATCCGCCTGAAAAATGAACTTGGCATCACATTTATATACGTTACCCATGATCAGGAGGAAGCCCTGACCATGTCGGATACCATCGTCGTCATGAACCAGGGATACATCCAGCAGATCGGCACGCCGGAGGATATCTATAATGAGCCGGAGAACGCCTTTGTGGCGGATTTTATCGGCGACAGCAATATTTTTGACGCGGTAATGCTCCAGGATAAGCTGGTGCGGATACTCGGCGCCAAATTTCCCTGCGTGGATACGGGCTTTGGGACAAATAAACCGGTTGACGCGGTAATCCGTCCGGAGGATGTGGAACTGACGGCTCCGGAAAACGGCATTATCCAGGGTGTGGTCACCCACTTGATCTTCAAAGGCGTCCATTACGAGATGGAGGTCACCGCCAATGGCTTTGAATGGCTGGTACATTCCACCGGCATGTATCCGGTAGGCACACCGGTGGGAATCAAAGTGGATCCGTTTAATATCCAGATCATGCACAAACCGGAATCTGAGGATGAGGAGGCCGCGGCAGTTGATGAATAATAAAAAGTATAAGCATCTGTTATCGGGGCCGTATCTCCTCTGGTCCGTTGCTTTTATCATCATCCCTTTGTGTATGGTTTTTTATTACGGGCTGACCGATAAAACCGGAGCTTTTACGCTGGCCAATGTAACGGCAATCGCAAGTGCGGAGCATTCCAAGGCCCTGTGGCTTTCTATCGCCCTGTCCCTGATCAGCACTTTTGTTTGCTTTCTGCTGGCCTACCCCCTTGCCATGATTCTGGCAAACATGAACGTGAACCAGCACAGCTTCATCGTTCTGATATTCATTCTTCCCATGTGGATGAATTTTCTTCTCAGGACTTTGGCATGGCAGACCCTGCTGGAGAAAACGGGTGTCATTAACTCCATCCTCTCCTTTTTGCATCTGCCTTCCCTGAATATCATCAACACACCGTCGGCCATTGTGCTGGGTATGGTATACAATTTCCTGCCCTTTATGGTGCTTCCTATTTATAATATGCTTATAAAAATCGATCCGAATGTGCTGAATGCAGCAAGGGATTTGGGGGCCAGCGGGATACAGACCTTTCTGCGCGTGACGTTTCCCCTGAGCCTGCCCGGAGTTATCAGCGGTATCACCATGGTGTTCGTCCCCGCGCTGACCACCTTCGTCATCAGCAATCTGCTTGGTGGAAGCAAAATCCTGCTCATCGGCAATGTGATCGAACAGGAATTCACCCAGGCAAGCAACTGGCATCTGGGAAGCGGTCTTTCTATTGTGTTAATGATATTCATTATCCTGAATATGATTATCACCTCTGTCTTTGATAAGGAAGGGGAGGGCCAGACCTTATGAAAACAAAAAGAAATGTACTGCGCAAAATTTATATCGCCCTTATTTTCCTATTTCTTTATGCCCCCATTGTCACCCTGATGGTTCTCTCCTTCAATGCGAGCCGCACCAGGGCCAAATGGGGAGGGTTCACCCTGAAATGGTACTTTCAGCTGTTCCGGAACAGCATCATACTGGAAGCGCTTTCTAACACGCTGCTCATTGCGTTTTTTTCCGCCGCAATCGCTGCCGTGATCGGGACCATTGCATGTATCGCCATCCATGGAATGAAGAAAAGGAACCGGGCCATTATGATGGGAATCACCAATATTCCCATGCTGAATGCGGAAATTGTTACGGGTATTTCACTGATGCTGCTGTTTATCAGCCTGGGCGTACGGTTTGGGTTCGGCACAATCCTGCTGTCCCATATTACCTTCAATATCCCTTATGTCATTTTGAGCGTCATGCCCCGTATGAAACAGCTCAATCCAAGCACCTATGAGGCGGCTATGGATTTGGGGGCTTCCCGGATAAAGGCTTTTTTTAAGGTGGTTTTTCCGGATCTGCTGCCCGGCATCCTTTCCGGCTTCCTCATGGCCTTTACCATGTCCCTTGATGATTTTATCATCACCCATTTCACCAAAGGCCCCGGGATTGATACCCTTTCCACCAAAATCTATACGGAGGTCAAGAAAGGGATAAAACCGGAGATGTACGCACTGTCCACTTTGATTTTTGTAACTGTGCTCCTATTACTTTTACTTGTAAACAAAGCCCCGGCCAAACAGGAAAAAGAGGCGGCCGGCACCAATTAGGAACCGTCTGAGGTTCCGTACCAGGAGGAAAGCAAATGAAAAAAGGTCTATCGTTATTGTTGGCGCTGTCTCTGGCTGTTTTTCCCCTTACAGCCTGCGGTTCTGCTTCCGCCGCCGACGGCGGGGAGGTGGTGGTCTATAACTGGGGCGAGTATATCGATCCGGATACCATCACCATGTTTGAAGAGGAAACAGGGATAAAGGTCATCTATGATGAATTCGAAACCAATGAAATCATGTATCCTAAAATAGAAGCAGGTGCTTCCAAATATGATGTGGTCTGCCCGTCCGATTACATGATTCAGAAGATGATTGAAAACGACCTGCTGGCAGAACTGAATTTTGACAACATTCCCAATGCGAAAAAAAATATCGGGGACCAATACTGGGAACAGTCCCGCCAGTTTGACCCGGAAAATAAATATTCCGTGCCCTATTGCTGGGGAACCGTAGGTATCCTGTACAACAAAACCATGGTGGAGGATCCGGTAGACAGCTGGGCCATTCTATGGGATGAAAAGTATCAGGACAATATTCTGATGCAGGATTCCGTACGCGATGCGTTCATGGTAGCCCTGAAGCTGAACGGCTATTCCATGAATTCCACCAATCCGGATGAGCTGAATACGGCAAGAGATTCCCTCATTGCCCAGAAACCCCTTGTACAGGCCTATGTCATCGATCAGGTCAGGGATAAAATGATTGGCAATGAGGCTGCTATCGGCGTTATTTATTCCGGTGAAGCAATTTATACACAAAGGGAAAACCCGGATCTGGAATATGTGGTTCCCAAGGAAGGCACCAATGTCTGGATCGATTCCTGGGTAATTACCAAAGATGCTCCCAATATGGAAAATGCAGAAAAATTCATTGATTTTATGTGCCGCCCCGATATTGCCCTGAAAAATTTTGAGTATATCACCTACTCCACTCCCAACGATGCCGCCAGGGATTTGATTGAGGACGAAGACATCCGGAATTCCAAAATTGCCTTCCCCAATCTGAGTGAATACCATAATCTGGAGACCTTTACTTATCTGGGAGATGATGCGGATTCCCTTTATAATGAGCTGTGGAAGGAAGTGAAATCCAGCTGACCCCGCCCGGCTGCCCCGGCATCCAAAGAACAGAAACCAAGAAGAGCGCAAGCTTCCGGTTCAACCGGACAGCTTACGCTCTTTTTGGCTCCTTCTTTCTATCCTAATCCGAACAGCTGTAATACCTGGGCATTGATCGTACCGTCCACCACAAGCCCATACTTAGTCTGGAACGCAATCAGGGCCGCCTGTGTCTGAACATCGTACACCCCGGTAGGGCTGCAGGCGCAGCCATAAAAAGTGAGCAGATTCTGTACCTGCAGAATCGTTTCCGCCGGCAGGGCCGCTGCCGTCAGCTGCGTATTTCCCGCACCCGGATTGCCAAGTGCGGCCTGCTGGTTTAAAAGCGCCGCCTGCTGGCTGTAGGCCGCTGCCTGAAGCGCGGATGCATAGGCCTGCTGGGCCGCCGTCAAAGCCGCCTGGGCCTGAACTACCGCCTGGGCCGCCGCCTGAAGCTGTCCGTCCAGATTCTGGCGGGTGGCCTCCAAAGCCTGCTGCCGCGCCACAGCCTGTGTCAGCTGCTGGTTCGCCAGCGATACCATTTGCTCCCATCCCCCTGCCGGCATAACCGGAACACCGGCTCCTGCATTTCCTGTATTCGCCGGCGTATTATAAGGATACGACCCGCTTATAAGCAGCTGATAATAATAATCCTCCGCAGTCTGGTTCTCTGCCGCGTTTACCTTTTGGGCCGGCAGCATACACATAAGAATGCCTGCTGCCAGACATGTCAGAACTATCTTTTTATTCATAGGCCAAGTCCTCCTCTTGTACCTAATTATAAAGGATAATCCCTGTGAAGTAAACGAAATTTGCTCCCCGTGTTTTCACCTGCCCGGGTTCTCATTCCCCCTCCCGGCTTTCCTCCTCGCTCAGTTCCCCGTCAATAATGTGCACGATACGCCCTGCCGCTTTGGCTACGTTCAGGTCATGGGTAATCATGACAATGGTATGCCCCATAGCATTCAGCTTTCCGAACAGCTTCAGCACTTCCTGTCCGCTTACACTGTCCAGGGCGCCCGTAGGTTCATCCGCCAGAAGGATGGCGGGTTCTCCCACCAGGGCTCTGGCAATGGAGACACGCTGCTTCTGCCCTCCGGACAGTTCGGAGGGCTTATGGCGCAGCCTGTGATCCAGCCCTAAAAGGCGGATGGTATCCATACACTTTTCTTCCGCTTCGCCGGAGGACATCCCCCTTACCACCAGGGGCATTATGATATTCTGGAGAATATTATAAGTGGGTATCAGCTGATAATTCTGGAAAATAAACCCGATTTCTTTGTTTCTTACATCGTTTAATTCACTCTCTTCCATTTCGTGGATGGCATTTCCGTCCAGGTAATATTCCCCGGAATCGGCGATATCCATACAGCCGATAATGTTCATGAGCGTTGTTTTTCCCGATCCGGAGGGACCGAGTATTGCCACAAACTCCCCTTTCTTCACCTGAAAGCATACATTCTTCAGAACCGGCACTTTTTCTTCTCCCAGCATGTAGCCTTTGTTGATATTGTTTATTAAAATCATGAATTCCCTGTCTTTTTCCATTTAGGCTCCCTGCCATGTATCTGCTGCTTTACGCTTCCTTGCGTACACGCTATGATACAATCCATATTTTCAGAATATTATCGGTTCCTTCTTCCAGTAAAACAGCGATGATATTACCGGAGGACAGCCGGGAAAAAGTAGTGGCCACCCCCAGCTTGGTAATCACTTGTGTACCTACCGGTACCTCAAGGCTTTTGGTTTCTCCCGTGAGCGTATAGGCAGCCGCGTTCATGGCTCCTCCTATATCTTCCGGGAAGCCGGCAGGCTGGTTTCCCGCTGCCATGCTATCCTGCCCGAAGGCTGGGGGCTGTACGCCGGCTTCCGGCATGCCGCTTTCTTCTTTCCGGGCCGCCCCATCCGGGCCGCTTTCTTTTTCCCCGGTATCCGCTGCCGCTTGTTCCGCCAGGGAAAGCTCCAGCTCATTTCCCACAATGCTGTCGATCCGGGCATACATGATTTCTTCTTTTTCCCCTGCGGCGATCACAGTTTCGCTTTCCGAAGCATCCGCTTCCTGCTTCTGCCAGAAAAGAGCCCCTCCGGCGGCTGTGATAAGGCAGAAGAATACCGCACCAATAACGATCCTCTTTTTCCCTTTTTTCTTCTTTTTGCCCTTTTTCTGCTCCATCTGTTTCCCTCCTCTATTCATGGTTAAGAGCCACTACCGGAATCAGATTGGATGCCTGGTAAGCCGGATAGAACCCAAAGACCGTACCGGTAAGGACCCCGAATATAAGGGACAGCACCGCACCCAGAACGGAAAGCTCCACTCTCACACCGAAATATTCCAGAGCAGGTGTTATCCCAAGTGCCAGCATGACTCCCAAAACCGCTCCCACCAGGCTGATACAGCTGGCCTCCATCAAAAATTCCACCAGGATATCCTTTTTACAGCAGCCGATAGCTTTCAGGATGCCGATCTCATTCGTCCTTTCCTTTACGGAAACAAACAGGACGTTCATGATACCAAGGCCGCCTACAATAAATACGATTACCGCCATACAGATGAGCAGCATGGTCAGCGTATCATTGGATTTGGACGCCGCCTCCATTTTACTTCCTGCATCGGAAATTGTGAATTCCGCGTTGGGATAGCTTTCCGCCAGCACCTGTTCTATGTTGGTTATTACCGCATCCACATCATTTACATTCTCAGCTATAACCGTTATGGTGGGACTGACACTGGTGCTGGATAAATATTTAACCCCGGTATTATAAGGAATGAATATGGCGTCATCCGGACTGATTCCGGACGCTACGGTTCCCATCTCGCTGATGATCCCGCTCACCTGATAGGGCCGGTTATCAATATAAACCGTGCCGTCATACGCATCATATACGCTTCCGAATACCGCTTTTGCCACATTGTATCCCAGGACACAGACTTTTTCCTTATAGGTATTGTTGTCGTCTGTAAGGAAATCGCCCAAAGCCATTTGCAGATTGCTGATACCCGCATAATTGCTCTGTACGCCCGCTATCGTGTAATTCATACTGCTTTCCAGCTCTCCTCCATCCACGGCGGATGTCATAGAAAAGCTCATGGTAGTCTGGGCAATCCCCGGCACAAAGGTTTCCAGGTCTTCCATATCGGCCTCCGAAAGGGTTATCCGTTCCGTATTGCTCCGACTCTGCTCCATCATGAACATGCCGCCTCCGAAGCTGAAACCGCCTCCTCCTGCGAAACCGCCGCCGGGCATTCCCCCGCCTCCCCCGCCGGGCATTCCTGCGCCGCCTCCTCCGGGCATTCCGCCCCCGCTGTTTCCCTGGTATTCATAGGAAATATCAATAGCGCCGGCATTCAGGTTTTTAAACTGTTCCGCAACCTCTTCCTTTCCTCCTGTCCCAATGGCAATTACCAGCATAATGGTGGCTGCGCCTACAATAATTCCTGTTGAGGTAAGAATGACCTTAGATTTGTTAGCCGATAAATTCAGCCAGACGAGCCGCAGTATTTCTGTCACTTTCATGAATCGCTCACCTTACTTTCTATCAGGACCGTATCTCCCTCGGAAAGTCCTTCCTTGATTTCCACGTTAATACCATCTGAGAATCCCGTGGTTACCTCCTGTTTGATAATGGCGCCGTCCGGCTCCTTTTCGGACGCGGGTAATCTGCGTTTTACATAAGATTTCCCATTTTCCCGGATTATGGCCCGGTTGGATACATAGGTTACGGTTTCCGTTTCTTTCGTTATAAATGTGATTTGTGCCGTCATCCCCTCGTAAAGCTTGGATGTTTCTCCTCCCAGCTTCACACTGATTTCCACATAGGTGGTCCCGGTGGAGCTGTTATAGGCGGATTCGCCGATATCCTCCACAACCCCGGTAAATTCGTCATCCGGATAGGAAGCGATGGAAACATTCACGGAATCCCCTTCCCTGATATTGGCAAGTTCCGATTCCTCAACAGAAACCGTTACGGTAACCTCATCATAATCATTCAGAATCAACAGCGTATTCCCTGCGTTCACCGTATCCCCTGCTTCCAGGGAGACCTCCGTAACAACACCGCTGTAGCCGGACGCAATCACATTATCGGTAAGATAACCATCGAATTCATCCAGCTTGCCCTTTGCATCGTCATAGTCCGCTTGGGCTGTCTGCGCATCGAAATCGCTGCGTTCCACACTCACATTATAAGCCTCTGTTGCTGTCTGGTATGCCAGGTTCCGCTTATCCAGCTGGGCCCGGGCTTCTATCTGCCCCAGCTCCAGATCCCGTTTAGCGCCTGTAAGGCTTTCTTCCAGTTCCGCCAGTTCCTTCTCCTTATCCCGGATAGAGTCCGTGGTTTCCTCTATCGTAGCTTCCAGCTCCTCCACCACTGCCGCCGCCTCTTCCCTGGCGTTTTCCGCCGTGATCCATCCATAGGCATCGAAAACGATTTCCGTAGTGTCCACCACATATTCCCCATTTTCCAGAACCTTTTTCTCCATTTCCAGATCGGCCTGCTTTTCCGCCAGAAGGGTATTCAGCTCCTCCAGTTCTTCCCTGCTATCCGCGATCTGCTCTTCCTTATCCGCAACGGCATCGGCAAGCGCTGTCACCGCGTTCTGGTATTCCGCATCCGCAAGGGTCCCATAGGCCACATTGGTTTCATAATCCTGCCTGGCTTCCAGTTCCGTCATCTGTTTCTGGGTGCCGGTCTTTGCCAGAGTAACCTCCGCATCAGAGACATCGCTGCGCAGCTCTTCCCGTATAGTATGGATACTCTCTTCCGTAATCCGGTAAACCGGATCCCCCTTTGTAATCTCCTGTCCTTCCTTTATAAGCACCTCTTCCACCACCAGATTCCGGGAAGAGGAAGAGGAGGAAGGGGAGCCGGAACTGCTGTTTCCTCCCATCCCCTGAAAAATATTTCCGCCCTGTCCCCAGGAAAAGCTGTCTGTGCTTCCTCCTGTATATGCACTCAGATCCAGATCAAAGGTCTGTTCCGTTGTCCCCACCGTCACATTGCCGCTTTCTTCCAGCCCTACGGTCAGTTCTCCATATTCCACCAGGACTTCCCGGTAGGTGATCTCGTCATCACCGGATGCTACCCAATAACCGATTCCGCAGCCAAGAGCCAATACCAGGCAGAGGCCGGATCCAATCCATAGCGTTTTCTTATTTATCTTCTTCATATATGTCCTCCTCCCTTATGGCATTCCCGGGCCGCTGAAATCCGGAGCGCCCCCCTGCGGGGAATTTCCCAGGGAATTACTCCCCGGCGCCTCCATGCCGGCCGGAAATCCCTGCAGCCCGCTTTCTTCTCCCTCCGGCACGCTTCCCGCATTTCCATCCGTCCGGCCGGATCCGGACTGCTTCAGGCTTTCTTCGTTCTGTCCCGCACTCACTGTACTGGCAATGTAAACCGTATCTCTTTCTGACAGACCGCTTGTTATTTCCACCTCGGAGCCATTGGAAAATCCGGTTTCCACCGGCTTCAGTTCCATTTCCCCTTCGCTGTTTTTCACATAAACACCGGTACTTCCATCTTCTGCCGTGACAACTGCTTTTGCCGAAATATAGAGTACGTCTTCCACGCTGTCCGTGACAAAGGTAATATCCGCCGTCATTCCTCCGTACAGCTTGCCGGTATCCCCCTCTACCTGTATGGTTACCGGGTAGTTGACTGTGGATGAATAGCCGCTGTCCGCGGAAGTGGTTACCGCTGCCACTGTCCCCTCGTACGTTTCATCCGGATAGGCATTGCATATAATATCTACCGTGTCACCTACCTTGATATAGGAAATGTCCTCTTCCGATACATCAATGGTTATGGTATAGGCATCCCGGGCCGCATAGGAGAGCATGACCCCTGTATTCATCAGCTTATCGCCGGCTTCATAAGCAATATCCGTAACCAGGCCGGTTCCGTCCGCGTAAAGGATCCCATCGTCCCCCACAAAGGCTTCGAACTCCTCCAGCAGTTCCCCGGCCTCATCCACAGCCGCCTGCGCCTCATCCACGGTATCCTGGAGGGAATCCAGGGTATAGCCATAGATATCCCCCGCCAGGTTTCCTCCCAGCACCGCGCTGTCATAGGTCTGCTGCGCGGTCATTTCTTCCTGGGCAAGGCTGCTCTGGGAGGTATTTATCTGCTCCAGTTTTTCCAGAATCTGCTCCTGGTTTTCTTCTATACTGTCCCGATAGCCCTGCAGGGTATCGTCCAATGCTTCAAACGCTGTTTTTGCACTCTGAAAGCTGGAATAATTAGCGGTGTAGGCGGCAACACTGGAGGCATCCGTTTCTTCCAGTTTCTTCTCCGCTTTTTCATAAGCGTATTTCAAGTCACTGTATTCCTCCAGGGTATCCTCATCTGTCAGCTTTTCGTTATAATCATTGATTTCCGCCTCCAATACCTGGATATCCCCATAAAGTAATTCTATTTCCTGCTGCAGGCGGTTTACAGAAGTCTCATAGGTACGGGACGCGGTATCCGCTTCCGCTTTGGAAGTGCTGTAGGTGCTCTTGGCACTTCTGGCCTGGGAACTGTATTCACTTCTGGCATCAGCCAGATCCAGCTGTGCCTCCGATTTGGCTTTCTGCAGCTTCCGCCTTACCGCAGCAATACTGTCCTGGGAAAGCTTAAACAGCGGATCCCCTTCCTGCATACGCTGGCCCTGTACGGCATATACCTCCTCTATCTGCAGATAACGGCTCGCTTCTTCCTCCTCGTCGTCCTCTTCCTCATCTTCCGAATAATTAATATCCAGATCATAGCGGATATAGCTTTCCTGAAGCGTTATACTTCCGCTCTCTATGATTCCCTGGACAAGACTGCCGGATTGTACCTGGCTTTCCATATAAATTACGGTTTCTGCGGTAAGGTTCGGGCGTATGAAAACCGTATAGACGCATACCGCGGCCAGCGCAAGAAATGCGGTTCCGGCCAGAACCAGCTTTACGACAACTTTTTTATTCCTGTGTTTGTGTTTCATTTACAGTCTCCTCTTCCGATTCCTGGATTCCGAAATATACGGCAGCCGACAGGTTCTGGGAAAGCCCGCTTATATCTCCGGACAGTTCTATGGTAACGGAGTAATAGATGCTGGATTTGCTGTCGGACTGGGAAACGGGATTGATTTTCCCCACTCTTCCCTGAAAGGTACCATAATCGGAAATTTCCACCACAGCGCTTTCACCGATGGCAATGGATGCAATCGATGACTGATCTACGGATGCTGTCACGGTTACGGATTCCGGGTTGCTGTAGGCAAGCACCATACTGCTCCCGGAAAGTGCGGATTCCTTTCTTACTCCCACCATCATAATGGTCCCGGCATTCTGTGTGTACAAATAACCATCCCCTATTTGTTCTTCAAATTCCTGAAGGTTTTCCTCCGCTTCTTCTTTTTCATTCAAAGCCACACTGGTCTCTTCCTCTATCCGGCTCAGTTCGGCTTCATAGACCTCCTGCGCCGAACTGCTCTCTGCGGCTGCGGCATCATAATCGCTCTGACTGCTGACCTGCTGTTTATCGTATGCAATCTGTGCTTCCTCCAGCTGGGTGTTAAGCAGCTTGAGGTTCGTCTGCGCCTGGGACAGGGAGCTTGCCGCTTTTTTCTTTGCGGCTTCATACTCTTCTACGGCCTGGTCATATAGCTTCTCATTTTCCTGGACCTCTTCATCCAGCATATTGTATACCGTAAGCTTGGTGTAGTTATTTTCCGAGGCAGGGTTATTCCCTCCTCCCATCTGCCCCCCGCCGGATACCTGCTGCCCGGAAGCAGCGGACTGGCCGGAAGAAGACTGGTCTGATGAAGAAGCGCTGTTTCCCGCACTTCCCGAAACGGTTCTGTAATGATCCTCCAGCCCCGCCACATCCCATTCTTCATAAAGCTGCATCAGGGCGGAAAAGCTTTTTTCAAATTCCTCCTTTTTTTCAGCCACTTCATAATAGGTATAATAATAATCGTTTTCCACGGAGTCGGTATATTCGTCCACCAGCTCCTGTGCTTCTTCCACCTGTTCCTGCAGATCACTGATTTTATCCGCATACTCCTTCAGGGATTCTTCATAGGTATAAGAAGCATATTTCCCATTTGTAACACTGGTATCATAGGTCTGCTTTGCAGTTATCGTTTCCTCTTCACTGTCCAGAAGCTGCTGCCTGTAATTCAGGGCTGCCTCCACCGCTTTCTGTTCCAGTTCTCTCCGGGCCGCTTCCACGCTTTCCTCCGACAGCTTCAGAATCGGGGTCCCCGCTTCCGCTTCATCACCGCCGGACAGGAATACCTCCTCAATTTTCAGTTCCGTTTCTATGTAATCCAAATCGAAGGTTTCTTCCTGCATCCCTACAGAGGTACTGCCGCTTGCCGATATCACATTTTCGCCAAATCCCGCCGCCATCTCCGGCCCGCCCGCCGGCCCTGCCTGGTTTTGCCCGTCCTTTCGCATAAGCCAAAAAATAACACCGCCCAACAGCATCAGTGTCAGTATAGGGATTACCCCTAAGGCAATCTTCTTTTTTCTGTCCAGGCATTTCAGCCTATCCGTCATCTTCATCCGTCTCCTCCTCAATGGTATTCTCATTTCTTCAGATGATCCGTTCTTGAAACAATTTTGTTAACAAGCTAACCATATACATGTTAATAATTTACATGTTAAGCTTATTTGATTTTAACGGGAAAATGTTTCTAATATTTGTTTAAAATGTGAAAATTCTGTGTTCATCAGGTTTTAAGAGTGCAGCTTTGGTCCAAATACTATATACTGGGTACAGGCACGCTTAGGGCGCACAACAGCAGACAGGAAAAAGAAAAAATGAACCGGACAATCCAATATGAAATCGGGGCCGAGGAAGAAGGCCTTACTATAAAGCAATTTCTGAAACGCAGACGCTACTCCGGCCAGAATCTGGTGCATCTGAAGAAATATGAACAGGGGATCCTGCTGAACAACAGGCCTGTTTATGTAATCCAGCCGCTGAAGGCAGGAGACTTTCTTACTGTGAATATCCTTGAGGACAGGGTCTCCGAAAAAATCCCTCCCGTTCCTCTTCCTCTCCATATTGTCTATGAGGATGAGGATCTCATGATCCTGGATAAAGAGGCGGATATGCCAATCCATCCGTCTCTGAATAATTATGAAAATTCCCTGGCAAACGGTCTGGCCTGGTATTTTTCCGCACAGGATATCCCTTTTGTCTTTCGCTGCATCAACCGGCTGGATCGGGACACCACCGGCCTGACTATTATTGCCAAGCATATGGTAAGCGGCGGGATTCTGTCGGCCATGGCTGCAGGGAGGGAAATAAGACGGGAATATCTGGCTATTGTAAGCGGCACCGGCCTCCCCTCCTGCGGCACAATAAACGTCCCTTTGGGAAGGGATCCGGACTCCGCCATCCGGCGGATGGCAGATTTCCGGAACGGGGAGCCTTCCGTGACCCATTACAGGGTGCTGGAGGAAGCAAATGGCTGTTCCCTGCTGTCGCTTCATCTGGAAACGGGCCGTACCCACCAGATCCGGGTTCATATGAAGTACATCGGCTATCCCATCATCGGCGATTTCCTATACAATCCGGATACCGCCCTCATACGCCGCCAGGCGCTGCATTCCTGCCGTCTGGAATTCTCCCACCCCATTACAGGAAAGCCTTTGGATTTTTCTTCTCCCCTGCCGGAGGATATGAAACAGGCTTTGAATTGTTACTTGGGCAGAGAAGTCTGACACAGTGTCCATTTACTTTTTTTCCAGATAGTGCTATGCTTTTTTATGAAAAGGAATTCTGCGCCGCAGAATATGGGTAAACTAACAGATGGCAATAAACAGAGCAATGCGTACCGTCCTGAAGGCTCTTTCCTACGGGGATATAAATGTGCAGTCCTCGCGGGCCTTTGCCAATATCAAGGCTATCGATCCGCTCAGGCGTTTTTACAAAACCATAGATACCAGAATCTATAACGGATCCTTTGAGGTCCCTACCCGGATCTATCTTCCGGGGGAAGAACTTCCCGTACAGAACGGGATGGAGGGAAATACACTGCCGGTACTTCTGTTTCTCCATGGAGGAGGCTGGATTACGGAAAGCGTGGATACCTATACGAGAGTATGCGCGGGACTGGCTAAGGATACCGGTCATGTGGTGGTCTCCGTCGGTTATCGGCTGGCTCCGGAATTCCGGTTCCCCGCGGGGCTGGAGGACTGCTATGCAGTGGCCAGAGCCATCTATACCAACCGGTTTCTGCTGAATGTGGATCCCTCCCGTATCACCCTAATCGGAGACAGCGCCGGAGGGAACCTGGCTGCCGCCCTTTCTCTGATGGCAAGGGATCGGGGCGAGTTCATGCCCCGTCAGCAAATCCTCATCTATCCGGCTGTGAGCAATGATTATTCAGAAGCCTCCCCTTTTTCCTCCGTCCGGGAAAACGGCAGTGATTTTCTGCTCACCAGGCAGAAGCTGTGCCAGTACCTGGATTATTACCAAAGTGACGGGGCGGATCGGCAGAATCCTTATTTTGCCCCGATCCTGGAACCGGATTTGTCCGGCCAGCCCCGTACCCTGATTCTCACGGCCCAGTTCGATCCCCTGCGGGACGAAGGGGAATGGTATGGAAAAAGGCTGAAGGATGCCGGTAATGAGGTGGAAATCCACAGAATCCAGGATGCCCTCCACGGCTTTTTTGCCCTGGGCATCAAATATTTCCATGTACAGGAAAGCTACACGATTATCAATCAATTTCTGAAGGAGAATGAATAAAGTGTTTGGCACCAAAGGATCGTATTGGAGAAAACTGGACAACGCCGCAAAAATCTTCCCGGCTACCAGCAGCAAAAAGGATACCCGGGTATTCCGCTTCTACTGTGAGCTTAAGGAGCCTGCAGACGGCGGCAGGCTTCAGGCTGCCCTGGATAAAACGATTGACAAATATCCCGTTTTCCTTTCCGTCATGCGCAAGGGACTTTTCTGGTATTACCTGGAAAAGAGCGAACTGAAACCGGAGGTAAAGGAAGAGACGGAGCCTCCCTGTCTGAATCTGTATATCAGGGACAGAAAAACCCTGCTCTTCCAGGTTACCTATTATAAAAACCGCATTAATTTTGAAGTGTTCCATGCCCTCACGGACGGCACCGGCGCCATACAGTTCCTGAAGGAGCTGGTAAAAAACTATCTGCTTCTGAAGTACCAAGATGCAAACCTGCCCGATATCTCATTTACAGAGGAAGATATGACCCCGGAGGACCAGGAATCCGACGGATTTTCCAAATATTATACCAAAGCAGGCGGAAAGAAGGAAAAAAAGGCGCACGCCTATCAGATATCCGGTGTGCGGACAGGTTATGGACACCTGAACGTCACAGAAGGGCTGGTTTCCTGCCATGCACTGTTACAGAAAGCAAAAGAGTACGGCGTTTCCATGACCGTTTTCCTGACAGCGGTCTTTCTGTGTGCGATTCATGAGGAATGCAGCAGGCGGCAGCGCAGAAAGCCCGTCATCCTCATGGTTCCTGTCAATCTTCGGAAATATTTCCCGTCCTCCTCCATGCTGAATTTCTTCGGATGGATCGAACCGGGTTATCTGTTTGCTGAGGAAAATTTCTCTTTTGCGGATGTGGTAAAAGCAACTGCCTTCTATTTCCGTGAAGAGCTGACGAAAGACAGGCTGGGGCGGAGGATGAGCAGCCTTATGAGCCTGGAGCAAAACCCTTTTCTGCGTATTTTCCCCCTGGAACTGAAAAATCTGGGCATGCAGCTGGGTGTCCAATTTGCTAAAAAAGATGTGACAGCTGTTTTTTCCAACCTCGGCGTGGTATCCATGCCCGGAGAATATGCTTCTTATATCAGCCGGTTCGGTGTCTTTACCAGCACGCCTAAAATAGAACTGAGCATGTGCTCCTTTGCGGATGATTTGGTTCTCAGCTTTGCTTCCGGCTTCCAGAACCAGAATGTGGAACGGAACTTTTTCCGGCTCCTGAAGAGCTTCGGCGTGGAGTCCACTATCCTGGAAGATCGCTTTCCTGCCAGGAAAACCGTGGAGTATAAGGGGCTGCGCTTTTTCCAATGGTTTTCCTTTGGCTGTATCGCAGCCGCCTGCGCGGCGGTTATGGTGAATCTGATTTTCACGCCTTCCCTGCGCTGGTCCGCCTATGTCATCGGCGGCTCCTTAAGCATGTGGCTCGCTCTGGCCCTTGGCTTTTTCAAAAGGCATAATCTTCTGAAAAACGCCATCTGGCAGATGCTTCTCATCTCCGGCGTGTGTCTGATCTGGGATTATGCCACAGGACGGCATGGCTGGTCTGTAGACTACGTGCTGCCTTCCGTCTGTCTGCTCATCCAGTTATCCATGCTGATTATTACCAGGGTTCAGCGGCTGAAGGTGCAGGAATATATGATTTACTACATTTTGGCAGGCTTGTACGGCCTTCTTCCTGCACTGCTCCTGATTTTGGGAGCAGCCCACGTAAAGTACCTGTGCGTGCTCTGCAGCGGAATCAGCTTCCTTCTGTTGACCGGGCTTCTTATATTCAAAGGGAAAGACATGTTCTCTGAATTATACAAAAAACTGCATTTTTAAAAAGCCATTTGGCAGCTGCGAAGTTTGCGTAAATAACAGAAAGCGGCGTCTGCACTAATTGTACAGCCGCCGCTTTCTGTTTCCCTATTATGGCATTCTAAACCGATGCCTTTTTGTTATTCTTCACAGCCGCAGGTCTTTCCATCGCTGAATGTAGGGTAAGGTCTGGGCATAGGCTCCGGCCTGGGTCTGGGTTCAGGCCTGGGAATAATAGGCTCAGGTCTTACATCCGCACAGGGACATGAGGGCCTTGCAGGGGTATCCATGCAGGGGGAAACACAACCGCAGTTGTTATTGCCCTGGCAGCCGCAGGAATTGTTGTTCTGACAGCCGCAGCCGCACTGATGTCCGCAGTTGCAGCCACAATGATCGTGGCAGCAGTTGTTGTTCTGGCAGCCGCAGTTACCGGACTGGCCGCAGCAGCATAAAAGTAATAATAAGTATAAACAGTTCATATTCTCATCTCCTTTACAGTACTATATGTAAAAGGAGACACATTGGTTCCACTGTTTTTCCTAACTTTCCGAAGCGAAGCACACTTTATCCTTACCGCTTTTCTTGGCTTCATACAGGGCCTTATCCGCCACCGGCCAAAGCACGCGGTAATTATCACCGTCAGAAGGGTAATGGGCCACACCGACACTGAAGGTCACCGGGAAGGACAGCTTCAGCTTTCCTATCACCCCGTCCCAGTCCTCCCGCAGCCGGGAAAGCTTGTCCCGCAGGGTTTCCTGGCTTTTTCCGTCACAGGCCAGATACAGGATAAACTCATCACCGCCGATCCGTCCCGCCAGATCCTGTGAAAAATTCTTTCTGAGACATTCCCCCAAAGCTACCAGCACCTTGTCGCCCATAGGATGTCCGAAGGTATCGTTTACTTTTTTAAAATCATCTATGTCAATCATCAGAAGAGTTCCCTGTCCGCACTCCTTCATGGACTTTTCCACCATTTCCTCGAGACAATATCTCTTCAGAAGGCCTGTCAGCTCATCATGACGCAGTTCATAAAGGAAACGCCGGTTTGTCATTTCCAGTTCCCGGGTCTTTTCCGTAAGCTTCTCCTGAAAGATACGGTTCTCCTGTTCTATCAGCCTGTGAGGGAAAAATTCATCATCACCCTGGCTGACATCGGGCATAGACTGATGGATCTGCAGCAAAAACCAGTTTCCCTCCTTTTTTTCCACGAGAACGGAAAAGCGGAAGCTGAAGTCATAGATAATCCTGTCTTCCGCATTTTCCTTTGCTTTCAGCTCTCCGATGACACTGTACAGGTTTTCCCGGATTTCGGTGGCCTGATACCACTCGTCCTCTATCAGAAATACACCATCCCATTTCTCCAGTTCCCTGTCCATCGCTTCCAGGAATTCCGCCCTGTTCCTGCTTATTTCATGGGATCCGGTTCCGATAACGGTGAGGCGCTCATCCGCCACCTCCTTAAGATCCCGCATATCCCGCTGCTCCAGATAACAATGCCATAAAAATCTACAAAACTCTTCCGGCGTTTTAAAATTATCCATTCCTGTCCGTCGTCTCCCTGTTTTTCCTTTTAAGAAGCATTCCCCTCACATAGGCAAAGGTCTTCTCTTCCCCCTGTTTAGCCAGCATGGTAAGAAGCCGAAGAAGCAGCTTCCTTGTATGTTCATGCATTATGGGGATCTCTTTAGCCGACTGGAAATATAAGAGGGGATCCGCATCCGTATACTTATTCCCTTTGTACACTTTGGATGCCGCTATCCGGTCCATCAGCATTTCCGCCACATAAGGAACCGGCATCTCCACCGGAGCAATACCTCCCGGTACCTCCCTTATGCTGTAATCTATCCAATATTCATAATGATGCTTATTTCTTCCTTTATGATGGAGCCATGCGCTGGAATAGCCTTTTTCCTCACGCTCCGCATTATTGGGACTCCTGTCCCCCTGAAAATACCTGGCCCCCACCAGGAATTCCGATGGGGAATATTTGGAGAGGTCATGGGTAAGCCCCTGTTTATACAATCCCACCGCAAAACACCCCTTCATTACCAGATATTTATGGTGGGTGATTGTCTTAAAATGCTTCCAAGCCTTCTTTCCTGTTGTCACTTCTTTTTCTGTCCTGCCTTCTGCTTTTCTTTACCCGTTTTTTCTCTGCTTTCAAATATCTGTATGGAGCGCCCTGATACGGCGGCCGTTTTCCCGTTTTCTCCCTCTTCCTGTGCCCCGGAAGCCGTATCCAGCACCTTGGCCCATTTCATTCCGGGAGGAAGGGCGGGCAGAGCAAAATCGTGTTCTTCCCAATGCATATTATATGCAAGATACAGGAAATGGTCATCGTTCCTCCTGTCCACCTTGGCATAACAGCCGCAGTACATCAGGCCCGCCTGACGGCTCAGATTATCAGCGTCCAGCTTCCAGGCTTCTTCTCCGTGGAAGGACAGATCCGGGTAGCCGCAGGCAATATAATCCATCATTGTCGGCTCTTCCGGCCGGTGAAGCACAGGATGGCTCTTCCGGAAGGCAATCGCCTCTCTGACAAAAGCAAGGAATTCCCGGTTTAACTCCGTGAGCTTCCAGTTCAGCCAGCATACGCTATTGTCCTGACAGTATGGATTGTTATTTCCCCCATGGCTGAAGCCGAATTCATCCCCGCTCACTATCATGGGCGTTCCCTGCGCCGTAAGCAGCATCAGCATGGCATTTCTCATCTGCTTCCAGCGTAAATCCAGTATGGATTTCTTTCTTGTTTTCCCTTCAGCGCCGCAGTTCCAGCTCACATTATAGGTTTCCCCGTCCCGGTTCTCCTCTCCGTTTGCCTCATTATGCTTTCTGTCATAGGCTACAAGATCCGCCAGTGTAAATCCGGAATAATTTGTAATATAGTTGATGACACCGGTCTGCTTAGGGTTTTTCTTAAGCAGGCCCAGCATAGGCTGCAGAGAACCTTCGTCGCTTTTCAGGAAATGCCGTGCGGCATACATAAAATCATCATTATAGGCCGCCAGATTTTTATATACCGGAATATCATTGTTGTCATAGATTTCCTGACAGGGGATTTCCGTGTAAAAGAGCTTGGTATTTCCAAGCATAGGTTCCGTGGCAAGAAGGGCTGTAGGCATATGGATCCCCAAAAGATGGAAACCATCCACATGGAAAGTAAATACCCAGTGCTTGATCACTTCCAGGATATAGGCCCTCTTTACATCGGCGGGAAAATAGAACTGCATTATGACCTCAATACCGTTCTGGTGGAATTGCTTGA
Organism: Eisenbergiella sp. OF01-20; assembly: GCF_003478085.1. Classification (NCBI taxonomy): domain Bacteria; kingdom Bacillati; phylum Bacillota; class Clostridia; order Lachnospirales; family Lachnospiraceae; genus Eisenbergiella; species Eisenbergiella sp. OF01-20. The sequence goes on along the minus strand of NZ_QUES01000001.1, from coordinate 222,454 downwards.
TCATATCCTTGAATTCCTCCGCCGGGCAGTCCGATGCGGAATAAGACATTTTGGGTGCAAAATAATAACCCTTTTTATAGCCCCAGTAATTAATCCGGGGAGGCTCGTCCTCTTCTGCGGGCGGATCCATATAATGAGTCCTGGCTTCCGCCATACTTCTTTCCCGGTGTTCCGGCTTTTCCAGCTCCAGGAATTCATAGGAAGGCATCAGTTCGGCAGCCGTTATCCCCAGCTCTTTCAGATAAGGTATCTTCTCCGCCAGCCCTGCAAAGGTTCCCTTCTGCTCTACCCCGGAAGAGGTATGGCGCGTAAAGCCTCTGGGATGGATCAGATAGAGGATGGTATCCGACAGTGGGGTCATCAGGGGCGCATCATTCTCCCAGTCATAGCCGCGGCGGCTTATCCCGCCGCGAAGCCTGGGCTCCGCCTGCCTGCCCCAGCGTTCATTTCCATATATGACCTCCGCATACGGGTCGGTTATAATCTCCCCGCCCGCATAAAAATTATACTGGAAGCTGACATCGGCAAGCCCTTCCAGCTGCATACAGTAAATATTCCCCACACGGTTTTTTTCCGTAAAAGGCAGATGCACCGGCTTGCCCGCCGCATGCAGATATAAAAGCACACCGCATTCTTCTTTGGTATGGAGTGCGGCGGCAAAGTTGACTTTTCCATCAGCGGTAAGGGATACCCCCATAGGGTATGGTGTCCCGGGGAGAATTTTAAAGTTATGTCTTGCTGTCATATGGGTACTCTCCTGTCTTTATCATACAAATTCCGGCGGCAGACCGCCGTCCGTGGAAATACCAGTTCACTCTGTGGACATCATATCATGTCCGCTGCGCGGACATGCCCTCCGGGGGATTTTAGCGCCCGGTTTTCTGCTGCGGTCGCAGAAACCGGATGCGCAATGATATAATGTCCACTCTGTGGACATTATACCATGTCCGCTGCGCGGACATGCCCTCCGGGGGATTTTAGCGCCCGGTTTTCTGCTGCAGTCGCAGAAACCGGATGCGCAATGATATAATGTCCACTCTGTGGACATTATATCATACATCACCATCTCTTACCAGTTTATCTTGCATCCGGGACAAACATCGGTTAGAATGAAGGTGCTGCTGATAATTATATATGGAGGATTATTCATGAGCGAGGATAATATTAATATGCCTTCAGGCGAACCTGAAGAAGAAATGAGCGTGGAGCTGGAGCTTGAAGACGGCACACTTGTCAACTGTGCGGTTATTACAATTCTGGATGTGGCCGAAAAGAGCTATATCGTACTTCTTCCGCTGAATGAAAACGGTCAGAATGAGGATGGGGAGGTTTGGTTCTACGGCTATACGGAGAACGAAGAGGATCCTAACGAAGAGCCGGAGCTGCGTTTTATTGAGGATGACGAGGAATACGAAATGGTGGCTGATGCGTTCGATGAATATCTGGACAGCTGTGAATTCGATGAACTGATTGATCCTGAGGATGAATAAGCCGGCGTTTATCTGCCAAGCTCAGTGAGGAACCGGGAGGGAAATCCCGGTTCTTCTTTTGTTCCGGACACATAGGACAGGGTGAGCTTATGCCGGGCCCGGGTCATCGCCACATAAAGCATGCGCCGCTCTTCCTCCACCGATTCTCCCTTCATGCTTTTTTTATGGGGAATGACTCCCTCATTGCAGTCGGGTATGTATACGGTGTTGAATTCCAGACCTTTGGAGGCATGCATGGTAAGGATATATACGCCGTCCCGCATATCCGGATCCCGCCCTGCCTTTTCCAGTTCTTTTTCACAGATCAGAATATGGTTCACAAGGTCTTCCAGAGAGGCGAAATTTCTCATCTGCCGCTGCATCCATTCCGCTTCCCCCAATAAGGCTCCCTTTTCTTTCCCTTCCTCCCTCTCCATTTTCCGGAGATAATCGTCGTAGCCCATTCCCTTGCGTATATAATTTACCGCTGCAAACAGATCCATCCGCCTGATACGTTCCGTATCCAGCTGAAGCCGGCGCAGCGTATCCTTCATATACGGTTTTTCCCTGTAAAAGATAAGAAGTTCTCCGAAATCCACCCGCTCTCCGGGAACGGCATTCCGGCTGATATAGCGCACGGGCTTATTCATGATCCGGTAAAAATCTTTTCGGTACTGCCCTCCCAGGGCGAATTCCAAATAGGCCAGAATATCCTGAGGCACCCTTTGCCTGTATGGGTTTTTGATTTTTTCTTTCATGCGGAAGGGAATCCCTTTCTCCGCCAGTTTTCCGGCCATCGCGCAGGCATCCTGATTGGTCCTGTATATAATAGCCGTTTCCCGCAGCGCCTGCATGGAAGCGTTATTCTCTTTTGCGATTTCTCCGGCAATTTCTTCGTTTTCCTCCTCCCTGGAAGCAAAGCTGCGGTAAATTACCGGCTGCCCTCCTTCGGCTGCCGCCTCGGTTTTTTTCGCATATCTATTATGGTTAACAGCAATCAGCTGTCCCGCGCTCTTTATAATTTCGGGTGTGCTGCGGTAGTTTTTTTCCAGCTGTACCTTCCCCGCATCCGGATAATCCTTCAGAAAACCCAGCATGATTTCCGGCCTGGCTCCCCGGAATGCATAAATCGACTGATCGTCATCCCCAACAATGAACAGATTGTTTTCCGGCAATGCCAGAATACGCAGCACTGCATACTGGACCGGGTTAATATCCTGGAATTCATCCACCAGAATATAACGGAATTTATCCTGCCAGGCTTTACGGATAGCAGGTCTGTCTGTAAGAAGGCTGTGACATTTCAGCACCATATCGTCAAAATCCAGCTTCCCCCTCCCCCGCAGTTCTTCTTCATATGCCCGGAAAACCGAAGTGAATTCTTCCATCTGCCTTTCTCCCGCCTGTGCACAGCACCCGTTATTTTTAAACCGGCTTATTTCAGCCAGCAGGTTTTCTATCGCTTCGTCCGCGGAAGCGGGGCCGTCTGGATTTTGACAGGTACAGGAGGGGTCGGATAATATGGTTTTCAGGATTTCTTTTTTTTCATAATCGGAGATAACAGTACCGGAACGGTAATGATAAGAGGTTTTAAGAATGTGATAATAGACTGCATGGAAGGTTCCGAAGTTTACCGGATACTGCTTCCCCTGCGTTTTTGCCCGAAAGCGTTCCTTCATTTCCTTTGCCGCGGCCTTGGTAAAGGTTATCACAAGGATGGAGGATGGATCCACGCCCCTGTTTTCCACCAGATGCAGAATTCTCTGGATGATCGTGAAGGTTTTTCCGGAACCGGGCCCTGCCAGGACGAGCAGGGGACCGGTTCCGTGCTTTATTGCTTCTATCTGGCCGCGGTTATTGTCCTGGGTTTCTGTGGGTTTATGCACAGGCATTCCGCAGCATCTCAATTGCCGTACGGATACGGGCGAGAGATTCTTCTTTTCCAAGAACAGCCATAATTTCCGTAGCTCCTGCGGGCGTCATCTGCTTTCCGGAAACCGCAGTACGGACGGGCCACATCACGTAGCCGTTTTTACAGCCTTTTTTCTCCACATAGGAAACCAGCGCCTGGTACAGTGCGTCATTGCTGTAATCCTCCTGGGCCTCCAGGATGGGCAGCAGCTCGGTCAGCACCTCCAGGGAGCTTTCACTGTTGGTTTTCATCTTTTTATGAGTGTACATTGCCACATCATATGCCGGCAGCGCCGCGAAAAAATCCACCATTTCCTCGATATCCGGGAATACTTCGATTCTGGTCTTTACCATTTCCGCAACAGCCTTATAATCTATGTTCCCCGGCAGCGCTTTTTTCAGGTACGGCTCCGCCATCTCATAAAACCGGTCGAAATCCATAGCCTTGATGTATTCCCCATTCATCCATTTCAATTTGGTATAGTCAAATACCGCCGGGGATTTTGACATATGACGGTAATCAAATTCCCGGGTCAGTTCCTCCAGGGAAAAGATCTCTTCATTATTTTCCGGGCTCCAGCCAAGAAGCGCCACAAAGTTAACAATAGCTTCCGTCAAAAAACCCTGCTCCACCAGATCCTCATAGGAGGAATGGCCGCAGCGCTTGGAAAGCTTATGATGCTCCTCATCCGTAATCAGCGGGCAATGCACATAAACAGGCACCTCCCATCCGAAAGCATCATAAAGCCTGTTATATTTGGGAGAAGAGGACAAATACTCATTTCCCCTCACCACATGTGTGATCCCCATAAGGTGATCGTCCACGACATTGGCAAAATTATAGGTGGGATAGCCATCGGATTTAATCAGGATCATATCGTCCAGCTCCGCGTTGTCCACAGTGATGTCCCCATAGATTTCATCATGGAAGGTAGTGGTGCCTTCCGTGGGATTATTCTGACGGATGACATAGGGAACGCCTGCTGCCAGCTTCTCTTCCACCTCTTCCTTGGTGAGGCTGAGGCAGTGTTTGTCATAGATATTAATTTCCTTCCCCGCTACCGTACGGGTCAGGGTAGCCAGCCTGTCCTTGTCGCAGAAACAGTAATAGGCTTCCCCTTTTTCCACAAGCTTTTTCGCATATTCCAGATAGAGTCCGCAGGCCTGGCGTTCACTCTGGACATAAGGGCCGACGCCTCCGTCCTTATCCGGGCCTTCGTCATGTCTGAGGCCTGTCTTTTCCAGGGTTCTGTAAATGATGTCCACAGCCCCCTCCACAAACCGTTCCTGATCCGTATCTTCAATACGCAGAATGAAATCGCCGCCCTCATGCTTGGCGATTAAATAGGCATACAAAGCAGTACGCAGATTTCCCACATGCATACGTCCTGTGGGGCTTGGTGCAAAACGGGTTCTTATTTTTGTCACTTGTCTTATCCTTCGCTTTCCCAGTTTCTGAACTGTTACTTATTTATTCATCAGTGCTTTCTCTTCTTCCGCCGCAGAAATATCGGGAATCCTCTTCTCCGCCGCAGACTTAAAGGCATTTACCTCCTTCATGGCCTGGGGAATCGCAATATTGGTTCCGGCTCCCGCAATACAGCCTCCCGGACATGCCATGCCTTCTATCAGGCAGCCGTTTTTCTTTCCTGCCTTTGCCAGCATCAGCATTTTCCGGCATTCGGCCAGGCTTTCCGCATGCTCGATATTCACCTCCACATCCGGGTAATATTCCCGGATACAGGCTTCTATAGCGCTGGCAACGCCTCCCGCCACACCGTAGCCGCGGCCCGCTCCTGTTGCATCTTCCAGCTTATCCTCCGCCCGTACCCCCTTCAGTTCAATCCCTTTGGCATCAAACATACCTGCTAATTCTTCAAAGGTAATCACAAAATCCACATCGGAACGGACGCTCTTTCTGGAAGCCTCCAGCTTTTTGGACGCACAGGGGCCGATAAACACCACGCGGGCCTCCGGGTGCTCTGCTTTGATCCTGCGCGCCGTTGCCACCATAGGAGTCAGGGCATGCGAAATATTATCGATGGTTTCCGGGAAGAACTTCTTAGCCAGCATGGACCAGGACGGACAGCAGGAGGTGAGCAGAAATGGCAGTTCCCCGGTTGCCACCGCATGGACATAATGTTCCGCTTCCGCAGCAGCCCCGATGTCGGCTCCGATGGCAGTCTCATAGACATCTGCAAAGCCCAGCTGTTTCAAGGCGGTTTTCAGCATATCCGGCGTTACTCCCGGGCCGAACTGCCCTACAAAAGCAGGCGCAACCTGGGCTATGATTTTCCTGCCGGACTGGATAGCCCGGATGAGCTGGAAAATCTGTGACTTATCCGCGATGGCTCCAAACGGGCAGTTCACCATACACTGTCCGCAGGAAACACATTTTTCTTCATTTATGACTGCACGGCCCTGATCGTCGCTTTCAATGGCTCCTACGCCGCAGGCCAGGGCACAGGGGCGCACCTGATGGCTGATAGCGTCATAAGGGCAGATAGCCTTGCATTTTCCGCACCGGATGCATTTTTCCGGATCAATATGGGATTTTCCGTTTATCATGGAAACCGCTTCCTTGGGGCATACCTCCCGGCAGGGATGGGCCATACAGCCCATACATTTATCCGTCACTATATAACGGTTCACCGGACAGGCATTACACGCGGACGGAATAACCTGCACCAGCGGCGGTTCGTAATATTTCTGATCAATATCACTCTCATCCAGACCCTGTGTCAGGTGCACCGGCACATTTTCCGGTCTGAGGGAAAGCCCCATTGCCATACGGATCCGTTCCGTCACCACGGCCCTCTCCCTGTAAATACTGTCTCTGTAAGCCGGAGCCTGCGCTCCTACAATTTTATAAGGCAGTTCTTCCGCATCATCCTTAAGATTCTCGGAAGTATACGCCAGATTGGCAATCTCCTTAAAGACACGCCTGCGGATCTGCCTTACCTGTGTGTCAATTCCTCTCACCTGCGTCCTCCATTCCTGTATTTGTAATGGCTGTATTTGCTGTCATATTTAAGCATTTCCATGTTTAAGCATTTCCATCTTTTCCTATTTTTACACAAACCGGCCACTAAATCAAGAATTTATCACAGAAAAAAACTGCCGATTTGGAATACAAGCACACTTACCAGCCAGGCAAGTCCGATTTGAAAAACCATTACCGCCGAAGTGAATTTCCAGGAACCGCTTTCTTTTCTAATGGTTGCTATGGTAGCCACACAGGGAACATAAAGCAGGCAGAAAAGCATCAGACAGAACGCGTTCAGCCCGCCGAAGGAAGGGTCAAACTGCCTGATATTTTCAATAATGGATGCCATACCCGCCGCGGAATTGGCATTGGATACACCGAATAATACGGAGAAGGAGGAAACCACAACCTCTTTGGCAGATATTCCGGATATCAGGGCGACCGCAATCTGCCATAACCCAAGCCCTGCGGGCTTCAAAACCGGAACCAGGAGCCTGCCCAGGGCGGCGCCGAAGCTTTCGGAAGGATCCGCCACCATACCTTTTCCTCCAAAATTCAGGATGAACCAGATAATTATGGAAGCGATGAATATGGTAGTTCCCGCTTTCGTCAGATAATCCTTCAGCTTGTTCCATACATAGGTACGTATGGTCCTCGCATTGGGCCTTTTATATTCCGGAAGTTCAATCATCAGAGACTGGTTGACCTTTCCTTTTTCCAGCTTATGCTGCACAAGCGCCACCAGGATACCCATTACCATTCCGATGACATACATGGAGAAAGCCACCAGCATGGCACACTGGGGGAAGAACATTTCCGAAAACAGCACGTAAATAGGGAGCCTGGCCGAACAGGACATAAAGGGAGTCACAATCATCGTTCTTCTTCTGTCATGCTCCGTTTCCAGGGCCCTTGTGGCCATGATAGCCGGAACCGTACAGCCGAAGCCAAGAACCATAGGAAGGAAAGCTCTCCCGGATAATCCCACTTTACCCATAATGCCGTCCATGACATAAGCGACCCTGGCCATGTAACCACTGTCCTCCAGAACCGCCAGCGCCAGAAACAAAATGAAAATGTTGGGAACAAAGGTCAGAATGCCGCCTACGCCTGCAATCACGCCATCTACTACAAGGGAAACCATCCAGCCGGCCACATGAAGCCCTTCCAGTCCGGCCCGCATCAAATCAGAAAAAACAGCAAGGGCATATTCCAGTCCGCCCTTAAGGAAATCCCCTACAAAAAAGGTCAGGAAAAATACAAGGGCCATAATACACAGGAAAACCGGGACACCCCATATGGGATGGGTCAGCACCTTATCGATCCGATCCGTACTTGCCGCTTTCCTGTCTCTGTAAAAAAGTACCTCTTCGATTATTTTCTCAATATATTCATATTTTTTTGCCGTAATCTCTTTTTCATAGCTGTGATCCGCTATGGCTTCCACCTCCAGAGGATGATCCTTCTTAACCTCCTCGTCGTTTTCCAGAAGCTTTATCGCATGCCAGCGTACGGAAGAATGATTGGGATAGCTGGATTTCATTCGCTCCTCCAGGGCAGAAAGCTTCGCTTCCACCTCTTCCCCATAATCCAGAATATCCTTTTTGGGTCCTTCCTCGTAATGATGCACCACCGCATGCATCAGAATGTCAAGACCTGTCCGCTTCGCGGCGGAAACAGGGACTACAGGGATATCCCCCAGCATCTCCGGCAGACGGTGCATGTCAATCTCCATCCCCCGTTCCTTCACAATATCCATCATATTTAAAGCCAGTATCACAGGCTTTCCCAACTCCAGCAGCTGTAAGGTAAGATACAGATTTCTTTCCAGACACGAAGCGTCAACCACATTGACAATTACCTCGATGTCGTCGTCCAGCACGCATCTGCGGGTTACCTTTTCTTCAATGGTATAAGAAGTCAGGGAATATATACCAGGGGTATCCACCAGCTTCAGATCATACCCTTCATACTGGAGATTCCCTTCATATTTTTCCACGGTGACCCCCGGCCAGTTAGCCACCTTCAGCTTGGATCCCGTGATCGCATTAAACAATGTGGTTTTTCCGCAGTTAGGATTCCCCACAAACGCTACATGTACATGATTATCCTTTCTCATCTGTTTCCACCCCCTTCACAACAATACCGGAGGTGATATGCTTTCCCAGGGCAAGCCGTGTTCCTCTCACATAAATAATCAGCGAACCGTTCCTTTTCCGGTTCAGCATTTTTACCTTCGTTCCTTCGATTAAACCCAATGCCTGAAGCCTTCTGGAGATACCCTGTTCTATCCCGATATCTTCCACAAAATACTGGCCTCCTACCTGCCCTTCATAGAGTGTCATGGTAGCTTCGTCCTTCCTCTGTAAGTTATTTGATAATCATTCTCAATTAGGATTATATTCTCCCCTTATGGAAATGTCAACCACCTTACGCAGAGAACTGTTACAGATTTTTGCGCTGCCGTTTTCACCACAGCTTTTCTTTCCATTTAAAAAATGCTATACTGTTCTGCATGTAGGGAAAGGAAGGACGTTTCATGATCAGAAAAGAAGAAATATCGTATAACTTCATCCAGAAGGAGCCGCAGACAGGAAGTTATCAGGGAATGCGGTATTATCTCACGAAAAAAGGGGACCAGCTTTCCGCCACAGTATACCCGGATAAGTTCTGTTATGTGAAAACACCGGAGGAACAGAAGGTCACCAGGGAGTTTCCGAATACCCCGGAATCCATGCCGGAACTGATCCGCTGGCTGAATGAACAGCATGAAAAAGGGCGTTATTAAGTAGCAAAAGGCAAACTCTCCACATATCATAATATTAAATAAATATGTAGTATATGAGAGGAGTTTTATGCAGGATTATAACTATGACGAATGTTTCGAACAGTTTCCCATAGCTATGGCTTATGTTCCCTGGCAGCATATGACCAACATCTGTGAGGATCTGGACGAAGCCTTTACATGCGGCACAATCTTTCCTGAATTAATCAAACCTTTTACTGGAAGGAGATGTGTGAAATGAGTTGTCAGAATTGCCCGCCTTGCGCGAACCCGGAGCAGGAACGCAGCCTGCACAACATCAGCATCGTAAGCTTTGTAGTGGTAGAGCTCACCGAATATCTGGATACCCATCCCTTTGACAGAGAAGCGCTGAATTATTTCAACTATTACAATCGGATGCTGAATAAGATGTCTGCGGAATTTGCCACCAAATATTTTCCGCTTAACCTTGCAACTGCGGATCCGAATAACAGGGAATGGAATTGGGGCCTTGCGCCTCTGCCATGGGAAGGGGTGTGAAACGTAAATGTGGAATTATGAAAAAAGACTGCAGTTTCCGATAAATATCAAGGAGCCCAACGCAAAATTGGCACAGTTTATTATCTCCCAATACGGTGGACCGGACGGAGAACTGAGCGCTTCCATGCGTTATCTCTCCCAGCGTTATACCATGCCGTACAGAGAAGTTGCCGGACTGCTTACCGACATAGGGACAGAAGAGCTGGCGCACTTCGAGATGATCGGATCCATCGTATACCAGCTGACCAAAAATCTGTCCATGGAAGAAATTGAAAATTCCGGCTTCGGACCTTATTATATCGACCATACCACCGCTCTCTGGCCTCAGGCCGCTGGCGGAATTCCTTTCAACGCCTGTGAATTCCAGTCAAAAGGAGATATCATCTCCGACTTGACCGAGGATATGGCTGCGGAGCAGAAGGCCCGTACCACCTACGACAATATCTTAAGAACCGTAAAGGATCCAGAGGTTGCCGCCCCCATCCGATTCCTGCGTCAGCGTGAAGTCGTACATTTCCAGCGTTTCGGAGAAGCTCTCCGCATCGTCCAGGATAAACTCGACAGCAAAAACTTCTACGCCTTCAACCCTGAATTCGACAGATGCAAGAGTTAACCTTGGCGGGTTGAAGGCGTTGCCTTCTAACCCTGAATTCGACAAATGCAAGAGTTAACCTATCTTCATACAGCAGCCCGGGCCTATCAGCCCGGGTCTTGTCTTTGTTTCATTATCTATACCACCCCTGAACTCCCTACCTGTTATCCCCCAGGAAGAACAGCGCCACCGTCCCCGGACCGGAACGGGCGCCAATCGTGGGGCCTATTGTGTTTCTCATACACTCCCGGATACTGAATCTTCCTTTTACCAAATCGCGGGTTATAGTTCAGACGGTCCTTTGTGCCCTGCGCCATCCTCTCCTACTATAACTTTTGTACATTCTTCCTGTTTTAGCATGGGACGGGCTGTTCCCACAAAATAAAATACAGGCACCGGAAAAGCGGGCACCTGTATTTATTAGTGTTCCGATCATGCCGCGCACTTGCTGCACGGCATCGGGTCCATTTTTATTTTGTTCTTGTTAGTTTCCCTTTTTATCCACCGGATCCAGCGCTCCCGGAAGCCGCAGCCGGAAAAGCCTTTTGGCAAGCTGTCTGGCATTGAAAGGTACGACGGGATAAATATAGCTCTGGTTGGACACGGTACGGTTTGTAACCATAAATACGACGGCAAGAAGGATGCCTGCCCCGTAGCCCCAAACCCCGAAAACAGCCGTGAGTATCAGGTTAATAATACGCATGAATTTCAGGGCGTAACCCAGCTCATAGCTTGACTGGGTATAGTTGGCTATAGCCACAAACGCCATGTACAGCATGACTTCGGAATTAAACCAGCCGCTGTTTACGGAAAATTCACCCAGCACCAGCGCCGCCATGACACTCAGGGGGGTACTCAGCATATTCGGCGTGTTGACTGCCGCCAGGCGGAGGCCGTCGATAGCCAGCTCCAAAATGAGGAACTGCCAGATAAGGGGAATATTTACCGTATCCCTCACCATAATGAATTCAAAGCCTTTCGGTATCAAATCCGGATATTTCATCAGAAGCAGAAAGGTAGGAGTCATCAGATAGGTCAGTATGGCGATAATAAAGCGGGAAAGCCTTAAATACGTACCGGTTATGGGCGGAAAATAATAATCATCCGCCTCCTCCACCACATCAAAAATAGAGGTTGGCATAATCAGCACCGAAGGGGAATTATCCACCAGAATTATGATATTACCCTCCAGAACCTGGGCGGATGCCGTATCCGGGCGTTCTGTAAATTTGAATTTAGGAAAAGGGTTATACCACCTTCTGTCATAAAGGCATTCTGCCAGGCTTTCCTGGTTCATGGTCAGCGCATCCACCTGGATATTCTTAATTTTATCCCTGATTTTTTCCAGAAAAGCGTGATCAACACGGGTATCCATGTAACAAAGCACAATATCCGTCTTGGAGCTTTTCCCGGCATGCATCATTTCCATCACCAGATCGGTGGAACGGATTCGTCTGCGGATAAGGGCGGTATTAAAAACAATAGTCTCCACAAAGCCATCCTTGGATCCTCTGAGCACCTTATCTTTTTCCGGCTCCTCCACCCCTCTCGCGGGATAAGTTCTGGAATCTATCAGGATACATTTGTCAAAACCGTCCACAAACAGCAGAAAGACGCCGGACATCAGGCTGTAAAGAAGTTCTTCCCAGGTATCCTTCAGATCCACCTCCACGTAAGGCACGAAGCTCTTTGACATTTCATGGGCATTTTCCGGCATATTTTCCTCTGTCATATCCATAAAATGCTGCAGCAGCTTCTGCATCATTTCATCCTTGCAGAAACCGTCAATCAGATAAATACAGGCGTTTTTTCCGCCAATCTGTATCACCCGGTAGATCACGTCAAAATTCTTATCCGCCTTAATGACTTTATTCAGGTAAGCCATATTTGTTTCCAGGCTTGTGGACATCTTTTCTTCCGTGGAATGTTTCTCTTCCATGGAATGCTTCTTTTCCATTACCATATATAAAAACTCCTTTCCGGACATATAGATATAGTTTGTCCGGAAAGGAGTCTGGTTATACGCTCTGTGTCGTGCTTCCGAAGCCGCCGTTTCTCACGCCGCCGGCATCATCATCCTCGGTTATTCCATATTCCAGGAAAATACCCTGCATGAAACCTTCGCCGGCCTGCAGCTTCAGCACCTTCCCTTCGTTGGAATCATTGGTTATCTTTGCAAAAATATGGCCTTCGTTATCACTGTTGAAATAATCGCTGTCTATAATCCCCACCGTGTTATTCAGCTGCAGCCTGAACTTAAATCCAAGCCCGCTTCTGGGATACAAATGAAGCACCCATTCCGGCTGCATGGAAGCGCGGATGCCCGTGGGGATTTTAACCGTCTCCCCAGGCTTGAGTTCCAGCGAAACCGGAGTAAAAAAGTCGTAGCCCGCACTGCCGCTGGTTGCCCTGGCAGGCAGCCTTAAAGCCTCGTAGATACCGTCGATCTGTTCCTGCGTATAAGCCGGAAAGGAATCCTTAAAATCAGAGAAAAACTGTTCCCTGCTCACCTTCATAAATTTTGCTATTCTCCGCATCCTGATCTCCTCTCCTTCTGTCCGTCCGCCGTCATCTGTAAAGTATCCTCCGTGCATGGATAATCCGGGCTGTGAAGGACCGGCACCGCCGGGTTTTCCTGTTTCAGGGACGCCTGCACATCGACCACCCTCTGGTTGGAGCTGCCCTTCCACATCAGTTTCACATCTCTCTTTGCAATCTCAAATTCCCCGTCCACCAGCACATCTACATACTGCATGAGGGAATCCCGGTATAAATGCTCCCATACATCCCCGGTATACAGCCAGATGGTTTTATCGGGATATTTTTCCTTAATTTCCTTCATCAGACTGCGCACATCCCCTTTATTTGCAGGATGAAGGGGATCTCCGCCGGAAAAAGTGATACCGGAAATATATGATTTATCCAACTGTCCGAAGATTTCCTTTCTGGCAGCTTCGTCAAAGGGCAGGCCGCCCTCCGGATCCCAGGTAATGGGATTCTGGCATTCTTTGCAGCAATGCTCGCAGCCGGATACCCAAAGAACCACGCGGAGGCCGTCGCCGTTGAGCATATCATCCTTTGTAATGTTGTGGTAGCGCATGTTACATCGATTTCCTTTCCGCGATTTCGGCCATTTTGGCATCATTCAGCCTGGTATCCCCATGGACTCTGGAGTAGGACAGATAGCCGTTCATTCTGTCAATCTTTGTAAGGTTATGGCTTCCGCATTTGGGGCACACATCCATTTCCAGCTCCTGATGGCCGCAGTCGTCACAGTAAGCCAGGGAAAGGTTTACTCCTTCATAAAACCCTTTTTCCATAGCTCTGCGGATGAGGGTCTTTACCGCCTCCGTATTATAGTCTATGGGATATTTCACGTACTGGATCTTGCCGCCGTTGCACAGATTCCAGAAACGTCCTTCCTTATCCTGCTTTTCAATAGGGGTAATTTCTTCCGTCACATGGCAGTGAAAGCTGTTGCTCACATATTCCCTGTCGGAAACACCTTCTATGATCCCGTATTTGTTCCGGAACTGTTTCACCTGAAGCCCGCACAGATTCTCCGCAGGGGTTCCGTAAATGGCGTAAAGGTTGCCGTCCTGTTCCTTGTACTCATTGATTTTGCTGTTGATATGCTCCATTACCTCCAGGGCGAACTGGCCGTCCTCCACCAGGGATTTACCATTATAGAGCATCTGCATTTCATTCAGCGCCGTAATGCCGAAGGATGCGGTTGCGGATTTCAGGAGGGGTTTGATCTTGTCGGAAAGCTTCAGGTTTCCACCCAGGAAACCGCCTTCACAGTAGGCAAGGGGATTGGTGGAAGCGCGCATTTCACCCAGATAAGCATAGGTACGGATATGCAGCTGCCTGATAAGGTTCAGGTAATAATCCAGCACCTCATAAAAATCCCTGCTCTCCTGTCTGGCCTTAGCCAGGATCATGGGCAGATGGAGGGAAACGGCTCCGATGTTGAAGCGGCCCACGAATACCGGAACGTCCTTTTCATCCGCGGGATGCATTCCTCCCCTTTCATACCAGGGGGACAGGAAAGCGCGGCATCCCATAGGGGAAATGATTTTCCCGTATTTTTTATACATACTCGCCACATAACCTTCACCGGTCAGGCTCAGCCAGTCCGGATACATCGTCCGGGCGGAGCATCTTACGCCGGCTTCAAACACATCCTCCAGCGGCTTTCCGGCGCCGTGCAGGTTTTCATCATACAGGAATACGATCTTGGGGAACAACACCGGCTTTTTGAAGCCGTCCTTCCCCTGCCCTTCCCGGCGCACATTCAGCATGGACATGGTCGCCAGCTTGGCAAAACGGCCGGTCCCGGTTCCTGCCGTTACCGTGATAAACGGATAATCCCCGCGGCTGCTGGCTACGGTATTGAACTTGTACTCCCAGCCCTGGAAGCCCTGCTCCATTTCCTTCACCACATCCCGGTAGGCCACTTCCTCTGCCTTTTCTGCGGGAACACCCAGGGCGAGGTATTTATTCAAATCTCTTTCATAAGATTTCTGCGCATACGGCTCCAGAATCAGATCCACGCTGGGTACGGTAAAGCCGCCGTACTGCTGGCTCGCCGCACTGAGCACGATATCGCCGATTACGTCAAAGGCCACGTCCAGGGTCTTGGGTTCATTATACCAGATATTGCCCATTTCAAAACCGCCCGAAAGGACATTGCGCACATCAAACAGACAGCAGTTCATGGTATCTCTTCTGGCGGACATGTCATGGACATAAATATAGCCGTCCCTGCAGGCCTGTATCTCTTCCGTGGTCATAAAAAACTTCTGGTACAGCTCCTTGTTCAGCTGATTGAAAATCAGGCTTCTTTTCGTGGAAACCAGGGCGGAGTCAGTATTGGCGTTTTCCTTGTCCCCGATATACATAATGGACTGGCTCTTCTTATAAACATCGTCCAGCATGCGGACAAAATCCTGTTTGTAGTTCCGGTAATCCCGGTAGCTCTTGGCTACAATGGGTTTTACCTCCTCCAGTGCGCTTTCCACAATATTATGCATAACAGGGATGGGGATTTCACGGCATTCCAGCTCGTCCACCTTTTCAATCACATAACGGCATATTTTTCTTTTGTCTTCATCCGTAAACTTGGTAAGGGCACGGTATGCGCTCTTGCCCACCGCGTTAACCACCTTCTGCACATTAAAGGATTCTCTGGTCCCATCCTTCTTGACCACCTTCACATCCAGCCTGGTCTTATATTCGCTGCCGTAATCCTGACCTTCCTTTTCTTTCATTCCCTGCACCGTAGTATCCATCTTTCTCTCCTATCTGCGCTCTTTTGGCACGTATTCCTGACTGCCGGTCTGTCCTGAGATCCATGACTTCCGATGATTCACCGGCTTGCTTGCACAGTCACACAAAACGGGCAAAAAATCCGGCCTGCTGGAAGCAGCTTCGGGAAGTGTCTCCTTCGTCCGGAGCACCCCGGCATAGTTTCCCTCATCCGGTCATACGTTACCTTTTGTATTGTCATCCGTATCCTGCAATCCCTGCGGAATGCAGGTTCCGGCTGTTTTTGCCGACAGGATAATACCATATCCTGTCGTCTGCAGCACTTCATATACTATATCTTGTATGCAGATATAAGTATAATAGAATCAGCTCCCTGTGTCAACACCTGGGGAAGCATTTCCCTTTTTCTGTCGGACAACAGGTAACCGTTACGGAAGAATACCGCTTTCCTTAACAGCCTGTACCGCCTGGGTGATGGTTTCCACCGGGAGGGTCAGCGCAAAACGCACATGTCCTTTCCCCAGTTTACCGAAACTGCTGCCCGGCGTACACAGGACACCTGTCCTTTCCATAAGCTCCATGACAAATGCCGTATCGTCTTCAAAACCTTCCGGTATCGGCGCCCAGGCGAACATGGTCCCTTCACTGTCCGGCACATTCCAGCCGATGGAACGGAATCCCCCGCAAAGCGCATCCCGCCGTTTTCTATATTCTTCACACTGCTCCAGCACCGGCTCGTCCGGCCCTGTCAGGGCCGCAATGGCCCCGTACTGCACGGGAAGGAAGGTTCCGTAATCAATCTGGGAACGGAGTTTTTTAAAATTCTGTACGAGTTCTTTATTTCCTGTCAGAAAGCCCATCCTGGCCCCTGTATAGTTAAAGGATTTGGAGAGGGAATAAAATTCCACACACACCTCTTTTGCCCCCGGGACAGACAAAATAGAAATCCCCTTCCGCCCGTCATAGATGATATCCGAATACGCATTGTCATGAATGATAAGCAGTTCATGCTTCCTTGCCCAGGGAATCAGCGCTTCATAAAAGCTGCGGGGTGCGCACTTGCAGATAGGGTTCATGGGATAGGATACAATCATAAATTTGGCTTTGTCTGCCAGCTCTCCCAACGCCTCCAGATCCGGCAGATAATGGTTTTCTTCCGTCAAATCATAGGTCATGAGCCTGGCTCCTGCCAGGGAAGGTCCTATTGCAAAAATAGGATAACCGGGATCCGGTACAAGCACAATATCATCCTTGTCACACAGAGACAGGCCGATGTGCGCAATCCCCTCCTGGGAACCATATACCGACATGATTTCCTCCGGCTCCAGCTTTACGCCATACCGTTTCCGGTAGCGGCCGATAACCGCTTCCGTCAGTTCCGGCAGATCACGCAGCGCATATTTGTAATTCTCCGGCCTGCGGGCCGCCTCTGCCACCGCGTCCATAATATCCTGCCGGGGCTGGAAATCCGGTGTGCCGACGGAAAGATTATACACAGTCCGCCCCTGCCGCACCAGTTCCTCCTTCTTCTCATTCAGCACCTGGAAAATGCCTTCTTCATAGTCCTTCATTCTGGATGCAAAACGAAGCTCCATTCTCTCCTCCATTCTGCCGTCCGGCATTTCACTGCCCCGGACGGCCTTCCTCATATCGGTCATATATTTTTTTCAGATAGTCTCTGTATTCTTCCACCACATTTCCTGGTCCCGCGAGCCTCGCTTCGGTTCCCAGGCCGGTCAGCCAGCCAAAAAACTGGCCGCTCACAGCCACCTTTACCCGGACCCGGAAGGTTCCTTCCTGCAGCCTTCTGATATCGGTATCCCTGCCGAACCGATCCATGACCACCCCGATCAGCCGGTCTGAAAAAACAAGGGCTACTGTTTCCTCCCTGCCGCCGTACATGCCGAAGGTTTTATTGGTATAGGCGGCGATATCAAAGTTCCCGAAGGCACTGCCGCCTTCTCTTTCCTCATGGGTAAGCTGTATCGTTCCCATCTTATCCACCCGGTAATGCTTCATCAGGCCGGCTTCCCCGTCATAACCGATCAGATAATAATTTTCATCGTTCCAGGACAGCGCCCACGGGCTGATTATGTACCTGCCCCCGCCTTTTCTGGGGACCAGCTTCTTATCCAGGGTCCATTCCATATACTGGAAAGAGATCTTCCGGTTTTCCTGTATCGCCCGATGGATAAAATCCACATTATAATAAATGCTTTCATTATCGGTTTTCACACGGCCCGCCACATAAACCTGCCTCTGCAGCTGCAGGGCTTCTTTACTGCTTACAAACTGTTCCAGCTTACGTATCAGCTCCCTGGATTTGCGCAGGGTAATAAAACGGGACGCCTGTACCACATCCACCAGAAGCTTCAGTTCCGGCAGTTCAAATTCGCGGTTTCCCAGATAATAGCCGCTTCCGCCTTTGTTTTTCACATGTACAATATCATACCCGAAATCCATCAGACGGGCAATATCATCGTAAATGCTTTTCCGTTCCGCACTGATATCAAACTGTCCCAGACGGTCGATCAGCTGCTGGGAGTTGAGGAAATGCTCCTCATCCGTCTCTTCCCGCAGTATTTTCAGCAGGTAAAGCAGCTTCAGCTTCTGATTAGATGATTTTGGCATGGTTTTCTCCGCACTACTCACAAAAAAGAGCGGGACACCCCACTCTTCTGGTTAATACAAACGTAATAAATCATAACTGTTCCGTATCTATACCGTTCCTGCAGAAATCCATCCCAAACCGATTCCGGCGACGGGGATTTTTGCACTTTTGAATCACTCTCTTACGGTCTGTGCAGTTACAAAAAATCTTCTTCCGTCAGGACTGCCCGTCCTGGGTATCCGCCTGAGACATTGCGGACGTTGCGGCATCCCTGGCATCCTTCTTCTTCCGGAAGCTGATACCAATAAAACAGGCAATGACAGCCAATACCGCAATCAGCACAAAAAGAAGCAGATAAGATAAAAACGAATTAAAAAACAACGTAAAATTTGTCATATTTCAAACCCCTTGCCTGACTTACAGGACTGTAGATTTATAGACCGGAACTTGTCCGGTTCCTTTACAACTAGGTCTATCATACCATTGAACAGATGGAAGCGTCAAGTATCCAAAATTACCTTTTCGCTCCCCAAAGGTAACACCTGTAACCAGCTAAATAATGCCGGTATCCTGCGCCAGGCCGTCCCCGTCCGCTGCGGAGGTTGCCAGGCCGTCGCAGCGTTCGTTTTCCGGGTGGCCGTCATGGCCTTTTACCCAGGTAAAAGTGATTTCATGCGGTTCGGCCGCCTTCAGGAGCCGTTTCCAAAGATCCACATTTTTCACCGGGCCTGATGCGCCCTTCCAGTTTTTTTTCAGCCAGCCGTCTATCCAATGCTTGTTAAAGGCATCCGTCACATATTTGGAATCGGATATCACCTCCACCCGGCAGGGGCGGTTGAGCGCTTCCAGGCCAGCGATAACCGCCATAAGCTCCATGCGGTTATTGGTGGTTTTCACATATCCTCCGGAAAGCTCCTTTTCGTGAAGCATCCCCTTCGGATCCACATACTGCAGGATGGTGCCGTAGCCTCCGGGTCCCTCCGGGTTCCCCCGCGCGGCCCCGTCCGTATAAATCGTCACATTCATAGGTTTTCTCCCTTTTTATGTCCAGTTTCCCGTTTCCAGGAAATGACCCGCCAGGCTTTCCGCCTCTTTAATAATAGCCTCTTCATATCCGATAATCCCCAGCAGGCGGATAGCATTGCGGCTCACCGCTTTACCGGTCCGCAGCACATAATTGAACAGGATATCTCCTTCCGCAATTTCTTCTTCAAAATGATAGTTATCATACCATTTTGCCAGCAGTTCCGTCAACTCGATATCATGGGTGGCGGCAAAGCAAAGTACGCCGGGCCGGTGAAGGCTCTGGAGGATCTTGGTGGAGGCCGCAATACGTTCCACCGTATTGGTTCCCCGCAGCACCTCATCCACAAAACAAAGGATCGGATTACTCTCCGGTTCCCTGGCAGCATCCAGAATCCGTTTCAGAGACTTGATTTCCACGATATAATAGCTTTCTCCTCCCTCCAGATCGTCCCGCAGGGCCATGGAAGTCATAATCCGGTACCGATCCCCCTGATAGGAATCGGCGGCACAGGTATGGATCGTCTGGGCAAGGAGAGCGTTTACGGCAACCGCCTTCAGGAAGGTTGATTTGCCGGAGGCGTTGGAACCGGTAAGCAAGACTCCCTGGTGTACGCTGATATCGTTTTTGACCGCCTCCTCCAGAAGCGGATGGTACAGGCCCTTCATTTCCAGGAAACCGCAGGATCCGTCCGTTCCCGCACCCGGTTCCCTTCTCCGGGCTTCCGCCAGCCGGGGGGCGCACCAGCCCTGAAGCAGGCCGGCACGATAGGAAGCGATGGCAATATAGCATTCCGCCCTTCCTGCAATCGTTATCATCCTGTCGATATCCTGTCCGTGCTTTTTCACCTCGCGCAGCATGGAATTAAAGCAGATGATATCCAGATGCAGAAGCATATTGATATAATCCAAAATGAGGGAAAGCGGATCTCCCGCCATACTGCTCCCGCGCATTCCCAGCATGGCGCTGTAACGGAATTTGCCAAATCTGCCTTCCAGCTCCTTCAGCTCGGCCCATTCCGCCTTCAGCACCGGAATATCTATGGAGGACAGCCGTTTGGAAAAGTCCAGGATACGGCGCACATAAGCGAAGCTGGTCAGATAAGGTTCAATTTCCCCTTTTTGTTTCATATATCCATAAATATTTATGGTAAATAAGGTGAACAGGAAAAGCATGCCAAAGGGCGGCGACGCCACCATAGTCACAATAGCAGGAATAAAAAGCAGGTCAATGATAACAGGAAACAGGCTGCTGCGCTCTCCCAGGTTGTCCAGATACGCCAGATAATCATATACGGAATACTTGCCGCTTCTGCCAAGCTGCATGTAGGCATACTGCAGTTCCTCCCGTTTTTTCTCATTATCGGAAAAATATTGGATTTTCTCTTCCATGGATATTCCGCCGCTTTCCGCGGTTTCCATTTCCCCCTCCTGCATTTCAGGTGTCCGCAGCATATAATACAGATACTCCTGCCCTGCGGAGGAATACGTGTGGTTCATCCGGAAATAAAGCGTATCCATGCTCAAATCATTCCAGGTAATATCATCAATCTGCCCGCTCTTGCTATGCGCGGAGTAATAACCGGGAATACTGGAAAGTTCCTCTTCCCCGTAATCTCGGTCCGGCTCCCTGCCGAATCCGTCATGTATCAGCCTTTTCAGGCGTTTCGTCTTATTTTTTTCATCGGCCGCCCCTTTGAGGAACACGGCCAGGACCACTCCGATTCCTATTGCCAGCACTGTCAGCCATCCCATACCTCGTCTCCTTCCTGCCTCCTATAATTCAAACACGTCTCCGCGCCCGTTTATTTCCATAATCCGGTCCGCATAAAGCCGGCCCGTTTCCGTTTCCTTGTATTTGGAAATATAACCGTATTCCTCCCACATATGCATAGGGAATACATGTTCGGCATCCGTTTTCTGGAGGAAATAGTCCATGCCATAACCGTATGCCGCTTCCAGCCTGGGATCCAGGGGCACAAATGCCACATGGAAATGAGGCCTTCCATGGCCACATGGTTTTTCAGGAGGGAACTGTTTTCCCACCGGCATGATATCGGAAATGCTGTCGATTTCCCTTTTATAGTTCACTTCCATGTTCCGGTTCCAGGAAAGCGCTTCCCCCTCCCAATGCCACCAGTTTAAGTCCCCGGCATGATAAAAGGTTTTCCCTTCCGCTTCCACGAGAAAAGCCACCCCTTCATCCGTGGACTTCAGGGTGCGGACTTCCGCAGCCGCATCCCCTTCCCCGTAAACCAACTGTGTATGGGCCTTCATGAAGGCCGCATCCGTAAGCGCATCCGGATCCGCTTTTTTGCGTTCCATCTGGGAACGGCTCAGCTTACTATCCCCGCCCAGGAAGAAATGGATATGGGGATATTGTTCCCGCAGGCCGAAAATTTTCATATTAAAATGATCCTGATGCCTGTGGGAAACGAATACCAATATGGTTTTCTGTTTATCCCATACGGGAAGCTCTCCTGTAAAATAGTCAAACAGCAGAACATGCTTTTCCAGTTCCACGGAAAAACCGCTGTGTGCGATATACGTAATTTTCATAATTCTGCCCTTCTGTTTCTCCCCTGTCTTATTAAAAGCTTCTGATTTTATCCGAACCGTCATCCACCGTTTTTTCAATGGAACGGATTACCACATAATAGCCATAGCTGCTGTTTACTTCCACATAGACCCGCTCTCCCACCTTATGCCCGAGAAGCGCCTTGCCGATTGGGGATTCCGTGCTGACCAGGCCTTCCAGGGAATTTCCCCGCATCGTGGTGACGATTTTCATCTTTTCCACCGCCTCATCCTCTTCAAAAAAAAGTTCCACCGTATTGTTCACACCCACTTCATCCTCTTTGGAATCCTCCGGGATGATCTCCGCGGTCTTAATCATACGTTCCAGGAAACGGATCCGGCTTTCATTCCTGTTCTTTTCCCTTTTTGCCGCATAATATTCAAAATTTTCACTCAGATCTCCCTGCGCCCTGGCTTCCTTTACCGCCTCCAGCGCCTCCTTGCGCACTATCAGCTTCCGGTGTTCTATCTCTTCTTTCATTCGTTTTATATCATTTTCGGTTAATTGGTTATGCATTCTGCCACCCCTTTGCCTGTACCTATGGTTTCGGGGATATTGTACCACACATTTTTCCTTCTGTTTATCCTTCCCTGAAAATTTATAAAAATTTATGTTTTTCAGTCAGCGCTCAGACAGGTCCGAACCGTTCCCTTTCCGCTTCCCCTTCCGGATTACAGGCAAAAAAAGGATCCCTGCCATATTCCCGCAGCGGATCCTTTTTATTACTATTGTTATATCTTTCCTGCCCTAATACTTACAGGAAAATATATTTCAGGATAAATAATACGGTAAGGACATACATCAGCACACTGATCTTCTTGTCCTTTGCCTTTCCTGTCAGAAGGTTCAGCAGTGTCCAGGAAATAACACCGATGGCGATACCTTCGGAAATGCTGTAAGCAAGAGGCATAGCAATGATGCAGAGGAATGCCGGAATGGCTTCCGCCATATCGTCAAAGTTAATCTTCACAACTGCGCCCATCATATAGAAACCTACGATGATCAGGGCCGGGGCCGTCGCAAAGGAAGGAATGGTCAGAAACAGCGGTGAGAAAATCAGGGCGAGCAGGAACAGGATACCTGTGGTAATCGCCGTAAGGCCGGTACGTCCGCCTTCGGTTACCCCGGATGCACTTTCCACATAGGTCGTGGTGGTGGAAGTACCGAAAACTGCACCAACGCTGGTTGCAACCGCATCCGCCATCAGAGCGCCTTTGATTCTGGGGAGTTTGCCGTCTTTGTCCAGCATGTCCGCTTTGGAAGCCACACCGATCAGGGTTCCCAGGGTATCAAACAGGTCAACAAACAGGAACGCGAACATAACCACAATGAAATCCAGGATTTTTATGCCGCCGAAATCTGCCTTGAACACCTGTCCGAAGGTCTGTCCGAAGGAACTGAAATCAAAGCTCACTATTGCGGAGGGGATAACGGAATACATTCCCGCATCCGGATTGGGAACATAAATGCCAACCAGTTCGCAGAGGATCCCAAGCACCCATGTGATAATAATACCGAACAGGATTCCGCCTTTTACCTTCTTGACAAGAAGGATTGCGGTTACAAGAACGCCGATCAGGGCAAGAAGGGCGCCGATACCAACGGAAGGGAAGGTATCTCCCTTAAAGGACTGATAGGTAAGCAGAGTGGCATCGCTGTTAATAACGATTTTCGCATTCTGCAGGCCGATAAAAGCGATAAATAAACCAATACCAACACTGACTGCAGATTTCAGGGTCATGGGAATGGCATTAAAGATAGCTTCTCTGACATTGGTCAGGGAAAGGACTATAAAAACAAGACCTTCCACAAACACGGCCATCAAAGCAATCTGCCAGGAATATCCCATATTCAGGACTACGGTATAAGCGAAATAGGCATTCAGCCCCATACCGGGAGCCAAAGCAAACGGATAATTTGCAAACAGAGCCATCATGGCCGTGCCCACAAAAGCTGCAAGTGCTGTTGCAATCAACACCGCATTGGCATCCATTCCTGTCGCGGAAAGGATGTTGGGGTTCACTGCAAGGATGTAAGCCATGGTCATGAACGTGGTAATACCGGCCATGATTTCTGTCTTGACATCGGTTTTGTTTTCCTTCAGTTTGAAGAACTTTTCTAACATCTCCCTACCTCCTAAGATTGTGTTGAAGTTATGTAATATAAAGAAAGAACACGTTATTAATTGTATACTGAAAGATGCAGAATGTCCACGATTAAATTGCCGGATTTTGTCATTTTATTCAAAAACCTGCCGCCGGAACAGTATCCAGGTACTGATGAAGTAACAGGCCAGGAGAACCGACAGGATCACAACCACCGCCCCCACCTGCACCATCAGCTTTCCCGTCCCCACATAGGCGCTGATCTGGACGGAAATCGTCCGGAAAAAATACACGGCAAATATAGCCGCACCTGCTGCTGCCATACATACAGGCAGGCCGAACCAGAAAGCCAGCTGCCTGAAAATCAGGCGGTTGATACGAGTATCCTCCACCCCCAGCTTCCGCAGGACGCCGAACCGGTAAGAATACCGGGAACCATCCAGAAGCTGCTGCAGTGCTAAAATGGTAAAACAAATGATAAAAAGCACCACGGCGGCATAGGTCATACTCGTTTTCAGGATGAAAATACCTGTGGTGGTATCGCTCACCTCCATGGAACGGGTCCGTATCAGATAGATAACCCCATCCCTGTTTATATCTGTAGGCAGTGTCTCTCCAAACAAAGCCTCCAGCCTGGCGCAGGTCTCATAAGGGACAGGCTCTGCGGTATTTATGTATCTCTGTCTTTCCGCTGCCAGCAGCTTCCCGCACACACTGTCCGGGAATACATATATAACATCTGTATACAGATTATAAACATTCTCACTAATCCCTGCATGATGCGCGTTATCCGGTGCGGGACGAAGCGTCCCTGCATCCGTTTCCACAGACGGATGTCCGTCAAGAAAGGCTTCCACCTCTTCCTCCGACGCGGTGGAACGCCACTGTGTGGTGAATGTCCCTTCTTCCAGCGAGACAGCATCAAGCCCCACCATGCGGCGCAGATGGTTGTAGTCGGAAAGGGATACCGCAAGTACCGGGAAATCACTTTTCAGCCGGTTGTAAAAAAGCTCTTCCCTTGGGAAATAAACGGACAAGGTACAATCATCCGCGACAGCGATTCCTTCTTCCTCCAGGAAATCCGTCACAAACCCATACCCGGTATCCGGAAGTTCCTCCACCTTTTCGGTTCGGTTATAGGTTGACGCCATACGGATATCGAATACCGCTCTTTCCTCCAGATAGCCCGATGCCCAGCCCACAAGGGCGGGAATGGACAGGAAAAGCCCGATGGATACCATAAGGGTCAGACAGATGAGTGTCATAGTTTTGGTGGTGGTTCTCAGCTTCGTCTGTATCTGTCCCAGGAAAAACAGATTTTCCTCCCGGCAGGCCCACTGCCTGTTTTTCTTTTTCCTCTCCACAAGGTTTCCTGTCAGGTACATGAAAGCGCAGACGGCAAAGCCGATTTCCGCGAGGATGAACATGGCATAAAGGTTTATTGTCCCCTTCCCCAGGGCGAGCGAATATTTCTGCTGCAGGATCGGTACACTGGCTGCGCTCACAATAAGCAGCAGATCTGCCGCAAGCAGACAGCCGGTAAGGACGGTAATATCCATCTTCTTGCGCAGCAGCCTTCCTGCGGGGAAAAGGACAACAAGCATAAGCCCCAGGGCCGGCGCCCCTATATTGGCGGCAAACATCACATGGACCAAGCCCGGCAGCCTGGGATCAAAATAGAAATACCTCTTGCTGATACCTGCCGCCAGCACCATCAAAAGAAAAAGGGCAAACAGGTAAATAATGCCGTGCATCCATCTGCTCTTCTTCAGCGTTTCGTTCACTTTATCCGCCTGCAGCATATCGATGACCTTAATTTTACGGATCGTCCTTATATTAAAAAGCCCGATTCCCACAAAGCTTACCAGGAAGAAAACTGCCGTCAGGAGCAGGGTATCCGGGTACAGTGTCCAGATAATCCGGTAGGGATAGCCCATGGAAGAAAGCTGCATCGCCGTGATGAGCTGTGCCAGCAGGCCTCCCAGAAGGCAGCCTATCAGCAGGGCCGCCCCTCCCATAATGAGGGTTTCGAAGAAAAACAGCCTGGCGGTAAGCTTTTGTTCCATCCCCATAATGGTCTGTATGGCAAATTCCTTCTGTTTCCGGTAAATCATAAACTGGTTGACATATCTGATCAAAAAAAGAAGCAGCAGCGTTATGACACATATGGCCGCTTTCATATTATTCCCCAGCAGGCTCAGATCAAACTGTGCCCCGATTTCCGGCTTGTAATAACTGCTCGATATGGATAAAAAAGCATAAAACATAGCGACGCACAGGGTCAGCGTCACGATATAAATCAGATAATCACCGATGGAACGTCTGGCATTCCTGAGAATCAGTTTAACGTACATCTGCCAGATCACCTCCCAGCATAGTTACGACATCCAGGATTTTACCGAAAAATCGGCGGCGGCTGTCATTCCCCCGCAAAATTTCCGTAAATATCCGTCCGTCCTTTAAAAACAGAATACGGCCGGCATAGCTGGCGGTAAAAGCATCATGGGTCACCATTAAAATAGTTGCCGAAAGACTCTCGTTCAGATCCCGCATGGTATCCAGCAGCATCCGGGAGGAATGGCTGTCCAGTGCGCCCGTCGGTTCATCCGCCAGAATAAGCCTGGGACGGTTAATCATAGCCCTGGCACAGGCACAGCGCTGCTTCTGGCCACCGGAAACCTGATAAGGGTATTTATCCAGAATATCCCGGATATGCAGTTTATCCGCCATTTTTTCAACCCGCCCGTCAATTTCCCCGGCCGGCACCCGGTTGATGGTGAGGGCCAGGGTTATATTTTCCCGTATGGTGAGGGTATCCAGCAGATTGAACTCCTGAAAGATAAATCCCAGGTTCTCCCTGCGGAACCTTGCTATATCCCGTTCCCCGATTTCGGTCACGTCTCTGCCGTCCAGGAATATATGGCCTGCACTAACCGTATCAATGGTTGATATACAATTGAGCAGCGTGGTCTTTCCCGAACCGGACGCGCCCATAATCCCTATAAACTCTCCTTCCCTGACCTGAAAGCTCACGTCGGAAAGCGCTTTTGTCAGACTTCCCGAATTACCGTAATACTTCTCGATATTGCAGATTTTTAATATATCCTCCATCTTGCCTCTCTTCTGCCGCCCGGGCGGCCTTTGCCTGTTTTTTGGGAAACGACCTTATTGTAGCAGCAGGGCGGGCGGGTTGGTATCTATTTTTCTTTCCTTGTTCTTACAAAAATGTAAGAAGCGCAGTATCACTGCGCTTCCGGTGTCCGTGCTTACATATGCGGGAAAGGCTTTCCAAGCGGAACGCCGTACTTCGGGCGGGATACTATCCCTCCTCCGTCAGCCGGCAGAAAGAATTTCGGGTAAACGCAAGCGTTATTGCGGTACCGTTTCCATCCGATTCGGCGGAAAGGCCGATTCCCAGCTTGGCACATAACCTCCTGCACAGATAAAGCCCCAGCCCGGTGGAGGAATTGCCGAGCCGTCCGTTTGTACCGGTAAACCCTTTTTCAAAAATGCGCGGCAGATCTTCGGGCGGGATTCCTATCCCGTTATCATGTACCCTTAATGCCGTTCCTTCCTCCGTGCGGACGGCGTCAAACAAAAGCTCCGGATTTTCCCGACGGTACCGCACCGCATTACCGATGATCTGATTCAGAATAAAAACCGCCCATTTTTCATCGGTAAAAACCGTATGGCCGCAGACCTCCAGACGGATCCGCACCCCATTGCTCATAAGAAGCTGTTTGTTATCCGATACTGCCTGATGGATGATATCCGAAAGCAGGATTTCCCTTATCAGATAATCCTTTTCCACGGTTTCGCTGCGGGCATAATAAAGGGCCTGGCCCGCGAAATGATTCAGCTTCTCCAGTTCCAGCAGCATGGTGCGTGTCACTTCGGATTTATTATTGCCGCAAAGAAGCTTCAGGGCCGTCAGAGGCGTTTTAATCTCATGGATCCATTGTTCAATGTATTCCCGGTACTCCCTGCGCTCCCTTTTTGCCGCGGTTACCTGCTCCAGCATGGACTTCCCCGCCATGGACAAGATCCGGTAATAAACACGGTCATCCGCCCGTGCCGGCTTATCCATAACTTCCGCTATCAGGTACCGTTCTTCCAGAGCATCTGCCAGCTTCAACAGCCGCTCCAGCCTCTTTTTCCGCAGCCGGTAATCCGCTGACAGCCAGGCGGTGATCAGCAGCAGCCAGCAGGCTGTGATAAATCCCACCGTACCCGCCCCATTTCCCACTGCGGAAAGAAAAAGGGCCAGCAGGATCATCGCAAGCGCCTGGAATATAAGAAGGAACAGATGGTCTTTTATATAATCCGTTCCCTTCATATCAGATACCCCTGACGGTGCTTCGTGCGGATATAATCCGTAAGCCCCAGCCTGGCGAGCTTTTCCCGTATCCGGGATATGTTCACACTCAGCGCGTTGTCATCCACGTATATCCGGTTATCCCACAGATATTCCACGATATCGGCCCGCGAACAGATCTTTCCCGCATGGCGGAACAGATAAACCAGAATTTTCATTTCGTTTTTCGTCAGCTCCTCCTGCTTTCCCGCACAGGCCATCCTGCCGCTCTCCGGGCAGAGACACAGCCCCCGGTGTTCAAGGCTCTCCGCCTTCCCGGAGGGAACGGATCTTTTTAAAAGGGAAGCGATCCTGGCAAGGAGGATCGCCACATGATAGGGTTTGGTAATAAAAGCGTCACCGCCCAGCATAATACTGTTTAGTTCATCCATATCCGTATTTCTGCTGGTGACAAAAATAATCGGCGCCGTAGAAAAGGTGCGGAATCCCGAACAGATTTTAAACCCGTCCTCCCCGGGCAGATTGATATCCAGAAGAAGCAGATGAGGCTGCCATTCCCGAATCTGCCCCAGGGTATCCGAAAAATCCGTCACCATCCCCACTTCATAGCCGTTCCCCCGCAGAAGCGTACCTAATTCCTTCCGGATAACAGGATCATCCTCCACCAACATTATCCTGTAATTCATCCGCTCCTCCTCTCTTCCCCTGTCGGCTCTGTATCGCAGGCATCGGCCGGCCCGGCTGTTTTCATACATAGTGCCGCCCGTTGGATCGGGCATGGCAGGTTACTGCGCACTGAGCCGGTTTATGATTTCGTTAGCTTTTGCATACAGGCCCTCCACATCATCGCAGCAGAGGAATTTGCCGTCATAGTAGAGGATCTGCCCGTCAATCATAGTCATCTTCACATTCTGTTTGCTGCCGCTGTAAACAATGTTCTTTTGGATATTGTTCAGGGGCTGCATATTGGGCTGATGCAGATCAATCATAATAATATCCGCCTTCTTGCCCTCCGCCAGGATATCACAGTCAGGAAGGCCCATAGCCCTTGCCCCGTTTACCGTAGCCATGCGGAGCACCTCCTGCGCATCCACGGCGGATGCATCCTTTTCCCGCAGCTTGGCAAGCCCTGTCGTCAGGAACATTTCCCGGAACATATCCAGACAGTTGTTGCTGGAAGCGCCGTCCGTTCCGATTCCCACATGAATTCCTTTTTCCATGAAGCGGGTAATAGGCGCCACTCCGCTTGCCAGCTTGGTGTTGGATCCGGGGTTGGTGATGATATGAAGGCCCTTCCGGGCAAAAAGGTCCATATCCTCTTCCGTGAAGTAGACACAATGGTAGCCGCCTCCGCCGTAATCGAACAATCCCAGGGAATCCAGGAACTGCGGCGGGGTCATCCCATAACGCTCCAGGCATTCATCCGTTTCCGTCCTGGTTTCCGACAGATGGGTGAAAAGCGGCGCCTTATATTTGTGAACCATTTCCGACACCTGCTCCAAAAGCTCCCTGGAACAGGTATATTCCGCATGGACGCCAAGCATATAGGAAATCAGGGGGTGCATCCCGTTCAGGGTGCGGTAACGTTCCTCCATCACCTCAAGGGCCGGCCCGAACTTATTCAGCCCGCTCACCAGCACACAGCGCATTCCCATATCCACACAGGCCCGGGCAATATCCTTCGGGGATAAATACATATCAAATATCGAGGTCACGCCGGTGGTGAGGTATTCCAGGATGGCGAGCTGTGTGAGGTCGTAGTTATCCTGCTCCGTCATTTTGGCTTCCAGCGGGAAAATCTTGGTATTCAGCCATTCCTGAAGCGGCATGTCATCCGCAAAGGAACGCATGGCCACCATGGCGGAATGGGTATGGGCATCCTTGAAGCCCGGCATCAGCACATTTCCGTCACAGTCAATTTCCTTGTCCGCAATCAGCCCGATGCTCCCTGTCCTCTTACAGAATTCATCCAAATCCGTGCCGTCCCCGATATAGAGGATCCTGTCATCCTCCACCCAAAGTTCCCCCTGCAATAGCCCGCAGTCTCCATCCATTGTCATAATCCGGGCGTTGTACAAGCGTATTTTCATATTCGGTCAGTCTCCTTTTTATCCATTATCCTTACCTGTTACTCACAGTTCGTTATTTTACCGGACAATTTACGGCGGCTGTTCTTTGGCCTACAGATCAGCCGGGCCGAACCCCTCCGGCAGAAGTTCCTTCAGCGTATAAACCCTGTAGTCATCCTCCGATACCGCCACAATCACTTCAAAGGTATCCGGGCTGCAGAATTCCATCATCACCTGCCGGCATACCCCGCAGGGCGTGGTGTAATCCGTTAATGCCCCCTGCTTTCCTCCCACCACCGCTATCGCCCGGAAAGCGCGCACGCCTTCACTGACCGCCTTGAAAAAAGCGGTCCTTTCCGCGCAGTTGGTAGGGGTATATGCCGCGTTTTCCACATTGCAGCCCGTGAATATAAGCGGCTCTCCGTCTTTTTCATAGGCGGCCAGCAGGGCGGCGCCCACAAAAAAACCGGAATAAGGCGCATAGGAATTTTCCCTGGCCCTTATCGCTTCCTTTATCAGCCTTCTGTAATCCGTCATGCCCTTTCCTTTCTTCCGGCAGAATCCCGTTTCCGTCTTTCTTCAGCCCTTCAGCGCAGCCCCGAATTTCTTTACCGATTCCGTTACCAGCGTCTTGAACGCAGGTGCCGCTGCGTTGGCCGCCTCCTGTACCTCTTCATGGGTGAGCGGGTTATCGGTCATCCCTGCCGCCAGATTGCATACACAGGATATGCAGCAGATTTTCATTCCCATATGGTTTGCGGCAATGGCCTCCACAACGGTAGACATCCCCACCGCATCCACATCCAGTTTGTGCAGCAGCCTGATTTCCGCAGGCGACTCAAAGGAAGGCCCCGTAAGCTGGGCATAAATGCCTTCTTTCAGGCTAATTCCCTGTTCTGCGGCCGCTTCACGGATGAGCGCCCGGAGATCCTCGTCATATACATGCGTCATATCCGGGAAACGCACGCCCAGCTCGTCCGGGTTGGCACCAATCAGCGGATTCGGCGCCCAGAGGGAAACATGATCGGTCAGCATCATAAAATCCCCTGCCGTAAAGGACGGATTGATGCCGCCGGAGGCGTTGGTCAAAAACAACACTTTGGCTCCCATCAGCTTCATCAGCCGGGTGGGCAGGACCACGTCGGA
This sequence comes from Eisenbergiella sp. OF01-20, assembly GCF_003478085.1. NCBI lineage: Bacteria > Bacillati > Bacillota > Clostridia > Lachnospirales > Lachnospiraceae > Eisenbergiella > Eisenbergiella sp. OF01-20. Next base: position 191,074 of record NZ_QUES01000001.1, on the reverse strand, counting down.
AATGGGATAGCCTTCATAGTAATGCACTCTTCCCTTCATACACACTACCGGTACCCCGCCCACGTAACCGAAAATAAACTTTCCTGCGTGTCCCGGTACGGTGGAAACCGGAAAGCCTTCAATATCATGGTAATCCAGCTCCGCCTCCACGCGGATATCATCGGCATAATCGCCCAGGCCGGATCCGAGTACAATTGCCACCTCCGGCTGTAAATCGATTTTCTGCTTTACACTTTCGTAGCATTTTACCAGTTTATCATATACAGGATTCATATATGACCTCCTTACATAGAATTAAAAACAGTTTTTCAGATGCAAATCCGTTTCTGCAACCAGTATAGCAGAATCCCGTCAGGATTCCTAGATAAAAAAGCAGACTTCCCCCAAAAAACAACTGCCCGCTGTTTTCCCGCCTCCCCTGCAAATACCGGTTGGGTGCGTGTCCGCCGGATACACGCAGAAAACCGGAAGGCATCCGCCTTCCGGTCCGTCCCGTATTATGCCGGTAACAGTTCAGACAAGTCCGGACTGCTGCCGTAGCCGTCAAATGATAATGCAGACCATTCCGCCATTGCTGTCGTTTACGATCTTCTGCATGGTTTCCTGGAGCTTCACCTGGCTTTCGTCACCAATCATGGAAATCTTGCCGGTGATTCCGTCGTTAACCAGCTGTTCCACCGTTTTCCCGAAAATATTGGTTTCCCAGATACCCTCGGAATCCTTTTCCGCATCCGCAATATAGCTGATCAGATCCTCCGCCTGTTCCTGGGTTCCCACGATAGGGGCGATTTCTGTAATCACGTTTGCTTTTATCATATGGATAGAGGGGCTTTCCGCTTTGATTTTCACGCCGAATTTGTTTCCGTGCTTGATGACCTCCGGCTTATCCAGCTTGATCTCCGCCCGTTCCGGCGTGACCACCCCATAGCCCTTGAGCCGCACGGATTCCATGGCATGGAGTACCTTGGTGTATTCCCTGCGCATCTTGGACATTTCCTTCAATACGGAAATGAGCTGGTATTCACTGGATACATTTTCGCCGATCAGTTCGCTGAGCATCTCATAATAATACTTGTCATCCACATCCAGAACGACCCGGATGCTCCCGTCCGCCATATTGATTTTTTCAACAATACACCGTTTGATGTAATCGCTGTCTACCGCCACCTGGGTATTGATGACATCCTTTACCGTGTCAATGCCATCCATAAGCGTCCGGATCTTCTCTATTAAATCCGCTTTCAGCTTATGGGTGTTCGGCAGCATTTCCACCCATTTCGGCATGTAAAATTCTATCATGGTCACCGGGAACTCGTACAGCACCTTTTCCATAATCTGGTTGATGTCATCCCGTTTCAGCTGTTCACAATTGACCGGTATCGCCGTCACCTGATATTTTTCCTGGATCGCGGCAGCCGTATGGATAGCATCCTCTCCGTAGGGGCGCTCCGAATTCACCAGCACCAGGAAGGGTTTATGCAGCTTTTTCAGCTCCTGGATGGTTTTCTCCTCCGGCGCTATGTAGTTTTCCCGTTTCAATTCCCCGAAGCTGCCGTCCGTGGTCACCACAATCCCTATCGTGGAATGGTCGTTGATAACCTTTTTGGTTCCGATTTCCGCCGCCTGGGTAAAGGGGATCTCATAGTCAAACCAGGGCGTTTTCACCAGACGCTCTTCCTCATCCTCCATGTGCCCGGCAGCGCCGTCCACCATAAAGCCCACACAGTCCACCAGACGCACCTTGACATTCACATCGCCGCTCAGGGTGATCTGGGCCGCCTCCTTGGGTATGAATTTGGGTTCCGTAGTAGTTATGGTTTTTCCTCCCGAACTCTGGGGAAGTTCATCCTGTGCGCGTACTTTTTCCGATTCGTCGGCAATGTATGGCAGTACCATCAGATCCATAAAGCGTTTGATGAAGGTAGATTTCCCGGTTCTCACGGGTCCTACCACGCCGATGTAGATTTCTCCGCCGGTACGAAGCTGAATGTCTTTGTATAAATTTTGTGTATGCAAAGTGTCCATAATATAAATCCCCTTCCGCTTGCCTAGCTGTTACCAATATATGCAGGGAAAGGGAATGATTATGCAAAAAAAGCGTAATCTTACTGTGAATTTACTGCACAGCTCTGTCGGAACCGCCGCTGCTCCACACCTCCCGGGGAAGCAGGGTATCGGGGGTATGGTACCTTCTATGGTATTCTTTGATTTTTTCCTTCAGAACCTCCGTAATGCCCGCATATTCCGGCCTTCCGTACAGGTTCTCCCGCTGCAGGGGATCCCGCTTCCTGTCAAACAGGATATGATCATGAAACATACCGCCCCGGTAGCCTCTGCCCACATAGGCCAGTTCATATTCCTCCGTAATGATCCCTGTTCTCGGCACGTCGCTGGGAAAGATGCAGACCTCCTTCCTCCCTTCTTTTCCTGCCAGCAGTTCCCCGGACAAATCCTCCCCGTCACAGGGATAGCTGTAAGGAATACCCAGCAGCCCGGCAAGTGTGGGGGCAAAATCCGTCATCCGAAGCCAGGCGGGACTGCGAAAACCCGCCTTTTTGCATTCCGGCAGACGGACCAGCATGGGGATATGGTATACGCTCTCATACAGGTTGTTTTTTTCCATCAGCCCGTGCTCGCCCAGATAATCCCCATGATCCGTGGTAAAAATCACCACGGTCTTTTCCAGCAGGTTTTCTTTCCGCAGCGCATGCAGAATTTTCCCCACATTATCGTCAATACATTTCACCGCTCCCAGATACTGGGCCTTCAGCCGCCGGAAGTGGTCCTCCCGTTCAAAAAGGCCGGCGGGAAAATAATGGTGCCGGCCCCATTCGTCCTCCTCCGCCCAGTCGGGGAGCTTTTCCTCATAAAAAGTTTCCGGGATTTCCATATCCAGCGGATCGAACATGGTATCATAAGGTTTACGGACCCGGAAGGGCTGGTGGGGATCCGGCATGCTCACCATAAAAAGGAAAGGCTGCTCTTTTCGCTGCTCTTTCAGGAAGCGTATGGTTTCATCCGCCAGCCAGTCCGTGGTATAGGAACGTTCATCCCCCACCTGACCGGACAGAATAAGCCGGCCGTCTTTGCGTTCCACCGATTTGCAGTGTCCGAATTCCACCTGGTAATCCCAGCATTCAAAACCCAGCCGGTTACAGCCCTCCAGACTCTCCCCCCGCTCCCGGTGATCCCCCAGATGCCATTTTCCCGCATAGCCGGTCCTATAGCCGGCGCTGCAAAATGCCTCCGCAAAGCCATGCTCCCCCGCTCCCACAGGCCGCCCGTTGGATAGCGCCCCGTTGTTATGGGGATATCTTCCGGTCATAAAACATCCCCGGGAAGGGGTACATACCGCGCTGGGGGTATAGCAGTTCTCCAGCAGGATTCCTTCCTCCGCCAGGGAATCGATATAAGGCGTTTCCACCTCTTTTCCCCCGTAACAGCCCAGAACATCCCTTCTGAGCTGGTCGGTCATAAGAATCAACACATTTTTCATCCGTCATCTCCTAATCTGTTACCGTCAGGCCCGCCATTTTAAAGGGGAAGAAATGCGTCCTGCTCCCAGCAGCGCTTTCTCTGCCCCCTGCCGGTTACCGGCAGCTCTTTTCCGCAATAAGGATCCCGGCTGTATGCGGCAAACCATTCCTCCAGCCGCCCTCTCATTTCACCGATCCGTTCTTCATATCGTTTGTCCCCTATACGGTTGTCCCGTTCCTCCGGATCCGTTTCCAGATCATAAAAGGCATCCGGCCCCTGGGGATAACGGAGCACCAGCTTTTCCTTCCTGGTACGGAGCATACGCACAAAGCCATACTCATCACAGATAAAGATATCTTCTTCTTCCCCTTCCTCTCCCTTCAGAAAAGGGACCAGGCTTCTGCCCGGCTGCTGGTCCGCCGGCCGATAACAGCAGCCCGCAAGCTCCAGCAGGGTGGGGAAAATATCACACTGCACGGCGATCCGTTCCGTCACAATCCCTCTGTGTTCCAGGAAAGGGGCAGACAGCAGAAACGGCACCTTAACGGAAGAATCATACATATTGGGAGGATAAGTTCCGTTGCCCTTTCCCCAAACGCCGTGATGCCCCATATTCATTCCATTGTCGGAGGTGAAAATAACCACCGTATCCTTCGAAAGCCCCGTATTATCCAGATAATCCAGAATTCTCCCCACTCCGGCATCCATGGCGGTTATCGCGGCAAAATATCCGGTCAGGTTCTCCCTGCGCTTATCCGGCGTATCCCCAATGGGACAGGTATTTATCTGCCACGGGTGAAGAGGTTCCTCCGGCACGGAGGAAAATCTGCAGTTTTCATAAAGCTTCAGGTATTCGGGTTTATGCTCCTGCGCCTCCCAGGGGGAATGGGGCGCCGTGTAATGGACACTCAGATAAAAAGGGGCATCCCCCTGCCCCAGCTCTTCCAGATATTGCAGCGCCTTGTCCGTAATCACATCCGTTATATATTGATTTTCATTGGTAAAATGACCGTTTTCAAAGGTATCTCCATGAAAATACCTGCAGCCTCCCGTCCCGATGGTAAACCACCGGGAAAATCCCTGTTTCCTGCAGGGATTGTTACCCAGATGCCATTTTCCGCTTAAGGCGCACCGGTATCCGGCCTCCGCCAGGTATTCCACATAGGTTTTCTGCCCTTCCAAATAATCGATCCCCTGATCCGGTTTCCGGAAATGCGCATGCCCCGCGGCTTCGGGATACGCCGCAGTATCCATATTACCGCCTGCAATCCAGTCATGCACCCCGTGGGCGGAGGGCATTTTTCCCGTCATCACGGAAGCCCTCGCCGGTGAACAGACGGGTGAGCTGCAGAAAAAATGGGAGAACCGGATTCCCTGTGAAGCAAGGCGGTCCAGGGAAGGCGTTACGATCTCCTCATTTCCGGCACAGTGCATCGCCCAGGCCCCCTGGTCATCGGTAAGAATAAATACAATATTAGGCTGTTTCTTCATCCTCTCTTCCTCCTATCCCTTCAGGGAACCTATCATAACGCCCTTCACGAAATGCTTCTGCACAAAAGGGTATAAAACCAGCACCGGCAGGGAAGAAACAATAATCACGCCATATTTGATCGTCCTTGCAATCTGCTTCATCAGCTCGACGGCTTCCGGATCGGTCACCGACGGATCCACCGATTGGCCGCTGATTAGGATATCACGCAGAATAAGCTGCAGCGGATATAATTTGGCATCGCTCACATAAATCAAACCGTTAAAAAAAGAATTCCAGTGCCCTACCGCATAGTAGAGAACCATGATTGCTATAATGGCTTTGGATAAGGGAAGGACAATTTTTATAAAGTACTGGAAAATACTGCAGCCGTCTATTTCCGCCGCTTCCTGTAGTTCCGGCGGCATCGTATTCAGGAAAAAGGTACGGCACAGAATCAGGTTAAACACAGAAAAGGATCCGAGAATCATGAGTACATAGGGCGTATTAACAAGATGCAGCCCTTTTACCACCAGATAGGTGGGAATCAGGCCCCCGGAGAAATATTTGGTCACAATCAGCATTTTCATCACGAATCCCCGCCCCGCCATATCGGTTCTGGACAGGGCATAACCAGCCGGGATGGTAATCGTCAGCGCGACCAGCGTACCGAAAAAGGTATAGCGGATGGTATTATAGTAACCGCTCCAAATCCTCTGATCCCGGAAAATATAACGGTAGCCTTCCAGCGTAATACCCTTGGGCCAGAACAGCACCTGCCCCGATGCCACCAAATCGGGATCACTGACGGACGCAATCACAACGAACAGCAGGGGATATAGAATCAGCAGGGATATGAGGGTTACACTGGCATAAACGATAAAGGTAAACAAATAATCCGATCGGTTGTTCTTCCATTTTAAAAGCATCGCTCTTCCTCCCTTACCATAAGCTCACATCCGACGTCCTGCGGGCAATCCGGTTCACCGCCAGCAGAAGAATCAGGTTGATTACATTGTTAAACAGGCCGATGGCCGCAGAATAGCTGAACTGGCCGCTCTGGATACCAATTTTATATACATAGGTGGATATGATTTCCGAATAATCCAGGTTGACGCTGTTCTGCAAAAGGAAAGCCTTTTCAAACCCCACATCCATGATTTCCCCGGCCCTCATTATGAGCATGATAACCATGGTGGGTACAATGGAAGGGATGTCAATATAAAGCATGCGCTGGAATTTGGTGGCCCCGTCCACCCTGGCCGCCTCATGCAGCTCAGGCCCCACGGAGGTCAGCACGGATATGTACATGATGGACCCCCAGCCTATACTCTGCAGCACGCCGGACCATACATAAATATGCCGGAAATTCCTGGGATTGGACAGGAACGCCACCGGATCGAGCCCCAGCAGGGCCAGGATCTGGTTCACGATCCCGTCGCTTGCCAGGAAAATCAGGATCATACCGCAGAAAACAACGGTGGAAATAAAATGCGGCGCATAGGTGATCATCTGTGCCGCTTTCTTTCCTTTGGCATTGGTCACATAATTTAAAAACAACGCAAACAGGATGGGAAGGGGAAATCCTGCCGCCAGGGAATAAATACTCAGCGCCAGCGTGTTCCATAATAAATCCTTGAACTGGTAAGAGCCGAAAAAGGTCTGGAAATGTTTCCAGCCCACCCAGGGGCTTCCCCAGATTCCGTCTAAGGCCCGGTAATCCTTAAAGGCCAGCTGGATCCCGTACATGGGAAGATAATTAAATAAAATAATATAAATAAGCATGGGCAGGATAAATAAATAACACACCCAGCTTTTTTTCAACAGCCGCATACTGCTTCTTCCGGCGCCTTTTCTTCTTCTGCCGGATCGTTTCAAGGACTTACTGCCTGTCATACTGCTCCTCCTCTATCTAAAACCGGGAAAGGCCGGGTCATATGCTCCTGTGCATATCACTCCGGCCTCCCGTGTACCATTTCACCTGCCGGCGGACAGGAAGGACGCAACTGCGCGCACTTCCTGTCCGCCTTGCAGCTTTCATGCATGGTGATGCCCGGTGAACCGGGCATGAAAGGTTACTTCCCGGAATAGGAATCCACATATTCCTGGCAAAGCGCGGTATATTCCTCTGCTTTCAGGTTTTCCAGGTTTTTGAGATGAGCGTTCCACTTTTCTTCATCAATACCGTTAATCACGGAATCCGCAATAAACTTCTCCAGATAGGTATCAATATCGGCAATCAGAATCGCCCTTCTTTCCGCATTTTCCAGGCTTGCCGTCCCTGCGGGCAGGCCGATTACACCGAAGGGTATCTGTTCCTTAACCGCCTGAAGCTTCCAGTCATGAGGCCATTTATCATCATACTGCAGCGCCTGATCGTATTCATTTCTCCAAAGGGAAGGGGTGGATCCCGCAAAGCTCTCCGCATTCCGGTACTCGGGAACCGATTTGTAGCCGCCGTTGGCCTCCAGGACCTCGGGTGTCATGGTCAGGAACTGGGGAACCTCTTTTCCGTTTTCCTCCAGGATTTCCCACCATACGCCTTCCGCGCCCCTGCCCCAGGTAAGGGCCATTTCCAATGTGGAATTGATATAATCATACCAGCGTACCAGCGCTTCCGGATTCTTACAGTTTCTGCTGATGGCAAAGCCGCCTATTTTGGTCACATTATTGATTCCCACCATCTGGGTTCCGTCTTTTCCTTTAAGGACGGGAACTGCCTGATAACGGCCTTCCCCCGCGGCCCCATTGTCCACGCTGCATTCATCTCCGGAATAACCGGCCATCACTCCGATAATATCCCCGGAGGCCCCTCTTGCGCTGTACTGCTCATCGCTCATGGTAAAAACATCCTTGTCTATCAGACCTTCCTTGTATAAATCGTGCATCCATACAAGAGCATCATAATATCCCTGTTCTCCTGCGCTGAAGGTCACCTTTCCGTCCTTGGTGAATACATGGTATTCATTCTCCACAACGCCGAAAGGCCCGAACAGGTTTTCCATTGCCGTTCCCCAGCCCCAGGCTTTTGCAAAGGTAAGAGGAATTTCGTCTTTCGCGCCGTTGCCATTGGGATCTCCGTCCCGGAAAGCCACCAGCACATCCCTGAACTCCTCCGGTGTCTGCGGCATTTCCTTCCCCAGCGCTTCCAGCCAGTCCGTATTGATCCAGAACTGGGAATCAATGATATTTTGGGTGGATTCGTCCCCTATGGGCAGGCAGTGGATTTTACCATCCGGCGCAACCAGGCTTGCCGGATAATCGTCCCTGCTGTCAAAAAAGGCGGTAACGGCAGGTGCATAGCTTTCCAGATAGTCGTCCAGGGGCGCCAGCTGTTCGTAATTCCTCGCCATGTCCACATCGCCCAGCACCGCGTCCGGCAGGCTGTCCGTACTGAACATGATGTTGATTTTTTCCTGCCAGCCCGACTGAGGGATTTCCACCCATTCAATATGTATGTTCGTCGCTTCCTCCGCTGCTATCACACAAGCCTTATCCGCGGCCGCCTTCAAAGTGCTTCTCTGAGGAACCGCAATGGTGAAGGTTTCCTTTTCTTTTAAAATGGGAAGCCCTTCTGCATTGAAGTTGCTGTCCGCACTGCTTTCCGCTTCCCCCCGGGACTGTGCCTGCGTTTCCTTTTTTGGATCCCCCTGGGCCTCTCCCGACGTTCCTGCCTTTCCTGCGCATCCCATCAGGGTACTGCCCAGAAGCACCGCACTCATTACTATGGCTCCTGTTTTTGTCATTGTTTTTCTTTTCAAAACAATCCCTCCTATAAATACACCGACATCTGTTACATCCCTTTCCGACACAGAACCGGACGGCCTCACCGCCGGCCCTTTCGGAAGATGTCTGTAGCATACCCCTGTTTACGCATTCCGGCTATCTCCTGCTGTTGCACTTTATCCTTCTCTCATGCATATCATACAGTCCTGCTTACCATTATCCTTTTCTCTTGTATCGATTCACCAAACCGATATACCTACATCCTGCTTTTCCATACATTTTCACGGTACCCTCCCGGTGTTATCCCTTCATATTTCTTAAACATCTCTATAAATACGGTACTGTTCCCGTACCGGAGGAGCCGGGCTATTTCCGAAATCTTTTTATCACTGCCGGCCAGCAGCTCTTTGGCCCGATCCAGCTTTATCTTATCCACATACTGGGAAATGCTGACCTGCATATTTTTTTTAAAGAAATGACTGAGATTGGAAACGGACGTATCAAAATAGGCCGCCATATATTTCACAGTAAAATTATCATCCAGATAATGTGCATGGATATAGTCCAGGATATCCGCGATATTTTTTTTCCTGTAATTCCCCTGGAAGGCATCGCTGCCATTCCCATCCTCTTCCCGGGAAAGGTCGGCCTGCTCCCCAATCATCCGGTCAAAAAAACGATCCATCCCCTCTTTAGTCAGCTCAGCGTCCTCTTTCCCGGAAAAAAACTCGCCGGGCTCCCGGTTCAGAATATGCATCACCTCCCAGGCAATGCACAGGGCCATGCTTTCCTTGACCTCGGAAACGATATCCTTCAGTTCGGAAAGAAGGATGACCGTACGCACCGTATCGGAAAGCCCCGCCGCTTCCTTAAGCGCCTTCAGTTCCTGCTCCGGGAACTGCTGCTCCTGATGCTGTTCCCGGCGCAGCTCCTTTCTCGCTTCCTCATAAGAAAGGCGGATTTTGCTCACATCCGATGTAATCCTTCCCACTCCCAGCTTCACGCCGTTCCCGGAAAGCTTTTCCAGCCTGCGGGTGATCTCCCCGATGGATTCATCGGAACAGACCAGGTACACATACATTTCTTCAAACAGCACGACACGGTAGGCCGTGGAAGCGCTGTATTCATTCATCTGGCTGCCGAACAGTTCATAAAGCTCCCTGTTTTCTTCTATCTGCGGGAACACGGCAAAAAACAAATGCCTTCTGTTAATATGGATACAGCTTCTCAGACAGCGCTCCCAAAGCTCGTCCCCGGGTTTCACTTCCTTTGTAAGCAGCTCATAAAGACAGTTTTCCGTCCGCAGCAGGTTCCTTTCCTCCTCCAGCATTTCATTATTGTCCAGCAGACTTCGGAACGACCGGTACTTTTTCCCGGAATAATAAAATGCCAGGAAAAGCCCCACAAAAACGGAACAGAGTATCCAGATTCCGTAGCCTTTAAAATAGCTTACGGCGCTTCTGGATATTTCCGCTTTGGACACAAAGGTCATGGCGGCAAAACCAGAACCCATATCCGTGACATTCGTGTAGTACTCTTCCCCATCCAGAAGGGTTTCCCAGCCCCTCTCCCCTTCCAGAAGCATACGGTTATCGCCTTCCCTGGAAGAAAAAAGCACCTGATCCTGAAAAGAGATCAAAGTAATATCCTCGTAGGGCAGCCCGGTGCCGCCGAACTGTTCCATCAGCCTGCTGTCCCGGATCACATATAAAAGATACTGGGTATCGGATTTCCCTTTTTCCACCCAGGTTACCAAAGGGCAGATAATCACAATTCCCGTACTGCTGCCTCCGTAAAGCTCCGCTTTCACCGCATACAATCCCCTGTCCTCCATGCGGCTGAACAGATTTCTGTCCAAACGGCAAATCCGCGAAAAGAACAGCTCCTCCGTAAGGGTCCCTCCGGATGAAATGATCTTCTTCTCCCCGTCACAGATGTAATAATACATACTGTCCGCAAAAGGGAAGGTGCTTTCCTTCTTTTTCAGATCCTCCGCCATTTCCAGATAGGATACCGGCGGTTTCTCGGAATACTGCCGGTTGTAGATTTTGCTGTAGCGGCAGTCCGCATTATAGGCACTGATTACCGCTATCTGCTGCTTGAAATAATCCGCCTGCCGCTCCGCCGACAGGGCGGTCTCATCCATGATTTTCTTATAATGCTGTGTGTGCACCATGTAAAATACACTGAAGCTCACAAGCAGAAGCGGAATCAGCAGCACGATATTATAGGTGATTACAAACCGCAGATAACTGACATTTTTATTTCTTTTTTCCATTTCCCCACTCCCCGGTCTTTATATAAACTCTTCTATTTCCCCATAATTTATTATACCGGAATCCCTTTTCCCCCTCTACCTTTGTTTTTTGAACATAACCTCATGCATTTGAACGATAGGGGACCTCCGCATACATAAAGGCACAAAAAAACCTTCCCTTCCGCCGCCATAAATACATTTATGGCCGGCGGAAGAAAAGGCCGGTTACCTGTTTCCGCTTGGCTTCTTACAATCTGCGCCGTACATGCACAGATCTGTATGAACCCTTGTTATTGAATTACAATACGTTTGAAGTTCTTCTTGCCGCGCTTAAGGATCTTACCCTCACCATGGAAGTCCTCTCCCGCAAACACAGCACGGAAATCCGCAACCTTTTCCCCTTCCATAGTCACACCGCCCTGCTCCACCGCACGGCGTCCTTCGGAACGGGAGGCCACCAGACCGGATTTCACCAGCAGATCCAGGATATCGATACTGCCGTCCGTAAGATCCGCTTCCGACAGCTGTGCGGTAGGCATTTCCGCCGTATTTCCGCCGCCGAAGAGGGCTCTTGCGCTTTCCTGTGCTTTACCCGCTTCCTCTTCATCATGCACCAGCTTGGTCAGTTCAAAAGCAAGGATTTCCTTTGCCCGGTTAAGCTGGCTGCCTTCCCATTTATCCATCTCGTCAATCTGTTCAATCGGAAGGAACGTGAGCATACGGAGACATTTGAGTACGTCCGCATCAGAAATATTTCTCCAGTACTGGTAGAATTCAAAGGGAGAGGTCTTGTTGGGATCCAGCCATACGGCACCCTTCTGGGTCTTGCCCATCTTATTTCCTTCGGAATTCAAAAGCAGGGTAATCGTCATAGCATAAGCATCCTTGCCCAGCTTTCTGCGGATCAGCTCCGTTCCGCCCAGCATATTGCTCCACTGGTCATCCCCTCCAAACTGCATGTTGCAGCCGTATTTTTTGTAAAGCATAAGGAAATCATAGCTCTGCATGATCATGTAGTTGAATTCCAGGAAGCTTAATCCCTTTTCCATACGCTGCTTGTAGCATTCTGCAGTCAGCATGCGGTTAACGGAAAAACATGCGCCCACTTCACGCAGCAGTTCCACATAATTCAGATCCAAAAGCCAGTCTGCGTTATTGGCCAAAATAGCCTTTCCTTCGGAAAAATCAATAAATTTGCTCATCTGCTTCCGGAAGCACTCACAGTTATGATCAATAGTTTCCTTAGTCATCATGGTACGCATATCGCTTCTGCCGGAAGGGTCCCCGATCATCCCGGTTCCGCCCCCCAAAAGGGCAATGGGCTTGTTCCCCGCCATCTGCAGTCTTTTCATCAGGCATAAAGCCATGAAATGTCCCACGTGAAGGCTGTCCGCCGTGGGATCAAAACCAATATAAAAGGTTGCTTTGCCTGCATTCACCAGCTCCCGTATCTCTTCTTCGTCCGTGAGCTGCGCCAATAAGCCGCGGGCTCTTAATTCTTCAAATACCTGCATTTTTCTTTTCTCCTTTTCTTTGCAGCGGTTCAGTACTTTCCCGAATACCTGAAAACAAAAAAATCCTTCTTCCCGGAATGATCCGGAAAAAAGGACGAGTGTCAGATACCCGTGTTACCACCTTTGTTCACAGCCGGCTCACGCCGTCTGCCTCTTCAAGTACGACTGTTCTATATCCGGCCTGCAGTCCGTTCATATACCAGTGATACTCTTCGCAAAATAACGGTTGCTCTCCGTCACAGCCTACTCTCACATGATTTGGGTGCGAAACTCCGGGATGTATTCGGGAAAGCCTCTCCTGCGCCTCTCATCTGCCGGCCGCTTTCTGTAGGTTCCTCTTTTCCTTACTTCTTCCCATCACAGTTTTTAGAAAATGATTCATTTCACTATAAACTACCGTTAATGTAACACAATCCCCTGTTCCTGTCAATAGCCCTTTTTTATCTGCATCCTTTATCTTTTTTCCTTTTCGCGTATCCGGCGGAAGGGCGTCAGGAATCTGTTAATATGCGCCCCAATCAGGAACAGGTAAAAGCAGAAATAGAGCCAGAGCATTACGATAATGATGGTCGTCAGGCTCCCGTACATATCAAAGGCGTTAAAATGCTGGATGTACACGGAAAATCCCCAGGAAAAAATATTCCATGTGGTAGAGGAAAAGACCGCGCCCGGTATCTGGTGGGAATATTTCAGCCTGCAGTTGGGAATGTAGGTATACATCACTGCAAAAATAAGAGTCATCATACACCAGGAAAACAACCCCCTGAAATGCAGGAGCAGGGCAAAAAGCTCTTCCATCTGTGGCACATGCCTGACTATGGTGTCCGCAAACAGATTTCCGAACACCATTACAATCAGCAGAAAGATAATAGTTATCAGAAATATAATCAGGTAAAAAGAAGCGATAATCCTCTGCAGTACATAGTTTCTGTCCTCCACCACACCGTTCATGGCATTCAGACCTCTCATCAGGGCCAGAACACCCTTCCCCGCGGACCAGACCGTCACAATAGCCGCTATACTGATTACCCCAAAGGTACTGTCATAAATACTTTGGATCAGGGAGGTCAGAAGCGGGGAAAGCGTCTGGGGCAAAAGTGTCATGGCTGTTATCAAATCCGATTTTTTAATCGGCGTATAGGGCAAAATGGAACAAATCAGCAGAAGCATGGGTATAAGGGACAAAAAAAGGAAAAATGCCGTACTTGCCGCATATGCATTTACATTCGCACGGGTCATCTGCCTTCCGAACCCTTTCAGAATTCTATAAATCCTTATCATCCTGTTTTTCCTTTCCTTGTAACCGTTCAGACAAGCCTGAATTGTTTCCTTTCCATCCCGGCAGGACTTGCTTCCTCCGCAGGCGGGCGGTCAATAGACCGCCCTTACGCTGCTTCCTTCATAAAAGAATCCCAATATGGATTCGCTGTCACAGCCATCCGAAGCCATGCTGCGCGCACCGTTCTGGCTCAGGCCAACTCCGTGGCCGAATCCTCCGCCAATCAGGCTATATCCTGTCACATAACCATCTTCTTTCACGGTTTCCAGCACGATAAACGCGCTGGGAAGCAGCGTGGTCGTATTGTATTCGCTGCCATCCTGCCGGATTACCTTGCTCGTGCCGTCACTCAGAACATAACGGATATTATGTTCTGATTTTATCATCAGAGCGCCGTTCTCCCCTTCAATCACAAGTTCCTCCGCCACGCCCCCGTCATTTCTGGCCGCGATGCGGATATCGGTTATCCTCCCCGGATCCACAGGCGCCTGATTCACGAAGCTGCCGTCTGCCTGCCTCACAAAAACCGCTCCCGGGCTTGCGTCATAGCGTTTGACTACATTGGCATACAAAAGAGTGCTGTCCAGCTGTTCCACCTGATAGGTCCAGCGGTACCAGGCCTCTTCCCGCTCAAAATCAGAATCCCTGGTTCCGCGGATAAACGCTTCAAAGCTGGTTTCTTCGGTCATGGCCTCCGCCGTCTGGATATCATCTTCCCTTATGGTCTCATCAATGGCATCCCCCTGGGCATCCGTAACCCCCGCTACATTAACCGCTTTCCCCTGCAGATAGGGGAAATTATCCGGCACGGAATTCAGCCAGATTCCCGTGTTCGTTCCATAACCGCAGGATGTGGAATAATAATAGGCTTCCGCCAGCTGATCGCCATAATAGAGCAGCTGCCCCTTAGTTTCCTTGACCGCTTTTGTTGTTTCTACATTTTCCGTAATATTATTATAAACCTGGAATCCGGCGCTGTCGTCCACATGGGCGCCGTAAGCCGGCAGCCCGGCGTGCAGCATCTTTGCATAGGCGTAGGTCCTGGCACATACCGCCTGGGCCTTCAGCGCTTCCAGCGGATATGAGGACGGCATCTCACTGGGAACCACTGCATACAGATATTCCTCCAGCAGGACCTCATTAATGACCACAATCCCATCCTGCTGCTTTTCCAGCTCCAGGCTTCCCCGGTAGGACGGCACCCCCTGGCTTCTTCCCACATTCAAAAGACTGATATGCCCGGTCAGGACCGCAGGCTCAATCCGGATCCGTTCCGCTGTAAAAAGCGCACTGTCCCTGCCGATAGTGAGTGTTTCACCGGCGGGTACGACCGTGGTCTGCTGCGAGTCATAAGGCCCCGTAATTACCGTGAGATCGCAATCCGCCTTCAGCTCCAGCGTATCATGGAAAGCACTTCCGAAATTCGAGGTTTTTACAAGCACACGGATATTTTCCATGGCCTCTTCTTTCACCACCAGACAGGCCTGTATCTCTCCGTTTTCTATAACGAAATCAGTAAAATCATAACCGATGCACAGATCTGTTGTATAGTATCGTTTCAGTTTACCATACAGCCGATATATTTTTAAATTATCCGCAAACGGATAAAAGCCCTGGCCTTCCACTTCCGCCCCGTTGTCACGGATTTTCAGAAGCTTGCCGGATACCTTATCCGTATGCATAGCCACACCGGAAAGCTGCCCGCCGGAAAAGCGCAGATCCGCCACCTGCTCGCGGGAGGCCCCCAGCCCGGCCGCCTTCCCGCCGGGTGCTGCAATTGCTATTTCATAATCATTCCAGAAGCACCGGAGGGAATCCTCTTCCACCTCCATAATCCAGATATTGGGGATTTCCGTCTGCGTGCCCGTCTTATCCCGCAGCGCATACAGAACGCCCTCCCGTTCCACAGCAACTACAGGCTGGAATAAACAGTCCCGGATCCGGTCGGTCATATAAGTATATGCACTTTCCATGGAAATCAGAGCATTCTCTTCCAATGGGTTCCCTTCGCTGTCTGTAACGGAACTCCCCATGCCGATAGGAGTCAGATCGATATCCCGGATTCTTCCCTGCGTATCATAAACAGCCCTCGCCGCATCAAAATAGGAATACCAGTCCTCCTGAAGGACCTTATCCTTATTCCGGTAGCCCCCGGGTAATTCATAGCTGCAGTCAGGAAAGAGCGCCGCAATCTGTTTCCACTGGGCAAAGGTCAGCATGCCGTCACTTTTAGCCGCCGCATCTTCCGTAAAAACAGCCGCCAGCGCCCTGCTGTCGGATATTCCTCCGGTGTCCGCCAGCAGCCAGGCCATATTTCCGGCCTCCTGCAGGGACAGATACTCCCCTTCCGTACGGGGGATTGTTATTTCCATGATTCCCCGGATTAACAGGAGGATTAACAGTGCCGCACCCAAAACAATGACTGCCAGCTTCATCCAGCGGCCTCCTGAGGTATTCTTCCGGTATGTAGCATTTCCATAACCGCCGGACCGGTTTGCATAGCTGCGGGGATTTCTCATGACCGGCGGACGATAGGATCTGCCGCCTGCGGCCATACGCATGGAACGGCTTCCTGCTATACGGCTCTTACGCCTGCGCTCCGCTTCTCTTTTGTCCGCTTCCTTCTTCGCATCCAGGAATTTGTTATGTCCCGGCACCTCCGAATTATGGGTGTTCTCATTTGACGGCCTTGTTTCCCGACCGGTTCTCCTGCTGCTTCCCTGTCTTCCGCCTCTTTCCATATACTCCCCTTACATCCCTGAATCCTATCCGTTTCCAGCTTATATCCAAATGCACCGCCCGCAAACGGATACCCGTATATTTCACACACTGTTACATGCGACTGCGGGCACACTTGAAAAAAAGCAGCCAATACCGGCTGCTCTTATCTTTTGTATCCCCAAAATGCCGGCTCTTGTCTTTTGACTCCTAGCTGACTGCTAGGTGGGTTACCGCAACCGACGCTTCTGCCTTCCCCTGCGCAATGAGGGCCTGACATCCACGCGGCAATGTAGGAGTCCCGTTTAAAGTAACTGTAGGTTCAAAACAACAAGAGTTATCGAACATTTCAGGTTAGTTATATTATATCCAACCTGTAGGAAAAATACAACTGTAATTTTATGTCTTATCTAGCACAAAAGCAGTTACTGTTCACTCAGACCAGTAAGCTGCATAATAAAACAAGGAAAAACCCCGGCAGAAACTGCCGGGGAAATCATTATCCATGTTTTACAGCTGAGGGCCTGCGGATACCAGAGCTTTACCAGTCTCATTGCCTTCATATTTTGCAAAATTCTTTATAAACCGCTGTGAAAGATCCTTAGCCTTAACTTCCCATTCGGAAGCATCTGCATATGTATCACGAGGATCAAGAATCTTAGGATCCACTCCCGGAAGTTCTGTAGGAATTTCAAAATTGAAGAAAGGTAATGTCTTGGTAGATGCCTTAGCAATGGAACCATCAAGAATGGCATCGATGATACCACGTGTGTCACGAATAGAAATACGCTTGCCGCTGCCGTTCCATCCGGTATTAACTAAATATGCCTTTGCTCCACTCTTTTCCATTTTCTTAACCAGTTCTTCAGCATACTTTGTCGGATGCAGTTCCAAAAAGGCCTGTCCAAAGCAAGCGGAGAAAGTCGGTGTAGGCTCTGTTATACCACGCTCCGTACCTGCAAGTTTTGCTGTAAATCCAGACAGGAAATAATATTTTGTCTGTTCCGGAGTCAAAATAGATACCGGAGGAAGAACGCCGAAAGCATCAGCTGACAGGAAGATAACATCCTTCGCTGCCGGAGCGGAAGAAACAGGACGTACAATATTATCAATATGGTCAATAGGATAAGAAACACGTGTATTCTCAGTAACGCTCTTATCATCAAAGTCAATTATTCCATCTTCATTCAACGTAACATTTTCTAACAGTGCGTCACGTTTAATTGCCTTATAAATATCCGGCTCTGATTCCTTGTCCAGGTTAATAACTTTGGCATAGCAGCCGCCTTCGAAATTAAATATGCCGTTGTCATCCCAGCCATGCTCGTCATCTCCAACAAGAAGACGCTTAGGATCCGTTGACAGGGTAGTCTTTCCTGTTCCTGAAAGTCCAAAGAAGATAGCGGTATTTTTGCCGTCCATATCTGTATTTGCAGAACAATGCATGGAAGCAATACCTTTAAGAGGTAAATAATAGTTCATCATGGAGAACATTCCTTTTTTCATTTCTCCACCATACCATGTATTTACAATAACCTGCTCACGGCTGCTGATATTGAACATTACAGCCGTCTCGGAATTAAGACCAAGTTCTTTGTAATTTTCAACTTTCGCTTTCGAAGCATTATATACAACAAAATCCGGTTCAAAGTCTACAAGTTCTTCTGCTGTAGGCTGGATAAACATATTTTTTACGAAATGAGCCTGCCATGCAACCTCAACAATAAAACGAATAGCCATTCTTGTATCTTTATTCGCACCGCAGAATGCATCTACAACAAAAAGTCTTTTTCCGGAAAGTTCATCCAGAGCAATTTTCTTAACGGTATCCCATGCTTCCTTGCTTGCAGGATGATTATCATTCTTATACTCATCAGAGGTCCACCATACGGTGTCCTTTGAATTGTCATCCATAACAATGAATTTGTCTTTAGGTGAACGCCCTGTATAAATACCGGTCATAACATTGACTGCCCCAAGTTCGCTAACCTGTCCTTTTTCATACCCAGTTAAATCGGATTTTGTCTCTTCTACAAATAAATCATCATAAGAAGGATTATATACGATCTCTGTTGTTCCGCTAATACCATACTTACTTAAATTAATGTTTGACATTTTGCACTCATCCTCTTTCTTTTATTATATTATAGTAAGGAACGATTAAACAAACAAAATACAATCCCATATCCGTACATCACTCAAGTCTGAAAATTTTAAAATCGGTAATAAGCCGAACTTTTCATGCCGTATTGTTTTCTTTGGGCAAAGGACTATGTTATGCTTTTTTAATCAATGTACATTATACAAGATAAAAAATGAAAAGTCAATATTTGCCACGCTCTGATCCAGGGCAATCGTTTACAAAAGATAACCGTTCAGATCGGTCTGAATTGTTACTTTTATGGTGCACTTTTCCTTCTTGATGTATATCTTAAAACTTTATAATGGCGAGGTCACATCCGCCAACCATTCCCGTTCCTCTTCCGTCAGGTATTTTTCTATTTTTTCATATACTTCCCTATGATAACGGTTCAGCCTTTCAATATCCACCGGCTGCATACAAGAAACGTCAATGGCCTCTCTATCGATAGGCACATAGGTCAGGGTATCGAAATACATGAACTGTCCGTCACCGTTCTTCACCCCGTTGCGCGCAACCATTACATTTTCCGTCCGTATACCGTGGCTTCCTTCCATATATACGCCGGGTTCGTTAGTCACATCCATCCCCGCCTCGATAACCGCTTCCGTCTGGGACTCCGTAAAGCGCCAGCGGATTCCCTGAGGGCCTTCATGAACATTCAGGATATAACCCACGCCGTGGCCCGTACCGCATTTATAATCGATATTCCTGTCCCACATAGGCTGTCTTGCCAGGATATCCAGATTTCTTCCCGTACAGCCGTACAGGAATCTGGCATTGGTCAGCTGCAGCATTCCCACCGCAACCGCGGTAAAGTGTTCCTTTATTTCCGGGGAAACGGGGCCGAGTACTATCGTCCTTGTCACATCCGTCGTCCCGCCCATGTACTGTCCGCCGGAATCCACCAGCAGCATACCCTCCGGCGCCAGTTCCTTGCAGTTATCCTCCGTTGCTTCATAATGCATCATTGCCGCATTTTCTTTGTATCCGCTTATGGTCGGGAAGGAAAGATCCAGAAAGCCGTCGATTTCACTCCGCAGATGATCCAGATACTGCGCTGCGGTAACCTCCGTAATTTTCATTTTCCCGATGTTCTTCTTCAGCCAATATATAAACTTGCATACCGCCGCGCTGTCCTTCAGATAGACCTGCTCCATGTGGGCCAGCTCCACTTCGTTTTTAACAGCCTTCATCAGCTCCGTGGGATTCTTGCCGTCCCTGCATTCCCCTTTTTCCCGGAGGGTACGGTATAGCGCATAGCTGGTATTGCGCCCGTCGTAAAGGACACATTCCTTATCCTTCCTGTCCTGCAGGAAGGGAACGATCTCCTCATAGCCTTTCAGCGTTATACCGTATTTAACCGCATGTGCCCTGAGCGCTTCCGTCACTTCCGTTTCCTGGAGAAAGAAAAAGCATTCCTTCCCGGTAATATACGCATAAGAAAGAGCCACCGGATTACATTCCACATCGCCGCCGCGGACGTTGAAAAGCCACATCAAATCATCCAGCTTGCTCAGAAGAAAGGCATCCGCCCCCTCCTTCTCCATAGCCCTGCGCACATCTTCCAGCTTCTCCCCTGCGCTCTTGCCGCAAATGTCCTCGTCCAGTACCATGACCGGATGGCTGGGAAGGGCTGGCCTGTCCGTCCATACCGCATCCGCCAGATCCTTTCCGTATGCAAAAACGATCTTCTTTTCTTCCAGGACTTTTTCCAGGCCGACGCCAAAGGCCGTATCCACCACCCTGCCGTCAAAACCCAGGGTCTGTCCCTCTTTCATCCGATCACGAAGATATTCCTTAATTGTGGGAACCCCTTCATCCAACATCCGGAAAAGAGTGATCCCCGTTCCTTCCAGTTCATTTTCAGCCTGGATAAAATAGCGGCCGTCCGTCCAAAGCCCCGCTTCTTCCCGGCTCACCACCAGCGTTCCGTTAGAGCCGGTAAAACCGGAAAGATACTCTCTTACCTTAAAATACTGATCCACATATTCGGAATTGTGGAAATCCGCGGTAGGCACCATATAAAAATCCATGCCCGCCTGTTCCATCGCCTCCCGGAGTGCGGCTATCCGATTTCGGATTATCTGATTCATAATCTGTTTCTCCTTTTCTGTTTCCTTATACGGGGAATCCCCCGCTTCTTTTCGCGCGGGCGGGGTTTATGACTAATAATCGCCCGCTTCTTCCCCTTTCAGAAGCCCTACCGCAGAGGATGTCCCTATTCTGTCACAGCCTGCCTTCAGGAACATTTCCAGATCCTCTCTGCTCTTTACGCCGCCGGCCGCTTTTATCTTAACCAAAGGCCCGATATGTTCCCTGAAAAGCTTTACGTCGGCAAGGGTGGCGCCGCCGGTGCCGAATCCGGTTGAAGTCTTGATATAATCCGCCCCGGCTTTCGTCACAGCTTGGCACATGGCGATTTTCTCTTCCTCCGTAAGAAAACAGGTTTCAATTATCACCTTCAGCACATGGCTGCCGCAGGCCTCCTTCAGTGTGCGTATTTCCGCTTCGACCTTTCCGAACTGCCGGTTCTTGACATCACTGATATTGACTACCATATCAATCTCGTTGGCGCCGTCCTTCAGAGCCTTTTCCACCTCCGCAAGCTTTGCGGCGGTCACGCTGTATCCCAGGGGGAAACCCACCACCGTACAGATATTCAGATTTTTAAATTTATCGTGCACCCGTTCCACATAGCAGGGAGGGATGCATACCGATGCCGTTTGATATTCCACTGCCTCCTGGCAGAGTGTCTGGATATCCTCCCATACAGCATAGGGTTTTAAAAGGGTGTGGTCAATATGTCTTACTATTTCTTTTTTATCCATGGAATGCCTGTTATCCATTTACATATACCTTCCTTTCCTTTTTTATCCTGAGAATGCATTCCGCACCCTCCGGCCTGCCGCACTGAAAATATGCTGTAAGCCGCCTATTATTGTAATACAATACGCACAAAAAAGCTATCCCGAATCGTGAACAAAATGTTAAATATTTCTAAATAAATACATTTTTTCTTGTTTCGAATTGGTATCCATGTTATTATGTAAATTATCTACTTTCCTTTTTTAACGTGTCAAACCATAAAAAGACCGGATGGAAAGGAAAGCAGGCATACTAAAATTATGAGGAAAGGTGGTTGATTGAATGGAAGAACACAACAGCTATTCTGATGTTACTCCTGAAATCGTACGATTGGCTGAATTAAGCAGAGAAGCAGGTGTCATCGACTCCGAGCTTTTCACAAAATACGATGTCAAAAGAGGACTTCGCGACCTGAACGGAAAAGGCGTCCTGGCAGGACTTACCAACATTTCCGATGTACGCGCTTCGAAAATGGTGGATGGAAAATCGGTCCCCTGCGACGGTCACCTTTTTTACAGAGGTTATGAGGTTAACGACCTGGTAGAAGGGTTCCACAAGGATCATCGGTTCGGATTTGAGGAAGTTACATATCTGCTGCTCTTCAACAAGCTGCCCGATAAACAGGAACTGGCTGAATTTGAAAAGCTGCTCATCTATTACAGAAGCCTCCCCACAAGCTTTGTGAGGGATATTATCATGAAGGCGCCAAGCAAGGATATGATGAACACACTGGCCCGGAGTATTCTCACTCTTTATTCCTATGACGACAGGGCGGATGACGTTTCCCTCCCTAACGTACTCAGACAGTGCCTGCAGCTCATCAGCCTCTGCCCTATGTTATCCATCTATGGTTATCAGGCTTACAGCCATTATCACGACGGCAACAGCCTTTTCATCCATCAGCCCATGACGGAAGGTTCCATGGCGGAAAACATTCTGCACATTCTTCGCCCCGACAGCTCTTATACTCCACTGGAAGCCAGAATTCTTGATATCTGCATGATTCTTCATATGGAGCACGGCGGCGGAAACAACTCCTCCTTTACCACTC
Organism: Eisenbergiella sp. OF01-20; assembly: GCF_003478085.1. NCBI lineage: Bacteria > Bacillati > Bacillota > Clostridia > Lachnospirales > Lachnospiraceae > Eisenbergiella > Eisenbergiella sp. OF01-20. The sequence goes on along the minus strand of NZ_QUES01000001.1, from coordinate 168,576 downwards.
ATGTAGTTACATCCTCCCTGACAGACACTTACTCCGTAATGGCTGCTGCCATCGGTTCTCTTAAGGGTCCCCGTCACGGCGGTGCCAACATCAAGGTTATGCAGATGTTTGAGGACATGAAAAAGAATGTGAACGACTGGGCCGATGAAGAAGAGGTATCCCGTTATCTGGAACGCCTGCTGAGCAGAGATGCTTTTGATCATGCAGGACTTATTTATGGTGTCGGCCATGCGGTTTATTCCAAATCCGATCCGAGAGCTATCATACTCAAGAGCTTCGTGGAAAAGCTGTCCGAAGAGAAAGGGCTTCATAAAGAATTTGAGCTTTATAATCTGGTGGAAAAGCTAGCCCCCACGGTTATATCCGGGGAGAGGCAGATGTACAAGGGCGTAAGCGTGAACGTGGACTTTTATTCCGGCTTTGTTTACAACATGCTGGGACTGCCTACCGAACTGTACACTCCTATTTTTGCCATTGCCAGAATGGTTGGCTGGAGCGCACATCGTATGGAAGAACTGGCAAACAACGGAAAAATCATCCGTCCCGCCTACAAAACCATATGTCAAGAAAGAGATTATATCAATCTCGCGGACAGGACCTGAAAGCAGGCCTGAACAAAACCGGTTCCTTTTTCCGCACCCTGCGGTACTCCGGTATGATAAAAAGCCGGCGCCTATCAAAGCGCCGGCTTTTTTATTGGACATAAGGATGGTTCGTGCAGCGCGGCATCCGTTGTTTAACACGGGGCCTCACAGCCGCCGCCAAATATCCATGCAAGCATGGCTACCTGGCTTGTTGCCCCCGGGAATAAAACCTCATATCGCCCCACACGTCCATCAGCTCCGTCCTGTCCAACTGCCTCGTTCCCGATGTCCGGTCATAAATCATTACCGGGGAATCATAGCCTGCATACTGAGGCCAGTCCTTTCCGGGATCACCTGTCCTTATAAAGTCCACCCAGCGCATATGCACATCATTGACGATTTTATCCACCGTATCCTTCGGCTCCTCCTGAAAGACAAATGCGCTGAAGCCGAATTCCGGACAGTTGAAATCACACGGCAGATCCATGGCATGGGAACAAAGCATTCCCGTTTTGCGCGCCATCTGTGAAAGGAACTCGTAACGGTACATCCATACCGGGCCATGCCCCTTCTGAGCCTGCGCCGTCCTGACCGCAGGCATCTGAAACGCATAATCCGTGGCAAAATTGATAAAAGCCATCTCCACTCCATTGACGCTGCCGTCATTTTCTTTTTCATAATATTCCCGTATCCGTTCAAAACCCGCTTCATTTTGGTTCTTCGCAAACATTTCCTTTATCATATCCCAGGAATTGGGAAAGTTCGTCTGCTCCGGGCGGACAAACATGGTCCCTTCATGAAGATTGGTGCCAATCATCAGCCGGATTCCTTCCGCACTCCCCCGTGCAATCGCCTCCAGTGGCCTTTCCGGCAAAAGATCGTCAATGGAAACGGTAGGCAGGAAAATACCGGGATTGCGGTACTGATGTTCTTTTGCCACATATTCATTTCCCTTCAATACCTCAAAGGCATCGATCTCTTTCAGCTTCGGCAGATCCTTAACCGTCCAGCCCATTCCCTCCAGAAAAAGGTCTATGTTCTTCTTTGCCGTATCTTTGGTGAAAAAGCATTCCGGAAGCGCGCTGGAAGCGATTACCTGACTGAAAGTACCCGCTGCCCCCGGCGCGGCCATCAGCGCTATCATGGAAGTTCCTCCGGCAGACTCCCCTGCTATCGTCACCCTTTCCGGATCGCCGCCAAAAGAGCGGATATTTTCATGAATCCACTGCATAGCGGCAATATGATCCGAAAGGCCGCAGTTGCTGTCAAAATCCGCACAGCCAGGATAGCCTGTAAAATCATAAAAGCCAAATACATTCAGACGGTATTGGAAGCTGACATACACAATTCCGTGGCTGACAAAGGATTTTCCGTGATACAGCTCATCGGAAGCACAGCCGGAGTTATAGCCGCCGCCGTGGATATAAACCAGCACGGGAAGGTTATCTCCCTGTATGGGTTTTCTGATATTTAAAGTCAGGCAATCCTCCGCGCCTTCACATACACCGTTATTATACTGTACCGCTTTAGGGCCGTATGCTGCAGCGTCCAACACGCCCTCCCAGGCATCCGCCGGAACCGCCCGTTTAAAACGCAGTTCTCCCACAGGAGGTTTTGCATAAGGGATTCCAAGAAAAGCAACCTGGCCGTCCTCTGCAAACCCCCTGACTTTTCCTGAGACTGTCTCTGCTATATAATCGTCCATATCCTCTCTCCTTGTATTGTCTTGCATAATTAATTTTTTCTCTTTTCCGCTTCCCGGTAGGCATTGGGTGTAAGGCCCGTCTTATTGCGGAAAAAACGCCCGAAATAGCCCTGGCTGGCAAAGCCCAGCCGATCCGCAATCTCTTTTACCTGCAGCTGCGAATCCGTAAGCAGCTGCCTGGCAGCAGCCAGCTTTAAGTCATTGATATATGAAAGGATGGTAACCCCTTCTTTTTTCTTGAATATCCGCAGCAGATATTCCTGGCTGAAATGTACCTGCTCCGCCAGATTGTACAGGGATGTGTCTCCGTCCAGATGCTCCACAATGTACTTCTTTACATGATTCACCACATCTTCTGTCTGCTTTTCCACGCTCTGGTTTTTCAGGGAAAAAATGCTCTCCGCCACATGCCGCAGGTAGCCGAAGGCATCCTGCCAGTTGGCATGCAGCGACACGTTATACAGGTTCATGGTGCCAATCTGAAACGCCAGCTCCTCATGCAGATCCAGGCGCTTGATCCACCCGATCAGCCGGGAACTGATGGTACAGTAAACCTCCAGGGCGAACATATCATGCATGCTCTTAACGCTCTGAAGCTCTGTCTGCAGCTGGCGCAGCACATCCAGGGTATTTTCCTCTTCCATTCCCTCCAGATAATATTCCAGCCGCCAGAGCATCTGCATAAGTTCCTGCTTTTTGCTGTCGGGCAGTGTCTCCCTGGCCAGGGCCTCCTTCTGCAGCCCCTCCTGCACCAGCTCTTCCTCAGACAGCCAGATCATACGATCACATATGCCGATAAATTCCTGCAGAAGCTGGGACAGGGTGACAGGCCTTTCCCCCACCAGGATAGATGCTGTCCTGCCCAGGTTCTTTTTCAACGCCTTTTGAAACAATTCTCCCGCGCCCGCCAGCATTTTTACAATAGTGCCCTCCTGAAGAAGCTTTTCAGGCTGCATAAGAAGCACAATATAGTTCTTGTTATATTCAAAAAAGGCGCCGTGCATGAAGTCAAGAAAATACCGTTCCAGCAGCTGGTAGCAGTCCTGAGTCGCATTCTGCTGCTCCTGGTAATTCTCACAATACCAGGCTTCATGCCTGAGAAGGATATAGTACACTTCTTTTTCCGGATCCAGAGCGATCCCAAGCTGTACCGACAGCTCCCCGGTCAGCTGGGACAGCCCCCTGTAGCCGTCAAAAAGCTCCCGCAAAAACATGCTTCTTTCATGGATCAGCGGTTTTTTCTGCTGTTCCCGCTGCAGATCCGTAAGCCGTTCCAGCAGAAGGCTGTTCTCGATTTCTTCCACGGACTCCCGCAGGGCCTCCAGTATCTTTTCATCTTCTTCCGCCTTCAGCACATACTTTGCGTGCTTATGTACCTTATATACATAGTCAAAGTCAGAATAGCCCGTGAGAAAGATGACCTTACAGAAAGGCCATCTTTCCCGGACGATATCGTACAGCTCCAGACCTGACATCTGCGGCATGTTGATATCCATGATCACGATATCTATTTTTCTTTTTTCCAGTAAAGCCTGCGCCTCTATACCGCTGGCCGCCGTCGTCAGATCAAGCTCCAGGGATTCTTCCATGGAAAGCAGGCCATATACGTCATCCCGGATCATTTTTTCATCATCAACAATCAATACACTGTACATCGTCTCTTCTCACTCCTGCTGTATTTTGGTCAATATCGCCTGGTTACTCCTTCACGCTTCCCAGTGTCATACCGGTAATAAAGTATTTCTGGAGCAGCGGATAAACAAGAAGGATAGGGATAATCGCCACGAAAATCTGCGCCGCCGTCACGGTTTTCTGGGAAACATTTGTCATGGCACCAACACTGGTCAGGTCGATGCTGGCGATATCCACCGACTGGATGACATTGCGCAGGTAGGTCTGCAGCGGATACTTGGCGGTATCGCTTATGTATATCATGCCGTCAAACCAGGAATTCCAGTGATTCACCATGGTGAACAGGCCCACGGTCGCCAGAGAGGGCTTGGATACCGGTACAATTATTTTCGTCATGATCTGGAAGTGACTTGCCCCGTCGATGAGCGCGGATTCTGTCAGCGCATAGGGAAGGCCCCTGAAAAAGTTCAGCATCAGAATGATGTTGAAGGTCTGTACTGCACCGGGCAGTATCAGCGCCCAGATGCTGTTGTAAATTCCCACGGATTTCACTACGATAAACAAAGGGATCAGCCCGCCGGAGAATACCATGGTCACCAGAAACACCCAGACATAGTATTTTCTTGCATGAAATCTTTCATCCGGCTGGGCCATGGCATAGGCGCACAGGATTGTCAGCCCTATGCTGAGCAGGGTCCCCAGCACCACTCTGACCAACGACACACCGAAGGATATGAAAAATTCCGGCTTTGCCAGAATATACTGGTAGGAATCCAGCGTGAAATCCACCGGGAATATAGTAACCCAGCCCGCCTGCGCCGCGGAGTTGGAGCTTAAAGACAGAGCGAACACATGGATCAGCGGAAACAGGGAGATACACATTACCAGCGTCAGTAGAAGATAGTTGACCACCAGAAATGACTTTCTTGCAGGAGATGATTTTATTTTCATAACGGCCTCCTAAAAAATTCTGTAGTTTGCAAATTTCTTTGCAAGGGTGAAGGATGTGGCGATCAGGATAAAGGAAATCACAGATTTGAACAGCCCCACTGCGGTGGAAACGCTGTACTGCAGATTCAGCATACCCAGGCGGTACACATAGGTATCCAGTATATCGGCCTTCTGATAAACGATAGGGCTGTATAGATTAAATACCTGATCAAAACCCGCGTTTAAGATATTGCCCATGCCCAGGACCGTTACCAAAATGATCTGCGGCAGGATGCCGGGCAGAGTAATATAAAGCATCTGTTTCAAATAACCTGCACCATCCACCTTAGCCGCCTCATACTGGCTCTGATCGATAGCTGTCAGAGCAGCCAGGAAGATGACCATATTATAACCACAGCCTTTCCATACATCGGAAGCCACCAGGGTTCCCCGGATAGTCTCCAGGCTTCCCAGAAAAAAGACAGGTTCATGGCCAAGCGCCGTAATCGCAGTATTTACAATACCGCCGGTAGGTGAAAGAATATCCACCAGGATACCGCCCAGAACCACCCAGGAAAGGAAATACGGAACATAAATGATCGTCTGTGTTGCTTTCTTGAACACTTTGTTATTTACTTCATTTAACATAAGGGCCAGAATCAGAGGCACGACAATGCCCGCAATAATTTTCAAAAGCGCAATGACCAGTGTATTCACCAATACCTGCCGGAAATCCTTCATGCCGAAAATATATTTGAAATTATCAAGCCCTACCCATTCGGAGGTAAAAAACCCTTTCATCCCTCCCGACGGGACAAAGTCCTGAAAGGCGATTACAATACCTACCATAGGAAGATAGGCAAATATAAGTAATAAAATGATTGCGGGCAGCAGCATCACATGCAGAGGCCATTCCCTCTTCATAATTGTACCCAGGCTTTTTTTCTGTTTCATTGAATTCCCCTTCTCTCTGAAAAAGGGAGCGAAGCCTTTTGGCAGCAGTTCCGTTGTCCGGACTATCACGCCTTTTTATGCCTCACTCCCTTAAACGACTACTTGTTGGCGTACCACTCATTTACTTCTTCCGTTATTTTATCAAGCCCAAGAGAATTCAGCTCCTTAACAAAATCATCAAAGCTGTCAGTAGTCTCAATGCCCATGATAACCTTGGTGTAATACTCCATCACCTTATCCGTCACGGTGGACATCTTCTGGCCCATAGTCGGTGTGGGGCCGGTGGTGAACTTATCCCACATGAACATATCCTTCTCATAATATTCGTTCATAGTATCATAAGCCGACATGTCGTTGCCGAAGGTCTTCATACCGCCGTAGCTGGTCACGGTATCACCCGACAGATAATTCTGGATGTCATTATAACTTACCAGTTCCTCGGCATTCAGGGATGAGCTGTCGCCGCTCTCCAGCGCCGCCGCAATATTGTTATGAATTGTCAGATTCTTTAAAGGGAACCAGGTTTTAAGCATTACCCAGTGGAGAGGGAAATTCAGGACATCGTTGGCATCCTTCACCAGATAATCGTTATATTCTTCTCCTGAATATCCGTACTTGTCAACCCAGAAGTTCAGCATTCTCACCACGGCTTCCGGATGCTCACATTTTTTGTTTACCACAACGTACCCTGTAATAGCAAGGGAAATCTGCGGCTTTGCTTCCTCGGTCAAAGCCGTGGGTATAGGAAGGGTTACCCAGTCGGCTTCACTGTCATTCTGCACAGTGGAATTCAGAGGCCAGTTTGCATTCCACATCAGGCCGTACTGGATTCCTGCCCGTCCGGAAGCCGCCGCTTCGGAAGCCTTTACCTCATCATTGGAGGAAAAATCCTGTTCAATCAGCCCTTCCTGATACATTTTCGCCAGGAAATTTAACGCATCCTTATTTTCCTCCTTCACGGAGCCATATACCAGGCCGCCGTTCCCGTCCTCAATCCAGGCGGTGGGATAAGCGCCGAAGCCATTGAAAACGCCTACGCCGTCACCCAGTCCGGCACTGAGGAAATTATTGTGGAATACCATGCCAATGGTATCGTCTTTTCCATTTCCATCCGGATCCTGATCCCGGAAGGCAACCATGACGTTGTACAGGTCATCCAGATTCTTCGGCATTTCCAGGCCCAGCTTCTTAATCCAGTCTCTTCTGATCCACAGCAACGGCGATTTATCAATGGAGGAATCCACCAGCGGAATCGCAATGATTTCCCCCTTATCCGTTGCGGATTCCAACGCGGCCTGTCCCTCCCCGGTCGTCCATGCCATCAGTTCATCGGAAGCATACTTTTTAAATACTTCACCGATATTCCGATTAATCAGGTCGCTCTTGGCAAGCAGGGAAAGCTGGGAACTGTTGACAATCATGAAATCCGGGATTTCGCCGGAGGCAATGGCCACGCTCTTCTTCTGCTGGGAATCATCCGGCGTGTTTGCCGCATACCAAAGCCAGTCTATGGAAATGTTGGTTTCTTCGGTCATCCTGGTGTAGTAAACACTATTAAGCATGTCTTCCTTATTGAACTCTCCCAAAGCCGGTGAGATTTCAAAATAAGATGTCAGGGTGACCGGTTCCTCATACTTGAATCTGGGATCCGCCTCTTGTACAGAAACAGCACTGACTGATTCGCTGTTCCCCGCTGTCTGTGCACTGCCGGAATCTCCTCCGCAGCCCGTCATCAGACTCACGGTCATCACCGCTGCCAGTAATAACGCAATTTTCTTCTTCATCTGTTTTCCTCCTTGTGTTCCTCCGCCCTGCGAAGTTGATTTTCCTTTAGCTGTCCGTTGCCTATACAGCTGTGTTTTTCATCTAAGGCCAGTATAAAAAGGAAAACGGAATCCAACAATGCAACTTTCTTGATATCCCGGTTCAAAAATTGACCTGTTGCCGAGTGATGGTTCATCTGTCTTAACTGTTATATTCCAAAATGTGCTCCGCCGCAGTGATTCCGCTGGTAAAAGCCAGCCCCAGGCAGGCCCCTTCCGTATCATAGTAAGGGACGCAGTAGCAGCTTCCGTTATCCACCCCCGCCGCATAAAGCCCGGGGATGGGCTTCTGCTTTCTGTCAAGCACTCTGCAGAAGGCATCCGTCTTTACGCCGCCTATGGTGCACCAGGCGCTTGGTTCGTAGGCAAATACATAAAAAGGCGCCTTTGTTACCGGCCTCAGCAGCCAGCTGCTTTTCCCGAATTCCGTATCCGCTCCTGCTTCGCACATGGCGTTGTAGCGCGTAACCGTTTCTTCCAGAAAAGGAAGGGAAAAATGCTGTGCAGCTTCCTGAAGGCTTTCACAGCGAAAGGCCCAGCCCTCTTTGATATCCCTTTCCAGATTTTCCGGGAAAGGCCACGGTCCCCTGTCAAGGGCAGACCTTCCAGTCTTCCATTCCTCCGGCCGGCCATAAAAGCCGTATACCGACCCGGCAGAACGTATGCCCTGGTAAAAAGCTTCATCCAGCACCGCATAATAGTTTCCGGCGCGCAAGGTCACTTCTCCTCCCACGGACAGCGGCTGATCCGCCAGCAGCTGCTCATCCATAAAACGACGGCCCTCCCGGTCCACCAGCAGCCCTCCGGCCATAGCCCAGCGCATATTTCCGGGGAAGCGTCCTTTCATCCTGCTGTGATAGCCGCCGAACTCCCCGGCACAGATTCCCCAGCTGCGATCCTCCATGCCCCCGGCCTTCAGCGCCATGTTGATCCCCGCCCCGTCGCTGAGGCGGCTGCCCAGCGGGCCTACGGTGATTTCGCCGAAATGCTTACACAGCATCTCTTTATTTCCCAGATAGCCGCCGCTGGCGATAATGACCGCTTTTCCATGATATTCCGTCCGCTCCCCGCGCTGCCTGTCAACGGCCGAAACGCCGCATATCCTGCCGTTTTCCGTCAAAAGATCCTCCACACAGGCATTCAGGACTACTCTGCCGCCATATTCCGTAAGCTTCTTTGCAAGCAACTCCCACCGCTGCGGCGCAGGCGTATCAAAAAAATGCCTGGCCCTGAAGCCCACGCTGTATAAATCCTCCGTCAGCCGCAGTTTAATGCCGCTTTCCCTTAACAGAGCCTCCGCCTTCCTTCCGTTTCTGATACACCGATACAGCAGGCTGCCGTCCACGGTGCCTCTGGAAAATTTATACATATGTCCAAACAGTGTCTCCGCCGGAACGATACAGTTTTCCTCCTCCTGCAGCAAGGTACCCGCCAGGGAAGGGCCTCCCGCCCTGGCAGCATTGCTCACGGACAAATGCTTTCCCTTCTCCAACACCACACAGCTGCCGCCGGCCTTCGCCAGCGTAAGCGCGGCCATCATGCCCGCTCCTCCAGCACCGATAATCACCACATCCGTCTGATTCATAAATACCTCCTCACCGCCGGAACCAAATCTGGCGCTATCCTATATTTTCATGCAAGGCAAGCAGGCTCCCAAATTTCATTTTTACCGTGCCTCAGCATAGTGATTTGTCCGCAGGATCCCCGGAACGTTCCTTCCATTCCTTCCGGCAGCGTCAACTCATACTGTGTGCCGCCTTCCTTCGGATAATAGCGGAATGTAAGCAGGCCGTACTCGGTGAGCATACCTCCCTCCAGATTGGGAACATAGTCCAAATGGGGACAGACCTCCACTCGCGCCGGTCTACCCGCTTCCCTGCGGATGCCTCCCATGACACTGATCAGCTCATACATAGGCAGCGCGCTCCATGCGTGGCACTCGCTTCTGGAATTGGAGGGTGTTTCCGGACAGGTGAGGCAGTGTTCCTCAAGCAGTCCTATCCACCAGTCCATCTGTCTGGCGGTAAGCTCATAGCAGCCCGCCTTCTCACAGGCGCGGAACAGCTCATAGCAGGTGGAAAAATAGCAGCGCAGCACATCCTTTTCCTCAAAGGTCATACGCATCACTTTACGCGCCTCCTCTCCGGAAAGCATGCCGTTCAACACCGCCCAGCTCTGGGCGTGCTGGGAAAACTCCTGGCAGGAGGGACCTTCCCGGTACATTCCCCGCTCCGTATCCCAGCACAGGGACCGGATCGAATCCACGATTTTTTTCTGCCGTTCTCTGTACTCCTGCGCAATGCCGCTCCTACCTGTGGCTTCATTAATTTCCGCTCCGTCAAGCAGGGCCAGTCCATACATCAGGTTGATAATAGTGGAAGGGCCTTTTCGTACCGCGGCGGGACGTCCCATGGTATTATGCCAGCTTTCCTGCCAGTCCACAAAATCCCAATAGCCCAGCTTTTCCACCAGTCCCTGCGGACCGATATGCCTGTCATAATATTCCAGGATGTTATCCACATCCGTCCTGTAACGCTTCAGTATATCCGTATCTCCCGTACGCTTGTAATACTCCAGAAGCATAAAAATATAATACAGGGAAAATGTGGAAATAACCTGCTTCGGATTGCTGGGCGCCCTGCCCTGAATCAGTCCCATGGGCAGCATGGAATCATGGAAATCCCGAAGGGCCTTCCTTGCCAGCTTCGTATCCTCGCTGCACACATAGGTAAACAACGCCTGCAGTCTGGTATCCATAGGATACTGCATCTGTTCCCAGAAAGGGCAGTCCATATAGGTTTCCATCATGCAGCCCTGGAGAGTGTGCACACACATGTCATAAACCTTCTCCACCCAGGGAGCATCCGATTTAACATAAGAGCCCGGATTCAGAGGATAACCGGTCTTTAAAAGCACAGGCCTGTAAAAACGAACTTCCTCCCCCGCCGCCTGGATTTCAATCTTCAAAAAACGCATGGTCCGGTACCAGAAAGGTTCATAAAGCAAGCTGCCGCCGTCCAGTATGATTGTGTCCCGCTGCCCGTTTTGCCCGATTTCTCCATTGATGTAGTCATCTCTTTTTACCTGGTCAATCCCCTTCGTAAACTTCTCAAAATAGGTAAAGGAAATCTCCGCACCTGCGCCTCCTTCCATCCGATACCGGAAATAAGCGTTGAAAAGGCCTTCTCCGTCAAACAGGAGAGTCAGACATTCTCCGGGCCGCACTGTCACATACGGTGCCCCTTTCATCACGCCTTCTCCCAGTTCTTTCTCCAAAGCAGCCGGACGCTCATACAACAGCGGGATCGGACGTTCCTCCATCATAAAGGTCTTGAGAATACCAAACATCATCTCAAAGCCACATTTTACCGGCTCCAGCGCATCGCCCGTACGCCAGCTGCCGTCGTCAAAGTCCCGTTGTCTCCAGCCTCCGGGAACCGTATTAAAATCAATAGTCTCCGTCAGCGCACCCATATTCCCGTTCACCACCGGTTCCTTGGTAAGAAAAAAAGTATTGTCCAGCCATACCTTCCAGGATGCTTTTCCCGTTGTCACCTCCCCCAGCACATTTCCTTCCTCATCCTTCAGCACTCCTTCCACAGCGAGCCTGTGGCCTGCCGGCAGGGTTGCCACGCTGTTTAACGGCGCCCGTTTGTCCGTGGGGCCGTCTTTTACATACATGCTGTCGCACAGAAGCACCTGCACGGCAAGCACATTTTTCCCGGTACGCAGATAACCGCCCAGCTCCACCGTTTCATAATAATGTCTGAACTGATCGCCGCGGCAAGGCCCCGACAGCACCGGCTGCTCGTTCACCCACAGCCGGTAGCGGGAATTGGCGGAAATATCCACCTTCAGCTCCGCTTTCCGATCCAACATAAAATCCAGACGGTAATAGGCGAACCGCCCGTTCATATCCCCCTGGTATATTTTCTTTTCCTCAATCTCAACCCTTGGCACTCCCAGCCATAACGCTTCGTTCCACATAATTGTACCTCCTCCTTTGACCTCATGTTGACCAGCTGCTGTCCGTTACGGCGCATAAGGCTGCATTGTGCAGTTTACAGTTTTACCCTCATGTCAATCCGCAGAATTACCTTCAGGCCTCCAAGTTCACTTTGTTCCAGCAGGATACCGCTTGTCTCTCCATAAGCCAGCTTCAGCCTGCGTTCTATATTGGACAGCGCATGTCCGGCGGCACGGCCCTGGTAATCCCGGATATATTCCTGCATCCGCTCAATATTCTCCGCACTCCCGCCGCCTCCGTTGTCTTCCATTATGACGGACAGATAAGGCCCCTCCAGGGAATAGGCAACTGCGATCCGCCCGTCCTTTAAAATATCGGCCATTCCGTAGTTATAGGCGTTCTCAATGACCGGCTGCAGTATCAGCTTAGGAACAAGGAAGCTGACCGCGCTTTCCGGCAGCTGTTCTTTATTTACGGTAATTTTATCCCCAAACCGCATCTGCTGGATATCAATATAATTTTCCATGTGCTCCACCTCACGGCCAAGCGGAATATTCTGCTCAACCTCCTTATTCAGGAAACGGTAATACTTTGCCAGGGAAGTGACGAACTGTATAATCTGTTCGTAGGATTCATTTTTGGCCATAATCCGGATTAGATAGAAGCTGTTGTACAAAAAGTGCGGATTGATTTGGGACTGCAGCTGCATCAGTTCCGCATTCTGTAAAAGCCTTCCCTGTTCCTTCACATTTTCTATCAATTCCTGAATACGTTCCACCATTCGGTTGAAAGACGAATAAATATATTGAAACTCATCCTGGGGCTTATGGAAAATGCGGATTTCCAGACTGCCCTCCTGTACCTGTTCGAACGCATGCACCACCTTTTTCAGCGGCTTATTCACGGCAGTATTGGTCTGATAAAGGATTTCAAAAAACAATATACTGATGACCAGGAGCACCACCCCCATCATAAACAAAGCCACCATTGCCGAACTGCCTATTCCTCTGCCGCTGCGGTAGGCAACCACGGTAATCCCGTAACCGGGAATACTTTCCGACATAAACAGATAGCTGGTCCCCAGACACCTTCCCTTCCCGAGAAAGCTTTCCCCGCTGCCCTGTTTTTCCCATGCCCGATACCAGCAGTCCATCAGCTGTACTTTGGCTTCCTTTCCCGCAGGCAGCTGACCAAGCACTTCCCCTCCATCCAATACAAAAAAGGCGCCAGCCTGTTCCGAACTGCCAAACAACTCCAAAAGCCCCTGCAGATAGTCCTCCGCCAGCGTAATACTCACACCGAAATCGGGAACGTAATCCTCTTCCGTCGAATAGGTCAGAGGATACAGCAGTTCCATCCGGACCTGGCTGTCCGCATAAACCAGGCTCCGGGCCGTATTTTCGCTGCTTCGGGGCGTGGGTACATATTCCTTCCTGCCATGCCCCTCCGCCGCACTTAGTTCCATCTCCTGTTTGGGAAAAATCACGGTGATATCCTTAATGATATTGTTCAGAGACTGATAGCCCTGGATATTGCTCCGCAGCCCCAGCATCAGCTGGGACCTTTCATATCCGTTCAGGGATATGTCATAGGCCAGGGACGAAATCCTTCCGTCACTGACAAGATTACGTTCCAGATTATAAATAATTTCCAGCTGCTGCTCCAGTGCCGATACGTTGTGGACAACGGCGGTCTGCATTCTGTTGATTTCCACATCCCGCTGCTGCTGCGCATACTTCAGGAAAATTAGGATTGTGCTCACATAGATGATTACTATGATAATTACAAAAAGAATGTAAAGCCTTTTGAAAACACTTACCATACCCTGCTTTTTCATGCCCCTTCCCCCATATCAGAAGCCTTTTCGATACCCTCCGGGAAACCGGACGGCATTTTTTTATCCTATACTATCCAGTATACAGGAAGCGGATTATGCATTCAAGATGCACTCCTTTTCGTTCCCGAAAGTGCCGCGGGCCATTTGGCAACTGTGCGGTTTGAGACTCTTACTACAGCTGTTTTGCCATTACGGCAATTCCTTCTTTTCCCGGCAGTCTGACTTCAACCCACCCGCAGGCCTCTTCCAGCACCGTTGTCCTTGTCATTTCCCAGACATCGATGATTTCAACCTCATACTTCTTGTCCTCCGGCAGAGTAAGGGAACACAGGGCTGCACACTGCCTCGCAAAATATTTAATGTAGGCCTGTTCCCCGCATTGACCGTAATAGCAGGCATCCTTGGCCTGGGACAGCTCCCGTTCCTCTTTATTTATCAAGGCGTGGAACCGTTCATATGCCTCCTCAGGCCTTTCAAAAACAGTGGCCGTGATATTCCTGTCATCCGGCCCCATGACAGCAGGTTCTTTCCAGAGGCTAAGGTGGGACGGCAGGCTATACAGAATGTTCTTCAGGAAAGCAATCCGCGGCACGCTCTGCCCCTTTAACCGGCCGCCCCTGGCCCACCAGAGCACCTCATCCTCCGAAACATAAGTTTCCCCATGGGTCACAAAGGATCCCTGGATGCAGCCGCGCCAAAAACGGTTCACCATCTCAAATGCGGAAATATTCCCCCAGGCCATATTTATATTGCCCTCATAGCAGCACTCGTCAAAAACTACTGGTTTTTTATACCGTTCCTGCCATTCCGCCGCTTTATGTATGCCATCCGTCTGAATACTACAGTGCGTCACGTTAGGGCGTGTGAAATCATAAAAATGAACACAGTTATGACTGCTCAGCAAATGCCCGACGCAGTCGTTAGCAGCGACAAATTCCTCTATTTCATGCCATTCCTCCATTGTACGGTTGAACATCAGATCATATTCGTTGGCAAGGCTCCACCAGATAAAAGGATAAGCGGATAGCCTGCGGAGCAGATAATCCAGGTAAATCTTCCATTCCTCCATGCGCAAAAGGGAAAAGCCCCAGCGATCATAAGGGTGGAACAAAATCAAATCCGTTTCCATACCCATTTCTCCGAGCCGAACAAGAATTTTTTCAAAATGATCCCAATAGTCCATACAAGGGCTATGAACGTCCCACTTCCCTTCCTCATTTCTCTCAAAAGGGAAATACTGCGGCTCATTGTGATTATATCTGTAATGCTTTGGGAATATACAATGGCGCACCTTATTAAAAGGGGTATGCTCCAGGGTATGCATGGTCTGTTCAATTATCGCTTCACTCTGGTGGGCAAGCGCGTAGACAGTGGTTCCGAATGGAATATACTTCGTACCGTCTTGATAAACAAAATGAAGGCCTTCCGCTTTTACCATACCATGTCTTCCGGTCCTTGCCGGCAGGCATTCCTCTTCCCCTGTTAAGGAGCCTTTCAGAGGAATGACACTTTCGGTTTTCCAGGAATACCGGCCGGTTTTTTGAGGGAGGAAACGTACTTTGTAGATATTTTCCCCTGCATAAAATCCTTTTGCGGCCTTTTCTTCGCTGCCCAGATAGAATATGGTATGAAAAGTGAACAGCGCATGGGAACCTCCGGGCGGTTCTCCGGTAAAGCGTAATTCAAACATTTCGTATTGATACATTTTTATTCTTTCTCCTCCGTTTTTGTGGTTTATTGAATTTTCCAGCTAATTAAAATCTTTCATAAAGTATAAAACAGCCGGGGCAGATCAACAATGTGACATTCTTGACCTGCTCCGGCAAAAATTGACCTGCTGCATATCAGGGCGCTCCCGGCGGGGCAGGATGATATGCGGCAGGTTATTTATAATCTTTCGGTAAAAAACCCAGGGCACTGCCATAGAACCCCGGGCAGATGCCGAACAGCTACTTAGAGAACTCAGGATCGCGGATTCGGCCCACGATAATCATCGCCGCAAGGAATAAAACAAATGTAAACACAAATGGCAGCCGACGGTCAATGCTTGATAACCATCCGGCAAAATAACCAAACGGGGAAGAAAATGCAATGGTAAAGGACATAATTAATGCATTAATTCTGGCGCGCTCCTCCGCATTAATAGTCAGCTGAATCAATGTATCTTTACGGGGCATGACAAGTGAACCGGCCACTGCAGCAACAAAGACATAAACAATAACAAACAGCATATTCCCTGTTGGAGCCAGTATCAGAAGAATTCCTGCTGCGGCATACAATACCAAACCAATCCACATGGGTATCCGGAATTTTACCAATTCCAGCCGGTGCTGTATACCAATCATAAAAATCAACATTACGGCCGCGTTCAGAATCGGGAAAAAAGCCAGATAACGGGATTCTATGTCCAGCCATTGCGTCACATATAAGCTGAAAAAGTTAGTGCTGACCATATTCGTGATATATAATATGACGGTGACAGCCAGTACCTTCATAACCTCCTTATCCTTCAATACTTTAGGAATCAGTTCCTTGTATTCATATAACATATGTAACAAAGAGGTATCTTTCGTCTCAGCCATCCGGATCTTTCCCTGCCGGGTTTCTTTACAATAACGAAAAGTAACTGCTACCTTAATTAACATATTCACCGCAAAAACCAGATATAAAACCCGGATGACCGGAATTACGGTAAAGGAATTGATCAGCAAACCTGAAAGCGGCGCAAAAAAGATTGCAATCAAACCGCCTATATTTACCCAGGTATATATCCCCAGCAAATCTTTGGGTTCCGCATCTTCAATCAGCAAACAATACCATGCGGTCTGGTTAATCTGTTCAAAACAGTTAAATAACATGGCAATCAAAAAGAGCCAGAAGTTATTGGATATGCTCCATATCAGGCAGGCGATACTCCATCCGAAGAAATCGCCCATCATAGTTGTAAATTTCCGTCCCAGCTTATCCGTTAAGATCCCGCCAAAGAAAGAAAAAAGCACCTGAAACACCATAGTAATCGACAGAATCAGTCCGATTTGAACATCCGTTACTCCCTGTGAATACATGTACAGTGTGGCGAATGGTGCGATTAAATTATATGGAATGCCCCATAGAGGCTCCATCAGTATCAATGTTCTTGGATTTCCTTTGTTATGCTTCAGCAATTCCAGTAAAGGATGGTTTAGTATTTTATTTGTCTTTTGTTCTGCACTCACTGCTCTCTCCATTCTGCTGCTTTTTTTAATCTATATACCGGCTGAACTTCCGCATTCGATTCAGAAACTTTGAACGGCTTCTGCTGTACTGTCATTACTATATAAATAACAATTCAGGCTGATTTACGCCTTTCGCAAAGAGTAAAACAGCCGGGAAAGATCAATAATGTAATAGCCTTGACCTTCCCCGGCAAAAAGAACGGCTGCCGGATGTTCTATACATAATATCAATTATCAATTTTCCTGTAGTCCGAACCTCATCCGCCGCAGTCGCAGCTTTTTGCAGATTGAGGTAAAACGCTGCACAGTTCCTGCGCGGCACTGCGCCGTTTAACCGAAATACATATTTTACAGCTTCAGGAAGTCCTTTACCGCATCCTTCATTTTGTCTTTATCACATATAGTCGTATGCAGCACCGGCGCCGTCCTGATTTCTTCAATTGCTTCAGGGACTTCCACATTCGCCAGTGCCGACAGCTCGTCAACAAGCGCAAAATCCCCCCACGTCAGCTCCCCGTATTTCGGATCAATCGCCTGCATAACACTTCTTGTGAACTTAAACGGACTGGCTGTGGACGCGATTACAGTCAGTGTATCCCTATCCCCTGACGCCTCTTTATATTTATCATAAACTGCGGAAGCAACCGCCGTATGGGTATCGATTACATAACCGGTATCCTCATATAAAGCCTTAATCCTGCCAAAGGCCTCATCCTCTTTCGCAAAATTCCCATAGAAATCCCCCAGCTTCTCTTTCATCTTTGGAGTGATCTCATATTTTCCTTCCCCGCTGAGAGCCTTCATCAGGGCTTGTGTTTTCACCGGATCATCCCCGGCAATCCTGTAAATAAGGCGCTCCAGGTTACTGGAAATCAGAATATCCATGGAAGGGGAACTGGTGAGCACAAATTCACGGTTACGGTCATATTCCCCTGTGGAAAAGAAATCATACAGCACTTTATTCTCATTAGAAGCACATATCAGCTTATTTATGGGAAGCCCCATGTTCTTCGCATAGAAGGCCGCAAGGATATTTCCGAAATTACCGGTGGGCACCGCAACGTTAATCTTCTCTCCTGCAGTAATCTTGCCTTCCGCCAACAGCTGCGCATAGGCATACACATAGTAAACAATCTGAGGAACCAGACGCCCGATATTAATGGAATTGGCTGAAGAAAACTGATAGCCCCCATCCGCCATTTCTTTTTCCAGTTCTTTATCCGAAAACAGCCGTTTCACGCCAGTCTGTGCATCATCAAAATTACCGTGGATACCTACTACAAGGGTATTGTCCCCCTTCTGGGTAACCATCTGCTTCTCCTGGATGGGGCTTACCCCGTTCTTCGGATAGAAAACAATGATTTTCGTTCCCGGCACATCGGCAAAGCCGGCCAGAGCCGCCTTACCTGTATCACCGGAGGTTGCTGTCAAAATGACAATCTCCTTATCGGCATGGTTTTTCTTAGCCGACGTTATCATTAAATGAGGAAGAATAGACAATGCCATATCCTTAAAAGCGATTGTTTTGCCATGGAAAAGCTCCAGATAATATGCTCCGCCCGCTTCTGCAAGAGGTGCGATTACCTCTGTGTCAAATTTGCTGTCATAAGCGCTGGCAATGCAACTCTTCAGTTCCTCTTCCGTAAAATCGGTCAGAAACAGCTTCATCACTTCATAAGCCACTTCCTGATAGGTCATAGCGCTTAATTCTTCCGGCGTCTTATCCAATGCGGGAATTCTTTCCGGTACAAAAAGCCCCCCATCGTCTGAAAGTCCTTTCAGAATTGCCTGGGAAGCACTTGCCGCCGCATTACTTCTGGTACTCCTGTATAAGATTTCCATTTCACAATCTCCTCACCGCCTGCCTGGCAGGCTTATTTTCTCCTATGATATCCATCCTGTAAACCGGCTACTTCAAAGCGTGTCTATGGCAGATATTGCTTTTTTACCCGTCAGTTCATCAGTATAGCATACATTCTTTCATGATGCAATCCGTTTCTGACACACTTTTGTATTTCCTGCAAAGACAAAAGTAAATAAAACTATCACCATCTGTATATTCATAAAAAGAAATTGCATGTGATCTCATTTTAGGTAATTCCCAAATCTACTGCCTTTTTCATCAAATATTGCATAACATAATATCAGGTAAAGAAGAAAATCCAGCCAACTTGAGACAAGCATAACCGATTCCAGCCATTCCGTTCATCAATCCTTTTGCGTATTTTTCCTGTGGCATGACATGATCACACTCCAGCTCCTTCAGAGAAGCGGATACAAGAAGAGATTTTACAGCTTCCAAATCACTGCTGTTATTATATTCCAGATATTTGTCCAAAAGCAGCAACATCCCCATGTTTCCATGGCAAAGACACATTCCCTTTCTCATCTGTAAAGAAAGGAAACATTTCTTCGCACGGACAAGATCTTCCTTTAAAAGTTGCTCCAAAGCCTTTCCTGCATAAGGCAAACAGGCAAGCCTTGCCGCCGTAATCCCTCCAAAGCCATGGCACCAGGCATATGACTGATACCTTTCGGCCTCATCCTGACGCAAATCTGCCCAGTTATTATATTTTTCCTCATATAAACTGCTTTCATAATTCAAACAGCCTATGATTAAATTCTGATATTTATCCGTTTTTAATAAAAAGCCAAGCTTTACCAATCCAGGCAACATACCACTGTTGCCATGGGACATTCCCGCTAATACTTTCTGAGAAGATTTATTTAACCAACCAACACCATGGCTCTGTCTTTCAGCATGATCAGCCAATATATCGCCAGCTTTTTCTGCTGCTTTGAGATACTGCATGTTCTGAGTCAAAGAATACATCTCACATAGTGCAACAATAGCTCCTGCATTTCCGTAAACCAAATCGTAGGACGTGTCCTTTTCCAAAAGTTCTGTTAACAGTACTGTATGTTTACAGGCATATTCCAAAAAAGTCTGCTCTCCGGTCATACGGAACAAAAGCTGATAAGCATAACATAATGAAGCTTCTCCGCAGTAAATCCCCGTACTTTCAGTTAAAAGCATATTTCTGTCCATCAGGCAATTATCCGTATATTGAAACAGTGTATTTTTTACAGCATTACAGATCTCCGACAGCCTTCCACATGCTTGCTGTATCCCAAAAAGGAATACAGCAATACCTGACATACCATTGTAAAAATACATATCTCCTTCTGCTATATATATTCTTTCCTCATTGACTCCTGCCAGCAACGGTTCTATCCAGCTGACTGTCTGTTTTTCTTTATCCCAAAGGGCTTCTTTTTCTATATGATCCGCAATTTCCATTGCCTTATGAAAGAAATGAACCTTATTATTCTCTTTTTTTACTTCCTTCGGCCTTATCATTGGAAAATGGCTATTAATAAACTCATTACTGCCGTATCCGGATAATTCCATTACCATCCGGATAATACCCTCTTGTCTTCGGCAATCCAAATCTACTGATCTTTCCAGCCGAAACCGGACGCAATCATCCAGTGATACCGTATAGTATTTCTCTATTTCTTCACCTCTGGAAGAAAATAGAGAATGACTGTCCATTTTTGTATAATAATAAGGGATATCACCTTCTTCCATATCCCTTATTCCATATTCTATAGCTTGTTTTTCATTGGGGGTAATACTCTTCTTTCCTTCATACAAATGTTCCATCAATTCTCTTCTTTTTTTATCATTTTGTAATATCATAGGATGATAGCTTCCAAACAGAAGCATTGTATATCTTTGTGTATTTTCCAGCAGCACCCTTACCCTGCATTCGGCGCTTTCCTTCTTAAACAATCTAATAAAATCATTCTTATTCTCTACAATAAAATAATAAGCCTTACAGAAGCCTGCTCTGATATCGGATTCATATGCAACCGCTGAAATTCTGTCATCATGCATCATAACCTGATTGTTAGCGATAGGCATTTCCGGATAATCATAAGAAATTTTCATGTCGGAAGTCTTATCATTGATTACTCTTGCAACCTTAATTGCAGCTTTTTGCCCTTCCCCTCCATTGAGTACATTTACCTGCGTTTTTCTAGCAGGATCAGGTAAAATACCACTGAACAGAACCGAATATCCTCCTTTTGAGTTGTCCTTACCTCCCGCCAACGTACTAAGCACCTCTACATCAACCGGAACCGGATATTCTCCATGAGCAATCAGGTTTTCATAATGCAGATCTCCAGTTCCCAAAAAATAACTCAGGCATACCCCCACACCCAGCCGACAAAAATAGTTTTTAATTTGTTCCGGTGCCGTACAGCCCCTGGCCTCCACAAATTCCACCCACCCATAATTATCACGCAGAATACATTCATATGAATATCCTTCCATCCCAATCCCGTTATACAGATAATTTAATAAAACCTGAAAAGCTTTTTCTGTTTGAACAGGGCGGGGTTTATATAGAAATTTCTGTCCTTTGTCGGTTTCTATTTTTAACACACATTGCCCACCACAATGAAGATCAGAGTCCATAGTGCAAACAGATACTATCTTTCCTAATTGTACGCCTCTAAGAATTGTTTTCTCTATTTCGTTTTTATCAGCAATCAAGCGCTTCCACATAGTACTTAAGAAAACAGCAGTTTGCCCTATCGTCTTTTCAATATTTTGCTTCAGCACAGGATATACGTCAAAAAGCTCTTCTCTCAACTCCGTTTTTCCAAGAAACTTCGTCTGGAAATATTCATATTCCTCAGAACTGTCACTTCCTTCAAGCCGACCAGCCGCCTTATACATACTCATTTCCACAATAAGAGTTCTTACACATATTGCATGGATACGAGAGAGTATAAGCTCTATAGTCCCTTTGCAGAACATATGGGAACGATAGAAGGTTCCTAATTCTTTTATAAATTTACTCTTTGTTTCTACAAGAAAAGGGCGATAAAACACACCATAGGTTTGGTTTGAAACAATATTATCCTCTAAATAATCAGTAACTGAACTCTCAACTTTTGATTCTTTATTTACTTCATTATTTTTCATATATTTACCTAATTTATTGTATATTTATGCTTTATTATAAGCAGAGAAAAGGCAAGATGTCGAATGATCATCTTGCCTTTTTCCGAATTACCTAGCAGCAGAAAATTGAAAGGAATGGAGTTGATTCTGTATTATAGAGTAATTCAGGTATGTCTACCATCTCACTCTTACATGACTCCTCAATTTCGAAAAATACATCTCCTGCTTTTTCCATAAACTTTGCTCTTTCGTTTCCCATTGGTTTTTCCTCCTTTAATTAAATAATGATATATTAACATAGAATATATCCGCTTGCCAATTGTATTCAAAAATTCCATTATAATTGTTTACAGCAGTTCTTACACTTTCTAACCCAATACCACGAAGCATTTTATTTTTTTTAGTACTTTCAAGTTTATTATTTGATATTTTTATTTCACCACTATAAACATTTGATACGTTAATCATGGTCGAACAATCATTTTGACTCATTGATATTTCAATCCACTTTTCTATATTCTGTACGTTTATACAAGCTTCAATTGCATTATCTAAAATATTCGCAAGTATTGCACACCAATCAATGTCTTGTATTATGCCTTCTTTTATATCACTTGCGCTAATAATGAATCTAATACCATTATTGCGTGCCTTTTCAAATTTATCATTTAGAATAATATCAACAATACGATTGCCTGTATACTTTTTATGCTCCAATTCCAGAATAGGTTCGCTAATTTTCTTAATATATTCTTCCGCCCTATCTAAATTTCTATCAGAGATTAGCAATGAAAGCACAGATAAATGATTTTTCATATCATGAAATATTCTATCTCTTTTTTGATATAATAAAAGCATTTCATGATAATTCTTTTCTAACATTTCATTTTGATTATTAACCAACTGTATTTCATTATTCTTTTCTATATACATTAAATAAACAATAACTATTATAAAAGTCAATACTAAAATAATAGGAAATAAAGCAAAGTACACATAAATCTTTCCAGCTTCCCTAAATGCAGAAAAAAATACCTGTTCACAACAATATAAACCTAAATATTCTAATATAGTAAATCCAACTAAAATCATTCGATAATTTGTAATTAAATTATTAAAATGGTTTTTATATCTTCTCAATATAAGTACTACAATTAATAAAAAAATTCTACTTATAGCTAAAACTATAATTCTTTCTATATTTAAATCAAATTGAACATAATTCACAAAATCTATAGAGTCTAATAACGCTTGTCCTATATATCCTAAAAATATATCAGAAAAATAAATAGATTCAAAGTATAACACCGATACTAATAAGCATCTTGTTAAATTATCTTTATAAAAAAACTTACCGATACATACTGCAAAAAAAATACACAGAAACATAAAATATCGAGAGTACATACCACCGACTTCTCTTTGATAAATAGTCAAGCCACAAAATAATATGAGCGTAATAAAATAACTAATACGTCTCCAGATGCTGCCCCATTTTTGTTCAAAGAAAAGATTATACAAATAATACAGACCACATATCTCAATGGTACACAATATACCTTGAGCTATTCTTAGCCACATCACATCCTATCCCTCCAATAACCATGGATAGCTTCCTTTACATCCCTGATATGTGTCCTGCCAATCTGAAGCTTTTTTCCGTTTCTAAGAGTAATCTCTTTGCTTTCAAGCTTGATAATATGTTCTATATTTACAATATAACCTCTTTCTATACAGAGAAACTCGTCCGAATCTAGCTGATCGTAAACCTCCTGAAGTGTTTTACGTACCGGGACTTCTCTATCGTTTAAAACAAAGACGGCATTTTTATTATTTTTATAAACATATATGATCTCTTTATATTCTATCCGCTCAAAGCGTGAATTAGTTTCAACGAAATAGTACTTTTCATCTTTCTTCTGTAATTCGCAAAAAATCCCCAGAAGAGCTGCCTCAAGCTTCTCTTCCAGGAGATTCTTTGGGATATAGGAAAAAGCTTTTACTTCATATCCTTCCACGGCATATTGTAGATATGAAGTAGTGAAAACCAGATAGGTTGTTTGTGCAGTCGCCCGGATCTTTTTTGCAAGTTCCAGGCCGTTCATTTGTGGCATTTCTATGTCCAGAAAACAGATATCGTAATGAAATCCTTCTTCCAGATCAAAATAA
Organism: Eisenbergiella sp. OF01-20; assembly: GCF_003478085.1. Taxonomy (NCBI): domain Bacteria; kingdom Bacillati; phylum Bacillota; class Clostridia; order Lachnospirales; family Lachnospiraceae; genus Eisenbergiella; species Eisenbergiella sp. OF01-20. The sequence goes on along the minus strand of NZ_QUES01000001.1, from coordinate 144,782 downwards.
AAAACCTCCGGGTTAGGGAAAAGTCTGACCTCGCACAAAATGCTTTTGCCATCAAAGAACGTATGCACTTTTTTACGCAGGAGTAAAAGAAAGTCTGTATCGTCATCAACCAAAGCAATTTTAACCAACTCTTTCCCACTCCTATCTGCTTTCCGAACCAATCATATCAGGTTAAAAGGAATTTTAATCCATTTGTCCTCCAACTGCACGTTTTTGACCTCAAACGGCACTTTTAATTATAATATAATTGTGCCAAGAAGAAAAATAAAATTTTCCTTAAATTTCCAAGTCTTGATTTTTTAACTGTGTGCTATACTTTCCGACGCTATCTCAAAAGATAGGCAGAACTACCAAAGGAAAGGCAGGATGCCCGGCTGGGCATCCTGCCTTTCCTTTGATCTTAGCAACAGTAGAAGGTAAGAACCGGTGTGTTTTCAGTAGTCACAGGAATGTCCGAATTGAAATCTTCTTCATGGCTCATTTCCATCAGTTCAAAATCTACATCTCCTGCCTTAGACATAAAACGTTCTCGTTCCTTAAACATTTGATACTCCTCCTTTAATAAAATAGAGATATATTTATTGTAAATATATCATCACACCAACCATAATCAAATATACCGTTGTATTTCTCTACAGCATTCTGAACGCTTTCCATTCCAATGCCGTGCAGATTTTTATCATTTTTATTACTCACTAATTTATTATTTAAAGTCTTTATCTTATCTTCATATGTATTCTTGATTTCAATAAAGGTAGTATAATCATTCTGCATTATACTTAAATCAATCCATTTCTCTTTTTTTATTACCCTGCTGCATGCTTCTATTGCATTATCTAAAAGATTTGCCAGTATCGCACACCAATCTATATCCTGGATTTTATCTTCATTAAGTTTATCTACTTTTATATTCAAATGAATACCAATTGCCCTGGCTTTTTCCAGTTTATCATTCAATATGATATCAACAATACGATTGCCTGTAAAATTCTTATGTTCCAGTTCCAAAATGGGTTCATTTATTTTACTGATGTAATTTTCAGCCTTATTTATATCCTGCTCAGCGATCAGCATGGAAAGAACCGATAGATGATTTTTCATATCATGAAAAATTCTATCACGATTTTGATAGAGAGTTATCATCTCATGATAATTCTTTTCCAACATTTCGTTCTGGCTGTTTACCAACCGTATTTCATTTCTTTTTTCAATATATACAATATAAAAAAGAATAATAATCAATGTAAATGTTATAAGTAAAGGGAAAAATGCAAAATAAATATAAATCTTTTCCTGCAAGCCGAAGGCCGGTACAAAAACCCGATCGCAGAAGTATAATCCAAAGTATTCCAGCAAGGCAAATCCCGCAAATATCAATATGTATTTGGAAAATATTCTGCTCACGAGTGCTCTGTGCCTGATAAACAGGGATATTACCGCGCATAACAGCATTCTGCTGATCAGCATGACAATGATTCTTTTACTGCTTAATTCAAATTGGATATACTCAAAAAAATAATCATGACTGTACAGAGCCTGTCCGATAAAACCAAGAAAAATATCTGAAAAGTATAAGGACTCGAAATATAAAACAGTAACCAGAACAGCTTTTACCCATGATATTTGAAACCATAACATGGTGACCGCCCCGGACAAGACAATACACAGGAGCATAAAATACCGCGAATACATAGATGCCTGATCTCTTTGGTAAAATATCAATCCAAACAGTACCGCCCCGGATATCATCCATAAAATATTACTGCAGGTGTTATCCCATCTTTTATCAAAGAAAATCTGAAGCAAAAAATATAATCCGCATACCTCAACAGCACAAAGCACTCCCTGCGCTATTCTAAGCCAGATCACATTCTATCCCTCCAATATCCGTGAATAGCTTCTTTCACTTCCCTGATATGTGTTCTGCCTATTTGAAGCTTCTTTCCGTTTCTGAGTGTGAGTTCCTTGCTTTCAATTTTAACAATATGCTGGACATTTACGATATAGCCTCTTTCTATGCACATAAACTCTTCAGCATCAAGCTGCAGATAAACCTCCTGCAGGGTCTTGCGTACCGGTACCTCCCGGTCCGTCAGCACAAAAACGGCATTCTTATTGTTCTTATATACATAAATGATCTCTTTATATTCTATTCTCTCAAAACGGGAATTCGTTTCCACAAAATAATATTTCTCTGTATTTTTCTGCATTTCACAAAAAATCCCCAGAAGAGCCGCATCCAGCTTCTCTTCCAGGAGATTCTTTGGGATATAGGAAAAAGCTCTTACCTCATACCCTTCCACGGCATATTGTAGATATGAGGTAGTGAAAACCAGATAGGTGGCCTGCGCAGTGGCCCGGATTTTTCTTGCAAGCTCCAGGCCGTTCATTTGAGGCATTTCTATGTCCAGAATACAGATATCGTAATGAAATCCTTCTTCCAGATCAAAATAAAAAACCTCCGGGTTAGGGAAAAGTCTGACCTCGCACAAAACATTTCTGCCATCAAAGAACGCATGCACTTTTTTGCGCAGGAGCAGAAGAAAGTCTGTATTGTCATCAACCAAAGCTATTTTCAACAATTCTTCTTTCCTCCTATCTGCTTTTCATCATTATCATAGCAGAAATTTTGGAAAATCAATCCTTTTGTCCTTCAACTGCACTTTTTTGACCTCAAATGGCACGATATGATAGTTTTTATTTAAAACGCCTCTATAAATTTTTTTGGCCAACATCCTTATACGAGAGATTTTCCCCTTCAAAACGAATCCACATATAATCCTGGTACATGGCACCATGTGTTTTCTTTACAATATCCAATGGATTATAATGCATCAGCCCCAATGCGGTTAATTGCTCCTGACAGTCTGCTCTTTCTTTCGGAAAACACCTGCGCTCAAAAAACAGGTTTAAATTTTCAACTGTATGAGGCCTTTTACCAAAAACAACATGATGGGGAACCGATGAATATTCCTTGCAGACGATTTCTTTTGTCCGCAAATCTACTTCCACATGGGAACAAACCTCATCCTTATACATTAAATCAAAGATCAACTTCTCTCCCATGATATACCCTCCATTTCTGCAAGCCCTCTTTTTATTACTTCTAAAGCCCTTATACTCTCCTGTGCGTCAAATTGGATACTGTTTATAAAACCGTCATAATCCACTATCAATCTGTCTACGTATCCTATCTGAGACTTAAAGTCTGCCCGGAATGGTTTTGCCTGGATACTTGTGTAGTTGATATCAAAGTCAACCTCAAAGGGATAACTGAAAGTATCTGACATACAAGAGGATCCATTGTCAAAAATCGGAGCTGGTTTATAAACCCCATCTTTGTATAAAAAAGAGATATTATCAAAGTGCCGATCATCGTTGCGTACAATCGAGTCCACACACAAAATACGGTCTATATAATTTTTAATATCCAGCTTTATTTCATCAATAAGAAATTCCCGCAGATCATCATAACTAATCGAAAAAGATCGAAGTCCTGCATTTAACAAATCTTTTATAGTTATCTCTTCATATTCTTTTACAAAATCATAGGAATAGCAGCCTATACCCAAACGCTTTCCATCCTCATAAATCATGCAGGAAAAGTAATCTACATAATCCTCTTCCTTAATATTAGTAAAATGCAGGAACCATGAGACCAATGTCTCAGCTATATTCTCATATCCAAGACAATTCAACTTCACAAATTTATCCCCAGACCTCCATTTTATTTGATTTCCTTTGGAAGAAAATCTGGAAACCAATCTTTCCCTGCGGCTCACATGTACAACATTCAACTCTTCTTTAACATCCCTTAATTTTCGTTTTTGCATACACACCACCCGCTTCCTTTTGTATATTATCTTATTATACGATACCACAAAAAGCGCGTCAATGAACTGCTATTCCCTCTATCCGAAAAATTCATGTCCCCCATATGCAAAAAGCCAGGTGAGATGATTGTCGAACCACTGCATTTTATCCGCGGCCACCGCTTTACGGGCCACAAAGTACAAAGCGCCCTGGGAAATATCTTCTCCATATACGGCTCTGTCCACGGCCCTTTTCGTTTCCTCGCTCACCTTTACCCGGTTGATTCTCCCGTCGCTGACCGGGGAGAACTGGCAGACGCCGAATTCTCTCTGGTAGACCACCTCCGTAACCGTGTCGGGGAAGATACCGCTCTTTACCCGGTTCAATACTACATTGGCTACCAGCAGCTTTCCGTTTTCGTCTTCCCCGCCGGCTTCGGCTTCCACTATTTTCAGCAGTGCATTATAATCCGTATCACTCAATTGATATACCGGCTTTTTTTCCAGCACGCCGCATTCCAGGACACGCTGGTCCGAAGCGGCGGCGGGGACTACGGAACAGAAGCTTGTCTCCTGGTATTCGGCAATATCCTCCATAAAAGAAGCCCGGAAGGCCTCCTGGGAGACGATTTTGTTGATCTGCACACCACGGGCGCACATCCATGCCGTGATAACAAGCAAATTGGAAACCAGTAAAATCAGTCCGTATTTTTTATACTGCATATATCAATACACCATACCTTTCTGTTGCTTTTGTTACAACCTGGCTGTCTCACATGGGGAAATCACAGAACGGATTTCCGCATATGTGAAGTCCTAATTACAAAACGTAATCATTTTGTAATACTTATTCAATAGTATATTCATATTTTATACAGTGGGTACGCAAAATATATCTGTTTTCAGACAAGTTTTCAGGTTAACGAAGGATTTGTCCCTCTTATGAAAACATGTTATAATAAGCGTCATGAGGAAAATGCCCGGATTTACGCCATTTCCAGGACATCCTTATTTTATTCCACAGGAAAAAGAGGTTCTCAATGAAGCATCGCATGATACGACATAAAACAGCATGTTCCTTCCTTATTTTGTTTTTTCTGCTTTCAGACATTTTTTTAACCGGCTGCGGACAGATAAGGGAGCCGCAGACCAAGACCGGGTTTTATTTTAATACGGTGATATCTATTACGGTTTACCGTGCTGAGGATGCGGGTTATCTGGAGGATTGTTTTTCTCTCTGTGAAACCTATGAAAAGCTGTTTAGCCGTACGCTGGAGGGAAGCGATATCTATCGCATCAACCACAGCCAGGGCGAGCCGGTAACGGTGTCCGGGGAAACCGTTTATCTTCTGGAACAGGCCTGTTATTATGCCCGGTTAAGCGGGGGAAGGATCGATCCCACCGTAGCTTTGCTGGACGACCTTTGGAACTTCAGCGGGCAGGCAGGAAACGAAGATGCGCAGGAAACGGAAGCTTCGTCCGGCGGATCCGTCCTGCAACCAAAAAAGATACCGGCTGATGCCGATATCCAATCTGTTCTCCCTCATATTACTTATGAGAATATTCATATTGAAAATAATACGGTTTCCCTGGCCGATCCTTTATCGCAGATCGATTTGGGTTTTATTGCCAAAGGATATATCGCCGATAAAGTGAAGGAGCTTTTACTGGAAAAAGGGGTAAAAAGCGCCCTGATCAATCTGGGGGGCAACGTGCTTGCCCTGGGAAATAAGCCGGACGGTTCCGCCTTTACGATAGGCATGCAGAAGCCCTTTGATGAACAGGGAAAAGCTATCGCCACCCTTTCCCTTTCCGATCATTCCCTGGTGTCCTCCGGGGTCTACGAACGGTATTTCCGGCAGGGCGGCAGACTATATCATCATATCCTGGACACCAAAACCGGGTATCCTGTGGAAAACGGACTTCTTGGCGTTACCATACTCTCCGGCTCCTCCATGGAAGGGGATGCCCTGAGCACCACCTGTTTTGTCCTGGGGCTGACGGAGGGTATGGAGCTGATAGAAGCAATCCCTGACACGGAAGCGGTTTTTATTACGGAAGATTACCAGCTCCATCCCAGCAGCGGTCTCAGCGGGAAGCTGTCTGAAGGGACTTCCTGATTTCCCCTTCCGCCAGGAAACGGATGAGAAAGAATCCGGCGGCGAGCATCAGCAGGCATACAAGCCATTCGCTTCCTGTGGGAAGGCCGGGAAACACCTGGGCCATGGAAGCGGCCATAAATCCAAGGATACACAGATAAGCAGGACCGGGGAATTTTTCCATCGCCCCTTCCAGCAGCTTGGTCGTCGCCACCACTCCCAGGGCAAGGCCAAGCCCGATGGGAATCAGGTAGGGTAAATGGAGCTGTGTGATAGCTTTCATGACCGTATCATACATTCCCATGAGAAGAAGCATATAGGAAACGCTGATTCCCGGCAGTACAAGGGCGATGGCCGCTATCACTCCCGCAAGTATGAGAAGCAGGTAAGAGGTCAGGCCGGCGCTCATATCCGCCTGAAAGGTATCCGCGGGAAGAAGGGCAAAAAGTCCCACTACCGCCGCTCCCACCAAAAAGAACAGAAGCTTTCCCAGGCCCCCCTTTTCCCAGCTTGCTTTTTTCAGTATCATGGGAACGCTTCCTGCAACCGCCCCGATAAAAAAGTAGAGCATAGGCATTTCAAACCGTTCCATCAGGCTGAGCATGGGTCTTGCAAAAAGTAACATACCAAGGCCTCCGCCCAGACTAAACAGCGTCAGAAAGCAGAGGCTTTCTTTCTTATGCTTCATAAATGAGCTGACTGAGGAAACCAGCCTGTCGTAAACGCCCAGAATCATAGCCATGCTTCCGCCGCTGCATCCCGGTACCAGCATGGTCCCTCCCACACACAAACCTTTTAAAATCGTGCTTATGCCGTTATCTTTTTTTTCCTGCATACATTCCTCCATTCCATGCCGTTTGCCGGTTTCCATTATTCTTCTTTTTCCTTTTCAAATTTGCGGATGTTTTCACCCTTGCCGATAATGACAAGGATATCATCCTCCCGGAAAATGTATTCCGGATCCACTTCAATTTCCGTCTTTCCGTCATGCTGCAGCGCAATGATATTCAGGCCGAAGCGTCTGCGAAGATCCATGTCCAGCACGCTTCTGCCTTCATAAACAGCCGGAAGGCGCACTTCCGCAATCTCCACATCGCTGTTCAGGGATATATTATCCAGCACGCTTCCTGTAAGCAGCCGTTTGGCAAGCCGCAATGCCATATCCCGTTCCGGATAGATAACCTCCGCCCCCAGCTTTTCCAGAATTTCCCCCTGATCCCGGCTGATAGCTTTGGCGATCACGCGAGGGACTCCCAGGTTAACCACATGAAGCGTCGTAAGGATACAGGTATCTATTTTTTCTCCGATGCCCACAATTACCGTATCACAGTTCTGGATCCCGATTTCCTCCAGGACCTCCGTACTGAGTTCATCCGCCACATACGCATTTTCCGTATACTGTCTCAGTTCCTTTACCTTGCTTTCGCAGCTGTCCACTACAATGACTTCTTTACCGGCTTCCGCCAGCCGCAGGGCCAGCGCGGAACCGAAGCGGCCCAGGCCTATAACTCCATAGGATGCCGTTTCTCCCGCTTTTTTATTCTTTCCTGTCAATTTCATATTAATTGTCTCCTATATTTTCTGCAGCGATATGCCGCCCCTCTACCCGATTGTTACACTTTCTTCCGTAAACCTGGCATTTGCCGTGGTCTTAAATGCCCATAGGGACGCAATGGTCAGCGGGCCTAAGCGGCCTATAAACATTATCAGTATAATCACAAGCTTTCCGGGGATACCCAAATCCGGTGTAATTCCGGTCGAAAGTCCCACGGTGCCGAATGCGGAGGTCACTTCAAACAGCAGCTGTAAAAAAGAATAGTGCGGTTCCAGCAGGCACATGACAAAGGTTCCCATGCAAACCACGGTACAGGAGAGAAATGTGATAATAAAAGCCTTACTGATAACCACTTCCGGTATTTTCCGTTTAAAGGCTCCGGCATATTGATTTGCCGCCGCTCCGCGGGCTGCCTGGATCATAACAAAAAGCGTGCTCGTTTTGATTCCTCCGCCGGTTGATCCGGGAGATGCGCCCACAAACATGAGAAGAATCAGGATAAACAGGCCGTCATCCGTAAAGCTTCCGATAGGATACGTGGAAAATCCCGCAGTTCTCGCGGAAACGCTCTGGAAAAAAGCGCCAAGCCAGGTGATATCCTCCGTCGCCTTCAGGGACAGCGTTCCCACCGCAAGGAGAATCAGACTCATGGTAATTACTATTTTGGAATGCAGCGTCAGTTTCCGGAAGGAGCGGTTCCTGAGGATATCCAGGATAACGAGAAATCCCAGACCGCCGAATATAATAAGGCCGCTCGTTGTCAGATTCAAAAGCACATTGCTTTGATAGGGTATCAGGTTCCTGAGCCCTCCCAGGATATCAAAGCCGGAATTATTAAACGCGGCCACCGAATGGAACAGGCTGATGCCCAGCGCTTCCAGCGGCGGATAATCCCGGACAAATACAAGAAAACTGAGGACGGCACCCGCACCTTCAAAACAAAGCGTCATCAGCAGTATATTTTTTACCAGCCGTACCATCCCTTTGGAGGTATTCACATTCATGGCTTCCCTTACCAGGGTCCGCCCCTTCAGCCCAATCCGCTTTCCCGCCACCAAAATGAAGCCGACCCCCACCGAGGTTACCCCCAGGCCGCCGATCTGGATGAGCAGTGCCACCACGGTTCTTCCAAATACCGTAAAATGCTCTGCCGTGTCAATGGCAATCAGCCCGGTCACACATACGGCGCTGGTGGATGTAAAAAGGGCATCTATAAAGGTCACCTGCGCGCCTTCCCTGACGGAACAGGGTAGCATGAGCAGCAACGCCCCTGTCAGAATCACAAAAGCAAAGCCCATCGCTATAATCCGGCCCGGCGGCTGCCCCTTTATGTAATTCAGGCTTTTTCTGAAAAACGGCATAAAAAAACATAGCCTGCCATTGTGCCCGTCATGCAGGTTATGCCCCTCCTTACTATTTATTTTTCCCCTGCTGCTCCCTTCTTTCGTTGTAATTTGTCCTGTATCCGGCTCTTCCTCCATATCTGTCTTCTCCTTCTGCATGTGCAATCATTATTTCCTGCGTAACTGTCCAGTCCCTGCACAGTTACTATCCTGCTTCTATTGTAATATCCTTTTCCGGAAATTATGCCGGAAAGAATGCCGAAGCGTGAATCAATTATAGGAAAAGGTTTACGGATGGTCAATAAGATACGTGAAAGCTTAATGCTTTCTTAACGCATCAGCCAGGTAACTAATACTATTCAGCTTAAAAGATAAGCCCCTGTATCGCTACAGGGGCCGGCCGGTATAATTCCCATACAATTAGTTGATGTCGCGGAAACAGGCTGCCGATATAATCAGTTATCTGTAACTATTTTTGTATGGTTTCTATCGCTTTTTTAATATCTTCTCTTGTCATCTCTTCACACTCCCTGGAAGGCGGATCCGCATAAAACGGACATAAATGACAATAATTCTCCAGTGTACAGCAAGCATTTGCTACAATAATTTTCAATGCCTCTTCCTTATCCATTTTGGCTACCTCCATTGGATCGGCAGCCTGCCCCATGAAATTTTTATACATTCCGGGCAGAATTCTTCCATTTACCACTTAACTGTAGTCTTTCGCTGCCGGTAAGCATATAAGGAGACCTTCGTTTTCCCACTCACGCGTTCGTTTGGCTCGTTGCCCGCGGAAATAAAAAATGCCCACCCTGTCAGCAACAGAGTAGGCAGATTTTAACCCGTCCTTTTAATAGGCCTTTCCGGCCAGAATTTCCTTATAGTCCTTCAGGTTACGTTCCAGCAGCGCCGGTGTATCCAGATTATACGGGCATTTGCTTTTGCATTTACCGCAATGGAGGCATTTTTCAATCTGCATCATCTTTTCCTGCATTTGGGCTGTGAGCTGTGCCGCCGACGGCGACCGTCGGATCAGCAGAGACATTCTGGCACAGTTATTAATTTCTATGCCGGCCGGACAAGGCATGCAGTATCCGCAGCCGCGGCAGAACTCGCCCTGAAGCTCCTGCCTGTCATGGGTTATCACATCGTTAAGCTCCTGTGTCAGGGCAGGCGGATTATCCACATAACTTATGAATTCGTCCAGTTCCTTTTCCCGCTGTACCCCCCAGATAGGAAGCACATGGGGAAACTGGGAAAGGTATGCATAAGCCGCGGCGGAATTATTGATCAGGCCGCCGGAAAGCGCTTTCATAGCAATAAATCCCATCTCTGATTTCCTGCACTTTTCCACCAGCTCCAGCTCCTTATCCGAGGAAAGATAGCTGAAAGGGAACTGCAGGGTATCGTACAGCCCGCTTTCCACCGCTTCCTCCGCCACTGCCAGCCGGTGGTTGGTAATGCCGATGTGTTTTATTTTCCCTTGTTCCTTCGCTTCCAGCATACATTCGTACAGACCGCTGCCATCTCCCGGTTTGGGGCAGAAGGCCGGGTTATGGAACTGGTACACATCCAGATAATCTCTCTGCAGCTGCGCAAGGGAAATCTCCAGATCCTTCCAGAAGCCCTCCGGGGTAACCGATGCCGTTTTCGAGGATACATAAATCCCATCCCAGCAGCCGTGGAACGCCAGACCCAGTTTATGTTCACTGTCCGTATAAGCACGGGCCGTATCAAAGAAAGTGATTCCATTATCGTGGGCCTTCCGGAGTAGAAAAACTGCATCCTCATCGCTTATCCTCTGGATAGGAAGAGCGCCAAACCCATTTTTATTCACATTTATCCCGGTTTTCCCGAGAGTCACCTTTTCCATTATCAAACCTCCTCTTTCTTCCGGCTGTTTTCTTCTGCTGCTTCGGCACAGACCGGTCTGCCGGAAAGCATCACAATAACCTTTTTGGGACATTTATCCGCACAGATACCGCAGCCCACACATTTGCTCTGATCGATGGTGGCATTGAAATTTTCCACCCTGACAGCGCCCTCCGGGCAGTTTTTGGCACAGATTCCGCAGCCGATACAGCCGGCGCGGCAGTCCTTCATGGTGATAGGCCCTTTATCTCCGGAGCTGCAGGCCGCCACATATTTGGCGGAATACGGAATGAGGGTTATCAGATTCTTAGGGCATACGGAAACACATTTCCCGCAGGCCATGCAGGCCTCCCTGTCCACCTGCGCCACGCCGTTAAATACATGGATGGCGTCAAAGGGGCAGACTTCCACACAGCTTCCATAGCCAAGGCAGCCGAAATTACAGGATTTCGCCCCGCCATTCGGCACGAAGGAAAGCATCCGGCAGTCATGCAGACCTACATAATCATAGTCCACCTTTATTTTATCACGGGTTCCGCGGCACTGGACAAAAGCGACCTTACGCTCCCCATCCTCCGCTTCCACGCCCATGATGGCTCCTATTTTCTTCCCTGCAGCCGCTCCGCCTACCGGGCAGGCGTTTACGGGGGCTTCCCCCGCAGCTATAGCCGCCGCCAGTCCCGCACAGCCGGGATAACCGCAGCCGCCGCAGTTGTTTCCCGGCAGCTGTGCCAGGACAGCTTCTTCTTTTTCATTGACTTTTACTTTAAACAGGATTGCGGCGCCTCCCAGGAAAAGGCCGATAAACAGCCCTATACCGCCTACGATTGCCGTCGCAATCAGAATTCCCGATATACTCACAGACACCACCTCCTATTTCAATGACAGCCCGGAAAAGCCGCAGAAGGCAATCGCCATAAGCCCCGCGGTAATCAGGACAACAGGCATCCCCTTAAAGGACTCCGGAACATCATTATACGCCATTTTTTCACGGATCCCGGCCAGTATGATAATGGCAATCGTAAAGCCGAGCGCGGTTGCAAACCCATTGACAGTCCCTGCCAGAATCCCGTATTTTTTCTGCACATTAGTCAGGGCCACGCCCAGCACCGCACAGTTTGTAGTAATCAGAGGCAGGTATACACCCAATGCATTATAAAGGGAAACCATATATTTTTTCAGCACCATTTCCACAAACTGTACCAGCGCCGCGATTACCAGTATGAATACGATGGTCTGCAGATAGGTAATGTTCAGGGGAACCAGGGCATATTTGTAAATCACACCCGCCACCGCACTGGAAAGTGTGATGACAAAAATAACCGCTGTTCCCATTCCTGCTGCGGTCTCCACCTTCTTGGACACTCCCAGGAAAGGGCAAAGGCCGAGGAACTGGCTCAAAACAACATTACTTACCAGAGAGGAACCGATTAATATGAGCAATAAATCCTGCAGTTGATCCAACATTTATTTTCCCTCCTCTTTCTTTCCGGCCAGTCCGTCTTTCGCTTCCCCCGCAGAGGTATCATAGAAGCGGCGGGAACAGCCGGAATCCTTGCAGGACATACAGTCCTCACTGCAGCCGGACTGGATTTTGGACATATCCCTGCCTTTTTTCTCCCCGTTAATCTTCACCTTGTTCTGGATGGCAGTAAGGGCAGCCAGCACGAAGAAAGCTCCCGGTGCCAGGACAAAAATGTTGATGGGGACATAATGCTGCAGGATATGGGAACCGAAAATTACCGGTGCCTTTTCTCCCAGAATGGGGAAGCCGAAAAATTCGCCGGCCCCCAGAATCTCACGCACCAGCCCGATGCAGGTAAGCGCAAGGGAGAAGCCAAGTCCCATACCTATGCCGTCAAACAAGGACGGAACAGGCGGATTTTTGGAGGCATAGCTTTCCGCACGGCCCAGGATGATACAGTTTACCACGATCAGAGGGATGTAAATGCCCAGGGCGCTGTCCAGAAACGGTACATAAGCTTTTAAAAGAAGCTGTACAATGGTTACGAAACTGGCAACGATTACGATAAAGGCAGGTATTCTGACCTTATCGGGAATGACTTTGCGCAGCATGGAGATCATCAGGTTACTTAAGGCCAGCACCACCATGGTGGATAAGCCCATGCCAAGCCCGTTAACAGCCGATGTGGTGACTGCCAGCGTAGGGCACATCCCCAGAGTCAGCACAAAGGTGGGGTTTTCTTTTATAATCCCGTTATAGAGACGTTCGGTCGCTTTATTCATTGCCGCTGCCTCCTTTCAGTTCTGTCTGAAAATAATACAGTCCGGCGTTTACGCCGTTAGTGACCGCATTGGTCGTAATGGTGGCGCTGGTAATGGCATCGATTTGATTTTCTGCAGAAGCGCCGTCCTTTGTATAGACATAGCTTTCCGCCTTCTTCCCTTCAAACTGAGGCTTTAGTACCTCCTCTGCTTTCATTCCCAGACCGGGAGTCTCGGAAATGGACAGGATGGACATTCCGTTCAGGGTGCCGTCCTCCCGCACGCCGATGGTAAACTTAATATCCCCGCCATAGCCTTCATACGTCGTTACCGTGATCACATAGCCGAGTACCTTGCCGTCCTTATCCAGAGCAGCGGCATACTCATTGATGCCTGCCTCCGTAAAACCTCCGCCGTCAAGCACTTCCCGGGCAGATTCCTCCGTGAAGCCCTGCCCGTCCTCAAAATGGTCGGCATCCTGGAACACTTCCTTACGGGCCGCCATCCTGGCCTTTTCTTCCTGTATGGCTATCGGATCCTTCGTCACCTGGTACACAAGGCCCAGAAAAAGACCGGAAATCAACGTAATCAGGAATAAAATCCCTGCATCCTTCAGCATACTTTTCATGACCGCTCTCCTCCTTTACCAAAAGCTTTGGGAAGAGTAAACCTCTCAATAAGAGGCACCAGCAGGTTCCCCAGAATGATGGCATAGGAAACACCCTCCGCACTGGCACTGCAGACCCGGAATATCCCTGTGAGGATTCCCAGGAAAATACCGTATATGTACTGCCCCTTCTTGGTGACCGGCCTGGTCACATAATCCGTCGCCATGAAAAAAGCACCCAGCATCAGTCCGCCGCCGGCGAGCTGGGAAGAGATATAATACCGGTCCGGTCCATGGCCGCCGAACAGAACCATAAATATCACAAAGGATACGATATAGGTGCCGGGAATCCGCAGATCGATAATTTCCAGCCAAATCAACAGACATGCCCCCAGAACGATACACAGCATGGAAGTCTCACCGATGGTTCCCGCCGTCCGTCCGATAACCATATCCAGCACATTCACATTTTCCCCTGCCTTAACCGCAGCCAGCGGCGTTGCGCCGGTATAGGCGTCACAGTTGAAATTTGTCATGATGGAGGCAAAGGATATCAGCAGGAAGCATCTGGCTCCCAGGGCAGGGTTCATAAAGTTTTGTCCCAGGCCGCCGAAAAGCATCTTCACCACAAGAATAGCGAACACACCGCCGATAATGCCGATCCACCAGGGCACGCTCACCGGCAGGTTAAGAGCCAGCAGAAGTCCCGTCACCACTGCGGAAAGGTCACCTATGGTATTTTTCTTTTTGGTCAGTTTCTCATAAATAAATTCTGTCAGCACTGTGGATGCCACGGTTATCGCAACAATCAGCAGCGCTTTGATTCCGAAATTATAGATGCCAAAGATCGTGGTGGGCAGCAGGGCGATGATTACTGCCAGCATTATTCTGCTTGTGGAGTCTTTGGATCTGATATGCGGATTGGATGATACCTTCATCAAGTCGCTCATTGCTCTTTCCTCCTATTTCCTGTTTGCCGCACTTGCTTTTTTCCGCTGTGCAAGAACCATCTTGCGCATGGATTTGATAGCCTGGGTGAGCTGTCTCTTGGCGGGGCATACATAGCTGCAGCATCCGCACTCACAGCATTCCATGCCGTCATACTTTTCAAAAGCTTCCATATCATAGTGCTCCGAACAGGTGGAAAGCAGCGTGGGCACCAGCCTGGAAGGACAGGCCTCCACACATCTGCCGCAGTTGATGCAGGCGGAAGGTTCCCCCACCTCATCTTTAGACAGGCAGAGAAGGGCGGACGCCGTCTTGGTGGTAGGCACATCCAGATCAAAAATCCCGAAGCCCATCATGGGGCCGCCGGACACGATCTTTACCGGCTCCTTGCAAAAGCCGCCCGCCTCGTCTATTAATTCATGATAGTTCGTTCCAATACGCACAATAAAATTCTGAGGATTGGCAATGGCATCCCCCGTAACGGTGACGATACGGTTCATGAGGGGTTTGCCTTCCCGCACAGCCCGGTTAACAGCCACCACCGTGTCCACGTTGTCCACGATACAGCCCACATCCGCAGGCAGCATGGAGGAATTGATGGCACGTCCCGTCACCGCATAGATCAGCTGGCGCTCCGAGCCCTGCGGATATTTGGTTTTCAGCTTCTTAACCGTGATCCGCGGTTGTGTCCCCGTCATCTCCTCCAGCAGCTTAATGCAGTCCGGTTTGTTATCCTCCACCGCCAGGATTCCCTTCGCTTGAGGAAAAAGGCGCAGAATAACCTGCAGGCCTCCGATCAGCTTATCGGGTTCCTCCAGCATCCTTCTGTAATCCGAAGTGAGGTAAGGTTCACACTCCGCACAGTTTGCGATCACATATTCTATTTTCTCCGGCTCCTTTGGTGAAAGCTTTACATGAGTGGGAAATCCTGCGCCGCCCATACCTACAACGCCCGCTTCCTTCACCAGATTAATAATTTCTTCCTTTGTCAGATCTTCCAATGGTCTGACCGGAGGGTATTCCACCTCTTCGTACAGGCGGTCATTCTCCACTACAATACTCATCACGTTGTCGCCGGTAACAATCCGTCTCGGCTCAATCGCCTTCACCGTACCGGATACCGTACTGAAAACCGCCGCGGAAACAAATCCTGCCGCTTCTCCGATTTTCTGACCGGCCAGAATATGATCCCCTTTTGCCACAACAGGCTTGGCGGGCGCACCGATATGCTGGGACAACGGATACACCAGATCCCCCTTTGGCAAAACCGCTTTCATGGGTTTATCCTTGGAAAGCTCCTTACCGTCATAAGGATGGATACCGCCCATAAATGTTAACTTCGCCTTAGCCATTTTAGCTATCCCTCTTTTCTGTAATATGTTTTTCCCGCGGTTAACCAAATAGCGTTTTCCTGCCCGTTAACCCCGGGAACAGTAACAGCATAACATAATCATACCTTAATTTTCATCAAATTACTACATAAAAATCAAAAAATATGGTATATTAATTGTATGAAAACACGAATCCAAACCTTACATACGGCCGGTGAAAAGGCCATCGGGCAATTTCTGGGGAAGGAAGAAAATATCCTGTTTTTTGATATTGAAACCACAGGGCTTTCCTCAAAAAGCGCTTCCATTTATCTGATCGGAGCCGCTGTCATTCAGGATAAAAAGTGGACCCTGCATCAATGGTTTGCAGAAAATACGGCTGAGGAGGAAGCCATTCTGGACGCTTTCCTGCAATTTTCGGTTCCTTATAAAAAACTGGTACATTTTAACGGAACGACTTTTGACGTTCCCTTTCTTCAGGCCAAATGCAAAAAATACGGGAAATCCGTCCCTTTTACAGAAAAGGAGCAGGCGGATATTTACCGGCAGATTTCGCCCTTCAAGAACTTGCTGAAGCTTTCCAACTGTAAGCAGAAAACCCTGGAAGAATTCCTGGGGCTTAACCGGGAGGATCCCTTTAACGGCGGGCAGCTCATAGAGCTGTACAAGGTTTACCGCCAGGAAAGGGACCATCGGCTTCTGGAGGTACTGCTGCTGCACAATGCGGACGATATCAGAGGCATGCTTTCCGTAGTCCCCATCCTTTCCTACCCCGCTTTATTTTCCGCACCTGCAACGACGGCAGGAGCCGATTTGGATATTGATACAGATTATGCAGGGAACCGCCAAAAAGAACTTCTTGTCCGCCTTCAGCTCCCGGTTCTTCTTCCCGTTCCGCTTTCCATTCATGGCGGAGGCTGCTTCTTTTCAGGGAGCAGGGATTCAGGAACCTTAAAAATACCGGTATTTACCGGTGAATTGAAATTTTTTTATCCGGATTACAAGAATTATTCCTATCTTCCGGAGGAGGACGAAGCCATCCATAAATCCGTTGCTGTCTTTGTGGACAAAGCACACCGGATTCCGGCCACGCCGGCAACCTGTTACACGAAAAAGACAGGGGATTTCCTTCCCCAGCGTCTGCTTCCCGCCCAGGAGGATCTTTTTACGCCCGCTTTCCGCCGGGAGGCAAAAGAAAAGGAAAGCTTTTTCCTTCTGGAAGAAGCTTTCCTAGGTGACAGCAGCCGGCTGTCCCTGTATGCCCATCATATTCTGAACGGGATGCGTTAACGCCTTCTCCTCTTCTTTGCTGCAAGAGCAATGCAGAACAGAAGCGTGAGCAGGGAAACTGCCTGGGACAGGCGGAATATCACCGGCTGACGGTATCTCACGCTTACGGTATGGCTTTGTCCGTCACCGGTAAGCATAGCCCGTATCCGGTAATTATTTCCATAGGTGATTTCCAGCTCCTTCCCATTTTCATCCGCTGCCGCAAACCCCAGATATTTCTGCAGAGGGAAATCCACATACTGCCCTTCCTCCGAAGTCCGGTAGGTAAAGGTTGCGTGGGTTCCCTCTTTCACATAGGTTTCCACCGTCACCTTTTCGGCATCGGAAAGCTGCAAATCAGAGGTCAGCTTATCATCCATAAGTGCATCAATCCGCCATTCATACGGGTATATCACCGTTGCGTCGGATTTGGGGATGCCGATTATCTTATCCTGGTGCCCGACGGTTGTGGTATCATCATAATCCTTATAAGCAAAATTATTCTGGTTATAGGGCTGGTTCAGGCAGGTCAGAAGATTGACCCCCACCAGGAATGCGAATACCAGATTCCGGTACGGCTTTAACACCACAGATTCCGACAGCCAGATAACACCCGCGAAAATAAACAGGATTCCGGCCGGCGCAAGCAGTCTCCAGGGGAACTGTATGGTGCGCAGGACCGGTTCTATGGCGGGTATAAGTTCTTTCAGCGTCTTGCTTCCAAAATATCCGGTTACCAGGAAAGTCAGCACACAGGCGCCGCCAAAAAGATATGTCAGGAATTTATCTCTTTTCCCGTTTTTTTCTTCCGTTTTCTCGCAGACCAGTTTCAGCACACACACGCCTGCACAGCCCAGAACCGGCAGTCCCAGTGAGAGGAAACGGTAATCATTGGTATGGAAGGTATCCGCCAGAAAGGAAGCATTGATGGAGTATTCCGAAAAGCCGCTCCAGTCCAGGGCCTTCTGGTACAGGTTTTCCTTCAGGAAGAAATAAAGGAAAGGAACCAGGAACCACAGGTTCAAAAGCACGGTAAGCCCGGCCGCCTTCACCATTTCCAGCCATCTCTTGTCCCGAAGGAGATCCCGGATAAATAAAAGACAGCATACGCTGAATATGACAGCCATAGCCGCCGTACTCAGCACATGGCTTTCAATCACCCCGGTAAAGCCTATGACAAGCCAGGGCCACTTTTTCTTATCCGCCATAAGAACATGATAAAAGCCTCCGATAATGAGCGGAAGGAAAGTCAGCGCCAGCGTTTCGCCCAATGCCCCCCTGGCATAAATGTTGGTAAACCGGTAAGGCAGAAGGATATATAGGGCCGTCCCCAGAATACAGGCATAACGGGAAGGGGTCATGGATTTGAGCACCTTATATATAACCGCAACCGTAGCGATATTGGCAAGGAAAATCAGCGTTTTATAGGACAGGGCGAGCGATACCCCCAACAGCCGTAAAAAAGCAGGGATATACAGGAATAGGTAGGGATACATACTGTTCAGATAACCGTTTCCCGCCAGAGCCTCCGGAAAGATAACCACTGGAAACTGGCCGTCCAGCATACCGTCCTTCAGCCCTTCAATACGCAGCAGATGATAGCATACATCATCCGCCTGGGCAAAGGACTGGATAAAAAGCGGCATGGAAGAATACAGGCAAAGACCTGCCAGAATCAGGAAGGTAACCTTTCTTTCCCTGCTGGAAGGATGTTTTTTTTCGTAGGAAGCAAGGAAAATCCCGGAAACAGCCAGCAGGATTACCAAAACCATAAGATACGGGGCGTCCTGGTAAAATGCCCCATGAGGCACCAGTGACATGGTATTCAATATCAGGCTTCCCACGCCCTGATAGTAAATGCGGATATGAAGCTGCTGGGAATCTTTATCGAGAGTAAAGGTGTAATCCCTGGTGGTCTTCTCACCGTCCGTGCTCTCCAGGCTCCATTGGGCCACCTTGGTGCCGTTATCCCATACTTCAATGATATTATCGGATGAAGTATTGGAATATTCGGGACGTATGGTATAAGTCCCCTTATTCAGCACATAATCATCCGTGTAGGCGAACATGCCAAAATACGCCGCCGACTCATCAATAGCAATCAGACCGGTATAATCGCTGATTCCCGCCGTCTGATTCAAATCCGTGCCCTTTAGCACCAGCGGCTTGTTATCTTCCTTTCCCAGCCAGATAAAAAGCAAAGCAGTCAGTACTGCTGCAACATACAGAACCTTCTTTTTCATGGTCATCCTCCGAATTGTTAGTTAAGAAGCTAATCTCTGCCGCGCAGCCGTCCCCCTCTGCCGGCTTCGGACTTTTATTTATTTCTATAATACCGCAAATGGCAGATATTATCCCCATTCGCAATGGTTTCCGGCAGCTCCAGGCTGCAGCCGTATGCCTCACCAATGCCTCTGTCACCGCACTGCGCGAACCATCCTTATATTCAAAAAAAGGGACGCGGAATATACCGCATCCCATAAACAGCATCATATGCCGCCCACAAAACTTCTTGATTATTCAGCAGAACCTTCTGCAGGAGCTTCTTCTTCCGCTTTTTGCTTAGCAATTACGGCATCAATATCAACAGAAACCACATCATCATCGGATTCTTCCTGTACAGACTCCTCATCCTTTACTTCCTTGGGTTCGGGAGCAAGCATTGCTTTGATGCTCAGGCTGATTTTCTTATCTTCTTCATTGAAATCAACTACCTTAGCCGTGATTTCTTCCCCTGTCTTAAGAACATCGGAAGGTTTGTCCACATGCTCTTTTGCAATCTGGGAAACATGAAGCAGTGCATCAATTCCGGGTTCCAGTTCAACAAAAGCGCCGAAATCAGTCATTCTTGCCACTCTGCCGGTTACCACATTTCCAACTGCATATTTCTCAGCAGCATTCTTCCAGGGATTCGCATCATCAAATTTCATGCTGAGTGCGATCTTATTACCGTTGATCTCTTTGATCTGAACGGTAACCTGATCCCCAACCTTAAATACTTTCTTGGGATGTTCCACTCTTCCCCAGGACATCTCGGATATATGAAGCAGTCCGTCCGCTCCGCCCAAATCGATGAAAGCGCCGAAGTCTGTCACATTCTTAACGGTTCCTTCCACAACATCTCCTTCATGGATTCTTTCCAGAAGTTCCTTCTGCATTTCCGCTTTCTTGGCAACGATGAGCTGTTTGCGGTCACCGATATATCTTCTTCTCTTGGGATTGTATTCACTGATAACGAATTCAATATCCTGTCCTGCATACTTGTTCAGATCCTTTTCGTACGTATCGGATACAAGGCTTGCAGGGATAAAAATTCTGACTTCTTCTACTACTACGCTCAAACCGCCGTCCAATACCTGGGTCACTTTTGCGGTGAGTACCTCATGGTTGTTATAAGCTTCTTCTATTCTCTTGTTTCCTCTGTCGGCAGCAAGACGTTTGTAGGATAAGATAACCTGTCCTTCTCCGTCATTTACCTTCAGAACCTTAACTTCCATCTTGTCGCCAGGCTTTACGACCGCTGTCATATCCACGCCGGGATCGTTGGTATATTCGTTCCTTGTGAGAACACCGTCCGACTTGTATCCGATGTTAAGAATCACTTCTTCAGGCTTAACATCGATAACCGTACCTTCGACTACCTCTCCCGCGTGTATAGTTTTTAATGATTCCTCCAACATTTGTTCAAAAGTTAATTCTGACATAATTTTGAACCTCCTCGATTAATTTATTCGGGGTAGACGCTCCGGCTGTAATACCCACCAGGCGGACAGCTTTGGGTAGTTCTAAATGCAAGTCATCCAGTGTCTGTATCAAACAGGTGTGAGCACATTCCCTGCAGCATATTTCATACAGTTTTCTTGTATTGGAACTGTGCTTTCCACCGATAACAATCATTGCATCGACCTTCGCTGCAATATCCTTTGCCTCAGTTTGTCTCTCCTCAGTTGCGTTACAGATAGTATTCACAACACTAATATCATAACCTTTTTTTAGAAAAATTTCAACTAATTCTTGAAATTTATTGTAGTTAAATGTCGTCTGTGACACAATACATAGTTTTTTCCCTGCTTCCGGGACAAATTCCCGCGCCTCTTTTTCCGACTCCACAACGGCTGCAGGCGTGAGTGACCAGCCGCGGATCCCCTCTACTTCAGGGTGTCCGGCATTTCCGATGATAACTATCTGGCAGCCTGCCGCACTTTCTTTTTCCACGATTTTATGAATCCGTTTTACGAAGGGGCAGGTGGCATCCACGCATTCCAGTCCCTGTTTTTCTATTTTTTCGCAGATTGCTTTGGATACTCCATGGGATCGGATCACCACCGTCCCCTCTTTAAGCGCTTCCAGTTCCTCTTCGGATTCGATCACCTGCACCCCTCTTTTTGCCAAATCCTGTACGACAAATTCATTATGGATGATAGGTCCGCAGGTATAAATTTTCTTACCGGCTGCAATCTGTTCGTAGACCTTGTCAACAGCCCGCTTTACGCCAAAGCAGAAGCCGGCACTTTCCGCAAGTATCACTTCCATATTATATGCACCCTTTCTGACGGCAGATTTCCAGGATGGTATCCACCACCTGCGGGATATCCATATCGGAGGTATCTACCAGACAGGCATCCTCCGCCTGGCGCAGCGGGGAAATTTCCCGGTTCCTGTCCCTGGCATCCCTTTCAATAATATCCTTTTCTATCTGTTCAAAGCTCCCAGGCATCCCTTTTGCCAGAAGCTCCTCGTATCTGCGCCTGGCCCGTACGGCGCTGCCCGCTGTCAGGAATAGTTTCACGTCGGCATCCGGAAGAACGCAGGTGCCGATATCCCTGCCATCCATAATCACATTTTCGCTGGCCGCCAAATCCCTTTGAAGCTGCAGCAGCCTTGCCCGTACCGCCGGAACGGCGGATGCATTGGAGGCCATATTCCCCACCTCCTCGGTACGGATAAGCCCATTTACATTTTCCCCGTTCAAAAGCACCATCTGTTCCCCATCCTGATAAAGCAGCGTAACCTCCGCCTCCATACAGGTGCGGCTGATAGCCTCCGTGTCCCCGGGCCGTACTTTTTCACGGAGCAGATACAGGGCAATCGCCCGGTACATAGCTCCGGTATCCACATATACATAACCCAGCTTCTTTGCAAGCAATTTGGCAATCGTACTTTTTCCGGCCCCTGCCGGTCCGTCAATAGCTATATTATAACTCATATCTGCTCCTATCTGTGCAACCCGCCTTTTCGGCTGCTTCCTCTTGTGTTTTCCGTCAGGGAATGCTCACTCCCGCCAAATGTCCGGTTGACCAGGCTATCTGCAGGTTAAAGCCCCCTGTCAGTGCGTCCAGGTCCAGCATTTCCCCTGCCATGTACAGGCCGGATACCAGTTTCGATTCCATTGTGGAGGGATTCACTTCCTTAACCTTAATACCGCCCCGGGTAATAATGGCTTCTTCAAAACCTCTTGTCCCCGTTACGGTCAATGACAGTCCCTTGATACATTCCGCGAAATATTTTCGTTCTTCCCTCGTTATCTCATGAACCTTCTTTTCCGGATCAATACCGGAAAGCTGAATCATCACCGGGACAAGCCGGGCGGGAAACAAACCGTCCACCGCATTTTTAAACTGTTTGTTTTTATTATCCTCAAAATCCCGGAGGATTCTCTTATCCAGCTGTTCCATGGAAAGGGCCGGTTTTAAATCCAGCTTGAGAACCGCCTGCGCACCATTCTCTCCGCTTCCGGCAGATGCAGCTTTCTCTGCTTTCTCTGCTTTCTCTGCTTTCTTTTCTTTCTTCTTTCTCCGCTTTTCCGCCGCGGTCTGATAATAGCTGCTGGCGCTCAGAATCAGCGGCCCGCTCACTCCGAAATGGGTGAACAGCATTTCTCCAAAGCCTTCGTATATTTCTTTTCCTTCTATATATAATGAGGCGGCTACATTTTTCAATGCCAGCCCCTGCAGCTGTCTGCACCACTCCTCTTTGATATGGAAAGGGACAAGGGAAGGAAGGCAGGGGACAAGGGAATGGCCTGCCTCCTGTGCCATGCGGTAGCCGTCTCCGGTAGATCCGGTAGCCTGATAAGAAAGGCCGCCGCAGGCGAGAACTACCGCGTCCCCCGATACCTCTTCTCCGGACAAAAGCGTTATGCCTTTTATCCTGCCGGGACCATCATCTTGCGTCTTATCTATGAGAAGCCTTTTAACCGGCGTATGAAGCCGTACCTGCACGCCCGCCTTCTCCAGTTCTCCCGCCAAGGCCCGGATCACATCCGAGGAATGATCCGATACGGGGAAAACCCGGTTTCCTCTTTCAATTTTCAACGGGCAGCCTCTTTTCTCAAAAAACTGCTGCACCGCATGGTTATCAAAACCATAAAAAGCACTGTACAAAAACTTGGAATTGCTGACCACATTGTCAAACAACTCCTGTAGGTCACAGGCATTGGTAACATTGCATCGTCCCTTGCCCGTAATATAAATTTTCTTGCCAAGCTTTTCATTTTTTTCAAATAAAATAACCCTATGGCCTTTTCCTGCTGCCGCAAACGCTGCCATCATTCCTGCGGCGCCTCCGCCCACTACCAAAACCCTGCTCATATATGCTCTCCCGTTATGGACGCATCCGTCTCTTTACCGCTTTTTTTCACGGAAGGGATGGACAGGACCGTATCTTCATCGATAAAATTAATCTCGTCATTGAAATAGACCTGGTAGTTATTCCATGCCCCCTCCAGTGTTTCCAGGCTCTCCTTTACGGTTTCCGGCCGTTTCAGGCAAAGGGCCACCACAAGAGCGTTAATCAGGCTCAGGGGCGCTGCCAGGGAATCCACGATAGAGACCATTTCACTCCTTGCCAGCAGATTACAGGAGGAATACAGGTTCATGGGCGAATGCACACTGTCGGTTATGGTAATCACCTTGGCATTTCGGTCATTGGCAAATTCCATAGCTTTCAGTGTACGCATGGAATACCGGGGAAAGCTGATTCCGATAATGGCATCCTCTTTCCCAATCCGCAGCATCTGTTCAAAAACCTCACTCAAGCTTGTAGTCTTAAGCAGCACGATGTTACCGCGTATCATATTCAGGTAAAAGCTGAGGAATTCGGCCAGAGGGGCACAGCTTCGGATCCCTGCGATATAGACGGTCCTGGCTTCAAGGATGATATCCACCGCAGTCTGAAAAGCCGCCGAATCCAGATTTTCCATTGTAACCCGGATATTCTCCCTGTCATTTTCCAGCACGCTGCTGATCACCTCCGACTGGGTGCTTCCGGCATACCTGGCGCCCACCTGCCCCACCGTATTCAGCTTACTCTTTATCCAGGCGGCAAGCGCCGCCTGCATCCCCGGATAGCCGTCATAGCCGATTCCGGCAGCAAAACGGACTACTGTGGATTCACTGATGCGCAGCTCCTTTCCCAGAGCCGCCGCTGTCATAAAGGCCGCCTGATCATAGTGCTCCATTATATAAGAAGCAATTTTTTTATGCCCTTTGCTCATCCCGGAATATGCCTTGTTTATTCTGGTGATGATATCATAGTTATTATCCATTCCTGTTTACTCTTTATCCGCGTACCAGATATCCGCAGGTGACCTGCCGGATATTTGGTTTTCCATTGACAAACATACAGATTCATTGTACAGACTGCTTGTATTGGTGTCAAGATAGCAAACGAAAAGAGAGACAACTATAAAAAGCCGGGATTTTCCTTTCTTCCCGGCTTTCTTATCGTTCCTTCTCTCTTACTTCTTGTGCGCCGTTTCCTTCAGCATAAGTGCATTTCCATGTACCGTAATCTTATCAAAACTGCGTAAAAAACTGGATATCCTGCTGTAACCATAATCGTTAAGATTGAAATTCGGATGCTTTTTCTTAAGCTGCTCCAGCACCAGAGACAGGTTGTCCACCTTCCCGTCGTTCCGTTTCAGGAAAGCAATAATTTCCTTTTCCAGGTTTTCCGGCTCCGTCTGCTCTTTCAGTTCTATCTGATAGGAGGTCCCTTCCTGCTTAATAACAAGCTTGGGACACTTGTCCTTCAACAGGGTTACCAGCTTGGTGTAGCCGTAGTTTCTGGCATCAAATTCAATGAACTTATCGCAGAGCCTGCTTCCCACCTCGCCCAGGTAGGTCGGCTTTCCTTTATTTTCGTTGTTCTGCACAAAGGTAATGATAGATTCTTCGATTTCGCTGATAGGAGTAACGGTGCTGTCCTGCTTCTCCTCAACAGCCAGTGTTTTCTGCTTTCTTCCGCTTCCGGTTGTCTTGATGCTCTCCGTGCTCTTGTCCTCCACCTCTCCGGAGATCAAATCCAGATGGATAAACTTATTGCATGCCTTAGTCAGCGCCAGCGGGGTTTTGGATTCCCCCATCCCGATTACATACATCTGTTCTTCCCGCAGACGCATGGCCAGCTTGGTAAAATCACTGTCACTGGTGACCAGGCAGAAGCCGTCCACCTTGCCGGAATAAAGGATATCCATGGCGTCAATGACCATAGCCATATCCGTGGCATTTTTTCCGATTGTGTAATTGAACTGCTGGATTGGATTGATGGAATTCTCCAGGAGAGTGTCCTCCTTCCAGCCGTTTCCTTTCGCCCAGTTGCCGTAAATACGGCGATAGGACGCATATCCGTAATCCGCAATTTCATTAAAAATACTTGAAGCATATTTTTCACTGATATTATCCGCGTCTATAAGGACCGCAAAATGCTTCTTTTCTTCCTCTTCTCGTTCCATAGTTCCTCCGTTCCCACCCACGGTATTTGTTTTCTTAACAAGTATAGCACAGCTTTTCGGGAAAGTCACGAGGCTGGCTTCCAAACCGGCAGGAAGTTATCGCGGCGCCCCGCTAAGATACTGCTAATAAGATGCTAGAATTGTGTTAAGCATCCGTCAAAAACCTTTTCACTGTCCGGGCACATTGCTAAAATAGGTCTGATATTAATAAGTCTGAATAAAAAGGGGAACATATATATGAATATCGGAATGCTTATCATCATGATTGTGGGTGGCCTTGCAGGAATCCTTTCCACTGTATATCTGGTTGTCAGTCTTCCTGTTGTTATCATCCAGAAAATTTACCGGAGAGTGCGTTTCGGAACGCCGCTAATGAAATAATGATATTAAGATGACAATATGCCCTGCATTCTTTATCACCGGCTGACACACTCTGAAAAAAGCGGAAACCTTTCCAGAAAAGGCTTCCGCTTTTTTGTAGATTCTTTGAACGGTCATTTCGCGCAAAACCGCAGTACATTCCAGGAATGTTCCTTCAATGTTACCGTTATGCGGCCGTCCTGGGTGCCTGGCAGTTCTTTTATCGCAGGTACTATACGGAACTCCTCGTCAAAGGTGTTTTTTGCATAAGGATCCTTATCATAGAGTTCGCGCCATTCTATCCCTTCCAGTTCCCCGAACTGTTCAAAAGCAAGCTGCAGGGATACTTCCTCCTGCATTTCACAGTTTATGGCAAATACGGTGATTTCCTTCTTTTCCTGGTTGTACACACAGGCTGCCGTGACCGTTTCCTGTTCTCCGTGATGACCGGTTTCTGTTACCGGCATCCTGGCAATTCCCTTAAGCGCAGTTCCTCTGCCGTATGCCGCTGCATCCTGAAAGGGGTAATAGGTGGCCTGACGGATGGCTTTGCCGTTGGGATCCGTGGTTATCATACCGCCTTCATTTACCAGCAGGGACTGGCATGCGATTTTAACCCTGTCGGCATAATTTAAAAAGGTGCAGAGGAGGCCGCCGTATATCACCGCATCCAGCTGCCGGAAGTTGGCAAAACCAAATTCCTGGCTCACGCCCCCTGGCACCGCTCCGGCTTCGGTAATTACTCCCCATTCGTCAAAGGAAATATGAATGGTCTTATCCGAGCGTTTTTTCCCTTTTACAAAATCACAGGCGCTGATTATCGTGCGGATAAAATCTTTTAAATCCCGGAAGAAGAAGGGGATATCCGATTCGTCGTCATGCATGGGGTAAAACAACTGTTTATGGGGGTCGTAATTATAATACCGGTGCAGGGACAGGTAATCGATATACTCATAAGTTTCCTCTAAAACAGCCAGATCCCAATCCCCGTAAGAACTATGGCCTACCTCATTCGTACAGGTGCCGCAGGCAACAAGCTCAGCAGAAGGATCTGTCCATTTCAGCATTTTTGCCGTTTCCTTTGCTTTTCTGGCATATTCCCCTGCCTTCAGCATGTTTATCTGCCATTCTCCGTCCATCTCGTTTCCCAGGCACCATACCTTAAAGCCATGGGGGTTTTCTGTCCCGTTGCTGCGGCGTAAGTCACTCCAGAAGGTACCTTTTCCGGTATTGCAGTAATCCACCAGTTCGGCCGCTTCCTTAGGCGTCCCGGTTCCCAGATTTACAGCCATCAGTACTTCGGCGCTGCATTCCCGGGCAAAACGGGCGAATTCATCCGTGCCGACCTGATTGGTTTCCAGGACGTTCCATGCCATTTCTTTTTTTACCGGCCGATTTTCTTTTGGCCCGATCCCATCCTTCCAGTCATAACCGGAAACAAAATTTCCTCCCGGATAACGGATAGCCGTTACTCCCAGTTCCCGTATCAGTTCCTTTACATCATTGCGGAAACCGTATTCATCTGCCGCGGGATGACCGGGCTGGTAAATCCCGTCATAAACACAGCGGCCCAGATGTTCCACGAAGGATCCATACATTCTCCGGTCCACTTCCCCGATTGTATAATTTCTGTTATAAATAACCTCTGCGTTCTTCAAAATGTCTGTTTTCCTCCTAAGCTTTACGATTACGCCCTGCGGGGCAAAGATTTTCTTTCACCAAACGGATGATATGCAGGGACAGGGCCGGGGCATGCAGAAAGATTTTCCCGTCCTTCAGCCTGTCACCCGCCGCTTCCGCCGGTATCACTGCATTCTGGTTGTCACAGCTGTTATACGCATGCGGATCCTGCGCATGGATCACCGTATGCCCTTCCATGCAATACCCGGCAAAACCGCTGATGTCCAGTTCTATTTCCATATCTTCTTCCCAGTTACGGTTAAGGAGAAATATAGCCGCCCTGCCATTTGCTTCCTCCAGGGAAGCACAGCATTCGATAAAAGGAACTCCCGTATATGCAGGTGTCTGGTTGAAATCATTCAGGTTAAAGCCATTTACAGAGTACACAGGAGATTCCACCGCCGGACGCAGGGAGATCCCTCTGGCATACCGGATAAACGATTCGAACAGGTAATAGCCTGCCTGCTTCCACACATGTCCTTCATCACTGCCGATTACAAACAGCCCTCCTGTCATACATCCGATTTTGACACGATCCGCATGCCGTACAAGAGTCATCAATATGGAGGACAGCGCAAGCGCTTCCAGGAAATCCCCCCGTGCCGGCGGTTCCGGGGAAGCCGGGTCATTTACACGGAAGGGCCGGCTGATATGAGCGGAAAATTCGGGATAGGCACTGCGGTCAACCGCACCATACCTGCCTACGGTCGTCTGCCTCTGCGGGCTGAAATTACAGCCGTATTCATCAAAGGAAATCATCATTTTCCTGGGCGAACGGAAATGGGCCTGCATCAAATCGCACGCTGCTATTTCCGTATTAATGAAATCCTCAAATACACTGGAAGCATTCAGATACGCGCCTATATCCCCCTCCGGCGCACTGTGGTAATAATGCAGGGACAAATAATCCACACTGTCGTAGCATTCGCCCAGCACCTTCAAATCCCAGTCCGGATAGGTTCTGTTGTTGGGCGTGGATGAACCTGCCACAACGGTCTCGCAGGAAGGGTCGATCCATTTGATAATTTTTGATGTTTCATGAACCTTTATGCCGTAACCCTTCGGATCCTTTTCCCAGGATCGTATCTGCCACGGACCGTCCATTTCATTTCCCAAGCACCAGGTCTTTACTTTATGGGGCTTTTCATAACCATTCTTTTTTCTCAAATCCGACCAGTAGGTCCCTCCTTCATGATTGGTATATTCCACACAGTGCAGGGCATCTTCGATGCTCCCGGTTCCCATGTTCAGCGTATACAGAGGGTCGGTATTCACCCGTCTGGCCCATTCCAGATATTCATCATGACCTATTTCATTTGTTTCATATTGGCGCCAGGCCAGATCAAGATGCTTTTTTCTTTCTTCTTTGGGTCCTATGGAATCCTTCCATTCCCATCCGGAGGTAAAATTGCCTCCGGGCATCCTTACCGCAGGAATACCCAGTTCTTTTGTCATTTCCAATATATCCTTCCGGAAGCCGTAATCATCGGCAAGGGGATGCTTCGGGTTCCATATCCCGCCATATACCCAGCTCCCGATGGGTTCCAGAAACGCGCCGAACAGACGCCTGTCAATTTCTCCAATCCGGTAATCCGGATGCACAGTTACCTTCGCTTTTTGCATAATTATCCTTTCCGCAGCGCACCGGCTGCCGGGTACAGGCCCGGTCCGTCAGCCCTTTAAACCGCTTGTCGCCTGGCCTTCCACAAAATATTTCTGTCCGAATATGTAAAGAATCAGCATAGGGATCAGGGAAATGGCGGCACCGGCGAACGCCGCACCGTACTCGATGGTCCTGGCCCCCACAAAAAGAGCAAGCCCGTTTGACAGGGTGCGCATTTTGGAATCGGAGGTAATAATCAAGGGCCAGAGCAGATCATTCCAGTTTCCGTTCACACTGAGTATGATCAGCGTCACAAGAGCGGGCTTGATAAGAGGCATCATAATACGGGAATAAATCCCAAATTCATTCAGCCCGTCTATCCGCGCCGCCTCCTCCAGTTCCCTGGGAAGCCCGGAAAAAGCGGAACGCATCATAAATATCCAGTACGCCGCCGCTATTTTAGGGATAATCAGCCCGGCATAGTTATCGTACATCCCCAGCGCATGGACCTCCAGGAAAGAAGGGATCATAATGACCTGGAAGGGAATCATCATCGTTGCAAGGAAAATAACGAATATGATATCTTTCCCCTTAAACTCATATCTGGCAAAGGCATATCCTGCCATTGTATTAACCAGAAGTGACGGCAGGGTGGCTCCGAAGGAATATACAAAAGAGTTCTTCAAATACACCCAGATATCGATACGTTGTGTACATTTGATGAAATTCTTCAGCGTAAAGGAGGAAGGAAACAGCGTCGGCGGGAATTTTATAATTTCATTATCCGGTTTGAAGGAACTGAGCAGCATCCAAATAATAGGAAGCAGCATGATAACGGCCAGGATAAGGAAAATCAAGAGAATGGGGATCCGAAACAGTTTTCTTTTCAAATTTCTGCTTTTCATTAATTTTCCTCCTAGTATTCCGTCTTTTTCATAATACGGTACTGTATCAGTGTTATCACCATAATGATTAGGAACAGGAATTCGGACATAGCTGTGGCATAGCCCATCCGGTTGCCCACATCGAAGGCGCGGTTATATACATAGGTAACCAGCGTCTCTGTGGTGTAATTCGGTCCGCCGTCCGTGAGAGTGAAAACCAAATCGAATACCTGAAGGGAACCAATCACCCTTGTCATCAGCAGGAACCAGAAGGAAGGCATGATACAGGGCAGGGTAATTGAGAAAAACTGCCTGATTTTGCCTGCGCCGTCGATATCCGCCGCTTCATAATAATCTCCCGGCACATTCTGCATGGCTGAAATAAGGATAATGGTGGAGATTCCGAAGGTCCTCCATACAGATACAAAGATCACCACGCCCAGAGTAAGCCCGGGGGTATTCAGGAAATTGACCTTTCCAAAACCAAGAAGCTTTACCCAGTAGGTAATAAGCCCAACGTTTGAATGAAGGATAATCTGCCACATGATGCCGATGGCAGTAGCGGAGCATACAATCGGAATGAAATAGATACTCCGGAACAGCTTATTCGTAAATGTGTTTTTGGTGAGCATAGCGGAAAGCACCAGTCCCAGCACCATCTGGATCGGAACTTCGATCACCGTAAATTTAATGGTTACGATAAGGCTGTTGATAAAGCGCCTGTCCGTCAGCGCCTCCTTAAAATTATCCAGCCCCACAAACTTTGCGCTGTCAAAGGATATTCCCATATCCAGCATGCTGATTACAAACGATGCAAAGAGCGGGATAATATTGAATACCAAAATTAAAATTGCCGCAGGCAGCAGGAAAAGATATGCTGCCCTCTGCGGCTTGTTCCAGTAAGAACGCAGATTTTTCCACTTGTTCCCCATGGGTGCGCCTCCATTCCAAATGATTGTCTGTTTCACGGAAAGGGAGAACCGGAACACTTTCCCCATTCTCCCTTTCCGCTGCTGCGGCTTACTACGGGGTATTAGCCTCTGCAAGCGCGTCAGCCCCCTCGTAAGTGGTAACTGCCTTTTCCGCATCCTCCTGTGCCTGTGCCATAGCCTCATCGATAGGTGTATCATAAACAACGGCCTGGGTCATGTTGCCGATAACCGTTACTAAATCGCCCCACCCCTTGAATTCCGGAGAGGTGGTAATCCAGATGGAGTCCTTGCTGTTATCATCCAGAGTAAGGGCGGCAAGCCTTTCATTGGATTTATAAGCGTCACATTCCGCCGTAGGGACATAGGTGGTGGGGAATCCCAGCTTCAGGGACCAGGTGGAAACCGCCGTATCCTCTACTGCACAGCCTTCGTTGCCTGTATACCACCACTGGAGGAATCTTTCACAGGCAAGCTTCTCTTCATCCGTGGCACTGCTGGTGATAAAGAAACCGGCCACATCCCCGAGAGGCTCCTGCCCGAAAATCTTGCACATTCCGAAATTCACGCCGGATTCGTCCGCGCCGGGAGCGAGCCAGGGACCATTCACCATAATACCGATTTGTCCGGCCTTAAACATGGAATCAATTTCATTTTCCTGGGGGTTATCACCATTGGTGTACAGGGCTTTCATCCATTCCAGATATTTCTGATAACCTTCGTTACCTGCTATATTCACTTTATAAGTACCGTCTCCCTGATCCTCCACAGCCAGTCCGCCCATCTGCTGCATCAGGCACATCTCCTGATTTCCGTAAGACATGAATAATCCGGAGCCGTATACGTTGCTGTCCGGATCCGTAATCTTGGCTGCCATCTGCGTCCACTCTTCGAAGCTCTGCGGAGGAGCCTCCGGATCCAGTCCGGCTTTTTCGAACAAATCCTTGTTCCAGTACATGTAATACAGGGAATTCTGGAAAGGAAGGGAGTACAAATCCTCCCCGATTCTTCCCGTATCCAGGGAATTGGTATTGAAATCCTCTTCCTTCAGTTGGGTGTTCGTCCAGATGTCATTGATGGGAAGCAGGTATTCCTGATATTTGAAGCGGTCGCCGTTACCCATCAGAATCAGGGGACTTGCATCGCCGGTAGGAAGGGAAGTGGACAATTTTTCTGCAAAAGAAGAACTGATATCCATATTTACGGTAATACTCCAGGGATTCTCGTCATTGAACTGCTTTACTAATTCCACCAGGGTATCCCCATCCGAACCCGTCCAGGAATTCCAGAAGTCAATGGTGATGGGTGCTGAGGCTTCCGCTTCCGAAGCGTTTCCCGAGCCGGCACTTTCTTCAGATACTGCCGCGGTGCTGTCCGCCGCCGGAACGGATGCTTCCTTTGGCGCAGTGCTGCTGCCGCAGCCTGCCAACGCGGAAGCT
This sequence comes from Eisenbergiella sp. OF01-20, assembly GCF_003478085.1. Lineage (NCBI taxonomy): Bacteria > Bacillati > Bacillota > Clostridia > Lachnospirales > Lachnospiraceae > Eisenbergiella > Eisenbergiella sp. OF01-20. The sequence goes on along the minus strand of NZ_QUES01000001.1, from coordinate 112,091 downwards.
GCCAGTACAGTGCTCAAAAGCAGGGCAAGTTTCTTTGATCTCATAATAAATCCTCCTTTTATCAAACCGGATTGCCGCATCAATGTACACGTGTACATTTTGCTTGTAAAAAAATGGCTTTCCCAAGCTCTTTTTATTCTGGATAGCCTTTAATATGTTCACGTGTACCTTTATTAGATAATTGTAATATATCACAACTTTTTTCGCCCGTCAATGCTTTTTTAAATATTATTCCTGTTGTTTTTGTATATTTTTTTCTCTTTTTTTTGTACTCCTTATAAATTATGCACATTCCATCATAGTGTCTGTCCCTCCACGATAGCAACCGGCACCTTAATATGCTGCGGAACCTCCCTGCCTTCAATCATATCAATCAGCATATTGGCAGCTTCATAACCCATACGCTCCACATGGTTGTCCACGGTAGTCAGCCTGGGGGAAAAATCCTGGTAAAAGCCGACCCTGTCATACCCCATCAGGCCGTAATCGTCGGGAAGCAGATAGCCGTTCCGGGAAAAAAAGCTCATCAATTCCCCGGCAAACGTATCTCCTGAGCAGAAAAAAGCCGGTTTGGATTCCGCTTTCAGACGCATATATTCCAGTGCCTTTTCCAAGTAATCGTTTCCGTACAGGATCGTATACCGGCAGCCGCTCTTTTCGGCGGCATCTGCAAACCCCTTCTTGCGGTCGGCATGTCCGATATTCGGTATCCCGTCCGCATCGTACAGCGGAGGGACCACGAACACGACCTCTTTATATCCTTTTTCCAAGATAAAATTAACCCCTTTATATGCCGCTTCGTATTCATCCACCCCTACCGTATGACTGTTTTTGAAAACCTGGTAACCGAGGATTACATAGGGGATGCCCAGCTGTCCCAGCATTTTTTCGAAAGCTTCGTCTTTATTGATGCAGTTCAGTATCAGGCCGTCCGCATGATAGCCGACCATAGCCTGGATCAGTCTTTTTTCCTCCTCCTTATCATCCTCATGAAGGGAAATATTGAGCATATATGAGGATTCCTTGGTCCTTTTTTCTATGGCATCTATCATTTTGGGAAAATATTGGTTCCGCAAATCCACAACGACGGTACCTATCATCCTGCTTTTTCCCATTACCAGGCTGCGGGCCATCAGATCCGGCTGATATCCCAGCTCCCTTGCCGTATCCAGGATTTTTTTCTTGGTTTCCTCTTTAATGCTTCCCGTCCCATACAAAGCCCTGGTTATCGTAGCTCTTGAAACTCCGCATATGCGGGCTAAATCCTTCGTTGTAACACCCATTCTCCCGACCTCCTGTTCACGTGTACTCACTTGTTATTATTCCTATTTTTACCTGCGTTGTCAACCACAATTGTCCATTTCCGCAAATAGCGGCAGAAGCCCTGCCCCCTCCTCCACTGAACCGTTTCCTGAAGGAGAAGGGGGCGGGATCTTTGACCGGTACAGGGCTTTATTTCAATTCCATTTTTATTTCCAGCTCATTCCCCTGTACCGTAACGGCGGCAAGGCTTCCTGTAATCAGAGGCATCATCGGCGGAAGATGTCCCAAATCCACATCCATGATAACCGGTACCTGGTATTCCTTAAGCAAATCATAGACGGCATGATACTGATCCAATCCCATCATTTCCTGTCCGAATACCAGGGGACGTCCGATGAGAAAGCCCTTTACATGAGAGAACCAGCCCGCGTGCTGCATCTGCCAGACAGCCCGGCGGATGGAGAATACATTCAGGTCACAGGATTCCAGAAACCATATGAAGCCGTCCTGCTCATAGGTTTTGCTAAAGTCCGCTACCCGGTCATAACGGGTCCCAAGAAGGGTTACCAGGCAGTCCATACATCCGCCTATCAATCTTCCTGAAAACGTGCTGTCTCCTTCCGGAAAGCTGCGGAGGAGCCGCGTTTCCGTCAAATGATAGGGTACCAGCGGATTTTCATCGGCTTCATAAGGCTCTTTCTCCCATTTTTCATATCCTTTCATGACCAGTTTCCGGCCCCGGAGCAAGTCCAGGGCATCCTGAATGGATTCATGCCAGGGTTCCATGCCGAAGGATCCTGCACACGGCCCGTACACCGAGGCCGTATCGCAGAGCGTAGTAAGCAGAAAGGTCAGATTCGTATTATCGGAATAGCCCATATACCATTTGGGCTGTGCTTTCCGGATCGCATCAAAGTCTACGAAATCCAAGGTTTCGCACATCAACTCCCCTCCTCCGCAGGAGATGAGGATGTCATTTTTGTCAGTAAGAAGGTATTCCGTCAGTTCTCTTCCGCACTTTTCGGGAGTATTGCTGATTCCGATCCCCTCCCGGGCATAGCAGTTCGGTCCCAAATCCAGCCGATATCCCATACCGGCCAGCTTTTCCTGCGCATGCAGAAAAGCGGTTTTGTAAGGCTCGGTGGCACAGCCAAAGGACGGGGCTGCAAATCCGATAGTTCCCTGTTCCTGTAAAAAACTCGGATATCTCATATTCATTCCTCCATTTTCTTTAAGTATTTTCCGGTTACAGAACGTGGATTCTCCATAATGGCGAGCGGTGTCCCTGCTGCCACAAGTTCTCCTCCGCGGATGCCTCCCTCCGGCCCCAAGTCCACGATATAATCACAGCAGCGGATAAGCTGCAGGTTATGCTCCACTACGATGACCGTATTTCCCGCATCCACCATCCGGTTCAGAAGCTTCAGGAAATGTTCCACATCCAGAGCATGAAGTCCCGTAGTAGGCTCGTCCAGAAGATAAAGTCCCCGGCCACCCCGGCTGCCGGAAAGCTCTCCCGCCAGCTTCAGCCGCTGTCCTTCTCCTCCCGACAACGTTGTGAGGGTCTGCCCCAGCTCCAGATACCCAAGCCCCACCTCCTGCAAAAGCGCCAGTATAGCCAAAAGCTTCGGATATTCCCCAAGCAATTCGGCCGCCTCTTCCACACTGGTATGAAGCATATCATGGATAGAACGTCCTTTATAGGTTACCGCCAGCACCGGATCTGCGAATTGTCTGCCGCCGCACACAGGACAGGTCACCTCCCTGTCCTCAAAAAAAAGCATATTGCTCACCACATACCCAAGCCCCTGGCAGTTTTCACACCGGCCGCCTTTGGAATTAAAGGAAAAATCACCGGCACCCAGACCGGCCTTTTTGGCCTCCGGCAAAGAAGCATACACCTTACGGATCCCCTCATAAACCCCGGAATAGGTTGCCATATTGGAACGTTTCATGCGGGTGAGGGCATGCTGTTCCACCGTAACAACACGGTCGAAATACTGCATTCCCTCCACGCCTTCCCCTTTTGCCAGGACATCAAAAATAAGCGTGGACTTTCCCGATCCGGAAACCCCTGTTACCCCGATAAGGCAGGATGTCGGGAAATCCACCCGTATCCCTTTGAGATTATGGATACTGGCATTCCGTATGGATAGTTTCTGCGGCCCGCCCGTTCGGAAACGGCAGGGATAGATCTTGGGCTGTTTCAGATACTTCCCGGTGACCGAGTTTTCCTGCAAAAGCAATTCGTCCCAATTCCCCTGCCCTACCACACAGCCTCCGTTCCTGCCGCTTCCCGGGCCGATGTCAATGATCTGATCTGCTTCCTTCATCACATCGGTGTCATGCTCTATTACAAGAACCGTATTTCCCAGGCTCTTCAGTTTTTTCAGGATATCCATTACTCCGGCCGTATCCTTCGGATGCAGGCCCACGGTCGGCTCGTCCAGAATATATATGATTCCGCTGATCCGGGAGTCCAGGGCCGCCGCAAGCTTCAGCCGCCGTGCCTCTCCCCCGGACAAAGTCCCCGTCTGTCTGTCCAGGGAAAGGTATCCCAGGCCGGCACGGATGAGCCGGCTTATTTTTGTCTGCAGATCCTGGACATAAACACGAGTCAGGGCGGCCTCGTTCTCTTTCATCTGTCCTGCCAGCCGGGTTAACCAGTCATATAGCTCTTCCAGAGAAAGCACTGCCAGTTCCGGCAGTCTGGTATCCATTACCGTTACCTGACGGCTTACTTTTCCAAGCCGTTCCCCATGGCATTCGGGGCACTCTCTTTCCTCGAAATAACGTTCTTTTTTATCCAGATTTCCCTGTTTTTCCGACAGTCTGCGCCACAGAATAGGAAAGCATCCCTCCACCCGGCCTCCCGCAACGGTTTTAGGCGGATTGATGTCCGGAAAAGCCTCTTTTACCCGGCTGTCCTCCACACCATAGCAGAGGATCGCCTTCTGCAGAGGCGTAAAATCCTTCACGGCGGTACCCGGCTGAAAGGAGATGCCATAGTGGGAAAAAGCGGCATAGAGTGCCTGGGTCTGGTATTCTCCATATCTGCTCTCCCAATAATCCACCGCCCCCTCTTCCAGGGAAAGATCCTCATGCAGTACATTCCCTTCCCGGACAGCCATCACTTTCCCCATACCCTGGCAGACAGGACAGGCCCCTTCCCTGGTATTAAAGGAAAACCAGGTCCGTGTCAGCTTATCCATACGTCTGCCGCAGCTGCTGCAGTACATATAAACCCGGAAATCCTCCCCCAGCTTCTCCGTCTCCTCTTTGCATTCTCCGGAATAAATGGCGCTGCCGCAGAATGGGCAGGTACGCTTTCCTAATTTCTCAAAAATCATGCGCAGATCCGTATAAATGTTAGTAACCGTACCCACCGAAGAGCGCGGATTGCGGCCAAAGCCGTTCTGGGAAATCTGAATGGCCGGGGATGCACCCTGTACAGATTCCACCTCCGGCTTACTGATGCCCTGAAAAGCCATGGCCTCCAGATACTGTCTCTGACATTCGTTATACAGCACATCCATAGCCAGTGTGGTCTTTCCGGAACCGGACACTCCTGTGAGCACTACCAGCCTGCCTCTGGGGATTTCCAGGGAGATGTTTTTTAAATTACCTTCCCGCGCTCCCGTTATTGTTATATTCCGCATGTTTACTCCTTATTGTCCTTTCACAGCTGAATCTGCAAAGAACAGGCGTCCCTTTGGATGATGGGAAAAGCCCCGGAAATAAATATTTCCGGGGCTTTTCACCCTCTGTTCCGGTATCAGCAGATTCTTGTTCCTTCCGGCACGATATCATCCACAAAGATCACCTGACAGCCGCAGGCATTGTTCGTAGCCGCCAACAGCATTCCTTCGCTGGTAACTCCGGCAAATCTGGCAGGTTTCAGATTGGCAATCACAATAATCTTCTTTCCTACCATTTCTTCCGGTGTGTAATAGCTCTTAATACTGGACACAATCACACGCTCCTTCAGCCCGTCAGACAGGGTGAGTTTATAACAGCTGTGGGATTTCCTGATTTCCGCACATTTCAGGATTTTGCATACACGCATATCCATCCGGCCGAAGTCATCAATGGTAATTTCCTCACGGATGGGTTCGACGGGATCCGGATCGCCGAGCGGTACCTGCTTCCCGGCCTTTTCCGTTTCTTCCGTGGAAGGAGCGGATTCCATTGCCTGTAGCTGCTGCTCTTCTTCGGTCTTAGGGGTTGAGAAATCAAGCAGATTCACATATTTATCCGGCTCAATTGCATAAAGGAACAGGTACAGACGGGGTCCTTTTTCCTTGTCGATCAGGAGACGGTATACATTTTTGAAAAACCGGCCCTGAATTTTCTTCAGTTCCTTTGCGTCCTCCAGTTCTCCCATTACCTGCTTAGGGATAGCATACAATTCCTGGTTCAGTTCATCCAGGCTGTAGCCTCCCTTTTTAATATAAGCATGAAGAAGGGCAATTTCCTTCTTTTCCTCTTCGGAAAGGGCTTCATACACCTCCCAGTTCCTGTACGGTCTCAGACGGTTCACATTTTCCGGCGAACACTGCTCCAGCCAGTATTTCGCACGTTCCAGCCGGTCTTTGAACTGGTCAAAGGTAAAGGGCTGACCGATCTTTTCAAATACGGTTTCCAGCATAGGGACATTGAAATCCACCACGGACCCAAGCTGTACGAGAAGGCTCATGGGCACGGTTTCAATCTTCTTATAGCCGGGCTGTCCTTCTTCCTCTTCCCGCAGGCAGTTCGCCATAACGTTAGTGAGGAATTCGTCCGCTTTCCCATCCACAAAATCATTATACTGCTTGTCAAACTCAAAATACTGCCGCAGAATCCCGTCATCAAAGCAGAAATCAAAAGCCTTGGTGGGTTCCGACCTGGCATACAGCCAGAGGATCATTTCCGGCTGGTACAGCTTCAGCAGGGTATCCGGTGTCAGGTTCAGCCCTGAAGAGCCGGACATCTTACCGGTTGCACCCTTGATGCCGATAAATTCATAGCCCTGGAATATAGGGGCTTCATAGCCGAAAATCTTCTGGGAAATCACGCGGCTGGTATCGTAGCTGCCGCCCGGGCTTGCATGATCCTTTCCGCCCGGCTCAAAATCCACGCCTTCGTACATCCAGCGCATAGGCCAGTCAATCTTCCAAGCCAGCTTGCAGTTAAAATCTTTGGTAAAATCAAAGGTTCCTTTGTGACCGCAGGCGCACTCATATTCCGCAACGGTGCAGTCCCCGGAAAGGGATAGAATCCTGGTGGTATCTTTTTTGCAGTGAGGGCAGTAAATGCTTACCGGATAATAAGCCTCCCGCTCTCCTTCCTGGGCCGCCTGGGTACGGAATCCGTCAAGGATATCAAAGATCTCTCCCCGCTTCTTCAGAGCCTGAATTACATATTCCGCATATTTTCCGGAACGGTTCATCTGTGCCTGGTAACGGTAATCCATATGGATGCCGAAACGCTCCATGGCTTCTTCGAATTCATCCTCAAAATGCTTGGCATAATTGGGACAGCCGTCATCAAAAGGATTGGGCACGTCCACATAGGGATAGCCGATATATTCCTCCCAGGGCCTTTCCCCTTCGGGGCGGGGAAGTTTGGCAACATTCACCGGTATTTTACGGAGTCTGTCAAATTCATCCCAGGAAAAAAGAAGCTTTGCTTTCTTTCCCTGGCGTCTCAACGCTTTTACCACAAAATAGCTGGTAGCGATATCTCTGAAATTTCCAATATGGATGGAACCGGAAGGGCTGATACCTGCCGCACATACATATTCCTCTTTATCAGGACGGCGCCTGATAATTTCCTGCGCAATTCTGTCAGACCAATGCATAATTTTCTTGTACCTCTCAGATTTTTCTTTTTTAATGCTGATATACTGAGTTTTAATGTATCATTTTCTTAAGAAATTGTCAATTCATAGCCGATCCTTTGTCAGCCAGACAATAGGATCGCATCCGGTTACCAGCCTGCCCTCCTGTACGAAGCCTTCTTCTCTGCCTTCCAGCTCCCGGATCAGCAGGGCACGCAGGGCATCCACCCGTTCCCGGCAGGCCTCCTCGTGAATCAGGTTATGAAGTTCGTTTTCATCCTCATCGATCCGGAAATACTGTTCTTCACCCGTCTGGGAATACCAGATATACTTTTCCTCCCGGGTGATGATCCACTGGCTGGAGGCCATACCCAGGGCATGCTCTCCGTGAAGATATTCCCGGGGCACGGTGCCGTCCTCTTCCTGCGCGGTGTTCCACAGGCTGATACCTTCCACGCTGTCCGGGATCGGGACGCCTGCTGCCTCCAGCACCGTAGGCATCACATCCCGCAGCTCCACCAGCTCCCTGCTGACGCTTCCCGCTTTGCCGGGAGTAAAACCGCCGCCGGAAAGGAGGAACGGTATCCGGCTGCTGCCCTGGTAAGCGCGGCTTTTCCGGAACAGATGATGATCGCCTAAAAGCTCCCCGTGGTCGGAAACAAACAGAATGATCGTATCCTCATACAGCTTATTTTCAATCAGGGCCTGCAGGAGCCGTCCTATCTGATGATCCAGATGGGTTACGCAGGCATAATAGCCAATCTGCATTTCGCGGATCAGTTCCGGATCCAGCGGACCGGTATCCGAATCGAAGATCCTTCCCCGTTCACGAAGCGCTTCTTCCCCGCACCAGTCTCCCACGGCGGGGGGCGTAAGTTCCTTTCCCCTGTACATATCAAAATAGCACTGGGGTGCATCGAACGGGGGGTGCGGTCGGAGATAAGAGGCAAAAAGGAAAAAAGGCATATCCGGATCCCTTCTGCGCAGAAAATCGATGGAACGATCCGTGACCCAATTGGTCGGATGGTATTTTTCTTCGTAAATCCATGGTCTTGCCACCCAGGAATTGCACTCCAGTCCGGTGTCTGTCACATCACAGTCAATTCCCTTTTCCTGCTTCAGCCAATGAAAATAATCATCGGCCTGCTTCTGGTTTTCCCGGTAGGCTATCTCCGGATCCCGGTAATAATGGAGGTAACCGTCATGCAGCTCCACATGGCAGAACCCCAGATAGTTACGCAGCGGATCCACATGCATTTTCCCCACGCACTGGGTATAATAGCCCGCTTTTGTCAGTTCCCCGGCCATTGTTGAGGGATACCGCCACGCAATACCATCCGAGTAGCCCACCCGTCTGTGGGATTCCTGGGTCAGCCCCGTGTGCAGCGCCGCCCTGGCCGGCACACAGGAAGGGCATGCCGAGTAGGCATTGGTAAAGCGCATTCCTTTGGAAGCCAGGGTATCCAGATAAGGTGTCTTTACATCCGGATGGCCCGCGCAGCCCATACAATCCCCTCTCAGCTGATCCGTCATCAGCAGCACTATGTTTTTCCTTTTTTTCTCCTTACCCATTTCTTCTTTACTCCTTTCTCTAACTTTTACTTTATCTTATATTTCAGGAAATGCCAACCCCTTCCCGTTTTTTTATCCCATAGTGCCCATTATTTCCACTGGAGACCGGCGCTCCCGTTTCTATCTCTTCCGGGTCCGGCAAAAGCACGCAATCTTTTCCCCTGCATATATTAAATTGGAATGATACGTCGGAGGCCTTTATTCAGTTTGTACTCTCTGCTCCAGCAACCGTCCGCCTGGAGTCCTCCGGCAGCAAAAAAGGAGGAAACATATGACGGAAACATTCTCGCTGTCACGGCTGTCTCCCGGCCTTTCAGCCGTAATCACCCAATTGACGGCACAGGGGGAAATGCGGAGGAGGCTTCAGGATATGGGCTTCATCCCCGGAACCACCGTAACCTGCCTCCAGCGAAGCCCATTGGGCGATCCCACCGCATATCGGATACGGGAAGCGGTTATCGCCCTGCGTGAGGAGGATGCCGGCCATATCCTTTTGAAAAAGGGGGGTTCCCATGACCGATAAGTCTTCTGCAACCATCGCCCTGGCCGGGAATCCCAATGTGGGAAAAAGCACGATTTTCAATGCCCTTACCGGCCTGAAGCAGCATACAGGCAACTGGCCCGGCAAGACCGTCCTTAATGCCAGGGGAACCTGTACCTTCCACGAGCATTGTTATACGCTTGTGGATATACCCGGCTGCTATTCCCTCATGGCCCATTCGGCAGAAGAGGAAATCGCAAGGGATTTCATCTGCTTCCGTGAACCGGACGCGGTTATCGTAGTCTGCGATGCCACCTGTCTGGAACGCAACCTGAACCTGGTCCTGCAGATCATAGAAGCCGGCCGGCCGGTACTGGTATGCGTCAATTTGCTGGATGAAGCAAAAAAGAAAAAAATAAGGCTGGATCTTCCCCTGCTGGCATCCCGGCTTCATGTCCCGGTGACAGGTGCCGCCGCACGCAGCAATAAAGGCCTTGAAGATCTGCTGGAAAATCTGGAGGAAACACTTTTCCCCCCTGTCTTGCCCGGACTTGCGGCAGCTTCCGGGAATCCGGACAGCAGGAATTATCCTCTGGTCGTGTATCCGGAATATGTGGAAGAAGCCCTCTCCCTTCTTGTACCCCGTATAAAAAAGCTTTATGCCGCACGGGGAGGAGAAACAGCCTCTCTGCCTTCCCCACGCTGGCTTGCCGCACGTCTGCTGGATGCTAATGAAAACCTGCTGATGTCTCTCAAGGCCGGACTGGATCTGGATCCTGCTGCCGAGCCTGAAATATCCGTTACACTGGAGGAAATCCATGCGTTTCTTCGGAACCGGGGAATCAGCCGGGAACAGCTTCACGACGATCTGGCTGCGGCTTTTGTCCGGACAGCCGAGCGGTTATGCCGCGGTGTTGTGTTCTATCCGGAAGAAGGCTGTGACAAAACCGACCGGAGGCTGGATCATATATTTACAAGCAGAGTCACCGGTTTCCCTATTATGCTGCTGCTCCTTCTGGGGATCTTCTGGATTACCATAACAGGCGCCAACTACCCGTCCGCCCTGCTGGCAACGTTTCTTTTCAGACTGGAGGATCAGCTGGCCGCGTTATTTACTGCGGCAGGCATTCCCGGCGCCCTTACCGGGCTGCTGGTACACGGCGTATACCGGGTTATCGCATGGGTGGTTTCCGTCATGCTGCCTCCCATGGCTATTTTTTTCCCGTTGTTTACCTTACTGGAGGACTTCGGTTATCTGCCCCGGGTTGCTTTCAATCTGGATCGGTGTTTTAAAAATTGTTCCGCCTGCGGCAAACAGGCTCTTACGATGTGCATGGGGTTTGGCTGCAATGCGGCGGGGGTTACCGGATGCCGAATTATAGACTCCCCCAGGGAACGGCTTATCGCTATCCTTACCAACAATTTTGTTCCCTGCAATGGCCGTTTTCCACCACCATACAAAGGGAAACAAAATTGTTCCTCGGCGCTGACAATGAAGAAACAGCCGAATTAACTGTACCAATGTATGACTTTGGCGATTGGGCTTCAAAGATGAAAGCCTATCGCAAGAAAAACCATATCACACAACAGGAGCTTGCACAGCTTATGGGCGTAAAGCATTTTACACTTCGTAGCTGGGAACAAAAACAAGCAAAGCCACCTTACAATGTATGGCGGCTTCACAAACACTTATTTGATGATTCCATCAAGCTCACGTGATTTTAGGTTATCCAGTATTTTATCAATAACGGTTATCTTTTCTTCCTTCGTTAGGTTAGAACTGTTTAACCTGCGTTCCACCACCTCTAAATGAAACTCATTGATTTTATCGGAAAGGGCGTGAAAATCCATATTTTCTGGAACATGGATGATAACATTCTGAATACAGTTTCTTTTCATTCACGCCCTCCTTTCGATAAATACCAGACACTTTATGTTATGAAAATGTCTGTATGTCCTATTCCATCTTATGAAGCTGTCCGATTCTGGTGCAGCTTCATTTTATGTCATAAGCAAATCGAACAGCTCTGGCATAGCTCACGGGAATCCCACCCCTGCATGGTTCTCATGCAGCCGTACCCTTTGCCTGCGACGGTTCTTTCACGCTCGGACTGTGGCTGTACGGGAGTATCATTATCACGATAGGGAGGTCATGGCGGCAGCTCTGCCAAAAGCTGCATACGGAACGCTGGCGTGAATCGCTCGTTTTTCATCCCTCCTTTCGGGGTCATGGCGTGTCAGCCCGTCGGCTCTTTCCCTATCGAAACGTATTCGATTGCTTTATTCAGTTTTCAAGGAACAACGGCTTGTCAGCCTGTCAAAGCATACTGACGGCAATATGCTTTGATAGGGCGGCAAACATCCCCATTCGGGAAGCGTGAAGCATATCAACACGCTTCCACGAAAGGGAAAATGTTTTATTCTTCTCCGATTTCAAAGGATAAAATCTTCGCAATCAGTCTGGTTTCCATCCTGCGGCGTAAGGTTTCATCCACGACCATGTGCTGATTCCCGTATTCGTCTTTCATGGAGCGGAGGGAGCGTTTGGCGATAAAGCCGCTGTAATGCTTTACAATCTGGTTGATAGCTTCTGTATCGCCGTCCGTCGCTGCCACAATGACAGGAAAAGGAATCATGGAATATGTAGTCTTCATTCTTCGTTTTCCTCCATAAATTCTTTGATAAAGGCAAGTCCGCTGGTTCTATGACGGTAAACCGTGGAACGGTTCAGCTTTAGCAGGTCTGCAATTTCTGTGTCGTTCATATCCATAAAATAATACAGCAAGATGATTTCACGCTTCTTGTCCGTCAGATTCCGTAATGCTTCGCTTAATAAATCGCTTTCTACTCCGACTGTGGAATCATTCAGCGTGAAGATATGAAAATCAGATGGGTAGCTGTCCACAGTTGCAAACTGACTGACGAGGTAATCGCCCATATCGGAAAACAGCGTTTCCCGTTTGGACTGCCTGGACAGGGCTTTCATATAGTCCTTGCGCTCGTCGTCCATAGCACGCTTGCAGATATAATCAAACTGATTCTCAATAGTTGTCTGAAAAGAAGATGGCTTCATAGTATCTCACCCCCTTTCTTGCCATGAAAGGGAGTGAATCGAACTCCTTTGCCCCCTTTCGCACTAAGTCCCGACACGAAAGGGCTGCCAGTTGCATTACTGGCAAAGAAACTTTAAGAAAAGTTTTCGGCAACCAAAAAAGCACACAAACAGACTTTACAATCTGCTTATGTGCTTCATTAGTACCTGCTATGTATTGCAAAAAACCATATAGGTAGGCATTTTTATCTAATGTAGGAGAATGGCTTTTTTTAATGACGTACCATTTGTAGAATTATGTCGAATGATTGTATCGTGCATGGCGGCTATCCCCTTACAAACCGCCGAGCTTTCATAGCTGACTTCAACACATCCTCCGTGGATTTCATTTAACAAACAAAAAGACGGCGGCTTTCTTCAAACCGTCGTCTGGATATGAAACTGATTTTGACACAAGAAAATCATGCTGCCAGAAAACGGTTTTTTTTATTTGCCGTCTGGCAGTATACTTTTTTGTATAAATCACACAATAGGAACTATAAAACCTTATAATACGTTTTTCCATACCTGTTACTTATTGAACAGGAACAGTAAAATGTAAGTAGGTGGTTTATTATGCGTAAAAAAGAAGATAAATACGATTTTAAAACGTTTGGGCTTGCGATAAAAGAAGCCCGTAAAAAGCGAGGTTTAACCCGTGAACAGGTGGGCGCAATGATTGAGATTGACCCACGCTATTTAACCAATATTGAGAACAAGGGGCAACACCCCAGTTTACAGGTACTTTATGACCTTGTATCTTTATTGAACGTGTCCGTTGACGAGTTTTTCTTACCTAACACTAATCTGGTAAAGAGCACCAGACGTAGGCAGATAGAAAAACAGATAGAAAATTTTACGGATAAAGAATTAATGCTTATGGAAGCTCTGGCAAATGGTATAAGTAAAGCGAAAGAAGCAGAGGAATAACCAAATGTTCCCTGCTTCTCTTATTTTGTCACTTAATTGCAAACTTTCTTTATACTGATAAATGAAGTATTTGATATATTTTATTATTTAATGTTTTTTTTGGTTCTCTCTCATAAAAACGATACTCTACATATTTCCATTTATCAGGGTTATATATTAACACTTTACCTAAACAACTTTCAGAAGTTTCTAAGAAGTTTAATGGTGACATTTGATTCGTTGGTGAAACATCATTTTCAATTTCCATAGCATATTGAGAATTATTAAATTCCTTACCCAAATCACATAAAAGCGGAATACCAATATTTATTTTCTGCCAACCAAAGGATTGTAAAATATTGTTATAGAAGCCCTCAAAAATAAATTTATTCATTCCTCCACTATCTTTCCATAGGTATAAAGGTGAATATTCGTTATGGCTTTCAGATGTACCATCTTTTTCCTTAATTAGATATGCTTTAAACATTAAATCTTGAAAGCCGTCTGTCTTATGACCATTATTTTTTACACGTTGCCTTATGTTATCCATATCATAATCATCCGGTAAAAAAATTTTATATTGCATTGCAATCATATTTATCCCTCCTCAATTCACATCACCCTGTAAGCAGCTTTCTACTTACACTTTTATTATACATTTGCTCCTGCATGATGTATAATAGTTGTTAAAGATGGTTGTCATCATTTTAAGTGATGGAGGATATGGTATGGAAAGTTTAGAATTAAGGATTTTCAGAGAAGTTGCACGTACTAAAAATATATCAAGAGCTGCCGAAAATATGGGTTATGTGCAATCCAACATCACGGCTCACATTAAAAAATTAGAAAATGAATTAAACACCACTTTGTTAATACGGCATAATAAGGGTGTAACGCTGACCGAAGACGGAGAAAGATTATTGCAATACGCCGAACAAATTATATCATTACTGGATAAGACTTTATATACATTCCATAGAGATATTAGACAATTAAAAATTGGAGCAACTCAAACAATAGCCGGATATTTACTTCCTCAATGTTTGATTGAATACCAAAAAAAATTTCCTAATATCAATCTTTCAATAAATACTTCTAATCAGCAAGAAATGGATAAACAGCTAGGGCAAAAGTTATTAGATTGTGTTATCACGAATGACCCTCATGTATTCACGAATGCACAATGTATTTTTAAAACCAGAGAATATCTTTCTATTATAACACCTAAATATTGTGAATCTATTTCCCAAATATGGCAGTTACCAATAGTTATTAACAACTTAAAGACCTGCCCATATCGCAAAATATTAACGGATTTATTCTTACGTGAATCTGCATCATTCAAGATAATAGAACTTGATACAGTAGAATCTATTATCAACATGGTTGCTGCCGGAGGGGGGATTTCATTGCTTCCCAAGAATGTATTACGAAATAAATTAACTGTAAATAAGTTTGATATACCAGAGGTAGAGCCTACCACAATCAATATATGGATTCATAAAGATTCTTTTCCGTCAGATTTTATAACATTTAAAGAAATAATAGAAAGTCTAACTTGTTATCAATAAAGAATAAGGCAGAAATCTGTAAGCGATTATCTGCCTTATTCTTTCTCTATTTAATCTATAATTTTCCAGTTGCTCCCGCTCTTTTCCAGCACCAAATCAAACTGTGATACCTGTGTTGCTTTTGTCTGCTGGTCAAGGTACTTCACAGCCACGGAAACTGTCACTTGACTATCGCTGCGGTTGTAGATAGGGTTTACCAGTTCCGAGAATACATAATCCTTCCCAATAGGCTTTAACACGCCCTCGTTCACATAATAGGACAGTTCTTTTGCAGTTGCGGTTGGGTAGAGCTTAAAGAACGTCGTCAGAAATTCGTTGATTTCGTCAGTCGTCACAGCGTCCACCGTTCCGTCGCTTTCCTTTGCCTTTGGCGTGTAGCCGGATTTCACGGGTATGCTGGTGATGGTTGGATTCTTCGTGAGAACCATGTTTCCAGAGCTATCCACATATACCGTGACTTCATAAGCGGAGCGCACCGACTTTGTGCTTCCGTTCTCCGTGATTAACTGTTCCACAGTGAAAATCACGGAGAACTGGTTTTCATCCGCCTGTGTGACAGACCATATCTGCACCCCGTTAACTGCCGAGGACACGGGAATATCTTTGCGGATGGTATCGGTATTAAGTACCTGCAATTCTCCCGTCAGATAATTCTTGATGGCGTTCTCCCTGCTATCAATGGAAGCCGCCGTCTGCTCCCATGAATAATAGACTTTTGCAAAGTTTGTTACAAAGTTCTCTATCTTATGGGTATCAATGATTTTTTCCTCAATGACCTTTGTTTCATGGATAGTATGTACGTCAATCGCCGTGAAATTCTTATACACTGCAAAGCAGAAGCTGACCGCCAGCAGCACCCACAGGGCAATTACAATCCGCTTGTGGATATTCGCCTTATAGACACGGGGCTTCTTTTCTTTTGGCTGTTTCTGGTTTTCTTTTTTTCTTATTTGAATCATGGTTTTCATCCTTTCTATTTTGAGATTCTTCCTGCGCTTGCTAAATGCTGTTGCCAGTAGGAACTTGTCAAATCGGCATAGCCGATTGGGTCGCCAGCGTGGAACATACGGTTATTTCCTTGATATATCCCGACGTGCGTAATGTAAGTACCAGCGTTATAGGTAGAGTGAAAAAAGACCAAATCCCCAGCCTTTGCTTCGGATAAGGGGATATGCTGCGTCACGTTGTACTGTTCCTGTGCCGTCCGTGGCATGGAGATTCCAGCCTTGCCGAAACACCATTGGACAAGACCGGAACAGTCAAAGGAGGTAGTAGGGGAAGCTCCGCCGAACACGTACCGCCAGCCCTCATATTTTAGAGCTTCATCCATAATAGCCTGTACCGTTTCGTCGTCAAACTGCGCTACGGTCAGATATTGTGACACCACCAGTACATAAAACATATTTCCATAGTTATACCGCCATCCGCCGTTTTTTTCCACAGCGATAGGGTTTGTGTAGGTCACTTTTGTTCCGCCGGATTTATCCCTTGCGAAACTTTCCGCCAGTTCAAAGGTGTATTTCTTCCCACGGTTCGACACATAGTCAAGAAAGCCGCCGCCATAGTTATAGGACTGAATGACGGCGTTCAGGTCACAGCCCTTTGCTTCGGCGGAAGCCACCAGTTCCGAGAAATACTTGCAGCCCTGCTTGATGGATTCCTCTGTGCTTAGTGAGTTTGGCGGCAATCCCAGCGATTCCGAGGACTGCATAACATCTTCCAGCGTACCGCCGGATTCCACCTGTATAATCGCAAGCAGCACATTGATGTATTCTTCAATCCCGTATTTCCTTGCGTACTTTTCCAGCAGGGGCTTGTGTGCCAGCACCTCCGCTGGCACATTCACACCGCCATACTGGATATGAGAGCCGCCCCCGTCTTCCTCATCCGAGAACAGGACGACCACAAACAGGAGCAGGGAGAAAATCAGCACGAACACCCCAGAGCTGGCAATGATGATATGCTTCAGCTTCATTTTTTCTCCCCTTTCTTAACTTCGGCGGCAATTCTGGACTTCTCCTTTCTGGTGGATTCACGCTGAATAGTGGAACTGCGCTCCTTGATGGACTGTCGTTGCGGCTCTTGCTCTGCTGTGGCAGGGGCAGCCGCCTTTGGCAGCGGTCTTTCTGAATGTGAAGCCGTCTGTACAATCTGACGTCCCGTCCTCTCTGGCGGCATATCCGCTTTTTCTTTCACGGATGATACCACAGGTCTTTCCGTAGGCTTGCCAGCATTTCCAGCCTGTGCCGTGGCTCTGGCCGTCTGTGTCTGGCTGCGCTCCACAGGCTCACGGGATTCGGTTTGTGATGCAGTGGTGGCAGGTCGTTCATGGACAGGGGAAGCGGTTTTTTGCGGTTCTGCGGCAGAAGATTTTTTGCCTTTTGCCTGTTCCATTTCCGCCCTGCGCTCTGCAATCGTCTTCCTGCGCTGTTCCTCTTTTTCCTTGCGCCCCTCCGCTCTGGCGGTTCTGGTCTGCGTCATACTGGATGTAAAGTCACGCACGCCCTCCGACACCTGCGTTTTCCCGTGATAAAGGGCGTATTTTGCATTGACGGGCAAATCCTTTGCCTGTTCTTTCAGCCCTGCGGCGGTGTCTACAATCCTGCCTTTGGTGTCCATGACCATACCTGCCGCCTGTCCAGCACGTTTGCCAAAAGAAGCCTTTTCCGCTGTGCCAGTCTGTCCATCCGGTCGGGTATGGTCTGCCTGTGTGGTTCTGGAAGCTCCCGAACCAGAAGCCGCCCCCGATTGCTTAGAAGCCTTAGAAACGGCTGCACCAGCCCCAAGAGCCGCCACAGAACGCCCCAGCTTATGCTGTAATCGGTGCATATGGGCGTGCATGAGCATACGGGGCCTTCGCATAATACGGCTTCCCACTCTTTGGGAATCGCCGCTCTGCAAGGAGAACATACTCATTAAATCCCCCAGCTTGAAGTAGATTCCGGCAAAGGTCACAATCTGCAAGAACGCAATGAGGAAAAACGGATAACCTGCGGAAAGCGTATAGAGCATGGTGGAAATACTAAATGCTATTGTAATAATCAGCGTGATTCCTGCCCTAGTCAAAATCGTATTGAACAGCTTTGTGATGGCACGCTTTGACATTCCGTCAAAGGTGGGAACCATGCTTAGAATAAAGCTCACAGGCAGGAACATAGCGTAAATGATAAATAGCACCTGCGAGAAAATCATAATGCCAGTCAATAGGAACACAAATACAGAAATACCAATATTGAAGATAAAGAGGAAGAAAGCTGTACCTAACCGATTGATGGTCTTTGTGACGGTCAGATTCGTGTTATCCCTGTCCTCGATTTCCTCCGCAACGATTTCTTCCCTGTCTTCGCCGTTATTCTGGTCGGGGCTGGTTGAGAGCAAGGCTTCCACTCTGTCCATTCCGATGGCTTCCATATCAGAGCTGCCATATTGGAGCAGAAGCCACGGCTGCTGTACTTGTATAGAAAAAAGACTATCTCTTATCAAATCCACGCTGTCCTTGCCCTGGCTCTCCGTATTGGGCATGACAATCTTCGTCCCCAATGACAGGCTGGCGTTGCTGATGTCTGCGGAAAAGTCATTGATTTTCCCAATATAGTCGGGAGCATAGGCAATAAACGACGCTGACAGCACGAATACCACCACGAAATTCACAACGGCGTGGATTGCCTTTGTAGTTTCACGCTTGATAAGCCCCGTGTAGGCGACATAGATTCCCACGACAAGAATCAGAATCAGCAGGAATCCAATATAAAATCCCTCCGAGGACAGCCCGTTTGGGGTAACGCCCGCGAGGGTCTGCATATTCTTTCCGATTGAATCCGCCGTTGCCGATATGAAGTCCAGTGAATAGGCTTCCTGTATCAGATAGCCCGTGGCATTGGAAAGATAAAGGCTGATTGTCCAGATAAAATTTGTGATGGCGTAAAGCCCATACATAACCTGCTTTCCGATACCGTCCAGCCAGTTCCACGGCAGCCAATCCCAGCCCGTGTCCACATAAAAATCAAGCTGGTAGTTGTCCAATGGGTACTTGCTGTATTCGTTGGCGGCATTGACGGTATCATCCACCAGCCCTGCGGCATGGGCTACCGTTCCCAGCGTCGCTAACAGAAAAATGGCAATCACGAATACCAGAAGTACCGTAACTGCCACTTTTCCAAGCCGCTGTATATTCCATTTTCTTTTCCGTTCCGGCTTGCCGCCTGCCGCCGGATTCCGGTGTAACAGCTTTTTTATTGTCATTCCTCCACCTCTTTTCTGACGGGCGGTCTGGTATCAAAGGCGTGCAGCAGGTCTTCAAATATCGGATGGAACTGTATCACGCCCACACGCCCGTATAGGTCACTGATAAGGCACTGTCCATTTTCAAGGTCACGCAAACGCTTCTGGTTGTTCTCGTCCTCTGCGTCCACGCCGAAAAAGGAGAGGGTCTTTTTTATCTCGTTTATATCCGTAGAACGGAACGCAAATTTTAAGCCGAGATTGTTTTTCAGCTTTTCATCCAGTAAATCATCCGTGTTCTGCGTGACAAAGTAAACGCCTGCGTTCATGGCTCGCCCAGCCCTCACTAACTTCATGGACAGGGTTTTTCCCTGCGCCACCTGTAAGAAGCTCCATGCTTCGTCAAGGTCTACAATCTTAAAAATGCTGCGGTCTGTGTGGATGAAATCAAGGGCAAAGGTGCTGATAACGATTAGCATAGCCACGGACAAAAGCTCCATTGTGGTATATTCTTCAAAGCTGGTTTCCTTATCCGGCAGCACCAAATCCGCCACCTGTATGATATTCAACTGCTTTTCAAGGCTGATGGACTGCTCCACATCCCCGTGTGAGAAAAGCAGGTGTGCAAAATCGTAATCCGTGAAAGATTCGATATGGTCTGCAATACTTACGCTGATGGGCGTTCCCTCCACACGCAATTCCTCAATGACTTTCAGTAAGCCCCGTTCCTCACTGTTGGTTACGGCACGAATGGCTTTTCTAAGGACAGGAAATTTCTCACCGTCACGGGAGGAAATGCCCGTAAGAAATGTGAGGATGTCGATTGCCAGAGATTCCGAATCTTTCGGATTCTCCATAATCACATAGGGGTCAAGCAGCCCCTTGTTCTTCTCGTCCGAGGTAAGATTGACAATATTAATCTCGTCGGCAATTTCCGGCAGCGTTTCTTTCCAGTTCCCACGTTCTGCCTTTGGGTCTACAATGACAGCCTGTGCGCCAAACAGGACGGAGTAATAGACAATCATGTTGTTGGAAAATGATTTTCCCCCTCCCAATGAGCCGACAAAAGCGGCAGCGAGAGCATTTGTCACAGAACCTTTCACCCCTTGACTGGCGAGAGCAGGTTTCAGATACACATTTCTACCTGTGTCAAGGCTGTACCCTACATAGATTCCCTCATTCTCCCCCAACATCTGCGTAGCCCCGAATCCCAATCCGGCGAGGAAGTCGCTTGTCACATACTGGATGTAATCATTCATATACCGTTTGCTGGCAGGCAGAAATTCCCCATGCAGGCCCAGCATATCCCCAAAGGGGCGCACCAGCTTCACGCTCAAATCATCGTAGAAGTCCTTGACTTCATTACAGCGGCGTTTCAGCTCGTCAAGGTCGGAAGCCGTGACACGCACCACGTAGGACAGCTTATACATGGATTCCTTGCTCTGGTCTAAGGTGGTTTCCAGCTCATTCACACTGTCCAGTGCTTCTGCCACGTTGGAGCTGGTTTCGTTGTCGCTCTGCCATGCGTGGTTATCCAAATCTTTCAGCTCTTTCTTCTTGTTGCGGACAGTGGACAGGGCTTTCCGGTTCGCCACGATTTCCACATTCATGCTGGTATCAATGGGAAAGGTGAACTGCTGTTGCTGATAGTAGAAGATTTCAGACGACGGGAAGTCCAGTTCGCCCACAATGGAATTGATGGTAAAGTAAGCGACATATGCCGTGGATTCTTCCTGCTCGATTTTCAAATACCGCTGTTTTTCTTCCATCAGACAGCGTGTCGGCTTGATAAGGTCGTAATATTTTACCAGCGTTTCCTTATCCAGTTTTTTCTTCGGCAGATAGTATTCGTAGTCCTCATATGCTGTTCCTGTCTGCCCGTAAAGGTGTTCAATGAGATAACCGAAATCGTCCTTGTCCAGACGGCGGATTTTAAAACGGCGTGAGATTTTATTTTCCAGCAGCTTTTCCATCTTAGAGAAACGCCAGATTTCATCATTGCTCATAGAAACAAAATCTCCCATGAGCTTATGGTTCACGTCGTGGATGAAGTCAGAAAAGGCGTTTGCCGCTTCTTTACCCACGCTTTTAATCGTGACTTCCTGCTCATTCAAAATCAGCTTGAAGCCGATAAAAAAACGGTAGTCTACCTGATTTTCCCCAATCATGGAAATAAGGGCTTCGGTCTGTGCGTCGATTTTCTCATAGGCAATTTCTTTCAACCTGCCGGACACTTCCTTTTTAGAGCGTTCCTGCGCCGCCCTTATGCTGGATTCTGTGCTAATCTGTAAGGCGTGGATTCTTCCGTCACGGTTCTGTGCGATTAACTGCCGGAATGAATCGTGAACCCTAAATTTCTGTTCTGGGCTAAGGAACGAATAATTGTAAGGTAGTAGCTCATAGTAGGCGAAGCATTCCCCGTCGTTGTTCCACACCAGATTGTTTTCGATATACTTAATCGGATATGCCATAAATTTCACTCCTAACTGCCGTGATGGATTCTGCCGGATGGTCTTTCCCCAGCTTCACGGTCTTTCCTGCATAGGTCAGTTTCGGGCGCACCAGATAGGCGATAACGGATTTCAGAAAGCCGTAAGGTTTCTTCCCATCAAAGGTTTTCTGGCACATGAACCATGTAAGCGCAAGGGGAATCCCAAAGTATTTGAGGAAAGCCCCGTCTATCATGGACAGCGGCGGCACATTCCCAAGCAGCATGACAGCAAACAGCGATACCACGAACCACGTCATTTGCGTAAACGTGATAGGGAACGGCAGCTTAAAGTCATTGATGGAATATAGCACCTTTTCCACCGACCAGATACTTGTATAGCTTCGGATTTTCTTCATGTAATCAGTCCTTTCTAAAAGAGTGTGGGGCAGCATGGAAGCCGCCCCGAAAAATAAAGAATCTGTCAGAACATCCCCTGTCGGGTTGTGATTTGCCAGATTCTTAGCGAGTGATTTCAAATACGCCGTGGTTCGTGACAACAAAACTGCCGCTGATTTCAAGGTCACGCCCGTAGGCTTCATAGTCTATGTAGTTTTGCAGGCTTGCCGGCACTTCGCCCAAAACACCTGTTTCTTCAATGAAATAGCGTGCCACATCCGCCATGTCCTCACAGTCGGGATAATGGATAATATCGTCTTCATGCTCGCACAATTCTTCGATACCGCCGAAATAGGATTGCAGTTCGTGAAGCTCTGCCTGTATATCCTCCGGTAAATCCTCCACCATTTCACATAAACGGTTTACTTCCTCAATGGGCGTGTACTCGTCGATTTCAAAGGGCAGTTCGTAGTCATGGATGGCATATTCTTCGTATTCGTCATTCAAACCGATACGCTCTTTCACTTCGTCAAAATCAATGGGCGGTGTGAACCATGCCCCGACCAATTCTCCCTCGTTGTATTTGCCTAAGTTGGCAATATAGATTCTCATTTCTTCGATAAATCTCCACATCCTTTCTGTTCTAACGTAAGAAGCAGCCTAATTATTGGCTGCTTCTTCAAAATTAGTTTTGTCTATGCTGTTTTCAACACCATCAAACATTGCAAAGTATTTCTTGCTATCTTTAGGACAAGCAATGTTTATAACAAATTCGTAGCTTTGTTCAAATATGTCTTTTGAATTGGCGTATCCTAAAGTAATACTTAATTCACAATGAAGCTGGAGAAATCCGCTACTATATAAATACTCCGAGAAGACAAATGCTGGTTCTTCTTTTGAAGAAGTCATATAAAAATTCATTTGTCTACTTTGATTGGGTAATACTGAATAATGTCTTGTCCACGTTTGACAAAAAGGTATCTTTTTATCAGTATTAGATAGAAAAACTGCATCTATTTTTAAATCATCCACATGGACTATATTTATAACATTTTCCGTAGCATTTCTGAAATAAATAGAAATATCGACTTCTCTGTTTGTGAATGTATCAATTTTGCAATTAGACGTATCTATGTGCAAAAATGGCGTGCTATTCCTTTCTTCAAGTTGCAATAGCCTATCACTGATTTTATTTGCTTGCGCACTTTGAAATAAAGCAACAACGCCAATAAAAGTAGTGCCTAACGCTCCAAGTATTGAACCAAAATAAAGAAGTACATCTTTAGCTTCCCATAACGTCATATAGCCCGTATTGGCTTTATAGCTTTCATTTATGATTATAGGCGTTACTAAAGATAACAATAAAACAAGAATATACAAAAGAATAATATGCTTTTTTTTCATGATACACCCCTAAAATTATATTTAGTTGTATTGTATCACTAAATGATTATTATACCAAGCTAATTTAAGCTCCGATAATCTTGTTGAACAGTTCTAACAGAATGTCTTTTACACCAGAGGCGTTGAAGACCAGACCAACAGCAATCAGCGAGATAATCAGAAAGCCAATCAGCTTGCTAAACTCACGCTTAAAGCCCAAATAAAGACCAATCACCACGATTGCCAGCAGTACCAGAGATTGTGCGTTTGATAAAAACCAGTTGTATAAGTTCTGTCCGAAATTCATAAAATCGCTCCTTTCTTTGCTTGAATGTCAACAGGGAATAAAAAGCAGTTAGATAACCACCTCCTTTGCAGTGGCGGCTTGCTGCTTTAAAATCTTTTCGTGCCGCTCCGTCAGCTTCGCACTGGCGATAATATCCTTTACGACCTGCGTATGGTTGATTTCATCCAGCTTCATAGCCACTTTCAAGGTTGGGGCTACTTGATGGGAAAGCCAGTTCAAGGTACGCTGGAATGAATACGGCTCGGGCTTCGTTGTCAGCTTCATACTTTCCCGATTCTCCCCGATAAACCACGCCCATTCCTCACTTATCCGCCATTCAGAACGGGGCTTCGTATCGTCCTTATCCACGAACCGCACATAGCGGTTGATAATCTTAAAAGCGGTTCGTTCTGGATTGTCATACGCCAGCAGGTCACGGAGGGCATAGTAAGCACGCTCATTTTTCAGCCGGATTTCAAAGCGGTTCTTAACTTCGGCTTCCTCTATGGGAATGTCATTTTTCTTGTACTGCTCAAAATCCTTTTCATAAATGCAGAAGTACACTTCACTCTGTAAAGAGCCGATATACAGCGTATTTCCCATACATTCTTTTTCATCCCTCCGCACCAGTTCGCCGCTGCGGTAGCTCTTAAAGCTGCGGAACACGGAAACACATTCCTCATTCCGGCATTTCTCCGTCAGACGGGGGATGTTTAGAATCCCTGTCTTGTCGTTGATGGCAAGGTCAAGCCGCTTCATCACGCCGCCCTCCAACAGACAGTCCATGAAAAACTCATACCAGCTCCGTTCCTGTGCCAGCAGGTAGCTCTCAAACTGGCGGCAGCCACGCCCTTTCAGTTCCAGCAACACGCCTTTTTCTTCTTCCGGCGATACCAGCACGAATATATCGCCCAGACAGTAATGTTCAGCGTAAGAATAAAAGCCGTAGTCTTCATGGAGCATATAGGACAGCTTCAACCTCAAAATATCCTCAACCACGTGCTTCACATCCAGAGTAGGGAAGCGAATCCGCACATAGTCAAAGAGCATTTCAAGGGGAGCGTCTGGATTGAACCGTTCCAGTGCTTCCATGATAGCCGCTTTCCGTTCGGCGGCTGGAAATACCTTGCCCGTTTCAATGTCGCTTAGATACTGGCGTGTCATGCCAGCAGCTACCGCAAGCCTGTTCTGCGAGATTCCATAGCCGGAGCGTTTTTCCTTTAATTCCTGTACCCAAGTATCGTGATTCAGTGAATATCCCTCCAATCAAAAAGACGTATGTCAACTTTCGGTACTTCGCTGACACACGCCGGATTTTAAGGAATCCCATGTAACCAGCAGGATTCCGCTTTATTTTCAGACTGTTTCCAGTCGATTTGTACCCCCCTGTTAGATACGGGGGGTTAGGTGCTGGCGTGCCTTGCGGCACACCAGCCAGCAGGTCAGTCCACCCCTGCGGCTTCCGCTACGCACGCCGCCTGTGTGTCCTGCCTGCTGTTTGCAAGTAGTTTGATTTCCTTTAGGAAGTCGTGTCCTTTTGGCACAAGGGGCGTATAAAATTCCGATATGACGCTTGTTCCCACATCCACATTGCCACGCCCTTTTATCTGCTTCAAGAAAAAGTCCTTGTCGGTTTCCCCAAACATCATCCCATAGCCCATTTCAGACATACGCCCAAGAGCCACACGGAAATTGAACTGGTCACGGATTCCGTCGCCCAGATATTTTGCGTCCGGACGCTGGCAGGCAAGAATCAGAAAGAATCCGGCCTGCCGCCCCAGCATGACAATCTGTTTCAGCTTATTAAGGATGGCGGCGTTCTCTTTTGTTCCCAGCATTTCCATGAACGCCACATATTCATCAAAGATAAGGAAGTTCGCTGGCAATCCCAAGTAGGCGTAGTTTTCTCCTGTCTTGTAGCCCTCCATCTGCTTCATATCCTCGCTGCGTTTCATCATTTCCTCATAGAAACGGTCAAGGCAGGCAGTCATATCCTCCTTTTTATAATAGACGTTTGGCATGACGGCTTCCAAGTCGGCAAGGTCGGCGTTCTTCGGGTCTAAAACGTAAAGAACGGCATTTGTGCGGAGCAGGGCTTCTATGAGCGTCAGAATGAAATACGTCTTACCGCCGCCCGTTCCTCCGGCAATCAGCATATGGGGCAGCTTGTCATACTCCCACCAGATATTTTTCATCAGCCGGAGCTTGCCATCCTTTGCCTGCACATCTTCAATGGAAATGCGGTTTGCGATAGTGTCATAGAGCAGGGTATATTCCACGTAGGAATCCTTTAACTCCTTGTCGGTCAGCTCGCAATACAAGCCGCTTTCCAGCTTCTTTTCTAAGTGCAAAAGCTGGTCTTGATATTTTCCCAGCGTAATTTCCACCCGAATATGAATCAGCCCATTTTTAAGCTGGTAGTAGATTTTGGGGAAATAACTGATTTTCTCCTTTGAACGGCTGGACGACAGGTCTTTGAAGAAACCGTCTGACTGCACCTGTTCTGCTTCATACCATTTGTTTTCCAGAACCATCTTCGCCAGCTTTTGGCGGTGGTAGAGCTGTTTCACATAGTCACGGCAGTAGTGCCGGAAGACCAGAACCGCCGCCAGACAGATAAGCCCTGCCACGCCCATACTGATAAGCAGGTAGGGAATGTGGATGGATTCTCCAAGCTGCGTGAAAGTAACATCCTGCCAGTCTGTCTGCATGATTGATCTGCCATGAAACAGCAGGACAATCAGCAGAAAGACTGGAAGCAGGGCGGCGGTGGCGGTATGGAAAACTAAGTCTTTGTCCGTGGCACGAATCCGCTTGCCACGGGGAAGATACTGTTTCATGCTTGATTCACTCTTTTTCTCTGACTTTAATAAAAGCCCGTGTAGAGCAGTGAATAGTTTTTTTCGCTGTCTTCTGTACGGGCTGTAAACAGGAATGTATAGCCGGAAATGTCATTACATAGGCAATCCGCCATAAATACATTCAGATTTTCCGGTGGTCTGTAATCTTCTAAGGCTTCGTTCAATAGCTGTTCCGCCATCCAGCGGTATTCCGGCAGGGAAAGAAGCCGGAAGTCGTCTTCGTACTCGTCATATCTTGCGATACCATCCATAGGCTTCTTATTTTACAGGCGGATTGTCTTTCTTCGGCGGCTGCGGATTTCCGGCAGGGGCAGCACCTTTCTTCAAGACAATATCATCCGCCTTGATATACCAGTCCACCTCTGCCCCTTGAAACGTGGCGGTTGCGACGGTATCGGCTACGGGATTGATGATTTCCACTTCTGCGTTATATTCAAACTCTTTCAGCGGCACACTGGCAGGGATGGACACTTGAATCATGCGCCCCTGTCCTCTGGACTTCAAATCGTAAGTGCGTTCCTTGATTTCATCCGATACCGTACCATCTTCATTCTGAATCCGTACCTCACGGCGGAGGGCGGAGAATTTCAACGCCCCGAATGTTGCTTCCTTGTCAATGACGATTCCATTTGCTAATCTCATAAATAGATACCTCTCTTTCCTTATGCTTTTACCATATCGTCTGCATGGAGGATGTAGTTTGTGAAGCCACGAGTGCCGATTTTATAGCCCTCTGCGGTAATACGGGGATTTACCAGCTTAACACGTTCTTCAAAATTAAAATGCTTTTCGCCTGCTTCGGCTGGCAGAATCACGATAATATCATCCGCCCTCTGTACGTCAGAGTACAGATTGAAGCTACGTGTGAGTACAGTCATGCGCCCATTGATTCTGCGCTGTTCTGTCTTGTCTTCTCCGGCAAACTCCAAGCTGCCGAATGTCTTTTCCATGTTCGGGATAACAAATTTAAGTTCCATATGTTTTTACCTTTCCTTTCTTATGATTGATGGTTAATGGGTTTTGATAGTTCTTCATTCAGCTTCGTGGAGAATACCTGTCTGCCTGTGATTTATCAAGGGCTGGCGTTGTGCTTCGCACCCTTGACAAATCCCATTCTAACAGGTAAAGGGTAGTCAAGCCGAATAAGGAGGATTTCAGCCAGCCTGTGACTGGCACAATCTCCACATGATGTTATGCGGAGGGGAACGCTCCTGCGGTTCTTGCCGTGGCATGGGTATCACATCCTTTCTGAATTTTGGGTAAGAAAAAAGACGCTCATTGATGAACGTCTATGATAAATCTTAGTAATCTTTAATTTGCTTTTTACTTGGTATGTTTATTGAAAACAAGTCGGTTTCGTGGTATCATAAACGAAGTATTATCCATTATGAATGAGGTGGTTCAACTGAATAATTTAAAAGATTACAGAGAAAATGAATTGAAACAATATGTAATTGCTAATGCATTAGTTTTTTTGTTGGTTCATGGATTTATCGACTTTGCTAATACTGAAAATATAAAGTTATTACAGGGGATAGTCTCTTTGTTGGGAACAACTCTCCTTGCTTCAATAATATATATATTCACAATATTATTTGATAGTGTCATAGACGATAAAATAAAAAACAAAATAGTCAATTTGTATTTTATGAAGTTACCAGGTGAATATATATTTACTGAAATTAAAAACAAAAATAAAGACATTCGTTTTACTACGGATATGGCTTTACAAAAATACTCTCATATATATTCTGCGATACCAATAAATCTGGATGAAAGAAAAAAGTATGAGAATAGTCAATGGTATAAAATTTACAATCAATATAGAGAAGCTCCTATGGTGTTTATGTCAAATCGAAACTATTTGTTAATGAGGGATATGTATGTTTCCACTATGGTTATTCTTGTATTATACTTTATATCCTGTTTTTTCTTTAAGTGGCTAACATATGAAAAACTCTTTATTATTTATCTACTTGGGGTATTAATTATTACTAATGTAGCAACACATATAAAAGCTAAACGTTTTGTCTATAATGTTATAGCGCTCGATATATCGAAAGAGGAGGAAAAAAATGAGTATTATTAAATCAATCTCTGTTGGAGATGGGGATATGTTCTACATAAAGCATGGTAGTAGCAATTTTACTATTATTGATTGCAATATGGATGATACAAATAAAAAATTAATTACTGATGAAATAATTAGTGAATCTAAGGAAAAAGATATTAAAAGGTTCATCTCAACACATCCAGATGAAGACCATATTCACGGACTAAAATATTTAGATGATAGTATCGGTATTCTTAATTTTTATTGCGTTGCTAATGAAGCAACAAAAGAGGATGAGACAGAGGATTTTAAACGTTACTGCGAATTAAGGGATTCAGACAAAAAAGCATTTTACTTATACAAAGGCTGTTCCCGCCGTTGGATGAACGATAACGATGAAGAAAAAAATTACGGTTCGTCGGGTATCAATATCTTATGGCCTATTGTTGATAATGAACATTTTAAAGCTGAACTGCTTAATGCTAAAGATGGGAAAAGTCCAAATAATATTTCGCCAATAATAAAATATTCATTAAATAATGGGGTAACTATTTTATGGTTCGGGGATTTAGAAAATTCCTTTACCGAAAAAATAAAAGATGAAATTGAATTACCCGAAGCTGACATAATATTTGCACCCCATCATGGTAGAAGCAGCGGTAAACTCCCCAAGGAGTGGATGGAAAGTATCAATCCCAAAATTGTTATTATAGGAGAAGCGCCATCCGACAAAATTAATTACCTATCTGGATATAATACCATAACCCAAAATACTGCTGGAGACATCATTTTAGATTGTGATAATTCGATAGTTGACATTTATGTATCTAATGAAAACTATTCTGTCAGTTTTCTTGATAATAAAAAGAAACCCAATGCATATAATGGCACTTATATCGGTAGTTTAAGTGTATAGAACATTAATTAAGTCTCTTTAAATATAAACCATATTTATTATTTACAAGTTTAGAAACTCTTTTTGATGAAATTGTCAAAAAGAGTTTTTTGTTGAAAAAATATTCCGTTCTATATATGCAACCACATCATACAAAACATAATAATAGCAAGTCAGTGGTACCCGTATTCTTGACAAAAGTGTTACACTGTGATACACTATATGTAAGGAGGTGGATAGTTTGGCTGTTTCTGAAAATAACGTGAGAGTACCTATAACAATTCCAAAGGAATTAAAGCAGCAGTTAGATAATCTGGCAAAAGAGGACAAGCGTACCTTTTCCAACTTATGCGCTAAGATTTTATCTGACTATGTGCAGCAGAAAAAGGATGGTGAGTAACCTTTGAGAATCTATATATACAGCCGTAAATCGGTATATACGGGCAAAGGGGAAAGCGTTGAAAACCAGATTGAAATGTGCAGGGAGTATATTTCAACCAAAATCCCCGAATCGGATAATGCGGAAATCGTCGTTTATGAAGACGAGGGCTTTTCCGCAAAGAACACGGACAGACCGCAATTCCAACAAATGCTCCGTGATATAAAACTGAATAAACCGGAATACGTTGTCTGCTATCGTCTTGACCGTATCAGCCGTAATGTCAGTGACTTTTCTTCTCTGATTGAAGACTTGAACAGCTACAATATTTCATTTATCTGTATTAAAGAAGAATTTGACACCTCAAAGCCTATGGGAAAAGCCATGATGTACATAGCTTCGGTTTTCGCCCAACTGGAAAGAGAAACGATTGCAGAGCGTGTCCGTGACAATATGCTAATGCTGGCAAGGACTGGACGTTGGCTGGGCGGCACTACCCCAACAGGATTTACTTCTGAAAAGATACAGGAAATCATTATTGACGGTAAAATCAAGACTTCCTGCAAGCTAAAGGACAATCCAGAGGAATTGAAAGCCATTGATTGTATTCTGGAAAAATTCTTAGAGCTTCGGAGCATATCCGGCGTAAGCAAATACTTAATCAAGCAGGGAATCAAATCACGTACAGGTAAAATGTTCTCCCTGTTAGGCATTAAAGAGATATTGCAAAATCCGGTTTACTGTATCGCTGATGAAGACGCATGGGAATACTTCACGGAACATCATTCAGACGTTTGCTTTGAGAAAACCGATTGTTCTAATAAATACGGTCTGCTGGCATACAATAAGCGTGATTACCGGAAGAAAAGTGCCCCAAGACAGGATATGGATAAATGGATTGTCGCAATCGGTAGGCACAAAGGGCGCATATCCGGTAAAAAGTGGGTAGCAATTCAAAATATCTTGAAAGACAATATCCCCACTGGGAAGAAGCCTGCTATCATGCACAATGACTATTCCCTGCTGTCCGGCTTAATCTTCTGCGATAAATGCCAGAGCCGGATGTTCGCAAAGCAGCGGAGCGGCAAAGGCGGCAACCGTGAACTTTACGACTATATTTGTAACAACAAACTGCGTGGCGGCTTAGATTTATGCGACTGTCAAAATCTGGGTGGTCAGCAGGCGGACGATATTGTTTGTGAATATCTCATGCAGTACACGGATGAAAACTCCGGTATCTACAAGCTGCTGGAAAAGCTGAAACGTGATTTACAAGGACAGACACAAAAAAGCCCCGTAGCGGTCATTGATGATAAAATCAAGAAATGTAACAGCGAGATTGACAATCTTATCAACACACTGTCACACGGAAACTTAGGAGCTGCGTTCATTGAACGTGTAAATGCCAGAATTACGGAGCTGGACAAAGAGCTTGCTTCCATGAAAGAAGAAAAAGCCCGTCTGCAAAAGGATGTAAACATCATAGCGGACAGGGAAATTCAAGTGGATATGCTGTCCACGGCGTTATCCAGCTTCAAAGACAATTTCCATACGCTGACGATTGAAGAAAAGCGTACCTTAATCAAGCTGATGGTTAAGAAAATTGTCTGGGATGGCAAAGACCTCCATATTTTTATCGACGGCGAGTAGGGAACTGTCAGCCATCTACTCGTCGTATGGAGCAAAGTTGCCGTTTGGATGGTGGCGCATTTCCCACCATAATATCCATTATCACCCTGTTCCTGATCGGAGGGGCAGGAGGCTTTTACGGGTCTTTCCTGGGCGCCTGCATTCTGGTAGGTATAATCGTCCTGGGCGTTTTTATGACACTTCTGGTTTCCAGGCTGCTGTCGGCCACCCTGTTAAAGGGAGTCCCCTCCTCCTTCACGCTGGAGATGCCTCCCTACCGGAAACCACAGATACTAAAGGTAATTGTAAGAAGTATTGTGGATCGTACCATAAAGGTCCTTGGACGCGCCATGGTTTCAGCAGCCCCCGCCGGTCTGATCATCTGGCTTCTGGCCAATATTCGTTTGCAAAACCAGACCACGCTTCTTAACTCCCTTACCGGCTTACTGGATCCCTTTGCCAGGGCCATCGGGATGGACGGCTGTATCCTTACCGGCTTTCTTCTGGGACTTCCGGCCAATGAAATCGTTGTCCCTATCATCATCATGACCTATATGGCCGGAGGCAGTCTGATTGAAATAGAAGGCGCGCAGCTGCTGCAGCTTTTTACGGCAAACGGCTGGACCTGGATAACCGCCGTGAGCACGATTTTGTTCTCTCTGATGCATTGGCCATGTGCCACCACTTGTCTCACAATCAAAAAGGAAACGGGAAGTCTGAAATGGACCCTTCTTTCTTTTCTGCTTCCCACTGTTTGCGGAATCCTAATCTGCTTTTTATTTACCACCGCTGCCCGCCTGCTTTTTTCGTAGGGGCCGGTGACGCTAATGAAAATCCCGGATCACAAAGGACGGGGCTGCTTTTCCGGGCAGTCCCGCCCTTTTGCTTCCATCCGCGTATTCTTTTCCGCCATCTATGACAAATCCAATCCTTACATTCCAAAATATTTCTAAATTCTTTCGGTATTTTTTTATGATTTCTTATGAAAGTGTACATAGTTTTGTCACATTTTTAGGATATGATAATAACAAATTGAAGGGAACACAGAATCGTGTTAGTCAGGCATTGTGATGCGGTTCTGTTGCTCAATTATAATATAGACAAAAAAGTGAAGGTCCCGTACTTGCGGGGCCTTCCGCTATTGTATCCGGCTTTTCCGCCGGGAAACCGCGGTTATACTGCACTTGTGCATAGCTTTCCGCCTTATATCGTAGTATAATATAACTATAAAGAAACTTTAAAGGGAACACCGGTATCCAGCTTAGGAAGCCGTCTGCCAAACCGGCATACCGCTTCCGTGCTGCCGCCGGGACAATTACGAAAAGGGGGAGCATATATGGATCAGAAACAATTCTGTCGGATGCAACAGGGGAACGGATTTATTGCCGCACTGGATCAGAGCGGCGGAAGCACGCCGAAGGCTCTCCGGCTCTATGGGATTCCGGATGGGTCTTATCACGGCGATGAAGAAATGTATTCTCTTATCCATGAGATGAGAACACGTATTATAACCAGCCCGGCCTTTACCTGCGAACATATCCTGGGAGCTATTCTTTTCGAAAATACCATGGAGCGGCAGATTGAAGGGAAAGATACCGCGGATTATCTGTGGGAGGAAAAAGGGATCCTTCCAATCCTGAAGGTAGATAAGGGCCTGGCGGAACAGGAAAACGGGGTCCGCGTCATGAAGCCTATCCTCAATCTGGAGGATCTGCTGAAACGGGCGGAAGAAAAGCATATTTTCGGTACAAAAATGCGTTCGGTTATCAAAGCGGCGGATCCGTACGGGATAAAAAAAGTCGTGGATCAGCAGTTTGAAATCGGCTGCCGCATCGCCCGTGCCGGCCTGGTCCCGATTCTGGAGCCGGAAGTGGATATTTTTATCCCGGACAAGGAAAACAGCGAAAAGCTGCTGAAAAAGGAGCTTCTTGCCCATCTTGACGGTCTGGATCCGGATAGTAAGCTGATGTTCAAGCTTACCATCCCTTCCGTTGATGATTTTTATCAGGAGCTCATGGAGGATCCTCATGTGGTCCGTGTGGTGGCGCTGTCCGGCGGTTACAGCCAGATAGAAGCCAATCAGCGGCTTGCAAGGAACCATGGCCTGATAGCCAGTTTCTCCCGCGCCCTCACCGCCGGGCTGCAGAAGCAGCAGACGGATGAGGAATTCAATGCCGTACTGAAACGTTCCATCGATGAAATATATAAAGCATCCATGACCTGACCGTCAGATACGCGCCCGCCGGTCGCATGTATGTCCATTGGCGTATGCGTGCCAGCCGGCACACAGAAAATAAGCAGCCGCGGGGAGCCTTCCCTGGCGGCTGCTTTGTGATTATTCCGGTTTTACTTCAAATACAAAACGGAAGGTGCTGTCTCCTTTGATCCGGAACTCCTCATGGGCCCTGGCGTTCAGGCTCCAGCTGTCGTCCCCTCCCACTCCGGTCTGGCGGTAATTGATCCTCACCACGGTTTTATCCGCAGGCTTCAGATCCTTCTGGTGGGCGGCAAGCTCCATTTCCTCCGGCGTATAGGGGAGCACGTTGGCTTCCACCTCCGGGAATCCCGTAAAGGTAAGGCTTCTCCCGTCTCTTCCTGCAAGGGTAAGCCTTCTGACTCCCGTCATATTCCCGCATTCCTGGGGCATCAGATAAGGAACCACGCGTTCCGCCACCTTTGCCTCCCAGGTTCCCACAAAAGCGGAGGTATTCCTGTCGATGTAATTTTCATGCGCCCCCCTTCCATGCCACTGGAAACGGTCAAAGCATTCCGGAAGGGTAAACAAAAGCCCTGCTTCCGGCATATCCGGCAGATTTTCCCCGCCGCTGTATGTATTATCGAACAAAATGCTTCCATCTGCGCGTATTGTTATTTTGGTATCCATGACGGCCTGAGAGGTAACGGGCAGGATGAACTTCATATCCACCTCCACCGCCTCTGCGCTTGTTTCTCCCCGGTTCGTCCATTTTGCCGCATTGGCACCGGCATATCTCCAGATCATGGAACGGAAGGACTGCTTGCTTCCCCGGTCATTATCCGTACTTGCCCTCCAGAAATTGCATTCCACAGGTGCTTTCAGATATTCCCTGCCGCCCTTGCGGATACTGTAAAAATCACCGGAGCGTTTGGAAAAACGGTATTCGAAATCGGATCCGGCAATGATAAGTGTCCCGAAATTTTCTGTAACCTGCAGGCTGCCTCCTGTCTTTGCTGCTTCCTGCAGCTTTTCACGGCTTCCTGTTATAAACTGTCCCCTGGCTGCCGCATATCCGGCTTTTGCCCAGCCGGTATCCTCTTTCAGCCGCGCTTCCAGATTCAGGAAGGCTTCCATGAAGCTTCCTTCCGGCAGGCTTCCCAAAGGCAGCTTCACCCGCACGGTCTCACCCGGTTCACAGGCGGCTTCCAGTTCCCCTTCCGCAGTCCTTTGTTCATCCAGGTACAGGCTCCATGCCAGACGGTAGGCACTTACATCCGTGAACAGGTTCTTATTGCGGACAGTCACTTCCCCGCTTTCCCAGTCAATCTCTTCAAAACTGATATTCTGGTAGCAGATCCGGGTTTCCATAAGCTTGGGGGTTTCTGTCCTGTCGGCGAACAGGAGGCCGTTTCCGCAGAAAATACCGTCCGTATAGCCTTCCCCGAAATCACCGCCGTAGCCCAGGTACTCCCTGCCGTCCTCATCCTTTTTCCAGATGGCCTGATCGACGAAATCCCAGATAAATCCGCCCTGCAGCTTCGGATAGTTATCAAAAGCTTCGGCGTATTTATAAAGGCTTCCGCAGGAATTTCCCATGGCATGGGCGAACTCGCAAAGGATTCCTGGTTTCCCGGAATCCTTTTGGCCTGCAGATTCCTCTCCGGCGTATTTCACCCATTCCGACACGGGTGTATACATGGTCGAAACCATATCCGTAACATCCTCATACCCCGGGCAATGATGCTGTCCTTCATAATGAACCAGCCTGGTTTTATCATGCGCCCGAAGGAAATCCGCCATCTCCCTGAAATTCGTTCCGCAATAGGATTCATTGCCCAAGGACCAGATCAATATGGAGGGATGGTTCCTGTCCCGGTAATACATATCCGCCACACGATCCAGCACCGCCCCTGTCCAGAGGGGATTGCTTCCGGGAAGCACATCCGGCTGCCTGTCTTCCGGCACACCGTACGTCCATGTGCCATGCGTTTCCAGGTTGGTTTCATCGATGACATAGAGTCCGTATTCATCACACAGCTCATACCAATAAGGGTGATTGGGATAATGGGAGGTACGGACAGCATTGATATTATTCCGTTTCATGGCAAGCACATCCGAAAGCATTGCCTCTTTGGTGATCGCCCTTCCGAATTTTGCTCCGAATTCATGACGGTTTGTCCCCTTGAAAACAATCCGTTTATTATTGAGCATCATCAGACCGTCCTTTAATTCAAAGGTACGGAACCCGCACCGGGATGCCAGAATCGTTTCCTGTCCCCCTCTCAGCAGGCGGAGCACCACCGTGTACAGGGAGGGTGATTCCGCGCTCCACTGCCAGGGCGTATCCACCTCCAGATGAAATACGGCTCTGCCTTCCTCCGCCTTTTCTGCTTCCAGCTTCCCTATCTGCCTTCCTTTGGGGCTGTACAGCTCCAGCATCAGCCCGCAGTCCCGGGTGTCCCCTTCTATCTGAGCTTCCACGGTAAGGATTCCGTCCTGGTAATTCTCGTCCAGCAGCGCATCCACTCTCCAGTCGCTCACGTAGACCTCCGGCAGGGAGTACAGATACACATCCCGGAAAATGCCGGAAAGCCTCCAGAAATCCTGATCCTCCAGCCAGCTGCCGTCGCACCAGCGCAGCACCTTTACCACCAGCTGGTTCTCACCGTCCTTTACATAGTCGGTTATATCATATTCCGCAGGAGTGAAGGAGCCTTCGCTGTAGCCTGCAAAGCTTCCGTTTACATAGACCTCCCCGCAGGATTCTATCCCTTCAAAACGCAGGAATGTCCGTCCCTTTTCCCTCTTGTCCGCGGAAAAGATACGGGAATAAATTCCCACAGGGTTATATACTCTGGGGATTTCCGGCGGCATAATGTCTTCCGTCATCTCCCAGGGATATTTCACGTTCACATACTGGGGATAATCATAGCCCTGCAGCTGCCAGTTTGCCGGCACCTGGATATGTCCCCAGTTATGCGTATCCACAAAACCTTCCAGCCCCTGGGGAAAGGCCGCATCACATTGATCCGGGTTTTCAAAGTAGCAGAACTTCCAGGTTCCGTTCAGATCCGTAATATGTCTCGCTTCTTTATTCCAGGAAAGGGCATCCTCCGTCGTGGGGAAAGGAATGATATCGCTGTGGGGCTTTTCCTTATTAATCCGGAAAACTTCCGGGTTCTTTTCCCATGGCATATAGCCATTTGGTTGTAAGAGCTTGCTGTTCATGGTAAATGTACCTCCCTTTACTTTACGTACCGTTGTCCGTTTGGAAAACAATCATTTTTAATCATATGATTTTTTGGTACTTTTGAAAATGTAAAATCTTGCAGACTATTTGTATTTTTCTGACCTGCTTTTATGTAACAGTCCGGACGGCCTTTGCTCCCTGCGGCATCCCCTCCCGGAAACCTCTGTTTTCCGGTACAGACACGCTTCATAGGGCTGCATCTGTTTTCCCGGCTTCTTATAGTTCGACAGCACTCCCCCAAAGCCCTCCGGCCTGGGCGGGCGTTTGAGCGGCGCTTCACTGAGATTGCACTCTATATAGAAAACCTCGCCGTCAAGCTCACGGAACCAGGTAAACAGATTTTTGGCGGAACGGTTCGTTATCCGTATATCCCCATAGACGAGGGCCGGGTACTTTTTGCGCAGGGCTATGAGCTTTTTGTAAAAATAGTAAATAGAATCCCTGTCGTATTTCTGCTCTTCGGCCTCCTGCCAATCCATCATCGCCCTTGCATGATCTCTGGTTCCCGCCAGTATCTTGTCAAATGCGGCTTCTTCGCTCATTTCCCGGCAGAATTCTTCATACAGGTTCCGGCTTTCCACATCCCGGATCTGGGATATCTCCGTAAAAGATACATTGACGGCTCCCAGCTCCTGTCCCTGGTATAAAAACGGGGTGCCTTTCAGCGTGAACTGTATCATGCCAAGCAGCTTGCCGATGGCAAAACGGAAACGGGGATCTTCATTCACTTTAGAAATCATCCGGGGATTATCATGGTTCTCATAAAAAAGGGACATCCAGCAACGGTTCCCGTAACCCTCCATCCACTCCGTGTAATACTGCTTCAGATAGTTCAGATCATAACGGTATGCATCGAACCGGGTATGCCCCGGCGTCTCCAGATGATCAAAGGAAAACAGCATATCCAGTTCATGTCTGTCCTCCCCTGTGAGAAGCTTGCCCATCTGCATGCCGATTCCGGGCATTTCGCCCACGGAAAAGGCTTCATAAGGGTCAAACGCCCGGCAGCGCAGCTCACGCAGATAGTCATGGAGATGCGGCCCGTAAAAATAGTGTTCGATCCCCACGTATCCCAGCAGCTTTCCCACCGATTTATTCCCGTAGGGAAGGCCTTCTTCCTTGGAAATATAATTAATAACATCCAGACGGAAGCCGTCCACCCCTTTTTCCAGCCACCATTTCACCATGGCGATAATACTCTTACGCAGCCGGGGATTGTCCCAGTTGAGATCCATCTGTTTTGGCGAAAAAAGATGAAGCGCCCATTCATCCGTTTCCGGGATATAGCGCCATGCATCCCCGTACCTGCCCTGCCCGAAAAAGGAGGTCCAGTTATTCGGCTCCCGTCCGTCCTCGTTTTCCCGGAACAGATAATAATCATGATAAGGGCCGTATGGATCCCGCACCGCCTCCCGGAACCACTCATGCTCATCGGAGGTATGGTTTACCACCAGATCCATAATCAGGCGCATGCCGCGGCTGTGCAGCCCGGAAAGGAGGGCGTCAAATTCCTCCATGGTGCCGAATTCATGCAGGATCGTATAGTAGTCCCGGATATCATAGCCGTTGTCGTCATTGGGGGAATCGTAAATAGGGGAAAGCCATACCGCATCCACCCCAAGCCCGGAAAGATAATCCAGCTTTCCCAGGATCCCCTTCAAATCACCGGTACCGTCTTTATCTCCGTCACAGAAGCTCCGGGGATAAATCTGGTAGAAAACGGCTTCCTTCCACCATTTCCGCACAATCTGCGTATCTGTTTCCTCCGGGTAATCCATTTCTTCATTCAGCAGATGCAGAAACGTCTCCCAGAAGCTTTCGTCCAGTATTTTTTTCGTCAGGGCAGCCACTGTCTGCAATGAGAAGGATCCGGTTATCCGGTTGTCAACCATCCAATCCTGCATGCCTGTCTGCAGCATGATTTTTTTCAGGATATCATGGCCCGCCGGATGGGCATATACCTCACGAAGGCTGCTTTTCATAGTCATTTTCCCGTTCATGCCTTACTCTCCTTCCTCTGTGCGGATATCTCCCCGTTCCTTCAGTTCCTTCAGGATCCGGGCATACAGGCTGCTGTCTATTTTATATTTTTTCAGGTATAGCAGGAAACCTGCAAGGATACACAGCAAAGGGAAGATCATCATGGCAGTTTTCATCATAAGCAGCCCCCGGGGCGTCACCTGGGAGGCATCCTGCGCATCCTTGATTCCCGAAAGTATGACGGTTGCGCTCACGACACCGCTGGCAACGGCTCCTCCCATTTTATTGATGAACGGCTGGAGGGAAAAGGTAATGCTGTCGTTGCGCCTTCCGGATTTCCAAAAGCCGTATTCCACCGTATCCGCCAGAAACATCAGCATCATCAGCTGGATAAATGCCTGCCCGATAAAAAGAAGCACTCCCGCAATGCCGATAAACAGCATGGTGGTAAGCGGGGCAAAGAAAAAAATCACATAACCCGCAACCACCAGTCCGGTGGAAAAGGCGTACAGGGTTCTGCGCTCAAAATAACGGCTGACCCGGGGGAACACCGCCAGGGCCGCAATCTGGGAAACGCCCAGAATCAGCGCAAAAATAGAATACATCCCTTCATCCCCATAGGCATACTTGAAAAAATAAAGGCCGAAGCTCGTGGTGGTGGTATAGCCTATCATGAATAAGGCCATGGACACCGCCGTATACAATAGCTGGTCATTACCGAAGATCACCTTCAGAAGCTCCTTCAGGCTGGTATGGCTGTTCTGTGCCACAAGCTCCCGCGGTTCCCTGACACCGGCAAGCGTAATGCACTGGCCCGCCCACATGATCCCCACCACCAGCAGGGAAAAAGCGAAATACCCCTTCTGCATGCTGCCGAGGACATTGCCCAGCGCCGTAGTAATGGGTACAATACCCGCCACCACAAAGAACAGGCCCACATTGGCACAAATTCTCGCCACCGCACCAATCTGCTCTCTTTCTTTTTGCTCCAGGCTCAGAGAGGGCAGCATGGACCAATAGGAAATGTCGTTAGCGGTATAGGCAAGCCCCCAGGCTATATAAATCAGGGCAAACACCGCCACATACCCCGCCCCCCGAAGCCCGAAATCCGTGAAAAGCAGCACGGTCAACATCCCGGAAAGCAGCGCTCCCAGGGCTATCCATGGCTTGAACTTTCCGAACCGGGTGCTGGTATTATCCACCACCACCCCCATGATCGGGTCATTGAGCGCATCAAAAATACGGGCACAAAGAACAATGACCGTTATCCACCACAAAGCGGATGTGGGCAGTTCTATAATGTCCGTAAGATAATAAATCAGGTACATGCTCACCATGGAATAGACCATATCCCTGCCTATCGTGCCTAACCCGAACGTATACTTGTTGCGTTTCCGATTCTGTTTCACTTAACTCCCCCTTTGCTGTCCCCGCGGACCGTCTGTCTTTCCTGCTGCCTTGGCATCTATATTCAGCATCTATATTCATTATGCCCCAGAACGGACATGGTTGCAACTGATAATTGTGCAAAACAGCCAAGATCTCCCTGCTATCAGCATCCTCTCTCCATCCACAGGAAAAGGCCGCAGGAAGAACCGGCCATGCCAATCCCCTGCGGCCTTCCGGGCCGTTGATTCCTGCGTTATTCTATTTTTATGAAAGGGTTACTTTCCTGTCCCCAGCGCCCGGAGAAGATCCGCATCCGTCTGCAGGGCCTTACCGGTATCCGCGGTATTTTCCGCAGCCATAACCGATGCCTGGATAACAGAGATCACTTTTTGTATGCTGTCGTTGATCTCCGTAACCATAATCGTCTGTTCCTCTGTCATTTCCGAAATCTGTCCGGTCTTGGAGGACACCTCCTCCACACTCCTGCGTATGCTCTCCAAAGCGGAAGCCGTTTCCCCGGCAATATTATTGCCGTTTGTTATCGTATTGAGACATGTGCCGATAAGCTCCGTGGTGCTCTGGGCCGCCTCACTGCTTTTCACGGCCAGATTACGGACTTCATCCGCAACCACGGCGAAACCCTTGCCGGCAGTACCGGCCCTCGCGGCTTCCACCGCCGCATTCAACGCCAGGATATTCGTCTGTGATGCAATATCTTCAATGGTTTTGATGATTTTTTCTATCGAAACGGAGCTGTTATAAATATCCTCTATCGCTTTGAGCATATCGTTCATTTTCTGGCTTCCCAGCGCCACATTGGAACTCATTTCCTCGGACTCGGAACGCACCTTCAGGGAATAATCGGCCGTTTCCTTGATTTTAAGCAGAATATCCTTTATGGAAGATGAAAGCTCATTAATGAGATCCGTCTGTTCCGTCGCCCCGGAAGCCAAGGTATCCGCCTCTTCCGCCAGCCGTCCCGATTTTGCCATTATGCTGGAAGAAACCTCGTCCACCCGGGTAAGCGTATATCTTTGCTGCTCCATCGCTTTTTTCTCCGCTTCACGCTGCCGGTTTACGGTGGACAGCAGTTTTTCACTTTCCTTTTCTTTTTCCGTTGCTTTTTCCAGATATGCCACGCCATTGGATACACTGCGGTAAACAAGAACGGCACATACGATCATTCCCAAAAGGCATTCCAGCAAGGTAAAGGCATCCACGGGCAGGCTCCCGTTAATCAGCCACAGCAGGCCGGTCTGGACAGAAAAAAGAAGAATCGCCGCCGTGAACCCTATTTTCACCAGTTTTGGTTCAAAAAAGATTGCGGATATGGTTCCCGCGCAGATGAAAATGGGAATACTGGCAACTGCTTCTCCTCCCAGCAGGCAGACGATAAACACAATCACATTCAGGCCCACACAGAAAAAAACACAAAGGGGAACCTCCGGTATCCGGTTTCTCCCCAGGAAAACAGGCAGAATCAAAATCAGGGAAGTAAGCAGCAGAAGCCCGCCCACTAAAAAGGTCCCTTTCATACAATTGATTATAATAAATAAGGCGATTACAACACTCACAATTTTTGCACACAGGAGCAACATTTTTTCTCGGTTAACCATCTTTACTCTCTCCAATCTCTTCGATTCCTTTTTTGAATACAGCAGTACTGTAACAATATCTTCTTTCAACGTATTTTGTTCTTCTCTCCGATAAAGCATCCACCACCTTCTCATCCGTACCGGGCAGTCCCCCTTCAGGAAGCAATTATTCTTCAATTACTTATTTAATCGGATAAGATTCAAAAAAGTTAACGCAGGAAACAAAGAACGGCAGCCCGGGGGGCCGCCGTCCGTATCCGCTTCTCCTGATCCTGTGTCAGAAAGCTGTTATTATTTTCAAAATTTTCTTTTCAGCGAGGCAATCCATGTTTCGATTGCCTGTATCAATATATACTGCTGCTGCAAAACTGCTTTTCCGGTTTCCGGGATTTCCGGCATATCCTTTTTCCGGGCAATGTTTTCTTCGAGGTTTGCTTTCATCGTGATAACATTGTGTTCGATATTATCCAGACACCGCTTCTGCTTTTCAGGGGGCAGGCTGTCCAGGTTCACTATCACCGCATTAAAATCAAGAAATATATGGATGGGTTTTGCTGCTATATCCCCCATAAGCTTTTCAAATTCCGCCCCGCCCGCATCCGTTAACGAATAGACGGCTTTTTCCGCCATTTTCCCTTCTTTTACCATCGTGCTGCTGATATAGCCTTTTTCCTCCAGCTGGATTACCTTCTTATATATGGATGGAGTGCTGATTTTTACCCAGCGGGAAATGTTGCGGTACTCTACCGTTTTTTGGATATCGTAAGCACTTAACGGCTCTTTTTTCAGTATTCCCAATACAATCAAATCTATGGTGGCCATGATGTCCTCCTTTTCTTTTCCGCTCCTGCCGATATTCGGGGATTTCCGGCCGCTTACTATTTCTTTTGTTTCTTATTCTTCTTGACAAGTACTATAAATTATAGTACTATATGCCACGCAGATCAAGTACTATAATTTATAGTATTATAACTTACACTACACGAAAGGAGATTTACACATGAACGGAACTGACAGGAAAATGGAACTGCTGGGAAGCGCACCGATACCCAAAGCGCTTCTCGCCCTTGGGCTTCCCACCATGATCGGCATGATGATCAATGCCTTATACAATCTGGTGGATGCTTATTTTGTAGGAGGGCTGGGCACCAGCCAGATGGGAGCAATCACCGTGGCTTATCCCCTGGGACAGGTGGTGGTCGGCCTGGGCCTTTTGTTCGGAAACGGCGCCGCCTCCTATCTCTCCCGTCTATTGGGACGCGGAGAAAAAAATACGGCGGACAAGGTCGCCAGCACCGCCTTATACAGCAGCATAACCGTAGGCGCGGCGGTCATCATCTGCTCCCTGCTTTTTCTTAGTCCGCTGCTTAAGCTGCTGGGAGCGACTGAAAGCATCATGCCTTATGCGGTGTCCTATACGGGCATATATATCGCCTCCTCCATCTTCA
This sequence comes from Eisenbergiella sp. OF01-20, assembly GCF_003478085.1. NCBI lineage: Bacteria > Bacillati > Bacillota > Clostridia > Lachnospirales > Lachnospiraceae > Eisenbergiella > Eisenbergiella sp. OF01-20. The sequence goes on along the minus strand of NZ_QUES01000001.1, from coordinate 68,990 downwards.
ATGTTTTTAATGTCACCATGAACAACATCGTATCAAGTGAAGGCGCCGCCAAAACCACCATGTGTGTACTCATGACCGGAGCCATACTGAATGTAATTCTGGATCCCCTCTTTATCTACGGCCTGCAGCTGGGCGTAGCCGGCGCCGCCATAGCAACCGCCCTTTCACAGCTGGTTTCCACGCTGGTATACTTATGCTATATTTTCCGAAAAAAAAGCGTATTTCACTTTCGTATCAAGGACTGCTGTTTTTCCAGGGAAATCATGTCGGAAATATTGAAAATAGGAATTCCCACTCTGGTATTCCAGCTGCTGACAAGCCTGTCCATTACCCTCATCAACAGCACGGCAAAAGAGTATGGGGATTCCGTACTCGCCGCAATGGGGCCGGTGACGCGGATTATGTCTGTGGGAAGCCTTATGGTATTCGGCTTTATCAAAGGCTTCCAGCCTATTGCCGGCTACAGCTGCGGCTCCCGCAATTACAGCCGTCTGCGGGAAGCCATTAACACGTCCATCCTGTGGTCCACGCTGTTTTGCACCGTTTTCGGTCTGGCCGCCGCCCTTTTCTCCCCGGCAATCCTTGCCCGGTTCACAAAAGGGGATATGGATATGATACGGGTGGGACAGGCCGCCCTGCGGGCAAACGGCCTTTCCTTCCTCCCCTTTGGTTTCTACACGGTATATTCCTCCCTTTTCCTGGCTATGGGCAAAGCAAAGGAGGGCTGTATCCTCGGCGCCTGCAGGCAGGGAATCTGCTTTGTGCCCGTCATCCTGCTTCTTCCGTCCCTGTTCGGTATCAACGGCATTATTTATGCCCAGCCGATTGCAGATGTCCTCTCCGCTGCCGTCACGGTAATCATGGCCGTTCAGCTTCACAGAGAGCTGTCACGCACCGTACCGGCAGCGCCTGACAGAGAACCGGCGGCCTGAAAAAGATGCGAAAAATAAAATTTCATGCATAATAATATATTCTATGGTAAAATAGGTGCAGCATAAACTTATACAACGGAAGGAAAAACCATGAACCCGACCCGCATCCTGTTGATCCATACGGAAGAAACACGTACCCATTTCCGTTCCATCGGCATTGTTGAAAATGAACCCCTGGACACAGAAATCTTATATACAGTCCTCACACAGGACGGCCATACCGTCCGCATTTACGATCCCGACCGGGAGCAGACAGGCTATGAACAGGTATTGTCCGCCTTTGCTCCCCGGCTGGTCTATGCGGACGGCGTTGTCAAACAGGTTCCCTATATGCTGGATTATATGAAAAGGACCAAGGCTTATTCTCCCCGGATAACCACCGTACTGGGAGGGATTTTTGCAGAGCACAATTACGCATACCTCTATGCGGATACCGTGGATTATATCTGCCGTTCTTATGATCCCGCCGTGCTCTCCGCCGTCGCCTCCCTGCAGACAGAACCGGAAATCCAAACAGACCGGCTGGAAGCGCTGAACGGCCTCTGCTTCCGGAAGGGAGACGGCAGCTGGGCGGAAAATACCATTACCCCCTATGATATTAACTGTCTTCCCCGGCACATTGACCGTTCCCATTTTTACCGGTATCAATCCTGTTTCCGCCTGCTCAGGCACAACCCCCTTGCCTGTGTCCGTTTTGCGTATTCCTGCTCCCACAAATGTACTTTCTGCTACCGTACCATGATGAACTGCGGCCGCTATATACATAAGGATATACAGCGTTTTGCAGAGGAAATCCAGGCAGTCCGGAGCGATACCATTTATATTGTGGATGATAATTTTCTCGTGGATCCTGCGGTCATTTCCGAATTCATTGCCTGGATACGCCGCCTTGGAATCCGAAAAAATTATATTTGCTACGGCAGGTGTGATTTTATCCTCAATAATAAAGAACTTATCAGAGAGCTTACCCAAATCGGCTTCCGTTACTTTATCGTCGGCTTCGAAGCCGTCCGGGACAACTACCTGGAAAAATATGATAAAAAAATAGCTGTGGAAGACAGCCTTTCCTGTATCCGCTTTCTGAAAAGCATCCATGCGGGCCTCTATGCCATGATGATAATTGACACCGACTTCACGGCAGGGGATTTTACTTCCATGTACCGCTGGGTGAAAGAACAGGAGCTGGAATACGTCATTCCCTCCATCATCACCCCGCTTCCGGGAACCCCGATGTATGACCGCTGCCAAAAAGACCTGCTCACCCGCGACTGGCGCAAATGGGACTACACCCATGTCCTCCTCCCCCCTGCCCACATGAGCGTCCCCGCCTTCTACCTGCGCTACCATATCCTTGTCCTCCGGCTGTTTTTCCTCGCACGCCGCTACGGCTCCTATGACTTTATAAACGCCCCGAAGCTGATCGCCCGCTTTCTTCTGGGCCGGTAAAGGGGATGCCGCAGGACACAAAGGGCCGTCTGAACGGTTACGTGCGGTAACAATTCCTGGTGAATCCGGAAAAGAAATCTCTTTCCCTTTTCCGCAATATCCTATATAATAGACTGCAAAGGGAAATTACAGAAGAATGTGCGTCACAGTTCAGGAGCGTCTGAACTGTCAGGAATGTGCGGGAGGGACCGGATGGTTCTTTCCGCCTTGGCTTGCGTGCAGACGCATGTACCAGTTTTCCCCGTAAGCTGGCTGCCGTCCTGGCAGCAGAATGGAGGAATTATGTCACAAAGAACAGATATCCACAAAGTACTGATCATCGGCTCCGGCCCCATCATCATCGGCCAGGCCTGCGAATTCGATTATTCCGGTACCCAGGCCTGCAAGGCGCTGCGTAAACTGGGCTATGAGATCGTTCTTGTCAATTCCAATCCGGCAACAATCATGACGGATCCGGAAACAGCAGATGTAACCTATATTGAGCCGCTTAACGTTGAACGGCTGGAGCAGATTATTGCCAAAGAGAGGCCCGATGCCCTGCTTCCCAATCTGGGCGGGCAGTCCGGGCTGAATCTGTGTTCGGAGCTGAACAAAGCCGGAATCCTGGAAAAATATGATGTGAAAGTCATCGGCGTCCAGGTGGATGCCATCGAACGGGGTGAGGATCGGATAGAATTCAAAAAAGCCATGAATGAGCTGGGGATTGAAATGGCCCGCAGTGAGGTTGCCTACAGTGTTGAAGAAGCGCTGGCTATCGCTGACCGTCTGGGCTATCCCGTAGTCCTCCGTCCGGCTTATACCATGGGCGGTGCAGGCGGCGGACTTGTTTACAATGTGGACGAGCTGAAAACAGTTTGTGCCAGAGGCCTGCAGGCCAGCCTTGTGGGACAGGTTCTTGTTGAGGAATCCATACTCGGCTGGGAAGAACTGGAACTGGAAATTGTCAGAGACTGTGAAAACAACATGATCACCGTCTGCTTTATTGAAAATATCGATCCTCTGGGTGTGCATACCGGCGATTCCTTCTGCTCCGCCCCCATGCTCACGATTTCCCGGGAATGCCAGAAACGTCTGCAGGAGCAGGCTTATAAGATTGTGGAAAGCGTCCAGGTTATCGGCGGCACCAACGTACAGTTTGCCCATGATCCGGAAACCGACCGTATCGTTGTTATTGAAATCAACCCCAGGACCTCCCGTTCTTCCGCATTGGCCTCCAAAGCCACCGGTTTTCCCATCGCACTGGTATCCGCCATGCTCGCCTGCGGCCTTACCCTGAAGGATATTCCCTGCGGGAAATACGGAACGCTGGACAAATACGTGCCTGACGGCGATTATGTGGTTATCAAATTTGCCCGCTGGGCCTTTGAAAAGTTCAAGGGTGTGGAGGACAAGCTGGGCACCCAGATGCGTGCGGTAGGCGAAGTCATGAGCATCGGCAAAACTTATAAGGAAGCCTTCCAGAAGGCAATCCGCAGCCTGGAAACCGGGCGCTACGGCCTGGGCAACGCCGGGAACCTGGGAAGCAAGACGAAGGAACAGCTCCTCACCCTTCTGATCACCCCTTCCAGCGAACGGCATTTCATCATGTATGAAGCTCTCCGCAAAGGCGCTTCCATTGACGAAATCCATGAAATCACCAAGGTAAAGACCTACTTTATCCAGCAGATGAAGGAGCTGGTGGAGGAGGAGGAAGCCCTGGCCGCCGGCAAAGGAAGCCTTCCTTCCGATGAAAACCTCATCGCTGCCAAAAAAGACGGCTTTTCCGATAAATACTTAAGCCAGATCCTTGCAGTTCCGGAAGCGGATATCCGCAGCCGCCGTATCGAACTGGGCATAGAAGAAACCTGGGAGGGCGTCCATGTAAGCGGCACTCCGGACAGCGCCTACTACTTCTCCACTTACAACGGAGAGGATAAAAACCCGATAAATTCCGATAAGCCCAAGGTAATGATTCTGGGCGGCGGCCCCAACCGTATCGGTCAGGGCATCGAATTCGATTACTGCTGCGTCCATGCGTCCCTGGCACTGAAAAATCTGGGCTTTGAGACGATTATCGTCAACTGTAACCCGGAGACCGTGTCCACGGATTACGACACCTCGGATAAGCTCTATTTTGAGCCTCTGACGCTGGAGGATGTTCTGAGTATTTATAAAAAAGAAAAACCGGTGGGTGTCATTGCCCAGTTCGGCGGCCAGACACCGCTGAATCTGGCGAACGAGCTGGAAAAGAACGGCGTGAAGATTCTCGGCACCGCCCCTTCCGTGATCGATCTGGCGGAAGACAGGGATCTGTTCCGTGCCATGATGGAAAAGCTGGAAATTCCCATGCCGGAATCAGGCATGGCCACCACGGTGGAAGAAGCGCTGGCCATCGCCGGAAAAATTGGATATCCCGTTATGGTCCGCCCTTCCTATGTATTGGGCGGCAGAGGGATGGAAGTGGTTTATGACGAGGAAAGCATGGCCGGCTATATGAAGGCCGCAGTCGGAGTAACCCCGGACCGCCCCATCCTGATCGACCGTTTCCTGAACCATGCCATGGAATGTGAAGCGGATGCCATCAGCGACGGCACACATGCCTTTGTTCCTGCAGTAATGGAACATATTGAGCTGGCAGGCGTGCATTCCGGGGATTCCGCATGTATCATTCCTTCCGTGCATATATCTGCGGAGAATGTGGAAACAATCAAAGAATATACCAGAAAAATTGCGGAAGAAATGCATGTCAAGGGTCTGATGAACATGCAGTATGCCATCGAAAACGGAACAGTCTATGTGCTGGAGGCCAATCCCCGCGCATCCCGTACGGTCCCGTTGGTATCCAAGGTCTGCAACATACGCATGGTGCCGCTTGCCATCGATATCATCACCTCCGAACTGACCGGAAAGCCCTCTCCCGTGCCTGCTCTGCAGGAACAGCATATCCCCTATTTCGGGATAAAGGAAGCGGTATTCCCTTTCAATATGTTCCCGGAGGTGGATCCTGTCCTCGGACCGGAAATGCGCTCCACCGGCGAAGTGCTGGGCCTGTCTTATTCCTACGGGGAAGCCTTCTATAAGGCCCAGGAAGCCACACAGTCCCGTCTTCCCCTGGAAGGCACCGTATTGATTTCCGTTAACCGCAAGGATAAGGAAGAGGTTGTGGAGGTCGCACAGGCTTTCGCAGATGCCGGCTTCCATATCGCAGCCACGAAGAACACCTGCAGCCTGATCCGGGAAGCCGGCATTGAAGCTGAAAAGGTCAATAAGCTTTATGAGGGACGGCCTAACATCCTGGATCTCATAACCAACGGCAAAATCCAGCTTGTGGTGAATTCTCCCGTGGGCAAGGAAAGCGTGCACGACGACAGCTATCTGCGTAAGGCCGCCATCAAGGCAAAAATCCCCTATATGACCACCATTGCGGCGGCGAAAGCAACCGCAAACGGTATCAAATATGTGAAGGAACATGGCAACGGGGATGTGAAATCCATTCAAGAGCTTCACAGAGAAATCGAGGAAAGATAATACCGCTAAAAACCGGAACAGTACCTGTTGCACCCCCAGCTCTGCGGGACAGTTACTGCTGCCGAAGAGAAAAGCCCTGCGCGTATTTCCGGGTGCATCCTTAACCCGGAACACGTACAGGGCTTCTTTTTTCTGGTTTATAATAATCCGTATGGGATATCTGCTGCCCCATACCGGTTTGCCGGATTTCCGGTCACCACGATGCGCAGATGGTTCTCCCCTTCCTCCAACAGGCCGGACAGTTCTATTTCATGGGGATTCCATAACGTAACACCGGCAAAACGGCCGTTAACGTAATATTCCACCATTTCTTCCGCCGCCGTATGCAGCACCCATCTCTTTTTTTTGTCTCTTTCCTTTTCCCAATAGAAGGTTCCTTCATATTCCTTTTGAAGATCATGGGGTTTCTCCCCGATAAGCTTCCAGCCGCGGATCCGGATCTCTTCTTTTTCCGCCCGGTACCGGAAACCTGCTTCCCGGAATTCTTCCTCCGTACATAAAAGCAAAAGCAGGCTTTCCCTTCTCCCGAGTTCCAGCGGAAAGGCCAAATACCCCTCCTGCTGCCGGACGAGGATCCCATAGTATTCATTCTTCCAGAGATCGCAGGCGGCAAGGCAGCAATTCTTATCTTCCGTTATCTTGATTTCCGCCGTTTCTGAAATCGTCTCTTCCCCTTCATTCACCAGGAAGAAGCATTCCTTTCCCTCCTTGATGAAATGGGTGAGCCGAAGGGAGGGACAGGGCTTTTGCAGACGCATATCCTGCCGTCCCGCTTCCGCCGCAGAGCGGATCCGTTTCACTCCGGGCATCCGCTCCCGCAGCTGCTCCTGCAGCCGCCCGTATTTCTCCTCCCCAAACATACAGTCATAAGTCTGATCCCCACATAGCAGCTTTCCGTTTTCTTCCCTGCAGGCTTCCAGAAAGCGCAGGGGAAGGTAATTGAATTCCACCTGGCTTTCATAAAATTCCCGCATTTCCTTCCAGTGCAAATCCCTGTTATCACATAATACCGCCACCCGGGCACAGTTCTTCACATCCGTCCCCATATAGGACAGGCGGCTCATATAACCGGAAATCTGCCGGTAACGGCCCCACCAGATACTGTTTGGCCCCACATCCGGTGGACGTTCCTCCTTTCTGGCGCCTTCAATGCTGTAATAAAACGCATGGGGGATAAACAGGTTTACGCCCCGGGCCGCCAGCCAGTCCAGATACCACTTCATATCGCTGCCGGTAAAGTACCAGGGGACCTGCCTGCCTCCTTCCGACCTGTTGCATGCCCCAAAGCACTCATTGGAATTGCGGCGCCTTCCCATCAGCCTTGCGGCATCGGAGGAGCATTTTCCCATGACGCTGTCCATTCCCTCCAGGCCGCCTTTTTCCGGAGCCACCCAGCGCAGGGCCAGATCCTGCCCCGGAACCCCGAAAAACTGCTGTACATCAATATCATCGCTCTGATGGGGATGTCCCATGAGCGCGATGCCATGCGCCTCACACCAGGCGGAAAGCTTTCCGTAATAAACCCGGCCTTCCCTGTCCGTAATTACCTGACGGTAAATAGCTGTCGTCCTGTTTTCCTTTCCTTCAAAAAGAGCTGCCAACTCTTCCGGCCTGCCCCCGCGGCTGCAGATTTCCTCCTCCAGTCCCGGTGTCCAGGGAAAGAAAGGCTTTTCCGGGGTACCCAGGCCGTTTCTGCCCAGAATACTGGGTTCATCGGTAAAAAAACCGATTACCGTGGTACCGAAGTACTCCTTCAAAACCGCATAGTAACGTTCATGGGTCAGCTGAAGGAATAAATCCACCGCCGCCGGATTCAGGATATCCGCACTTAACGGTGCCTTTGCTTCTCCGTCATCCTCGCCGAAATGAATCCCCCGGATAGTTCCCCGGTTATGCCTGCACACCAGGAATTTTCCGTCGGCAAGCCGGGCCACAGGACGTTCCTCAGGGGGATGCCCTTGCGTATTCCAGCTGTCCTCCAGCGTAAGCCCCACAGAAGCCAGCGCCGGATCCGCCGCCGCAATCATGCCATGGGCCGAACCGGAAGGGTACATGCCTTCGTCATACAGCACCACCTGCATCCCTTCTTCCCGCGCCGTTTCCACCGCTGTTTTCACATAATGCATAAAGATATCCGACAAATACGGAATGCTTTCCGGAATCCCCATCCTGGGATGCAGGACAAAACCATAAATCCCCTTCTCCTTAAAGTCCCTGATTTGGCGGATAATTTCCTCATCCGTAAAATCACCGTTAAAAAACCAGAAGGGAAATGCGGTATATTCCCTGTCCGGATTTTTAAATTTTTCAGTTAAAATCGATAATCCCATATGTTTCCCCTTTTATGTAAGCGTTTACACACAGTATACCATAACCTCCGCTCTTTTTTAAAGTGGTATTTTGGGCTGTTCCGCATAAATTTAATCCAGGGTGTATTGTTTTATAATCCCCTTTCCGCTGTTTTTGGCGTCATACAGCGCATAATCGGCGGCCTTCAGCAGCGGCCCGCAGCTGTCAAGGCCGTCCCCGTACCAGGCCAGCCCGGCGGATATGGCAAGCCTGCCCTTGCTTCCGTCCGGGAACAGGATTTCCGTCATATCCAGCCTGGCGTAAAATTCCTCCATATAATTGGCAAGCTCCGCCTTAGAGGAAAAATGATGGAGAAACAGACAGAACTCATCTCCCGATCGGCGTGCTGCAATTCCTCGGTCGCCATTACTCGTTTCCAGGATGCCGGCACAGATCCGCAGATATTCATCTCCCCAATCATGGCCGTAGCTGTCGTTTATGTGCTTGAAATTATCCAGATCCAGCATTACCATGGCGGCAACACCGAAACCGCCCTTTTTCAGGACAAGGGTTGCTTCTTTTTTGAAGGTATCAATGTTGCAGAGGCCGGTAAGGGAATCATAATCCCTTTCGTGCAGGATTTTCTGCTTTTCCCGGATATCCCTGGTAACATCTGCCACCACGCCGAAGGTTCCGGTTTCATCCGAATTCATACGGATGCTGATCCACTTTTCCGGGGCATCGGACAAGCGGTAAATATCCCGTTCCCCTTCCTCCGGTCTGCCAAGGATTTCCTCCAGGCGCTTTTCAAACCGTTCTTTTTCCCGGTAAAGGCTTTGTGCTTCCTCCTCCGTCCAGCCGAATACCTGGCGCACCCTGCCGGTCGCCATAACCTCCCTGCCGTCCCTCCCATATTCAAATACGCCTATCGGCATATCCACCATATCAATTACCTGGGATACCCGAACCGTAGCACTGAGTATACCTGCAACCATTTTGTTGATTCCGGAGCTAAGCTGGCGGAATTCCGGATTGTTGTCCACATCCACCACCGTATTCAGATCCCCTTCGGTAATCCGCTCCAAATCACCGGTGATCCGATGGATCCCGTTCACAATCTGTGCCTTCAGCAGGCGGTTGATCAGGGATATCATCACGAGGGAGATAAATACCAGAAAAACCGTGGTGAGGATGATCTGCCGGTTCCTGTCCTCATAAAGCGCCCCCGCTTCTTTTCCGATTCCCAGAACCATATTGTCGTATTCCTTCGTTACAAAAAACACATTTGTTCCTTCAGATTGCATAAATCCGCCGCCGGAAAGGGTTTTCACATCCTCTATGTCGAAACCAAACGAAGAAAGCTCCCTTTCCTCTGTATTGCCATTGCGGCAGATCAGAACCTTTCCCGTTTCCGTATTCACTGCAAACAGCGTGCTGCCCGCCTCAACAGGCATTCTTGCAAGTATGTAATCCAGCTGGTTCCTTTTCTGGGCCTCCAGCATTCTGGTGGGAGCCATCCCCACCTGGACGATTCCTTTTTGATCCTGTCTGGGCACGCCGATATACTGGAAAATCTTCTGTTCATAACCGTTGGGCCGTATATCCTGCACAAGGCACGACTCCGGATCCTCTAAAATCGCCAGAAACTCCTTCGTTTGATCCGTGTCATGAAAATCCATGCCGAAGTATTTGGGAATGCTGCCTGCAAACAAAATTCCGTTTTCATCAATCACATGCAGTTCGTCCACATTCAGAAGCGTTGCGATCCGCTCAAGCTCCGGCTGGCTGTTCAGTACCTCCGGGTTCTGCTCGATGATATAGGCAAACGCATAAGCTCTGGTAAGGTAATCCTCATCCAGGCTTTCCTTCAGATTTTCCAGCTCCACCTCATTGTTCTCCAGCGTCTGTATGATCTGATCCAGCTTCATCTGTGATTTTTCCGTCATCTGCTTCCTCGCATTATATTCCTGGAAAAACCAGTTTACTCCGAATATGGCCATCAGGGCCACAATGACCACAACACTGATATAGCGGGTAAAGATTTTCTGCATGGGATGCTCCTTTTCCATGTATTCCTTCTATCAGTATATGGTTCCGTCTGTTATAATTCAAGGGATGTACCTGTTTTTTTGGTTTTTTCTCCTGTTTGGGTATGGCAGCACCATGGCAATCAGGAAAAAGAACCTTTTATAAAGCATAACCGTTTTCTAAAAAGTTTGTCACATATTGCAGAAGCCGCCGTCTAACAATATAAAGGAGGAAAAAATCGATGAACAACCAACCAGAAATCACAGCCGCCGTGGAAAAAGCGGTGTCGGGCGACCGCAGGGCGCTGGAAGAACTGCTGACGGGAATTCAGGATCCTGTCTTTCATCTGTCCCTGCGCATGCTGGGAACGGTGCCGGATGCGGAGGATGCCGCCCAGGAAATTCTTTTAAAGGTAATGACACATCTGTCTTCATTCCTTGGTGAAAGCGCTTTCACCACATGGGTTTTCCGAATTGCCGTCAATCACCTGAAGGATTACAAAAAGCATATGTTTGCCAACCGGCCTTTAAGCTTTGAATTCTACGGAGCGGATATCGACAGCGGAAAGGAACGGGATCTCCCTGCCCTCTCCCCTGATCTGGATCACGATCTGCTGGAACAGGAGCTGAAGCTTTCCTGTACCAACGTCATGCTGCAATGTCTGGATCCGGAAAGCCGCTGTATTTTCGTCCTGGGCACTATGTTCCGGGCGGACAGCCGGATAGCCGGTGAGATTCTGGATATGTCCGCTGAAAATTACCGTCAGAAGCTCTCCCGGATCCGAAAAAAAATGTCCGCTTTCCTGAATGAATACTGCGGCCTTGCCGGTGGGAAATGTTCCTGCAAAAGAAGGATTCCTTACGCTGCCGCCACACACCGCATCTATCCGGAAGCTGCGGAATATTCCCCGCTGGCCGTCCCCAACCCGGAAGCGGAAGAATTTGTAAAAAACATGGAGGAGATCGATGATCTTTCCCTGCTTTTTTCTTCTCTCCCCTCCTTCCGGACCACCGAAAAAGCCAGGAAATTCCTGTCCGACTTTCTGCAATCGGACAAATGCAGCTATATTATGAATGCATAAGGAGACAGATAGAAATGAATGACAACTGTATGCTGCCCTTTTTAACTGCCCTGAAGGAAAATAACAGCAAAGAATGGCTGAGCGGCAATAAAAGCTGGCAAAGGGAAGCGAATGCCGATTTTGAAACCCTGTTGTGCCGGATCCTTTCCGGGCTTTCCGCCGCAGGCTGTCCCATGTCCGGCGGACATGACGTGAAAGATTTTATCCTGCGGTATGCCAGGGATACCCGGTTCAGCCATGACAAATCCCCCTACCATACTTCCTTAAGAGCCCATATATCCCCCGCCGGGCGCCTTCCCATTCCGGTAGGTTTTTATGTGCATATTGAACCGGGAAACAGCTTTCTCGGAGGCGGCCTGTTCGCTTCCCAGTTTAAAGAGGCTACCTCTATGATACGCCGCCGCATTGCCACCCAAGGAGAGCAATGGGAAGCTATCCTTACGGATCCGGCCTTTACGGAAAACTTTACCCTGATCGGGGAAAAACTGAAAAAGGTTCCGAAGGATTATGAGGAAACGCTTTCCACCGCTGAATATCTGAAGCATAAAAGCTGGGCAATTGAATATCCCGTATCCGACAAAGAGCTGGAAAATGCCGAATGCTTTGCCCGGAATGCCGCCGCCGTATTTCTGCAGATGCGGCCCTTTAATGACTTCCTGAATCAGGCGCTGGCAGGCTTCCGTATGCCGGAAAGGGGCTGATTCCCCATCTGGGAAAGAAAAACACAGAGACCTTACCGGCCCCTGTGCTTTTCTTTCCTTTTTTGCTGCTTGCGCGCAAAGCGCTGCTCTTTCTCAGCTTCTTTCTGTTCCCTGCTGTAAATGCGGCGCTCCGTTTTTGCAAGCTCCTGCTGCAGCTTTAAAGCCTGCTGGGACTTCGTCCCGATGCCCGGTTCCTTAAGTTCCCGGCCGGCTATCCGCTGCATCCGTTTGGGATTGGATCCCGTTTCTTTTACTACCGTTTTCACTGACGGGCTGAACCGCAGCTTATCATAATTTTCCAACAGGAATGCAAGCACCTCATACTCCTTTGGCTCCGCTCCAAACGTCACCTTGGAAACCGATACGCAGTCCTCCCGGATGCGCTCAAAAATGCCCACCCAGAAGGGTTCCTCAAAAAACACCTTCAGTTTGACCGATGCCGATACTTTGTCCATGACATATCCTCCTTAATGCATGTGATGAACAAAGAACGGACGACCCAAGGAGGGAGGGTTACTGACAGCGCTTTTATGAATATTGTCCGCTGCGCCCGGACTACCTACCGGGACTGTGTTTTTATCTTTGTGGGAATATTATAGCACATTCTGACACTGTGTGGGAAATGCTATTTATGCATTAGGTTATCTGTCTGTGAAATCCCCCCTAAAACGCGGTTTCCCTTCTGCAATCATATGTGTTATGATATCTCACAAAAAGAAAGTACCGGCCCCTTTCCTGTTATCAATAGCGGAAGAAAAGCCGGAGCAAAAAAACAGGTAAGGAGAACGAAGCATGGAATGGCTGGAAGCAATGAAGGAATCCATCCGGTATATGGAGGCGCATCTGCCGGAAACTATCACGCCGGAGGATATCTCCCGGCATGTAAGTATTTCCCCCTTTTATTTCCAGAAGGGCTTCAAAATCATTACAGGTATGACCATCGGAACGTATCTTAGGAACAGACGTCTGTACCTGGCCGCCCTGGATGTACTGGCAGGGAATGATAAAGTGATCGATCTCGCCTACAAATATGGATACGAAACGCCGGAAAGCTTTACCAAGGCTTTCAGCCGTTTTCACGGCCTGGCGCCCCGCCAGCTGAAGAAGCAGCCTCACAGGCTCCGGGTTTTCCTGCCTCTTCAGATCACAATCTCGGTGGAAGGCGGAAGTAATCTGAACTATACCCTGGAAAAACTGGATGCCTTTCCTGTTATAGGAATAGAGGAAACCTTCTTCTATGACGGCGCATATGATGAAATCCCGCCCTTCTGGAAGCAGTTCTGTACCGGCAGGAAGGAACAGCTCTGTCAGCAATTGGGTGAAAACAGCAATCTGGGAAAATACGGGATATGCATCGCTGATAAGGAGCATCCCAAAAGCTTCCGCTATGTAATCGCGGGAGACTATGAAGGAGGCCCTGTCCCACCGGATATGAAGGTTATGGAAATCCCTGCCTTCACCTGGGTGAAATTTGGCTGCACAGGGCCTCTTCCCGGAGCGTTACAGGCCATAAATACGCGGATTTTCAAAGAATGGCTTCCGGGAAATACCAGATATGAAATTGCCCACAGCATAAATATAGAAATGTATACTCCCGGTGATACCTCCGCACCCGATTACAGCAGTGAAATCTGGATTCCGGTAAAAGAAAAACAGCCGGCATGCCGCACGGCATTAAATCATTAGGTCACTCAAACTAATAATTGTACTGCCTTTGCTTTCATAATAGCGTAACATCTCTTCAATTTTTCTTTTGTCATAGCTGGTAATGCAATCGGATAGTACATTAACACCATAGTTTGCTTTGCATAAGTTGTAACAGGTCGATTTAACACAAGCAACGGCGTCTGCCCCTGTAATGTAGAAATCGCATATTTCATTTTTACTGATAAAGTCTGAAAATTCTTTACAGGTCAATGCATTTCCTTTGCATTTAGTAAAAATGTTGTCTGATACTATTTTCAAGTCTGAAACCAATTCAGCTCCATGTGTACCTGGCTTAAAAGTCCTCGTGCCAGCCGATAAGTTTTCATGTCTTATATAAACAACAGGAAGGTTATGACTGACCGCCCAATCAATAGCCATATTGATATTATCAATAATTTCTTTGTAATTTTTTGTTATGTCATTCTGAATGTCTATAACGACTAAAGCTTTTTTCTGCATAGTGTTTCCTCCTGATAGGCAGTTGATTTGTTTCCAATTTTATTGTACCATGTAATTGTTGACAACGTTATGGCAACAATCTAAAATAAAAGGCGGCTGCTAATGAAAGTAGACAGGCTTGTTAGTATTATTATGATACTTCTTGATAAAAAGCGGATAGGCGCACAGGAATTAGCAGATATGTTTGAAGTTGCACCCCGCACAATCTACCGCGATATAGACGCAATCAATATGGCAGGTATCCCCGTTCGCTCAACATCGGGAGTGGGCGGCGGCTTTGAAATCATGGAGGAATACAAGATTGATAAAAAGTTTTTTTCGGCCGATGACCTTTCCGCTCTCTTAATGGGGCTTTCCAGTCTTTCAAACATGATACGAGGTGATGAACTGGTACACGCTCTCGCAAAAGTCAAAAGTTTTATACCTGCTGACAAAGCGAAAGACATTGCATTAAAAGTAAATCAAATATATATAGATTTAAGTCCGTGGATAGGCAACAGCAACATACAGCCCTATTTGGAACTTATCAAAACAGCTTTGCAGGACAGCAAGCTGCTGACCTTTGAATATATAGCCCACCACGGGAACAAAACTGTGAGAACAGTCGAGCCGTATCAGCTTGTATTGAAAAGCAGCCACTGGTATTTATATGGGGTTTGCCACAATCGAAATGAGTTTCGCTTGTTCAGATTATCCCGCATGTCAAATCTGCAAATGCAAGAGGAAATTTTCACGCCGCGCGATTATCAAAAACCGCAGTTGGATTTTGATGCTATGTGGGCAGCCATGCAGACAAGAATTAAAATCCGCATTCATGAATCTGTCATGGACAGAGTGCTTGATTTTTGTACTTATGAAGATTTTTCGTCAGACGGGGACGAGCATTACATTGTTAATTTTCCTTTCACAGAGAACGAATACTATTACGATATTCTTTTGAGTTTCGGAAATAAATGCGAGTGTTTAGAACCGTTACCTATCCGCGCAGAAATAAAACGCAGAATATATGATATCGCTGCGATTTATGAAAGCTGATATACAGAGTAAGGCAAAACGGCATAGCCGAAGCTATGCCGTTTCCCGAAAACATTCCTATGCTGTTCTATGGGTGTCCCCCTAAACGCTGTTTTGTACTGCCGGCTTCTATTTTCCTGACGGCCTGCGTCTTCAACGGTTCAGAGCGCCTGCTCATTCCAGCGCTTCAGGGAAGGGAACCAGTTCTGCATCATCTCCCGCGCTGTCTCTTCTTTCATATCGCTGTTTGCCTCCAGCATGGGCGGAATACACACATCTATCATTTCTTCCATGGTACATTCCGACGTAAAGGCACCATTCTGATAGCAATAGGAACAATAGTCGCTGCTCCTGCTCCCATCCGCCTCCGTCCCATACAATTCCTCTGTTTCACCCATAGGCATACCGCAGCTCTGGCAATATCTTTCTTCCATTTTTAAACCCCTTTCTTCCTGCTTATCCGTGACCGTCCGGTCCGATATGAAGTGTTACATTTATCTGAATCCTTTTTCATAGTAACATACATAATATGACAACTGTATGTCATCTTATCATAAGAAATATAAATATCCCGCAGCAAGCACAATGGACTAAAATCCGCAGGTATTTGGTCTATACTCCGCTGCGGCAGGTGCAAAGGAGCGGGTACCTTTTTTCCCCGGATCGTATACAGCCGGTCCAGAAGTTGATCCCTTATCCTTTTTTTATTATCAGATTTCCGTTCCGGGACTCCAGACGGATCTTCACATAGGGGGAATCGCCATTTGTACCTTTTATCCATCCTTTTTCCGCCTTTTCCTCCATCCCGAAATCTGCAGCCACGGAACCGTTTTTGCTTACCGCTTCCAGGTGAAACCCGAGTGCCGGAGGAAGTGTAAGCTGGATATCTCCGTTTTTATTATAAAGCTGTAAATCCCCGTCCGCCTTCACATAGCGGATCTGCAGCAGGCCGTCATTGGAGGTATGATAACCCCCGCTGCCTACAGCTTCGTCCACTTCCAGGCTTCCATGGGTAGTGGTATAATTCACCTTTCCTTCCAGGCGGGATATTTTCACCTCTCCCTCTGTAGTATGTATCTTAATATCTCCGGCACAGATACGGCCCAAATCCAGGCTTCCTCTTGTGGATGCAAATTCCAGGCAGGATGCTTCCACCTGTTCCAGACGTATCCTGCCGGAAGTGGTTTCCGCACGCAGGGAATCCAGGGTCAGCTTCATCTGTGACATGTCTATCTCACCATCTGTTGTGATAACGGTAAGATCCCGATCATAAGAGGCTGGCAGCCAGACCTCTACCCGGCAGGTAAATCCATCCTTAAAAAACGGCCTTTTTCCCTCGCTGATATGGATTCGGCTTTTTTCCATGTCCGTATGGGCATAATACCGCCTCTTATTTTCCGTCATATATTCCCTGACCACCAGTTTCTCTCCCCGGCTTTCATAGAAGAGTATCGTATCTTCATCATAAGTAACCGCAAGCTCCGATATTCCCTGCAAATCGAAAACCATTTCGTTTACCATGCGCTCTTCTTTCCAACCGGTACAGCCGGCAGCGAGAATACCCGCAAACAGGAGAACACATCCCGCTATCGTTTTTTTCCATTTTTTACTCATTTCCTCTCCAATCCGTGCTGACAGCACTTCATCTGGTATTGGCTTCTTTCCGGGAAGATGAACCGAATCTTTTTATAGCGATCCCGGAAAGCCCGAATATGGCCAGATGTGTTGAATGAATCATTCATTCATTTTTGAAATAAAATTAAAAGGGCGCCCTGCCCTGTTAATTTCAGCTATCTCTGCACATACGCATGGATCAGGTTATCCATACATACGTTTTTTGCATCCTCCAGTGATATATGATGCGCTTCAAAGGAGTTATACCGCATATCCATTGCCCACCAGGCCAGCTGCTCCACAATCAGCGCTGTGGTAAGCTCCCTGTTTTCTAATGGCCTTATCATCCCTTTTTCCATAAAAAAGGTAAGGTAATCCGTCATGGCAGTAAAAAAACGCTTCCGATATTCTCTGTAATCCCTGGCAAGCGCCGGAAAATCAAATTGATTCTTTTCAATAAACAGACATCCCACCGCATACTGGGACAGCATATCAAAAGCATCGGATATGAGGGAAGCAAAATCATAGTTTTCCCTGCCCTCTCTGAACCTCCCGGAAAACGCATCCGCCGATTTCCGGAAAACAGCCATAATTTCGTCTTCCAGTCCCTGAAACAGCTCATCAGTCACCGGCCTTTCAAATTCCCTGTCCAGAAAGCCGGGAGTGATTGTACATTTCAGTACAAAATGCATGATTTCCTGCTTTCCGGTGAAATCATGGTAAATGGTTCCCACAGAAACCCCCACTTCCCTGGCAATGTGGCTGATCTGCGTCCGTGCATAACCCTGCTGCAGAAACAGGCGGACCGCCGCATCGTGTATCGCTTTTATTCTTTCGTTTTCCATAACACCTCCAAGTGAATGAATTGTTCATTTACTATATAATACGCCTGCTGCCTCCTGCCGTCAAGGTTTTTTCTGATTTTTTACCGGTTACTATAACTTTCCTCTTGACCTGTACGCGGCGTATTGGTTTACAATCCTCTTAGAAGGGAGGCTTCGCTATGAAAATCAACGAGGCGGCTGAACAGGCCGGACTAAGTAAGCGGGCAGTTAAGTATTACGAGGAGCAGGGACTTCTCCATATCAGGAAGGACACGAATGGTTACAGAAATTATACAGAGGAGGATATCAATACCCTGAAAGAAATATCCGCCTACAGGAAGCTGGGGATTGGCATATCCTCCATCCGCACGCTGCTGTCGGGAGCGGACACACAGCTTCTGGAGCATATTTATGAAGAAAAAAAGGCCCTTTCCCTGGAGAATCAGAAAGAACTGGAAGCCCTGCGTCAATTTATGACGGATAATAATGCGGATGCATTGAATCAGGCAGTGGATTACCACAGCATAGCCGATGCCATGCACGACATGCTGCCCGGTTTTTTCGGATACTTTTTTATGAACCATTTCCAGCCCTATCTGCAAATCACCATCACTACTCCAGAACAGCAGGAAGCTTACCGGAATATCCTCGCCTTTTGGGACAATGTCAAAATCCGTATTCCTTTGTTTATGTGGATCAGCAGCTACGTGATGTACCTTCTCCCCAAACCCGGCATGGAACAAGCCGCAGCGCGGATGGAGGAACAGCTGCGGCAGCTCTCTTCTCCCACAGAAGAAGAATACCGGAAGCTGCGTGAAAAAACGAAGCAAAATGTACGGATGAAGAACCGTTTCTTCTTCAAATACCATCCTGCCTTTATTTCCCAGCGCAGATTTATGAAACGGCTTCAGGACTGCGGGTATAATGATATTTTTATTCCTAATATGATCCGCCTTTCCCCGGAATACAAAAAATATCATGATGCACTGATGCAGATTAACGACCGGATCTGCAATGACCTGGGACTGTACTATGATTCGAACTACAATCTGGTCATGAAAAAGAGCTAAGGGCCGGGCTTGGGAAGCCGCCGAAAGGGAAACAAGGAAAACGACCGGCACAACGGCCGGTAAAGAGAATGATGTTATGATTGCTGTAAACGCCTATGCGGCATAAGAGCGGCACAGACGTTTACTATAATATAAAGGAGCCTCATACGTCTATGTCAATTCTGTGGAAGTTTTTTAGTTCTGCCAGATACAAAACCGTCATATTGGCTTCGTATTGTCTTTCTAATTTACGGAATTCATCTTGCTCTCCGAATTGATAAGTCAAGTGCCACCCCCCATCCTTATCTTGGCGGCGGATTAAATAATCCAGTGCCCCATCTACTTCCGTCTTAACAAATGGATACAAAAAACTGTCAGGATCCGTTACTATGTCACATGGTGTCTCATGATATCCATCTGCCCAGGCAGTTTCTTCTAATTCCATACATGCTGTCGGTTCCCTGCTTAATATTTGCTTTAATCTTTCTACTAAAGCATCGTCCCTGTAAATGTTACTATCTGCTTGTAAACAATTTACGAATTGCTGATAACATTTGATATTATACGGCACCATGTAGTCAGCTTCATAGGAGGGATCCGAAGACATCTCACAGTAGAAAGGAGATTCTTTATCAAAATATCTGAGCACCTTTTCCACAGGGCAACTTATTATTTCCTTATATTTTTTTTGAGAGAGCAGTTCACTGTATAATGCCACAAATGCTGCTAATGCCGCCTGTCCATTCGGATTATAGCTTTTTACCTGACTATCAAAATCTTTATAATAAATTTCTATATTCTTATATTCCCACCACCAGACATGTAGCGCTTCATTTACCTCAGGTACAAGTAAATTTCCCCAGCAACCTAGTTCTGGCTGATATCTTTCCAATATATATTTCATCATTTTCTGTATGGTCGGATTTCCTGCATCTGGCCTTTCTTTTAAACCAAATATGTAACGAAAAGCATGTTCCGTACTTTTTAAACAGGGACCTGTATATTCAAATTCTGTAACAAGTCCCCCAAATCCTCCATTTTCATATTGGTACCCTTCCAAGATCTTCATAAACACTTCCGTGGAATGGTGAATGAAGTGATACTCAAACCATGCTATATCAATTTTTCTTCCATGTTTATATATAAATTCTTTTGCTCTTAAAAAGGAAGAATTGCTTAATTTCATAGTTCCTCCTTTCTGGACACGCCGTTACCTGCACTATCTTCCGCCTTCACAATTTCCTGCAATTCCTTCACCAGTTCCCGCCATATCCGATAGGATTCATCAATCGTTACGGAGCAGGGGGAAAGAGGAAGCAAAATGTCTGAATCCCTACATTTTATTTCCCCCACCATTTACTCTTCCAACAGCTTATGAAGCCGTGATTCATGTCTGCTCACAAAATCAAACAGCATAAGTGCGTTTTCCCTGTAAACGGCTTGTTCCGGCCGGCTGAAATAAGCGGCAAAAAGCAGTTCAATATTTTCCATTACATAAGGTATGGCTCTTTTTTCTTCCGGCAGTAACGGGATTTGCTTCTCATAACCTGCTGCCACCTCCCGCACAATCCGAAACCATTCGTCCGTGTTCACACCGCTGTCAATTTGTGAAGACAACAGACCTGTGAGGAAATAACAGATATCGAAAATACGGATATTTTTCTGACTCAGGTCAAAATCAATATATCCGGAAAATTCTCCCTGATCAAATAAAAAATTACCGAAATGAACATCTCTGTGTATCAATTGCCTGGGCAATGCTTCGTATTCCTCCTGTAAATGGCTGACGGCCCTGCGGAAGCGCCCCTCTTCCATCCACTTTTCCCGTAACAGACTCTCGGCAACCCAGCCGTTCATTTCATCCAGAAGGCTGTTGTCGCAAAACACCAGCCGATCTTCGCACTTTTGAAAGGCCAGATGCAGGCGTCCAAGGATTTCTCCCATTTTCTCAGCCATGCCTTCCTGCCTTATATCGGTTTTCTTATTCCCAGGCAGCTTTTTGGTCAGCATATAATACCGGCCGTCCCGGCCCACATAAAGCTCCCCGGAATTTGCAGGGATAATCTCAGCAGCAGGGATTCCCATTTCATGAAGGACGGTAAGGATTTGTCCGTTTTTTTTCAGTGTATCCAGATCCTCATAACGTTTCAGAACGTATTTGTCTTCTATACGCCAGGTCGTATTATAAATCTGTTCTGCTTCTCCGGTTATGCCCCAGCCTTTTAATATATTTTCGGATATTGCCTTCTTTTCTAAATTATTATCGTTTTCTTTTGCCATATTTTCGTTTTCCCTTTCCCTACCCCTATCCCATGTCCTTACCCATAACATCCGGCCGTTAAACAAAATGAATAATATACACAGCTTAACAAGTACAATAAACAGCCGGATTACAATTATCTAAAACGCAATACATCATGGTTTCTTAATCATTTTACCATAGAATCATTTTCCAGCCTTCCCCGAGCTTATTTCTGAAGTAAACAGGTACCTTGTCTGGTATAATGAAAATGCAGGATGTACCTTTTCTTAAGTCATATTCTGCGGAATATAAAATATATTGTAGCAACACCTATCTATAAGGATGAAGTATTTATGGTAATAACACCAGGCATTCCGGATTTGCCCTGCACCTTTGTAAACGGGAGAAAATTCTTTGAATTGACGGCAGAGGAAGTGCTGTGGGAGCTGGTTGACGGTATCGTTGTGAAAGCATGGGGCTACAACGGATCCACGCCCGGTCCCACGATCCATGTATATCCCGGAGATAAAGTCACCTTCCGGGTCATCAATCACCTTCCCCACCGCACCAGTGTCCACTGGCACGGGCTTGAGGTTCCGAACGTTATGGACGGCGTACCGCCTCTGGAGCCTTCTCCCTACATTGACCCGGGAGAATATTTCGACTACTCCTTTACGATCCGGAATCCCCCCGGTACCTATTTATATCACTCCCATGTGGAAGTCCCTATTCAGGACAATGCCGGCCTCTTCGGCGGGCTGATTGTGGAAAACCCCTGTACGCAGTGTCCCGGGCCGGATAAGGATTATCTGTGTATCCTGCAGGAATGGGCCGTTAATAAACTTCCCTGGGGGGATCTCACCCCGGGTACCTATCCGCTGACTTTTGTGAAGCCGATGTTCAATTTCTTTACCATCAATGGAAAAGCCTATCCACAGACGCTCCCTCTGCAGGTGGACTGCGGCGATTTGGTACGGATACGTTTCGGCAATATCCAGATGCACCATCATCCCATCCATCTGCACGGCCATCAGTTCCGGGTAACAGGTGCGGACGGTTTTCCCATCTCTCCCAATGCCCAAATCTGCAAGAATACCATTCTCGTAGCCTCCGGGGAGACCTGGGATATTGAATTTATTGCCGACAATCCCGGTGTCTGGCCGATGCACTGCCATATGCCCCATCATGTTACCAATAATGGCGTACCCACGCTGGGAGGTATGTTTACCACCGTTAATTACACGGACACCAATCCCCATGTTCCGGAAATACATACGC
Organism: Eisenbergiella sp. OF01-20; assembly: GCF_003478085.1. Taxonomy (NCBI): domain Bacteria; kingdom Bacillati; phylum Bacillota; class Clostridia; order Lachnospirales; family Lachnospiraceae; genus Eisenbergiella; species Eisenbergiella sp. OF01-20. Next base: position 46,819 of record NZ_QUES01000001.1, on the reverse strand, counting down.
ATTTCCCCAAACTTCCCCACTATGTATAGGAATGGAATACGGGGATATGTTCTGGTATCTAAGGCAGGCGTTTTCTCTATCGGGAAAACGCCTGCTCTTTCTCATACTGTCTGATCTGCTCCATGATATGCCCCATATTGCCTTCTCCTGCATAACAGGCCATATCAAAATAATTCTGTTCCCTGTCAGACCAAAGAAGCTCATTTTCCTCTTCTATAAGCTCCATATCCCTGTTCAGCCATCCGAAAAAGACTTCCAGCTTCAGATCCCATGTAAAATAGGTCAGATCCATCAGATAGGTCAGACAGATATCCTCCTCTGTTATCCCTGTTTCTTCCTTCAGTTCCCTGTACGCGGCAGTAAAGCTGTCCTCTCCTTCCTCCAGTTTTCCGCCCACGAAATTAAGAAGGCCCCTGTATGGATTCTTTTTTCTCCTGCATAAAAGGACATGTTTGTTTTCTTTATCAAGCACTACAATGAGATTTGCTTTTTTCATCCTGCTTTCCTTCCTCCGTGTTCCGCTCCCGCCTATTTTACGGAAATGCCGATCATCACGGTTTCCCCGTCATAATGATTCCATACCGCATGAGGGATGTTCCCATAAACAGAAAACTCTCATCCTTCCTGAGAATCACTTCCTGATCACCTATGACTTGGTATTTACAGTTTTGTAAGATTATTGATCCATTTCAGCCAGCCGGAAACAGAACCGGCCCTGCGCACGATCTGGCCTTCGTTACACACATGAAGCCTTCTCATTTCACTGGCAATCCTGTTTTTATCCGGCATCTGTCCAGTAAGCATCATGGAATCAAAAAAAGTGCCGAATATTTCATGCTCGAGAATCAGTTCCACAAGCTTCAGCTGCCGTTTCTTGTAATTCAGCCGGAAAACACGCACGCCTGCAGGCGTAAGGGAGATCACCTTCTGTCTGTCATCCTCCTGCTTTTCAAACAGGCCGAGGTATCTTCCCGCATTGAAATAATAATCAGACTGACGGGGTTCAAAATCCATCAGTTCCGCAATCTGAAGCCCCGTCATAGGGTTTTCATACAGATTTTCCAAAAGGGAAATAATCCGGTCCATGGAATTGGCCTGGATAAAGGGGATCTTTGTATGATCCATATTATCATCCGTCCGGACTATCGTACGCTTTCTTACCTCCAGTAAATCTTCCCTGGAAATCCGGGTATCCTGGAGCGAATAATTCTTGGTTCTTACCAATTCAATAGAGGAATAATCCTCCGGCGATGTAAAACGGTATTCAAACAGACGGTATATCCGGTTATAATATACGGAAAAAACCAGCCGCACAGGCTTCTTCACCTTGTCTTTCCACAGACGGTAGGGATAATAAAGCTGCCTTATATGGAAATCCTCGTGCACCACATTTTTCGCTTCCATAATGACAACGGAGTCTTCATTTTCAAATCCGCCGTCAATTTCGCACTGCGCATTATTGACGCTTATCTGCCGTTTAATCCCTCTGCAGGTATCCACCGTGAAGGTAAAGCTTCCCGTTCCCATCCTGCCGTTAAAAGTAGAGACATTTTCGCCGGATCCCAGGAAATCATTTAATATGCCGGAAAGGATTAATACATTTATGGCATTGGCCTCCGAACTGATATGATTACTATCAATGGATTCATATTCCGGCAGCTCCACATGCTCCATCTTCGTAACCGGTTCATCCAGCGGCGGTATCTCCTGGTAAAGCAGGAAGTCCCCTATTACATAAGAGCTGCGGCTGTCCGGGAGAATATTGAGCTTATTCTTGCGAAGCACCTCCGGCAGGGCATCGGTGCTGTCCCACTTGGCCATCAGCCGCGGTTCCCGGAATTCCTTGATCTGGCTGGCTTTTATCGGAAAGCAGCCTTCCGTTTCCACGTGTTCCAATATATGGTATTTTTCAATGAGTGCCTTCCATGCATCGTTGGCAGACAGGTTATCCTTGTTCCGGGACATGGCTATATTACCCCTCGCAGATTTATTTTTACTTTGTTTACCGAACTGTTACAAACAGTCACTTTTTTTCGTGCTTCTGCTGGTATTCTTTTGTATCCTTGTATTTTTTATAATGGGGCATACGGCGGCGTTCCTCCCAAAATTGATCCGCACCGGACTCCCTTATCTTCTCGTTTCCTTCCAGCCACTGTACATAAACCTCTTCCTCAAATACGCTATGTACTTTATCACAGGGAAATTCAGGGCATTCCCCGCAGAAATCCACACTGTGTGTCTGCACACATTCCAAAAGGAAACAGCTGCGGATACTGCAGCCGTTATGAATGCCGCTTCGGCAGCCCCCGCATTTGGCTTCGCCCAGCTTGAAAAGTTCCTCCTGAAATATCCGGAACCGTTCTAAGTGTTCCCGGTAATCCGGGTCTGCGTGTGTTTCATAAAATTCATACATTCCCTCCAGATAACCGGCCAATTCTCCGGAAAGCCGGCAAATAGCTCCCTTTTCATAACCTCCGCAGGTATAGCACATCAGGGAACAGGGAGCTATATTTTCCAATAATTTATTCCGTTTCATGTATATTCCTCCGTAAGAATCGAATAACACACCTTATCAAATAACCCGTTGTTGCACAGACAGGCCTGACGCAGCGTGGCCTCATATTTCATTCCGCACTTTTGCATCACTCTGCCGGAGGCCGGGTTTTTATCCGCATGATATGCATGAACTCGGTTAAAGCCCACTTCTCGGAAGAAAAAATCAATCCCGGCTTTTACAGCTTCGGTCATTATCCCCTGATTCCACCATCTTCGTCCCAGTTCATATGCCAACTCCACCTGGCTGATATCATCATCCGGGTGCATTCCAAATAACCTTCCGATTACCTCGCCGGATTCCTTACACTGGATCGCCCAGCTGTAACGGCTGGGCCGGTCATAGGCTTCCAGCCATTTCTTTGTAAACATATTCGCCGAAGTTAATACATCCTCTATGCAATGCATGGGTTTATAATTTGTCCATTTCCACACCTCATTATCACTCCAGCAGTTCTGAAATACCGGTACCAAATCGTCCTCTGTAAACCGCCGCAGAATCAGCCGGCCGGTTTCCAGCCGTACCGTGCCCCTATGTTTTATTGTATTCACAGCACCATTCCCCCTGATATTTCGTAACCGTTCCAATCAGCCAGAACTATTACCATGTTTTCTTTTTTTACAGCCCGCATCGGTCCAGCCATAGCCGGAATATTTTTATCTGGTAATCAAAATAATCGTCCTGATACCAACTGCATCCGGCATTTCTGTCCATAACATCCGCATGCAGGCCCATCATCCACAGTTCCCGCAGCGCTGCAAATGCCGGGATCGTTTCTTTTTCTTCCGGCCGTAGCTTCCTTACGGACTCATAGCCTTCCAGATATTTATTCCAGATAGCGCCATCCATAAAGTTCTCATCATTAAAAGTCTCATTCCATGCATATACGCAGATATCATACGCTCTCCACCCATAACCCATGCAGTCAAAATCAAACAAGGTGGGCATATCTCCTTCAAAAAACACATTACCGCTGTGCACATCCCCATGACAGTACCCATAAACAGGTGCATCTTCCGACAGCCTGTCCCAGATAAACCGTTCCAATTTTTCCGCGCTTTCTTTTAAAAAAGCATAATCCGGTAACCGTTCCGTCAGATATGGCCGGATATCCGTAAGGGGTTTCTCCGCCAGCTGATGCATGTCCACAGGCTTTCTCGACACCTGGAATCTCTCTCTGTCTGAAATCATGTGCATTTCGGCAAGCATGCATCCCAAGTTATAGGCACAGCTTTCTTTATCTTCCGAAGGGCTGTCCGGTGCTTCCGTAAACAAAACAGCATAGCGTATCCCTTCCGGGGCATGCAGTTCCCATACAAATTCTTCCTGCTGCCCGTCGAAAGCTTTTGTTTTCACCGGAGCAGCCGCCCTTATCCCTTTTTTAACCAGGGTATTTATGATATGTATTTCTTCCAGGTAGTCCTTTTTTGTATGGATACCGGCTAAAGAAATACGCAGGTAAAAGATCTTATTTTCTGTTTTTATCCTGTAGATATCGTTCATACCGTAATCATATAACCGGCACACAACCGGCGTTTCTATCTGATAACGGCGCAGCAGCTCCTCACGAACTGCTTCGGCATCAAACTGAGAATATCTGCATTTCGGTTCGGGCTTTATCCCGTATTTTCTTACGGTATCCCAGTCGGGCTTCCATTCCTGCAAAATAAAGCTTCTGCAGCCAAGTTCCAGATGAAGCTCATTATCATCCCAGCGGTCGCCGATCCCGGCAGCAAAAACGTATTTATGCTTTAAGTTTCTGACAATCTGCATTCTCTCCTGCTGATCCTGTCCCAGATACACTTCCCCATCCGGAAAACCGGATTCCAGTAACCATCTATGAGTGGTATCCGTATAACATGCGGGTCTGGCCCCGATATACACAAGCGCATAGGTTTCCGCCAGTTCCTGCAGAAAAGCAACACTTCCTTCCGTGGGAATATCCTTCCCAATATTGTCATCCGAGTAAAAATCATCCGTTCCCATGAATGGTATACGATGCCTCATATCACATATGGTCCCATCGATAAACAGCAGAACAGCCTCCATTTTTTCCCTCTCTTTATCCTGCGATCGGATTCAGCCTGCTGGGAACCCTGTCTCGCACTCTTATTTACCAGCCATGCTTATTATTTTATCACAATTGCGAGTTCAAAGAAACAACCAGTTTCCTCTATGCCGTCCTGTGTGTTTTATACGCTTCATAATGTTTTAAATCGGTGGTTATGGCCGCCAGTTTCTCTTTTATATCTCCTGAAATCCCATGTCCGGTATCGAAATTTTCCACAAATCGTTCCAGCCATTCCTCACATATCCGATCATCCATGTCATTTCTGTAGGCATAGGCTACCACTCCTATCAGGGCGGGCAGGTTACTTTGTTCAAAGAGCCTGGAATTATTATTCACATTCAGTGTCCAGTCATTTAATGCGGCAAGATAGAGAAGCGTATCTTCTATATTCTCATCTCCGTAAGAATTACTCCTTATATATTCCTGAACGGCCCTGTCGGAAAATTTTGTTTCTCCGGAAACCACCATAAGTGATTGTACCGCAATTTTTATCTTTTCTTTTTCCGGACGCACCCGGATCATTTTTACGATATCGCTGGCATTGAATTCTTCGATAAATGGAAGGAGTCTGTCATTTTTTATAATGAATTTTCCAACCGTTTCCTTTCTCTGAACATGCAGGAACTCATCCATCAGCACTTCCAGCAAAGCAAGTTTTCTGCTTACGATATTCCTGTCCTTTGTAGATTTTTCATTTAGTTCGTCATATGAGATTCCCGAAACCTTCCTGCTATGGAGCCTGTTCTTAAATTCCTGCATAAAGCAGATAAATTGTTCATCCTCCATTCCCAGGCGGGCAAACCGGTGAAATAGTCCGAACCACAGGAAGGAGTCTCTGGAATTAAACATATCCGATACCTCAGGGGTTATCACCTCATCGAGCCTGTCTATGTAATCTTCAAAGGTATTGAAGTGGATGATTCTTGCATTTTCCTTCAGATAGGTACAGATATCTTCATTCTTTTTCTTCCAGTCTTCCGGGAAGTTGACAGCCATAACGCTTTCGGTAATCACTCTGTCCATCGTCCCGTTTGTGAATTCAGATACCCTGTAGTTTCCTTTATCCCTGAAAAAATGCTTTTCCGCAATCGCCTTTGCGATTCTGGCATACTGCTCCCCAAGATGGGTTATCCCCTTCTGTGCGGCCGACATAGGCTTTGAGGCATTATATCTTCTGATATGGTATTCAATATCCTCATTGCTGCAGTTGAGATATTGTGTGACCTCGAAATTATATTCATTGAAGCTTCTCTGGAGTTTTTCCGGCAGGTCGGAGTAGCATTTTCCCCTGATATCACACTCCTTCACCTCGTACCGGGGAAGGCCGTTATCATCCAGAAGGATACTGCCGTCCTGAGATTCCACCGCTGTCTGGTATTTGATCAGATACCTTTCTATATTTTTGCTGATCCGGAAGCCGTTTCTGCGGAAGCTTTCCACATTGGAACAGCGCTGTTTCCCGTCAATGGCCCAGATAATCACCACACCGTCAATCACCTGCTCCGCAAATACAAGGGGCGGGATCGGGTTGTCCTGCAGAATATCGGAGATAAGATTCCCTCTCATCACATTGCTCCACTGCTCGGATTCCCGCTGTAAGGGATGATCCAAACGGATGGAATAATCGTACATTCTCTGGATAATTGCATATACCTGGTAGTTTTTCGGCTTACTTTTTTCGGCCGTCTGTGATAATATCTGGATCATATTGCTTTCCTCCCCTTTACACACCCTGCGTTTTTTTTGTCCCCGGAATAATAGCTGTCTTTTCTCAAAGTTTCGCAGTTCTTCCAAATTCTTTTTATAACAGTTTTCCGTAATCCCGAGCCTTTCCATAATTTCCTGCTTTGCGGCCCCGTCCATCTTTAATTCAACAATTCTCCTCTGCAGCCCGGACAACGCCTCAAAATAGGCACTCAGCCTCCGGCCGGGAAAACGGGACTCCTCGTTCTCCGCTTCCCTCTCTATATTAAAATCCGATTCCAGGATATCTCCAAGCACCGTCTCTCCTTCTCCGATGGGGGTATCCAGGGAAAGGGTACCTCTATCGGCTTTCCGTTTTTCTCTGTTTCTGCGTGTAATTTCCGTCTTGATACGGTTGGACAGACAGCTGTAAAGAAAGACTCCAAAGCTTTGTTTTCCATCATATCGGCGCAGCACTTCCACAAATACTTCGTTTGCCAGAGAATAAAAATCATCATAATCCTTCTGCGCCACACCTCCGAATCCATATAGAAGCTTATCTACCAGATTCCTGATTTTCTTTGCGTTTTGGGCATAGTACTCCTCTAAAAAAGGCGTATTGTCCATGAATTCACCTCCAAATATAAGATCTCCGTAACGGTTTCTTATTTTCATAGTTATCATACATATTTTCAAATACACTCCCGTACTCCATCCAGATGGAGTACCAGGGTAACCTTAAGGAAAAGCAGCGGACAATGACGGAATCCGGCTTTTGCAAAGCATCCTTTATACAGGCTGTAATATATGGGAAAAGGGAATTTAGCAGAAGTGCTTGACTATACAACAATTATTATGTAATAATGCAGATGTATAGCTTCTGCTGTACTTCATAAGCTTACTGCCCTCCTGGGTGAAAGTTTATGTATTATGTGCTTAAAGACCAATCCGAGGTGCGCCAACACCGTTTGAGGATTGGTCTTTTTTGGATCCCTTTGATAGCTTGAGTATATATCGAACATATGTTCTTGTCAACAAATATTCGAACGTTTGTTCTGTTTTTATTAATCTTTTAACGACACCTCCTAACATTCGCAATTACCTGTATACTTCCGTTTGCGGTCTCTGGGGCGACGGAATTTCCACACTTCTGAATCACTCTCTTACGGTCTCCGCAGTAAATGTACAGAACTGCCGAATCGCTATTTTTTCTTCCTTTATATTCCAATCATACTATACTTGCTGTCCCATTAACCGGACTCGGCTTTTTTCTCCTGTTCTGTGACACACCCGTTTTTTACAGCAACGGAGAAATAGTAGGTATTCCCACTAATATTACTTTAACTGAACAACAGGAGGCAGAACAATGAACGCAATGAAATTACAATTGCAGCAGAAATATAGAGAAAACAGACCGGAAACGTACCTGTCCGAAAATACCGATACCCATATTCCGACACGGGCGGAATTCCATAAACAATATGCAGGATGCCTATGTCTTTCCGACTTTTGTACCGGGCATCCATCGCCGCATATCACGGACAGAATTGCCCGTTCCCTGCAAATGTTCCGGGAAAGCAGCCGTTCCGACTGATCGGTACATTGGCCGCGCGGAACATAAGAACGCATAAACAGGCATCCGGCCCCTGGTGCGGTTATTCAGGGCCGGATGCGGTACATAGCAGCCACATACTTTTTTATAAGGAGGAAAAATCATTTATGAATGAAACAGGAATCAAGATTCTGAATATCAAAGCAGGCTCTTTATATGGATACAATCTGGGGGTGAGGGATCGGTATGACTATACCACCGGCGTGTTAAATCACAGTCTGTTCCGTAAGTTTCTTCAGGGACATGGAATGAAGGTATCAAAAGCGAATCGTACGAGGGACATTATCTGTCTTGATTTCGACTTCGGTTCCCGTTCCTATGAAGAAGAACGAAAACATCTGTCGGATTTGTTGAATAAGGCGGCTGATGAAGCGGCCCGGGAGAATATCCGGCGGATTATGGAAAAGGCAGAGCAGAATAAATATAAATATGTAAAAAAGAGCAAGGAAGAAATCAGGGAGCTTTTTTACCGGGACGGGGTAACGGTTACCTATCCCGCAAAGGATAAGCAGGGAACAGTTATTAAGGAAGAAACCATCCATTACCGGATGTTTTACCGGAACAGTGCAAAAGCAAAGCTGGGTCAGGTGATGTTCCTGAATGAAAAGCTATACGATGCGGCATATGACTGGCTGACCATGGGACTTGGAGGAAAAATGCCCGTGGAAAATGCAAAGATTGTTGAGCTTTCCGCTTATGCCCCCCTGACCACAAGCACCATTCTTGACACCTTTTCCCTCCCGGTGGAGGATATTCTGATACTGAAGGATCAGGACAGTTTTTTTACCACAATGGCAAATGTGGTGAAGGCGGAAGATTATGAAGCCACCCGGCGCTGTCTGGACGAAGCCGGCACAGCTAAAGCCAGACAGCGGGCTTTAGAGGCGGGGGAACTGGATTTACAGGGGAATCCGGTGTACCGGAACGTATATAAAAAGGTGCCGGTACGGAAAAAGAAATGTGTGGTTACGTGTGAAGAAACGGCCGTAAAAAATACCATGTGGGACGGAATGGGCCTTATTGAAGCCTCCTGCCTGCCGGATTGGGTAAACGGAATGGCTCTGCTGAGAAATCATTTTTTCAAAGCCTGTGCCTTCAAATGCTCCATCCGTACCTTTATGCAGGACTGGTGCAGGGACAACGGCCTGGACTACAATACCTGGCGCGTACAGGATATGTTCGGCCAATGGCACTATGTAAAGGATATCAGGCTCATCACTACTCACAATGCGGTAAAATGGATCAAGTTTATGGATTTGATGGGCGATACGCCGGCGGATGCCTACCGCTTCTGGTGCGATCGGGTAAACGCCGACGGTTCCTGCTTCGGCATAGTTAAGACCGATCATGAAAGCAAGCTGGGAGAGGTACAGCAGATGAGCTATCAGATGCTGAATACGCTTCCCTGTACGAAGGAGGATGTAAAGGAAATCGCCCAATTCAGCATAGACTATGTGGAACGGCTCAAATCCGATGACAGGGAATTTGAAAAATTCCTCCGGAAGAATGCAAACGAAGTCAACCATTATGAAATGATGGCCGATCTTAGTCAAAGGAATCCGGCCTTTGCCGACAGCAAATGGTACCGGTATGAAAAAAGGCAGATCATCCGCAGCTATGTCAATAAAATAAGAAGCGGAAAGGTTATGGTAAACGGGGACAACCTCACCATTTGCAGCAACCCTTACGCCCTTCTTTTATATTCTGTCGGGGCGGACTGGAAAAAGGATCCCACCCTTGTGCATGAGGACGGCACCATACAATGCTATACAAGCCGTTTTACGGATGGGGAATACCTCTGCGCCTTCCGTTCCCCCCATAACTCGCCTAATAATATTTGTTACCTCCATAACCATTACAGCCCGGAAATGGAAGCTTATTTTCCGTTCAGCAGCAACATTATTGTTGTAAACTGCATCGGCACCGATATCCAGGACAGAGGCAACGGACTGGATCATGACTCCGATTTCTTCTTTGTTACGAACCACCCCACCTTTGTCAAATATGCAGGGCAGTGCTATGAATCCTTCCCCACCATTGTAAACCGGCTGAAGGAAAGCGGGATTACCTATCAGAAAACACCGCTTGCCTATGCCCGGATGGATAACAAATTCGCCCTGTCCCGGCGGGGCATCGGAGAATCCAGCAATCTGGCCCAGCTTGCCCTGACCTATTACTGGACCGCACCGAACCGGGAGCTGTATGATAATTTTGTCATTCTGTCCGTGCTGGCCCAGGTAATCATTGACGGTTGTAAAAGGGAGTATGAGGTGGATGCGCTGTCGGAAATCGAACGGATAAAGAAATTGGACTGCATGAATCCCACGCTTCATGAGGAGAAAAAAGATTTTCCTTCCTTTCTGAAATATGTAAAAACCATATCCGTTTCCTCCAGGGGCAAAGACATCCCCTATGAAGAAATCAAAGGAAAGAAAGCTAAAATCAATGACCGGATCAACCCGAACCTGATTTGTCCCATGAACTGGCTTCAGGACTGGCTGGACAAAATCCAAAGTTCCAGTCAGGAAAATACCGTTCCGACCAGACAGTTCCTTATCCATATGGAAGGAAAAGCCAATGACAGACAAATCAGCAAAATACAAAAGCTTGTATCCGATTACGACAGCTTTATCAAAATAAACCACGACCGGTTTGACGAAGAAGACTTTGTTACCGAATTTGATGAAGTCACAAACGAATTCATCACTTCTATAAGGAAGATAAAAATCGGCAATCCCAAAACCATCAACCGTCTGATTGAAATAGCGCTGGATGTCTCGGAAGAAAATAACAATCCTCACTGCAAAAAGAAATACAGTACCAAATACGGCAGACGGATGCTGAATACCCTTTACAGGCAGAATAAGGAGGCTTTTTTATCCAACTTTATCCCCTCCGTTTCCGATATGTGAATGATAACGCATCCAAAAATACGGAACAGGTGTTCGATTTTTATTGTTTTTTTCAGCTTCCAGCCCCCATTTTAGCGTGTTTATTATGAGAGAGTAACCGGCTCTCAATCCATTTCCCACTGCGCAGGAAACGGGAATACAGGCGATTCCACAGAATTTATGATATCGCATCTTGTCCTCATACATTGCCGGCTTTAAAGCTTACATAGATTCCGGCTGTGCCGCCCTTACACAGCCGTACTATCCTCTTCACGTCTGAGCCGGCGGCGGCGCTGTCGTTCTGACAGGATTGCCGCCGGCTCCTCCTTTTCCGGAAAAAAAGAATTGTACCTGTCAGTAAAATTAGTAAAGGAAACCAGAAACGCTTATGAAAAAATCCATCATTAATGATATCGGTTTATACAAAACCAGACTGCTGTCCATGTTGACGGAAGATGCCGATATCTGCGGACTTTTGCTCAATAAAGAGGAGTTTACGCAGGAGGAAGCAGACAGCCTTCTCTACAGTCGGATTTTCCCTTATCTCTATATAAACACACAGGCTGATAACGAAACCTGCCTTTGTTTTGAGGTGGATGTTCCGCAGATCCCTACCGGTATGATAAAGGATATGAAAATCACCGTATGGTCTTACAGCCCTCTTACCCAAATGCAGTATGAAAAAGACGGATATCTTGGTACAAGGCCCGATATCCTTGCTGATATGATTGAGCGAAAGCTGCATGCTTCCAGCCAGTTTGGCATCGGACAGCTGCGCCTGGAATCCGTAACCAGCAACGTGCTGGATAACCGCTATTATGGCAGGCAGATGCTATTTACCGTACCTGATTTTAAAACGAAGGGATAAGCATGAAACTCGATTACAGCCAATTGATAAGTCCATCTGCACTGAAACTGAATCTGTGCAGTGTACACTCTCCCACTCTCAGGGAAATTGATTCCCTGCCGCAAAAATTTTGTACCTATAATATGTATTTGTCCATGCTGCTCTTAGATACCGCTTCTTATTATAAAAATTTGGATGATCTGGGGGAAAGCTATTTTACCGGTTACCCGGAGACAGAAAAGCAGCTTATCCTGAAAATCCGCGATGAATATGACCGGATGCCGGAGCAGGACAAAGTACGCATCGCGGCTCTGGACATTTTCAGCTTCGATTCCCGAATCCTGGAACAGCTGGAACAGGCACTCTCCTTCTTTATATGTGACCCCCTTTCTTTTTCACCGAGGGACCATGCTTTTGTAGTTTATGGAAAAGAAACGGATACGCCCTCCGGCATCATCTCCCCCCAGCTGCTTCCCGAAATTGAGAGTGTAATCCTGCAGCTGAATGCGATATCCCCGAACACCATGGATACCTCCCATGCCAAAAATCAGGCGGCGGCCAAAATTATTGAAAAACTGAATAGCAGGAAAAAAGGCAGGGAAAAAAAAGCAAAAAGCGATCCCAAACTGGAGCTTCCCAATATTATCTCAGCGGTTTCGGCCTGCCACAGCTCCATCAATATTCTGAACATCTGGGATTTAACGGTTTACCAGGTATACGACCTGTTTGCACGCATGCAGCAAAACACTGTTTTTGACGTACTCAAAATGTCCGTCGCTGCATGGGGAAACAAGGATAACAAGGTCGATTTCACACAATGGTTTGATTGTATCAAGCCGTAATAACAGTCCGAAAACCATCGGACCCATACTATTAAAAATTCAGGAGGATTATTATGCCCAGTATTAATAAAGCTAACAGACAGGTTTGTGATGTAGATATTCGTTCCCTTGACAGAAAACCCGTACTTTTCTTCGAAACCGCCAATACGACTACCCAGGCACTGACCGGTGAGTCCGTATATGCAACGGCAAAAGGCGTAAAAAGAATCGCTTTCGCAAACCCTATTGAAGGCACCATTACCATTGAAGCACAGGTTTATCCGTTTGAGCTGTACTCCCTGATCTCCGGAGGCGTAATTGAAACAGATGCCGCCTACCCGGAAAGAACCGTAGTGAAAGCAGATGCGGACGGCAGCCTGAAGGTTCCCGCAAATGCTATGCCCGGCAGTGTATTTGTATACAATGCAGGCGATTTTGCAGGAAAAGAAATCGAAGGTACTTTTGCCGACAACACCTTTACCGCTGCTTCCGAAGCAGAGATCAAAACAGGCAGCGAATATGAAGTAGGCTATGTTGCCACAAAGGCAAGCGGTGTGAAGCGTATTGCCATCAATAACGGCAAGCTGCCGAAGGCTTACTACATCACGATGGACACGGTTGAAAAGGATGACAACGAGGTACTGACACCTTATAAGATGATTTTCTACAAGGCACAGCCTCAGAGAAACTTCTCTCTTTCCCAGTCTTCCGCCGGTGATCCTGCCAGCATTACCATGACCTTCGACCTTCTGGAGGACAAGGACGGCAACTTTGCGGAAATCGTGGAAATCTCCGACGAAGCGGAATAATCTGCCCCGGGAAGAAGGGAGGGAGTCCGGCTCCCCCCTTCTTTTATCCGTATCGGATCTATTATAGATATTGTGAATTGACAGCGGCGGCTGTCCGGTTTTTCCCGGTACAACGTACCCATATTGTGAATGCAGTATCGGTACGCTGTACCGGGAAGGGCCGGACAACCGCGACAGGGATGCCTGCACTCACAATATTCTTTTTGTGGGTCATGCATCCCTATTTTTTACGAAAAGGAGATGGACAACATCAAATATAAAACCTTTGAAGACGTAACGGAAGTTTATGGAAAAACCAATTTATGCAGGATCTGTAATATCAGGCAGATCATAACCTACGCCAAGCTGGGCGTCCAGCCCGTTTGGATCGATGAAGGCTACGGCGGCAAACTGATAGCCTTTTATTTTATTCCGGAAACCAAGGTGGCCTGGAAATACTGGCTGGAAAACAGGCCGGATAACGGACAGGCGGCAACAGAAGCAGGCAGGGACAACAGCAGTTCTGCCGGATGGGAGTGATTATATGAATGGTACTGACTTTCTCTTTTTACTGATGTCTTTCGCCGTTTTAACGGCAACCGTAACCGAAGCGGTAAAAAAGTTTCTGGATGAGCAGCATGTCAGCTATGCGTCCAATATCGTAGTACTGGTAATTGCATTGGTTGTGGGATGCGGGGGAATGATTCTGTATTATATCGGTTCCGGCATTCCGTTTACCTGGCTGAATATTATCTATGTACCGCTCATGGGAATCGCTAACTGGATGGGATCCATGGTGGGATATGATAAGGTTAAACAGGCAATTGAACAGCTGCGGTGACGGGCGGCGGCAACTGGAAATAGAATAAACAGAAAATAATGAGGAAAATTTATGATAACAAAAATGAAGAACTATCTGAAATTAAGGAAACTGCGCAGGGATGCATTGACGCTTTTGATTATTAATGGGGCGGATATCTGCAGCAATATAAAAGAGCTGGCAGATCTGGTTCACGCCCTTCTGGGAGACACCACAGACATACAAAATAAACTCACCGGTGAGAATATGGAAACCGTACTGAAGTTTATGGAAGAAATGACGGCAGCCCCTGATTTCAAGGATAAAATGTATGAAAAGATACACGACGATGCCCAGAAGCTTCGGGAAATGGAAGCGGCAAAATAAACCGGCACGATTCGTACTCCAAAACAGGAGGTGTTTATGGAAAATGACAAACGCTTACTTTTAATAGCTGCACTGGACGAAACAAAATCTGAGAAAAAAATCAGACAACAGTTAGCAACTATGCAAAAAAGGCTGCAAAAACAAAGTCAAATCAAACTCAACGTAAAAGTTGATGAAAAAGTACTGGAACAGCAAGCCAACCTAAAGCAATCTTTGGAAAGTGTTGCTGACATCAGTGACGAACTAAATACAAAGCTTATTGATTTAGGGAAAACGATCACTAAAATAGATGATGATCCTGCTCCGTCCAACTTAATAAAAAATCTTTCGGAGATAACAGATGAGGCAGCTGTTACCGGAAAAGCCGGAAAAAATTTGGGTGATATCTTTAAAGGTGCTATGAGCAAACTATCCGAATGGAATATTAAAGATAGAATCAAAACTCAGGTGCAGGAATCTATAAAAGAACTTCAAGGTATTGATACCCTTCTCACTGATATTGGGAAAACAGGAAATCTGACGAAAAATCAGTTACAACAGCTTGGTAATTCCTCTTTTGAAACTGCCAGCACCTATGGGAAAAAAGCATCTGATTATTTATCCGGCGTAAAGAAAATGGCCGACTCCGGTTATACCGGAGAACAGGGAAAAAATTTGGCTGAACAATCTCTTCTTGCCCAAACAGCCGGAAACATGACCGCTGAAACAGCCGACAAATATATATTGGCTTTAAACGCGGCCTATAAATTTAATGGTGAGGCAAAAAGACTCAATGAAGTCCTTGATGGACAGACCAGCATCGCAACTCATAATAATATTTCTCTGAACAACTTGGCAGAAGCAATGAGTACTATTGGAACTGCTGCATCCGGCTATCGTGTTACAGTGGAAGAACTATCGGCCATGATAGGGACTATCGGCTCTGTCACACATGGATCCGGAAACGAAATAGGCAACAGTATCAACTCTATTCTCAGCAATTTACAGGATACCACATCATCGGATGTTGTTGACACCTTAAATGCCGTCCATGTTTCCATGACAGAAATGGTCGATGGTTCGGAACAGCTTCGGGATCCTATTTCTATTCTCAGGGATTTATCAGATGCCTATAACCGGTTGGGGGACTCCGATTCCTTAAAAGGAGAACTCCTTACTTCTATCGGAGGAAGTGAACAGTCAGAAGAATTAGACGCCCTTCTTCAAAATATGAGTTCCTTTGATCAGATGCTTACAGACTATGCCGCAGGCAGCGGCAGCGCTATGGAAGCTGCCATGAGTTCAGCAGACAGCTGGGAAGGCAGCCTCAACCGGCTTTCCAATACCTGGACGGATACGGTTGGGAATATCGCTAATTCAGATGCTATTATATCAGGCATCAATGCTTTGAATTCCTTATTGGAAATGGTTAATAAACTGACTGATGCTCTTGGTCCGGCAGGATCACTTGGACTTGCCGGTGGTTTATTCGCCGGAATAAAAAATGTCGGTAGGGTTAAAAGGTTAACCCTCATATAAATATGCCGACAGTAATAAAGTTTCTTATCAAAGATAAGTTTTAGATATTACACTTGATGCAATACATCAAGCTAAATGAGGTATATGGCCTGAATAGGCGCATAGTTAATAATTCTATGCCTGGGAAAAATGTTAATACTCTGCTACTCTCCTGTCATTGGTGACAATTTCAGGTTTGTAAAAATGCGTGAGTTTCATTTGGTCAGCAGGAAAGCCGTCTCATCTGAGCGGAATCCCCACAGTAATGACATCCTCATAAGCAGTATATGAAACGATGCTGTTTAAACAGACATTCGGGACTAGCACTGAGCAATACAGTGAAATTATTAGGCAGGAACTTTACCTTCTGCCTTTATTGCATGTTTGGCATTCCTGCTATTGGAATGAATGGTGAAGAAATAGCGAAAATTCTGCTACCACATATGCTACTATTGGAACGAATTATGTTACGAGTATATTTAATTAAATTTAGTGCTATACTTTTCCTGGATTTTTTCCATTTCTGAATCAACCATACGACCATAATATATATCACAACCGTCTTCCCCAAGACGAGTCCAATGTATTATATCGGGAGCGTAGGTTTCAAAAACATCATTTTCAGTTGCTTGGGAGTACCCGCCGTTTATAATCTCCTTAGCTTTTTTCATTTCATTGTCCAATGCTCTAGTGTTGGATTCAAAAGAAGATGCAGCAAAAATTGTACTATAACCATAGCTTACGCTTGCATATTCGATGACACCCGTTTGGTATGCCTCTCCGGGTGACGTTAAGGTGATTATACCATTAAATAATATCGTATATTCATTAAACCTATCATCTAAACTTTTTTTTAAGTATATATTTCTCATTACAAAGGTTTTATCAGATTCTGAAGCTATTCTTGATAAAGCTTCATCCATTATTGGAGCGAATTCTTCATAATATGATATTTGTTCAGCAGTCAATAACTCTGCTGTTTCCGTAACAGACTCTGTTTCCATTTCTGTAACAGACTCCGTTTCCGTTACAGATGCTGTTTCAATATTTTGATTGCTTTCGCCACAACCAATGAGAATTAAATCCATTATAGCAACTAATAATATCAATATCTTTTTCATAATATCCCCTTCAGATTCTCCTGCAAATACAGATCCTATGTTATATTCTACTATACATCATAATATTTGTAAATAAATCTCACGCATCTTAAGATGTGCCAAACACATCATATTAGTACGATATTCAAAACTCTAAATAGCGATATAGACACCATGAGTTCAAAATGGGGGATGTTTGGCATTTCCTTTTCTGATATGGCAAATGCCATTTCCGCAAAATGGAAAAATGTTAACAATTATATTTCACTGACAAATGATGCCACCCTATCCGGAATTGCAGATGCCTGGAAAGACGGTAACCCTATCAATTTTCTTGATGAAACAACTGTAAAAGAAAAATTACTTGAATATAATAAGGCATTTGATAACGGCTCTGAAGCTTTAGCTTCTTTTTTAGACAAAGGTACCAATAACGATTTTCTGGATGATTTTTTCAAAAATTTTAATAACAACGCTGCAACCATGTCCAACTATAATGATGCAGTTAAAAGTGCACAAGCAGCACATAACGGGTTGACTTTTTCTATGGTTGCATCAAAAGTTGCTGCTATTGCCCTAAATGCTGCTCTCAGCATGGGGATAAGTATCGCTATATCTGCCCTATGTAGTGTTATTGATAATTTAATTCACAAAAATGAAAATGCCATAAAATCAGCCCGTGAATTAAGTGACAATTATAATGATTTTAAAAAGACCAATTCTTCGAATATTTCTACTCTGAAAGGTTTAAAAACCGAATTTGATGAATTATCAAAAGGTGTATCCCAGTATGGCAAGAATATATCATTAACATCTGAAGAATATGAAAGATATAAAGAAATCATACAGCAGATAGTGGATATCTCTCCCTCCCTGACAGAGGGTTATAATACAGAAAATGGGTATCTTGTAGATAAAAACAGATTAATCGAACGTGCAATTGAATTACAAAAACAAGAACGTCAGAATGAATTAGGGAAAATGACTAATCTTGAGCAACTGGATGTTGCTATGTCCGGTCATATTGCGGAATATAGCAAAGCCTTAGACGGCAAGGTTTTATCCAATAACGGAAATGTGTTATACGGTAACAAATTTTCTTCATTCAAAGATTCTCTGTATGATTTATACAATACAGATAGAGTTAACTTTTCATCTACAGATATGGCAAAACAGATTATGTCATTGCTTGGAGTAGAAGATGTCGAAAAAGAAATCCAAAAATATTTCAATGATAATGGTACTTGGAGCGAAAGTAGTTTTTGGGACGATTATGTAGAAAAAATAGCAAAAAATATTAATGTTATTACCAAATCTTTATCTTCTGAAGATGTTAAACTTGATGACAGCCAATTTGATATATTTACACAAAAAGCTACTAGTTGTGCTCAGACATATTTAGACATGAAAGATTCCATTTCTGCGGCTAATAATTCTATTCAAACAGAATTGAACAATATCGCAGAATATGCCGACGGCTTTTCCTCTTTATCTGATGAGCAACAAATTTTTGTTTCTGAGTACTTAAAAGGATTTAATATAGAAGATATAAGCAGTAAAACAGTTTGGGGATCCCTTGAGTATGATGAAGATAAAATGGCGTTTGTAAAAAACCAAATAATCGAATTTATAGAACAATTATCAGGAAATAGTTCAACAAAGGAAGCATTAATTAACCTATATGCCCCTCCTACTGATAATGAGTCCATTGAAGAATATTTAAGAAGCTTTAACGAAGCATATAAAGTAATTAAATCCTTTTGTGAAGAAAATTCTATTAAAATCCCTGTAGTCTTCACTTCCAAGAAAGATGCGGTTGATAATCTTTCCGAAGAATACAACAAAGATCCACAAAGTGCCGTAACATACTTTAATGACTTAAAACAACAAGGCGTTCCAAATAATTCAGAACAGTATGGAAACGAATCTACAAATTCAACTTTAGATGGTCTCAGTAAGGCAACCGGAAATATCAATACACTAAAAAATTCTTTAGCCACTCTATATTCAGGAAATTATTCTTCCGAAGAACTTATAAATTCGATTAAAGATATTAATAGTGCAGTAGCCGGAATGGGAGAATCATTAAATTGGGAATTTATTGAGGAACAACCTGACAGCCTTAAAGCACTGGGCAATGAATTAGAATCAATTTCTGAAAAATATGCAGATTCCATTTTGGCAGATTCCAACATTGGTTCCGATTCAAAATTTGGTACTATGATAAAGGATCTTATTGCTGATTCCATAAAGGCACAAGCAGAATTTGATGGATTAACAGCGCAAATAGACGGATTACAATCTTCATATGGTATAGTATCAAATGCAATTGCAGAATATAACGAAAATGGTTCTTTATCATTAGATACACTTCAATCATTATTAACTGCCGATGAAAACTATATAGCAATGTTGGAAGTAAAAAATGGTCAGTTGGTAATTAATGAAGATTCCTATAGAGAACTTGTTGCAATGCAGCTCTTAGAATACCGTACAAAATTAGAGAATGCCGCTGCTGCTGAAATTGAAGCACTTGCCAAAAGCAAATCAAAAAACGCAACAAATGAAAATGCGGATGCCTCGCAAACGGCAGTTGAGAAAATCAATTCAGAAACACAAGCTTTGAATGAGAATACCTCCGCCGTAATAGCAAAAAGTATTGCTGAAGCCCAAAAAGACGGTGCAACCGATGAAGAAATCCAGGGCATATTGACTAAATATAACGACATGTTTAATACCTCTGTAGATAGTATGATGTCGTCACTTGCATCGTTTATGACAGGGAGCAAAAAAGCCGGTGCCAGTGCCGCCAAAGCCGCAGGAGCTGCCAGCAAAGAAGCCGCCGACGCCACCGTAACCGCCTTTGAAGAACAATACAAAAAGCTCAAAGATATCAGAGACCGCGACAAAATCAACGAAAAACAATACCTCGATACCCTTCGTGCCATGAATGAAAGGTATTTCAAAGGCAACGAAAAATACATCGATGAATACAACAAATACCAAAAAGAATACCTCGACGGTATGCGAGACCTATACGAATCCGTCATATCCGATGTTGTCAAACAGATCGATAAACATATCGATTCCCTGAACGATCAAAAGGACGCCGCCGTCGATTCCCTGAAATCACAGCAGGAGGCGGCCAAGGAAGCCCTAGAAGCCCAAAAGGATGCCATCGAAGAACAAATCAAGTTAATTGATAAACAGATCGATTCCAAACAGGCCCAGATCGATGCCATTAACGAAGAAAACGAAGCCCGCGAAAATGCCATAAACCTGGAAAAGGAACAGTATGAGCTTGAAAGGCTGCGCAACCAGCGCACCGAATACGTCTACAGCGGCAAAGATAAAGGTTTTATTTACCAGACAGATACCGGTGCTATCCGTGATCAGGAACAGGCCGTCAAAGAAGCGGAGGATCAAATCCGCATTGCCGATATCGAAAAAGAAATCTCCCTCCTGGAAAAGAAAAAAGAAGTCCTGGAAGAACAGCAGGATGCAATCAGTGAACAGATCGACCGGGTTGATGAATATTACGAACAGCTGATAGCCAATACCGAATCCTATTGGGATGCCCAGATCGACGGTGCGGAAGAAACCAAATCACGCTGGGAAGCGCTTCAGGAACTCCAGGAAGAAATGGAAATGAACGCCCGGCTCCTATCCATAGGGATTTCACAGGAGGATATCGAAAACCTTTCCAATGACGAACTTCTTGAACGTGTCAGAGAAAAATACCTTGGAATCCTATCCGATATTTATGCGGGCAACAAAGAAATGCTGTCCTCCTTATCCGACCTGACCGGCATCGATGTCTCCGCCCTCCCCAGCTTTCTGCAGGATACCCAGGGCTATATGGACATCCTGAGCCAAGGCGTCGATTTTGCCAATCTTAATGATTCCCTCGGAATCGTAATCGATCAGTTTGCCAATGTTGCAGCCGCGGCAGGCCAGATGACAGGATCTGTCATCGGCAGTACCGGCATACAACTCGGAACCAATACCGATACCAAAACATCTGCCGGAACCGGAGATGTTTCTTTTATTGATGCAGTGAAACAACTGGAGGATGAAAGCGTTCCCATCATCAACAATGTTGCGGATGCGTTTGCCGGAGAAGAATCTTCCGAAGATTCCTCCCAAAGTATCGTAGGAAGTGTAAACAAAGCCAAAGCAGCCATTGCCGGCTCCTCCTCCGGGAAAAAAGATTCCTCCGAAGGCAGTGAAGGCAACGGCGAGGATTCCGGTTCCCTGCTGGAAGCAATGGCTGCCCAATCCCAGGCCGCGCTGGATGAGGAAACCGGAATTCCTGCTCAGATCCAAAAATGGCAGGAATTAAACAATGTGCTTTCTGCCATCCTGAGTAACCTCATGAATATCGCGGCTGTCATTTCCACAATGAACGCAACGGAAACCTCTATAAACTCCGGCAGTCCTCTCGGCCCTGCCCTTGCGAAAGGCGGCGTTTCCCATGGTACCAGAAATGCCATGGTATCTGAATACAATCAGCTGGAAACCATCATACATAAAAACGGAACCTACGAAATTACTTCTTCTCCCACACTGACCGATTTAAGCCCCGGCGATCAGGTACTTAACAACAGCCAGACCCTTGCCCTAATCCGTAAAAAAAGGGAAGCATCCGCCAGAGGCACAAATGGGGTATTCCTGGGAGATACGCACTCTGTCCTCTCTTCTGTGCCCGAATTACAGCTGCATAACACCATTTTAGACAATTCTCTTGCTTCCATGGCATCCATGCAGCTCTTAGGAAACGATAATAAGAACAGCCTCATAAACGTAAGCATCGGCGATGTCATTCTTGAAAATGTACAGAACGCGGATACACTATCCAAACAAATCGTCATGCGGCTGCCGACACAAATTAAACAGGAATTATCAAAAAGGGGGTGACCGGACAAGGGTTTGCAGCTGATGCATACCCTTTACACTATGGAAAAATACGACGAAAAGGCAATTTCCGTCCTGGCCAGGGCAATTGCCGATACCCTGAACAACACCAGATACGACTATGAAGGCTTTATCCAGAAAGACAATGGGGACGGCACCTGCCGGGTCATTGTCAACCAGAAGCCCTATGATATTAAAAACGGAACCGCACTCACCTTCACTCCCGGAAACAAATGCCTGGTTTACTGCATTTCCGGGGACTTTAACCGAAAGGTGATCCTTGCAAAATTATAATCGTTTATCCTCACTATGGAGGTGAATATATGCCCATTCCTTATAAAAAACTGAAAAATTTAGAAGAGGTGCAGAATCTCCAGGATTCTGACATCACGATCATAGAAGACCAGAATACTACCCGCAAGGGTACGCTCAGGCAGCTTGTCCAGTATCTGAAATGGCACGATGATATCAATACCTATTATGCCCATCAGGAGACCGTGGGTGCCGCGGACGGCATCGCCCCTCTGGATGAAAACACAAAGCTTCCCTCCGCCAACCTAAATTTCGGCAACGCAGCCGGAACCGTCTTTGAAGGTTGTGCAGGCAAAAACCTGGAAGACAGCCTCAACACACATAAAGCCGATACCGGCAATCCCCATGCCACAACAAAAGCCCAGGTCGGCCTGGGAAATGTTACAAATGAATCCAAAGCCGTCATGTTCACCAGTCCCGTATTTACAGGTATCCCCACCGCCCCCACCGCGGAACCGGACAGCAATGACGGACAGCTTGCCAATACGGAATATGTCAGCCGGGCAATTGCCAACGGAATCGCCGCTTCCGATGCCATGATTTTTAAAGGAACACTCGGAACCGGCGGTACCATTACCGCCCTGCCCTCCGCTTATCTGACAGGCTGGACCTACCGCGTTATCACCCCCGGCACCTACGCCGGGCAGACCTGTGAAACCGGCGATCTGATCATCGCGCTCACGGACAGAAACGGTTCCGGCGGCCTTCCTTCCGACTGGACCGTCTGCCAGACAAATATCGACGGCGCGGTCATTGAGACCAGAAAAATCAATGCCGGGAACGGTCTTACAGGCGGCGGCTCCCTGTCGGCCGACCGTACCCTTCACGTAGGAGCCGGAAACGGAATCTCCGTCGCCGCCGATTCGGTAGCGGCCAAGCCTGACACTACCGGCATTTCCGGTTCTGTGGGGAAAACCGTCGTGAGCGCCGACGGCATCGGTGTTGCCTTAGGCAGCGATGGGGTTACCGCTTTCCCCGGCGATTTGGGAAAACAAGCGTACGACCACAGCCTGGCGGCCCATGCCAGAATGGACGCCACGAAAACAGAAGCTTCCTCCGTCAACGGAAATATCAAAATCAACGGCACGGAAACCCCCGTTTACCGCCTTCCCGACGATGCCGCCGTCACAGCGTCCGAACGGACAAACTGGAACGATGCCAACACCAAAAAACACGTCCATGCAAACAAAGACACAATTGACAAAATCACACAGGCCACACTGGATAAGCTTTCCGGGATCGCAAACGGCGCCCAGGTCAATGTCCAGGCGGACTGGAACATAACCGATACCGCCTCGGATTCTTATATCAAAAATAAACCCGCCGCTTTCCCGCCCTCCGCCCATACCCACGCCAAGTCACAGATAACCGACATGCCTACCAAATTGTCTCAGTTTACCAACGATGCCGGCTATCTCACCTCTGCCGATGTGGACACGGGCCAGAACCATACCCATGCCAACAAAAGCATTCTGGATTCTATTTCCCAGCCAGTGGTTGACAAATGGAATACCGTCTCCGACAAAGTGGATAAGGAAACAGGAAAAGGCCTGTCCTCCAATGATTTCACGACGGCTCTTCTGGGCAAGTTAAACGGGATTGCTGCTGAAGCTAATAAATATACCCACCCGTCCAGCGGGGTAACGGCAGGCACTTACAAAAGCGTTACCGTAAACGCCCAGGGCCATGTAACCGGCGGCACCAACCCTGCCACCCTGGCGGGCTACGGCATTACCGATGCCGCTGCCAAATCCCATACCCACAATTATGCCGGTTCCGACACGCCGGGCGGTGCCGCTGCCAGTGCAGCCAGGCTTTCCGCCAACCGGACAATCTCCCTCACAGGGGATGTAACCGGTTCCGCCTCCACCAACCTTTCCGGAAACGTATCCATCACCACCACCCTGAGCGGCGGTGCAACCAAAGAAAAAATCAGCGCGACCGAACCTTCCGGCCTGTCCGTAAACAATTACTGGCTTCAGGAATACTAAGGAGGATGCCATGGCAATTTTAAATACTCCAATGATACATCCCATAAACGCGTTCGATCCCCGGTACAACCATTCCGTTCCTTTTACGTATACCGGGAACCAGACCGTCCGCAACCGCGCCGTTGTACTGGATAACGAAACCTATCAGACCATATATGATGCCGAACAGGACCGCATGCGTCTGGATCACGTATTTCCGGCGGATACCTTTACCCCCGGCAAAAGCTACCAGATCCAAATCCAGGTATTTGATGCTTACGGCAATACGTCCGCCCTTTCCGCCCCCGTACTCTTTTATTGTTATTCTACGCCCGAATTTCATTTTGAAAACATACCGAATGATACGATTATCCATACGGCCAACCCTGAAATCGATCTTTTCTATTTCCAAAAAGAAAAGGAACCTCTGCAGGATTTTCAGTTTTTTCTCTATAACTATGATAAATCCCCTGCAGCTTCCTCCGGCCATAAATACGATACATCCGACATGAGCCACACCTTTTACGGCCTGAAAAATGAAAGTGAGTATTATGTGAGGGCAACCGGTACCACAGCCCACGGCTTTTCCTTAGATACCGGATACATCAAATTAAGTGTCCAGTACTTCCTCATGCCCGCCAATGTTCTGTTTGAAGTAAAGAACCAGCCGGAAGACGGCAGTATATCCCTGGAAAGCGGAGTTATTGACATCGGCTATGAGATCGACAATGACAACTACACCATTAAAAACAGCGAACTGATTATCGGCAGTGACAACACCCTGACCTATAACGCCGGCTTTACCATTACCGACGAGTTCAAAGTATTTGTCAAAGCCAGGAAAATCCCTCTGCAAGCCGCTTTTTTCAAAATGCGCTGCCCGGAAACCGGAAATTACCTCGACCTGCACATAGAAAAACTTGGAAAAGCCTTTTATGGAGTACTGCATATCCCCTATGGAGAAACCCTTGGAAACTACCACATATTTGCAGAACTGCCTCAGCCCTTCCTTTCCGATTCGCAGGGCTTCCTGCTCACCGACACTGAAAACAACCTGCTCATGGCCGCCGGTACCGATTATCCGGATCTTTATACCGCAGTATTTGAAATAAGCTTCAAAAAAGGACTGTATGACCTGCGTGTGTATTATGAAGCGAACACCACTATCGAAGATACCTGAAAGGAGACTGACGCACTATGCTATTTCTTGGAACCACTTTTTTCAGCGGCTCACACACCCTGGATCCTCCTGCCGTACATGTCAGCCCGATCACGGAAATAAAACTCACAAACGGCACCTTTGATCATCTCTATGTAAGCAAAAACGCGGAGGAGCCTATCGAAAGCACCCATAACGAATGGAATGGAGACACGCTGCTGAGCGCTCCCTTCGACGACAGCCTGGATGCCGGCAATTCCGGCTTCAGTTTAAGAAACACCGACATAATGGTGGTTAAATGCCGTGAAAAAGGAAGCATGGACTGGATGACCATTCATACGAAAACCATCAACACCATAGACGATTTCAAAATGCTTTACTTTTACCGCTATGCACGGGGAGACACCGATTACGAATTTATGCTTGCTTCCACCTGCAACGGGATTGAAAACAGCTATGTCACCAAGGAAGTCCACTCCGGCTTTAACGGATTTTTCCTGGTAAACCAGGACAATGCCGTGGGAACCATTTACAACCTGGACGGCTGCGATACGACCAGGACAGTCTCCGGGGAAGCTGTCAACCTTTTAAACAGCCAATACGCCAAGGTCATAAGCAACGGCGCCTTTAATTACGATACCGGCACAGTTACCGGCGTTTTCCTCAAATCGGATACCCGGGACTGTATCGTAGACCTCGCCGGAGGCGTACAGCTGAGAAAGGATTTCATTGACTTTTTAACCGATAAAAAACCCAAAATACTCAAATGGGATGACGGACGCATTTGGATGATACAAATTGTGGGTACGCCGACCGACACGGAGGAGGGTCATAAAGACCTGCGCAAAATCACCTTCCAGTTCACCCAGACAGGGGACGTCAACGATCCCCAATCCCTGTATATCAATGGATTAAGCCCTGTCGGCGTAGAATGGTGGTGATTTATGAGATATACAATAACCGAAGAAGATAAACTTCTTTTCAGCCAGGGATCCCTGGACTATAAATACCGCCTCAGCGTTATGATAGGCAGCCGGATCGTCGATGTGCTTTACGGAATTTCCCAGGCCGGGACCTACGGTATAAACGGGGAATCCGATATCCGCCGTACCCTGAACCTTACGTTATCCCTGGATGAATTCCAGACAAACATCGAAGAAAAAATCCAAAGCTGGTTCGGCCTGGATTTTACCTTTGAAATCGGCCTGTACAGCATTATAAAAAAAGATTATGTATGGTACCCCTGCGGCACCTATCTGATTACGGCTTCCAATACCCAATATAACAGCACAAGCCACACGCTTTCCCTGACCGTGTCCGACTGGTTCGCCAAGTTAAACGGCACCCGCAACGGACAGGTGGGCGGTACCCCTCTCATTAAGATTCCCGTTCAGGATGAGGAAGGAAATAAATCCACTTTACGCGATATCCTTTCAACCATCCTCAAACAACAGGGCGATATCCACAATTATATTATTGATGATATCGGTGAATTTTACGGTATGCCCTCCAATAACCCGGACTATGAGAAATACCGGGAGGATAACCCCGACTGGAACCGCCTTCCCTATGACCTGGAATTTAATATAGGCTGTATGGTTTCCGACGAAATTAACGAAATTACGGGACTCTATCCCAATATCCAGAAATATTTTGACGTATACAATAACTTCTGCTGCCATTCGATCCCTTCATGTGAAAATGATCCGATTACCCTGGACAATGCCTTCCTGCAATCGGTAATCACAGACAGCGGGGAATCCGTGGACTATGATATCGAAAACATAAAAAATGTAACTGAAGTCCTCGGTTCCGTCTACGATATTGACAGAATGGCTACGGAATGCACCACCTCGGGAAATACCTACCGTCTGCAGCTCAGCGAATATGACAAATATGCATCCAATGATTATATTGCCTTTATCCCAACCAGCGATAACCAGGACGGTATGCAGCTGCAGATTAACAACCTCTCTCCCACTCCCATTTATTACGAAAACACCACCACACCCGTTGAAAAAGGGACCATGCATAAGGATGAAACCTATGTTCTGCAGTATAAAAGGGTGGAAAAAGCAGGCCGTTTCTACTATCTCGGCCAGTACCAGCCCCACGCCGTATGCGTGCTTACCGCTTCTTCGGACGATCCCGTATATACCAAAGACTATTTTAAAGAACGGTATAACTGCAAGAATATTGTATTCCGGGTGGAACCGGACAACCCCTTCACCATACAGCAGATAGGCATCGTACTCGACGTCAAAACCGGGGATACCTATGAAAACATACAATCCGATTCCGTGGCAATGGAAAATGCCATCTATGAAAATATAAAAACCTCATCCTGGAACGACATCGTAACCATTACCACCCTGTGCGTCCCCTGGCTGGATGTATTTGAAAAGGTAACCTGGCAAAAACAGGATACCCCCGATCCTTACCAATATATTATTAAAAACGTATCTCATAACCTGGGAGGCACCGTACCAACTACCTCCATAACCATGTACCGTTTTCATCCACTATATTACGATTATGAGATTCCAAGATAGGAAGGAGGTGAAATATTGGCTTATCAATTATCAAATTATAAAGATGTGGACTCTTCGGTTGCCCCCCTTGTCCTGGAATACTATAAATACATGGACCAGGAGGATTATGCCTCCGCTTCCAGGCTGCTTGAAGAAAATCAGGAGCTCCTGAAGCCCTATATCATTGATATGGACAGCATAAACAAAATCGAACAGGGCCTTCACGACCTGTGGCAGGTTGCATCCTTATCCCAATCAGTAATAATTACAGAAGACCAGACGGAACCGGCGGGTGACTTCGGCCCCGGAACCGAATGGTTCGCCGAATACTAGATACGGAGGCTTCCATGAACAATGACGATTTTACCTACATCCCGCACAGCTCAGCCCGTCTGCGGAACAAGGATGTTTCCGACCAGCACAAAGCGCTCCTGAAAGCCGGCAATCCGGCAGGCGCCGCCGGCCTTATCCGGAATCATCCTGACCTGGAGGCGTTCACCGCCTCCCTTTTCAATTTCATAGAACAGAAACTGGTTTTTATCGAGCAGCAGCTCTCAGGCAAAAACCGCCAAATTTATAACGTTTATTCAGATACAGAACCTACTTTGGAAGAAATGGAAGGTATGTTTTTCTGGAATAAAGAATACGAAGAAAGGGA
Organism: Eisenbergiella sp. OF01-20; assembly: GCF_003478085.1. Taxonomy (NCBI): domain Bacteria; kingdom Bacillati; phylum Bacillota; class Clostridia; order Lachnospirales; family Lachnospiraceae; genus Eisenbergiella; species Eisenbergiella sp. OF01-20. The sequence goes on along the minus strand of NZ_QUES01000001.1, from coordinate 18,225 downwards.
AATAATATGAGCATTGTATCAGGTTACAAAAAATTCAAAAAATACATATTAACTTCATCCGGTTTCCAGCTTGTATCCCACTGGACGAAAGCAAATACACTGGAATTCGATGATGGAAAGACCGCTCAGGCCAAATTAGGTGCCATCGATGGCATCTCCAGCTCGCGGGAATCGAACAGCGACAAAATTGCGGCTAGTACGGCGTTGGTTAGTGAATTAAATAGCGATTTAGGGGGCAATCATTTCGGACATACAGTCGATGGGCGGCCAGGCTGGAAGGATGGTGCTGATACAGTTCACCCTTTTAAATCAGGAGAAATTGCTGCCGAAAACAAAATAAATAATAGCACAGCAATTTCCATTCAGCTTCCTGACGGTATTACTGAAGGAATCATTGTGGTAAATGTAATAAGCACAATGAATAAAACGCTTGAAATCCAGCTTGATTGTGAATCGGAACTGCTATCAAGCTGTATAACGATGCCTGACGAAAATAGGATTATGAACAACAGTATATTTACAATAAAAGCTGCAACAAGCCAAACGATAACAGCTGCCTTTAAAAATTCTTACGGAAATGCTTATACCAGTGGCTCCATTTTTTTATTAATTTAATGCCCGCTTTAAAATGATAAAAGATAAATATCGAATGCACATCGAAATTCACAATTACCAATACTTCCCCAGGGTACGTTTAGAGTCATCGTAATGTTTAAAGTTTTGTGTTCTGTATCAATTGTAATATTATAAGAATTTAAACCCATCCAAGGTACATTAGAAGATTGTTCTACAGAACCCATAAAAATTCCTGTAGGCTCAGGATTAACCACAAACCTTATATATTCGGCATCGGATTGACTTAAATCATAGGTATATGGTATTTCCAGTTTAGGAGTAAGAGTTTTAAAAGTGCCCCTTGCAGTTCCCAAATAAATGGAGTTACCTAATTTTTTTGTCACTGTATCGGCACCAGTAGTGGGTATATAAGTAATATACACACCGTCCTCCCTGGCATCCATGCCCTTAATCGCTCCGCTGTCGTTCAGGGAGGATAAATCGCTACTTTATTTAATAAAACGTTTAGAAAATCCATATTATTTATTTGCTTATGTACAATAATATCATTGTTTGTCAATTTAACAAAGTAGCGATTTAGGGGGCCTATCCTTCTATGAAGATGCCACCGGGAAGTATGTTATGGGTGCCGATTCAGTACCAAAAAAATTGGGTAAAAACCCTATTGTGATGCCCGAACTATGGGCATATGTTGGGGGTGCAAACCGCCAATGCCAGGTAGCGTATAAATTCAACGTAGAAGATTATGAAACCTTCTACATTGAAAAGATAGAAAAGTACAATAATCAGTGGATTACTTATTCATTTGTAGGCACTACATCAGGTGGCATCTCAACGAATCTTTCCTATTCCATAGGAAAGGATATGAATATAAGCCCATATGTGCTTTTGAGGATAACGCTAACACCAGGAAGTGATACGGGTAAGGAAAGTTTTGTAAGGATAACCAACCTTAGAATATCTTAAATTTAATAATCTTTCCCTGCATGCAATCATATAGGGCTTGAACCTGGCAAATATAAAAGTTTTGCACTTGCAATAACGTCGGAGTATTGGAATGAAATATTAGCGATCATAGTATCAGATGTGTTGTCCATAGTCAGATTTCCTATTGCAGCACCTCCAGACTGACTAGAAGTATAGTCGCTAAAATGTAATACACCTCCAACAAGCCTATAACCGGGAATGTTATTACTCAAATTCGCTGTTGAGGTTTTTACGAGAGCGTGTTCCTTGATTATATAAGGAGTTCCGGTTTTGATGTAATAACCGCCAAACATGCCAGAAACAACAGTACCATATTGAGAACCCGCCTGAACACGAGCATTATCGGCACTAATCACTGAAGCTTGCATTGCTCCTGCAACATTTAAATTTGTAAATCCATAAAGTACAAGTTCATAACCTTGAATTTCTTCGGGCGTAGCCGCTATATAAGCATTGTTGCCTGTCCCATACTTGCCTTTGAGATTTGCAATATAGGATATGCCGTTAAATGGGACCCATACTGCATCAGCACCTCGTATATACTTTACTCCTGACTCCTCCTTAAATTTTAACCCTCCTAAATCGCTATTTTATAATCTAACCTCCAAACCAATCTATTTAACTAATGCATTTATTTCATCTATACATCTAACCCTATCTGCAATAATTTCCTCCACAATTCTCAACACGTTCTCCGCCCTCCCCTATTTTAATCCGTCTCAATCTTATCCCCATTATCCTCCCTCACAACAAAATACTCCCCCCATTAAAAATCTCCACCGCCTCTACCCCATCCCATCCTCACCCACCAACAAAGAAAGGACCCCCACCACATGCCAACCTCAATCCCAACCGCCATCACCCTTGCTAAAGAAATGCTCTCCACCGGCATCGTATACATATACGGCCTGAAATACGAACCCATAACCCCATCCAAAATCGCCGCCCTCGCCTCCATGTACCCCACCGTCTATACCCCATCCATCAAAGCCATGGCCTTGTGCAAAGTCGGGAAAACAGGGATTGACTGTTCCGGTTTTGTATGCAAATCCTTCGGAATCCCCCACATAGGAAGTTCCCAGCTAAAAGCAAAAATGACCCACCTGTACAGAGTCTCCGATCCCAGCCGCCTGATGAACGGTATGCTTATCTGGCGCAGCGGACATATCGGCATCATTGAAATTGACGATACCGGCGAAGCGTGGATCCTGGAAGCAAAAAGTACTGCCGACGATCTTGTCCGAACCAAATATTCTTCCCGCGGAAATGCCTTCACATACTATGGAGAACTATCCGGTATTGACTATACAAACGCACGAAAATACAATTCTCCCCCTCATTCCCGGCCCTCCAATCCGATTCGTGATTTAATCGATATCTCCCATCACAATACCATCAACCTGTCCCTCACCGCTGCCAAATACAAAGATATAATCATCCGGGTTAGCTACCGTTCTTACACCACCGGCGTCCTGACTCTTGACAAGAAGTTCCTTTTCTACACAACAGAAGCCCTGAACAATCACATGAGAATTGGCTTCTATTTATATGATCAATCCGTCAACGAAACAGAAGCTATCCAACAGGCCGACTGGACAATAAATCAAATCAAAAACTATCCGGTCACCTATCCCATCTTCATTGATTCCGAATACGCCAACCAATCCCATTCGGGACGTGCCGACAATCTCACAAAAGAACAGCGTACCAAAAATATTATGGCATTCTGTGACCGAATCCGGGAACGTGGCTATCTGCCGGGCGTATATGCCTCGGATAACTGGTTTCAGACCATGGTTGATTACAGCCGCCTCAAAAAATATGATATCTGGTGCGCACGATATTCTGTCAATCCCCCCTCCGCGGAAAAATATGAAATATGGCAGTATGGCTCCGCCCGCGTTCCCGGTTCTATGAATCCCATAGATGTTAATCATTTATACAAAGAATACGCTGCCGGCGCCGTTCCCCCATCTGCTCCGGATAACAGGCACTGGAATGAAATTACCGCATCAACCCTCAATATAAGAAATGCTCCCTCCACATCCGGGCAAATCATCGCTCAGATGCACAAGGGAGACACCGTAAATATATACATAATGGAAAATAACTGGTGTAAAATCAGCCGCACAGAGGATAAATGGTGCAGCTATTCTTATATCCGTTCCGTCAAAGGAACCGTTTCCAACTGCAGCCGGCTAAACTGCCGACGCTCCCCTATTTCCGGACAAGCCGCGTTTATTTTATCGGCAAATGACACCGTGAACATTCTTCATCAGGATACCGCTACCGGCTGGTATTATATCGAATTCCAGAAAAAAACAGGTTATGTTTCCAATAAATACATCAAGCTGTAGAAAGGTTTAACGTTTACATGGATACAATCATCGATTCTCTAAGAACATATGACACGATAACAATCTTTGGCGTCATCTTTTTTCTCTCATCCCTGATTTCCTGCCTGTCTAAGCTGTTTACCACTCTCGGAAGCCTTCTAACCCGATATTACAGAAAAAGGAAAGGGCTTGAGGATAAGGATACCCTGATACAAAACACACTGAAGCAGCATCAGTCAGAAATCGAAACACTCCGCCAATATGAAGCAGAGACTCACACCGATGTTAAGGAAATAAAAGTACTGCTGGAATCCCATATAGACAGGGACAATGAGCGTACCATCTCTTCCTTCCGCTCCACACTTTACAGGCTGCATATGGAATTTACAAAGCAGAAATATGTGACGCCCGAAGGCCTGAAAACCTTTAAAGAAATAGGAAAAGTCTATGTGGAAGCGGGCGGAGACGATATTTATCATGACAAACTGGAGCCGGAGGTTCTTAAGCTTCCGATTCACTATGAAGAAGAGCCTCTGTAAAAGACGGAAAAATAATAGTCATTTTCATCGTTTATCCTTCCAATCAAATTCCATTCGGATGAATTCCCCGCTTCCCGCATATGTATCCTGTGCGAGCCTTTCCCGGACACGGAATCCGGCAGACGAATAGCAGGAAACAGCTCTTTGATTCCATTCCCTTACATCCAGATATATTGTTTTGGCGCCATATAAGCGGGCACTTTCCGCTGTCGCCAATCGGATGATACGGCTTCCAAAGCCTTTTGAACACCAATCCGGCCGGATTCCGATACCGAAAAAAACTTCTGAACCTTCATCCTTCAGGTTAAAAAAACCGATCAGTTTCCCCTGACACAGAACCCCTCTGAAGTTTTTCTTTTTTTCCTCATTGGCAAAACCGATGGATTTCCTGCACAATATTTCATAATCGGGAAGATTATAAATATCATAAGGTTTCGGATACTTCCAAGTACATACTTCTGTTGAAAAAGCATCCCTCCATGCAGTAACTTCCAGATCGTTATCCGGCATGTTTTCCAGTCTCTCATCTTTCATCCGCCATCCCCCTTATCGGCTGCATCCTTCCTCCTACTCCATTACAGGAAGCTTTCCCAGATACAGGGGGTCAGCTTCCCTCATTTTCATCTTCCTCAATGGCCTTATCAAGAAAAATCTCACCATCCAGATGTCCGATTTCATGGCATAAACATTTTGCCATCTCGTTTTCTCCGGATATCCGGATTTCTTCTCCGTACTCATTCAGGGCACGGACAGTGACCCGCTGAGGCCGGATGGTTTTCACGAAACGGCCCGGAAAACTGAGACAGCCTTCCATGCATTCCTGGATACCGCTGCTTTCGATTATCTGCGGGTTTACCAGTTTCAGCAGGCGGTCGCAATAATCGATGACCACCAGCCTTTTTACGATACCGACCTGATTGGCGGCCAGAGCCGCCGCGTTTTCTGTATGATGCAGGGTATCCAGCATATCATCCAGCAAAAGCCTGATTCTGTCATTCACTTCCTTTACCTCTTTACACCGTTTCCGCAAAATCGGATCCTGGTTATATCGAAGCTGCCTGATTGCCATGATTATCCCTCCTGCTGCTGTCCGCCCTTGATTTTCTGGGACTTTCTCCAAATAAAAAAACTTCTTCGATTGAACATCCAAAAGCCTGGGAAATGTCATAGGCAAGCCAGATGGACGGTTCGGACTTTTCCGTTTCTATTGCGTTAATGGCCTGCCTGGAGGTCCCTACCATCTCTCCTAACTGCTCCTGGGTTAACCCTTTTTCTTCCCGCAGCTGCCTTATCCTGTTTTTCATTTCTATCCTCCGCATATCGCAGGTAAACCCGTGATACTGCAACAATAAGTAGTATAAAAGGAACTTTCACACTTGTTCTTGTCCGTATGCGAAGCTCCTATGTAAGGTAAACTTTACGTTTAGTATATCCGTATTTTTCTGTCATGTCAACCTTACAATATATCATGCCCTTACAAGTTACCACATCTGTATTAAAGTACAGGACGTAATGTTACCCCGAGGAGCTTTTCTATTGCGGCTGCCGCCTTAATCAATGTTTTTTCCTGAAACCGCCTCGCCATAAAATAACAGTCTATAGGAAGCTTATCCTCTCTCTGCCCGATAGGAAGAATTAGGCTGGGGAATCCTGTGAACGGGGCAATGGTATTGTTATAGGTTTCGCACATTATAATATCAATGTCATATTTCGCAAATAACGCATCAAAACTTTGTATCACCTCATCCCGCCTGACCAGCATATGCAGATATTCCGCCTCCGTGAGATTTCCTCCGGTATGCGCTTCTATTTCCGCCAGATTTCTCTGTCCATATCGTAATGCAATATCCGGGTACGCCTCATGGCAGGCTATGATATCCGACAGTGTTCTTATATTGGTGTCCGCATGACATGTGGAAAGATAATAATTCATGGCCGATTTGAACTCGTATTTCGTTATATGCCATACATTAAAATCCTCATGGAATTCCAGGTTATCCGTAAGAATTGCACCCGATTCCCTTATTTTTTTACATAGGAAAGCAAATCGTGCTCTGTGCATTTCCTGACAGGCAGTTGTTCCCGGCCGGTAAATACCTATTTTCAGACCCGTCAGACTGCTCTCCGCCGCTGCGTCCGCACATACCGTTACGGGCTGCAGAAAGGTTGCCGGATCATCCGGATCCTCACCGGATATTACATCAAGAACAATTGCAGCATCCCGGACCGTTCTTGCCATAGGCCCTGCCGTATCCAGCGTGCTGGAAATAGGAATAATCCCGCTTCGGCCGACCAGACCCAGAGTTGGTTTTATCCCGACAATTCCGTTTTGGCCCGACGGGGAAACGATGGAGCCGCAGGTTTCCGTACCGATTGCCGCCGTACAGAACCCGGCCGCAACTGCCACAGCGGAGCCTGAACTGGAACCGCCGGGTGTTTTTTCCCGCACATAGGGATTTATCACCTGACCGCCGCAGGCACTGTAACCGTCCGGCATTTCCCCGTCGGTCATAAAATTGGCAAATTCCGTCATATTTGCTTTACCCAGCAAAACAGCATCGGCCTCACGCAGCTTTTTGACGATCGCCGCATCGGCAGGGGCATAATTATCCTTCAGCGCAAAAGAACCGGCACGCGTATGCATTCTGTCAGACGTATTGATGTTGTCCTTAATCAAAACCGGTATGCCGAACAAGGCGCCTGTCTGCTCTCCTCTTGCCAGCTTTCTGTCCAAAGCCTCCGCCAAAAACAGCGCATCCGGGTTAATTTCCAAAACAGCCTTCAAGCCATTGTCACCGCAGTCAAACTTTGCTATCCGATTAAGGTAAAGCAATACAAGTTCTTTTACCGTCAATTTTCCCGCTTTGAATGCCTCCTGAAGCTGATCAATTCCTGCATATGGATAGAAAGAAGCTGCTTTCTCCGCTATATTCAGCGGTACCTTTGGTTTCTCCCCCCGCTCTCTCAGTATGATCCACGACTGCCTGTTTTTTTCCAGAGCAAGCCGGATTGGCTGCAGAGCGGCAATTTCCCTGATTCCGATCAAAGCAGCATAACGGGCATCCTTTTTATTTTCCCACCAGTCATCATGGATATACAATTGCTTCTGATAGGTGTGTCTTATTTCCGGCAGGCTGCTATACCGGGTATCAAAGCTGTTCACCTCAGCTACGGAAAAAACCGCAAGCACCGGTCCTGATGTCTGTTTCAGGATAACCAGATCCCCCTTCTCCACTTTTCCGTAGGGCATACATTTATTCTTCGTGATTCTGGATTCGATTGTTTTTTTACCGCTAATCATGTACTGAATATAAGGTTCCCTGCATAAAGCCAAATGGATACAGACCTCCGGGTTTCTTATCTTCTCCAGCAGCTCCGTATGTCCCGCTGCCGAAAGCTGTTCCGCAATGTTATCCAGCAAATCGTCATAAACCATATCTACCCCCATGTTATCTTCCCTGTTTTTCCTGTGCTTCCAGGTACAAGCCGCTTTAAACCCACGCTTATTATCAGAACCCCCTGTTTCTATAAACGAATAATAGCAGCAGGCGTTAAAATTATTCTTTTACGCCTGCTTCCAATATGGAAAAAGTAGTATGATCACAGTCAATTTCAGCCAAGGCTCCTGTTGGTATAACCGTCATAGGGATTCTGTGGCCAATAGCAAGATTATACAAAACCGGAAGATCTGTTAAACCTTCCTCATACCGTATTACTTTTATCAATATATCCTTATCACTGTCATTCATTCCCGTACAGAGTAATCCTCTTGCATACTTGAATATCCCTGCTGCGGCAAAAGCCCTCAGCTGATGAAGCGTTGCCGTCTCCACCCCATAAGGGGTACCGATATCCATAAACAAAATACTGTCTTTCCATAGCTCCTTATCCGGAAATATTTCCGTTCCCATGATCTGCTGCATAGAACCACAGCAGCCCCCCAGCAAACGGCCTGTTACCCTGCCTTTCCCCTGCAGAAGCTCATAGCCGGTATTCGTGACCCATTCGGACTTTTTCGTTTTATCCCACTGGATTTCAGCCCGTTTATCTTCAGGCTCCACTTCTCCGATGCAGGATCCGGAAAAGAGAACCTTCCGGATCCACTTTTCCGTATAAGTATCAAGGCCATCCGGCTGCGCTATTGATGAAAGCACGTTTGCCCCATAAAAGGAAGAGACCCCTGCATAGGTAAACATCATATGAAACACGGATACATCGGAATAGCCAAGCAGGATCTTAGGATTGCTTCTGATCCGATTAACATCAAGATACGGCAGCAGTCGTGCACCGTCATCTCCCCCCGAATTCACGAAGATTCCTTTTATCCGTGGATTCGTCAGCGCCCAATTCAAATCCTCCGCCCTGCATCGGGGATTGTTATACAAATATGCTTTCCCTTTCAGGGAATTGGGCGTTTCCACAACATGCAAACCGAAATGTTCTTTCAGCTGCTGTTTTCCAAAGGTATATCGTTCTATCATGTCAGGATCGCCGGCCCGTCCTCCTGATAAGGATATTGTTGCTATGGTATCTCCCGGACGCAGTTTTTGCGGTTTCATAAGAGGATGCATGTTATGGATCTCCTTTATTGTAATTAAACAGAATCTGAGCTTCCCAATAAGGTTCGTCAGGAACGGTAATCCCCATTTATTTTCACATAATCATAGGTCAGATCACAGCCCCACGCTTTCGCCTCGGCTTCTCCCAGATTCAGATTAACAGCAATTGTAATCTCTTTTTCTCCCAGTATCATCGCTGCTTTTTCTTCAGAAAATGGCAGGATTACGGAATTTCCTCTACATACTTCTATAGTGCCAGCGTCAGAGGATACATCCACATCCACTCTGTTCATATCAAATTCTGCATCTGCATAACCAATTGCACACATAATCCGTCCCCAGTTTGCATCTCCGCCAAACATCAGGCATTTTACTAAAGAAGATTGAATTACACTTTTGGCTACCATTACGGCAGTCCGCTGATCAGGTGCTCCTGAGCAGGAGCACTCCAGGAACTTGGAGGCGCCTTCACCATCTGCCGCCAGCATTTTTGTCAGCTCCGACATAACAATAAACAATGCCAGACGGAAGCTTTGATATGCAGTCCCATCTGCGGTAATCTCCGGATTTCCGGCCTCGCCGTTCGCCATAACACTCACCATATCATTGGTGGAGGTATCCCCATCAATACTTAAACAGTTATAGGTCGTTTTCACGATATCTTTTAATGCGTTCTGCAGCATTTCTGCGCTTATTGACACATCCGTTGTTATAAAATTCAAGGTGGTTGCCATATTGGGATGTATCATACCGCTTCCTTTTGCCATACCTCCCAGACGGCATACCCTGTCTGCAATCTTAAATTCTACAGCCGCTTCTTTTCTGACCGTATCTGTCGTCATAATGGCCGTGGCGGCTTCTCTATGCCCATCTTTGGATAAACCTGCCGCCAGCTCCTGCATATGCTCCGCAAACGGCTTCACAGACATAGGCTGTCCTATAACGCCGGTAGATGCAATTATCACTTCCCGGGCATAAATCCCAAGAGCGTTTGCCGCAAGTCCGCAGATTTCCTCTGCAATATCCACGCCATCTGCGTTACAGGTATTCGCATTTTTCGAATTGACGATAACCGCCTTTGCAGTACCGCCACTGGCCTCCAGATGCCGCTTTGTCACAAGGACAGGGGCGCCCTTTACCTTATTTTGCGTATATACTGCAGCAGCCGTACACAACCTTTCACTATAGATCATTCCCAAATCATTTTTGGACTTGTCAGGATTCAAACCGCAGTTCAGACCATTAGCGGAAAACCCTATTGCGGCGCATACGCCGCCTTCTACATACCGGTATCCATCATATTCTTTATTCATGTTAATCCCTCATACCAAAATTCCTTAATGCTTCATGAAATGCCCTTCTTCTGGAATAGTCCTGTTTATACCCGAGCATCAATCTTTGCTTTCCCTTCAAGATGCCTCTGGACTCCATCACTTCACCTAATGCTGCAATATATCCTGCACATTCATGATAATACTTTCTATAATTACCTTCCATAATACCATCCACTCTTTTTCTTACAAGCTGCTCAACCCATTTCAAATAGCTATCCTGCTCCGTTTCAGACAATGGATGCCGCCGTTTCGATTGGACAAAACATTTCCCTTCCCCCCTGCAGAAGCAATTCAGAATTCAGGAGAAGCAGCAAAAATGCAGATAGCCCATTTTTCATATAAGACGCGCTCCACCCCAGCGCTCCTTTATAATTCATTCCCTGTTCCTTTATAAAATTATATTCTCCATTTAAGATTGCAGTCAGATAAATATTCTCCAGATTCGGCTCATTCTCCTTTAAATCAGAAGCTCTGTCATAAGCATATGAATTTCCATTCTTGTTTTTAATAAGAAAACCATGATTGATTTCTTGTAGTTTTTTTTGCCATTTATAAAAATCCCGGCATTCCATCATCATGCGCAGGAAATGAACCGTACATGAATCGGAACGAAATGTCTCCATCCAGTATTGCTCCACTTCTGTCGTTACTTTTCCGCTTTTTCTTATTACCATATTTGCAAGGAGTAATGCTATACGACTTCTGACCAAATGCTTAGGAACGATTCTTTCCAATGCTTCTTTACCCACTAACAACAAATTTTCATAACTTAATTTATTCTGATTTTCCCTGATATATTTTTCGTATAGTCCGGGATGCCGCTCCTTGTAAGCTCTCGCACTCGTCAACAAACACTATGCATCGCCTGAAAGTTCCATCGCCTCATTCAACAGTTTCAGGGCTATATGAGAATTTTGATTTCCAAGGTATGCAATCCACTTTGGAAGGAATTCGTTAAACTCTGTAAGTTCTTCTCCACACTGCATAATCATTTCCAAAGAAATCTCACTTATTTCTGCTTCTTGAATTATGCTATACAAGGCTTGCGCTCTTCCATCCAGCGGGTTTATAGAATACGTAAGATACAAGGCCTCTACTGCCAGATCCTTATAATTAATCTTCGCAAGATTATAATCCTCCAGTTCCTCAATTGTAAGAGGTTCCTCCGAATAATCCTGATACTCCTCCGCATCACTATTATACCAATCATCATATTCTTCGTTAAGAGTACTGCATTAACTCATTTCCCATTCTTCTATCTTTTCAAGCTTTCTTTTTATTTCTATGTACCTGCTCTTATCTGTTTCCTTATAATCCTTTTCTTTTCCCGCAGAATCTGTACTGTTTTTCAGTCTTTTCAGAAAATTAGTACGATTTGTTTCCGGAAGCGATCTGGCAATTTCATGAATAAATGCTGTAAGCTGTTCCCTGTCCATCAACTGGGATAAAGTATCCACTGAGTTTAAAAACTTTGATAAATTCATTAACCCTCACCATCCGCTTTCTTCTTATTGTAATTATTTTTTTCCGCAGCATTTCTTGTATTTTTTTCCACTTCCGCACGGACATTGATCGTTCGGATATATCTTTAGCGGCTTTACAACAGGTATCTGTTTGGGCGCTGTAAATTCATCAAAAATATCCTCCTCACCCCATTCCAAATTTCGAAAGGATTCCTCAAACTTATCCTGCTGCTGCTGATACCATTCACTCTCATCCTGTTTTCCAACATATTCCGCCAATTGTTTTGCCCGCATAAAGAGAATCAAATTATCTATGTTGCAGGAGATACCCCATGTTGCTTTTCTTACTAATTCATATGCCCTTTCTGCTTCCCCGTTTTCCAAAAGGAGCCAACTGAATCCAGCTATTCCATTACTGTTCCGGAGATCCTCAGTCAGCCATTTTTCATAATAGCTACAGGCATCCTCTTTCTTTCCCATTGCAAAAAGGGAATCTGCCACCCCACACTGAAAGCAGCTGTCATCCTCCGCCTTCCAATCGAATATTTCTAATACTTTCCGGCAAAAAGCAATTCTTTCCTCATTTTTTCCGGCATTACCAAGTTCCATTTCATAATCCTGTAACCATCCATCTATTGGGTAACTATAATCCAGTTCTTCCATCAATTCAATAAGCGGAAGCACTTCTGCCTGCTGTTCCATAACAGACTGAAATTTTAACCAGGCCTCTTCCCAATATCCCAATCCCTCCTCTGTTTTCTGCTTCCCTATACATTCATATCCCTTTTGAACAAGCTCATCCCATTCTGCATTAAGAGAACCATCCTCTTCAAAATCAAGGCTTTGCTGAAGCATTTCTTTCAGACTTTTTTCATATTTTTCCTCAGAAAATGATTTTCCCTGCTTTAGGATATCATAAATTTCCGTTAAGACTACAGTGCCGATTTTTTCCTTTGCCTCTCTATTAGAACATCCGGCCTCAAGTAATCTTTCATAAACTGCTTTCGTGCAAGGGGGATCATTTGCTTTTAACTGATTATCCACTATCTCTAATATCTCTTTCTTCACTTGTAAATTTGCCATTCCTTTTCTCCTGTTATATTCTGCTATCCTAACACCATATCAGCAATAATCTTACAACAACAAGTTTATTGTATCATGCGACTCAAAAGAATCCATCCATATTTTGGTTTAAATGGAGAATACGATTTTCCTTAGTGAGATAATCATACATTTCCGGTATCAGCTTACCAACATTTTGAGGAATATGGGCATCTGATGCGGTAACGATTTTGACTTTTTTGTTCTTCATTGCTTCCAGCATCCGTTTATTCATTCCTAATTCCATATCCCCATAATTGATTGCCAATCCGCTGCTTTCTTCAATATACATATTGTTTTTCTTTAACACATCAGCAATTTTTTCGTATTCTTCCATATAATCTTCTATCGGATATGCTCCAAAGCATTGCAATGAATTCGGATGCGCTAACCCCGAAAAAAGAGTACTGTCTGCTAACGCATACATCAATTTATAATAACGACGATACAAAACTTTTAAATCATAATCCTCCCTTTTCCATGGCTGTTTTATATGGCTAAAGGCCCAGCCGTCAATAAAATGTATTGAACCAACAAGGAAATCAAAGGGATATGCTTTTTTCAGCCTTTCTATATCCGCCTCGTGCCCGGGGGAATAGCATACCTCCAACCCAAACTTCACTTTAACCGGAAAATGATTATTCTTCATTCGTTCGATGAAATCTGTATAGTCTTTCAGCGGCCGTGACATTTTTAGTTTTTTCTTATACCATAGATTTTGATACGCATTATATTGGGACATTTCATCATATAAACTCTGGCATTCTTTAAAAATGTGAGTATGTTCAAGAAAATAAATTTCATCAATATTTCGGGATACTGCATAGGAAATGAATTCGTTAATCCATTCGATACAATATTCCCCTTTTTCTAAATGAACATGTGCATCAATCATATTACGTATCCTCCTGATTACGGCAATTGGATTTATGCATACGAGTCATTTAGCAAAGCCGATTATCCAATTTAAGATATAGTCAACGCGTTCCTGTGTCAACTGATGACTGCCTTTATATTGCTTTATCTGCAGGTTATGTTCTGCATTTTTTGATGTATAGTGCTTTTTTACCGTCTCAAAGATTTGTGGCGCATCCTTTGAATACTTATCATCATCGGAACAAATAATCAGGAAATGTCTCGGTGCTATTTCTTTTATTACATCTGCAATTTCAAATTCTTTGAGAAATCCAGGGATAATACTGGACATTTCTATGCCTGTTAAGTTATCCATACGATATTTATAGCTGACAACACTTCCGCTTGACACAGCATATTTTATTCTTTGGTCAAAAGCGGCAGCGAAAAATGTCGTGTTTCCTCCGTAGGAATGACCTAAGCAGCCGATTTTAAATTTATCTACAATATCCAAACCATTAAGAACACTAATTGCACCTATGGCATCTTCTATAGCAATCTTCGCCAGTGTTTCACCTGTTAAAATACCATGACATAGCGCAAGGAAATGATTCCATTCATCTTCTTTATGGTTTTCTTCCGTACCAGATGCGTTTACCCTTCGTTCCTCAAAACATATTGCATCGGGAGCAATTACCACAAATCCTGCACAAGCAAGTTTACTTCCAAAAGCCTGTAACGGATTACCAACTAATCCGCAAACTTCACTTTTGCCCCAGTTTCGTTGACTATGGTGCTGATGATTAACCAAAACGGCTGGAAAGGGTCCATGGCCTTTGGGGACAAGCAGAAAGGCAGGGATGCTTCGGCCATGAACTACATATTCTATTTTATTTCTCGTGTATGTATCACAATCAATAACGGAATGGCAGACATAATTAATTTTATCTGTAATTGGTTCAAGACCGATAATTTCAGACATTCTATTGATTACATCCATTTTTTTCATCCTTCCGTCGATATTCATAATTTGTTGTGTATCTTTTCCGTCACAGACATATCCCTGCATAAGAATATTATAACTATCCACCAGGACCACGGTAACGATTTTTTCCTTTGCCCCTGTCTTTAAACTACCAGCTTCTGACAATCAATACTACTGTCTCTATGGACTTATTGCCCGTCAAGCTCCTCTGTTTTTACTCCGTCTATAGAGGTCAGCATATAGGTTCCATCATGATTGACTTTAAGTCAACGGTGTACCTTAGCAGAAGATACTACTTGGTCGGTATGTGTCCACCAGATGACTTTTATTACTTCCATACTTCCGCTTTGACGTGCAGAAGATTCATCATTATCAAATAATTTTAGTATCGCTTTTTTCAGATTCTCCACATCCTCATATTAGAAATGCGTTTTTTCTGAAAGCTGTCTGTTAATGCTTCCATATGTTACATATACCCCTTTACTGACACGGTGTTTTTGCCCTATTGTATCACCTGCTTTTTTCGATGGATTGTTTACGTTTGTTTCGAAATTTACACTTTTTGTAATCTTCAAGCTTTCAACATCTACCGAACCAATACTGAACGCACTTTGCATACTTACAGGCCCCCTTATCACGATTGATACACCAGCTTCCTTTTCATTTTCCCTATAAACGCCAATACCTGCCGAATGCCCTCACATCAAACCATTCTTTGCGGGCACCATTGGCAATATACTGAAATGAATCAGCTTTAGTAAAACAGTATTTTGCGCCATATTTACTATGGGGAATCGTCGGAATATCTTCATACATTAATTTTTTTATGAGATATTCCTTCCATTGTGGTGAACCTTTCCCATAATCATGTAAATATCCTATAACCCCTAAGAATTCCCCCATGCCAAAGTTGACTCCAAATTCCCGAGCCAACTTTGAAACATTTGACAAGTGTATTTTCAGAAGCTGATTACGGCGAGCCAATGCGATATCCCACATTTCAGGATTTGATATTTTTTGTTTAAATATCACTTTATCCTTGCTATATAATAATAGTAAATCTGTTTCTCCTTTCATCTTACCCACCATTATCGAACAATTATCGAATTATATACTTATAAATAATGATCCTTTAACACAATTGAATACAAGGTAGCAGTTCAGACAAATCTAAACTGTTACTGCATCCAGACAATGAAACGCTTCGCGATGGGCCGGATGCCTGCAACCACTACACTTCATTATTTCAAAAGCGTATATTGTAAATATTGTACCATACTTTTATGTTTAACAGGTAAATATTCATAATAGGTACATAAAGTATAAAAAGATGCAATCACTTTGTTAAATGAGGTGATAACAGACATAGAATAATGTCACCGTAATGTCACAGAACAAAAAACCGGAAGGCCTGTAAAATAGGCCTTCCGAGGATAAGTTTGTATCACTCAAATTCTGGTGCGGGTAGCTTGAACTGACTGCTTTACTCTGATTTTTAGCGTATTTATTATACATGTTCTTCAAAAAGTGTTCTCGTATTTTTTCCACTCTAAATTTTTAGAGTCAAAATAGAGCCAGTCAAAACTACTTTGTTTCGATTTTTTTATTCCTGTAGTCTATCTAAAGTAGTGTTATCACACTACATATTTTTGAGATCATGCAAAAAATAATTAATAATGACACATGTTGTGTCTGCATTCAATACCGTACGCTCTATTGGTACTCCATATACCTCATATTTGTCATCAAATTTCCAACAGACATATTTATTTATCTCACTTCTTTTACATCGTTCAACAACATGCCCTTGCTGTAATTTTCGAAGTGCTTTCCCCTCATCTCTACATCTAGAATATGAAATTTCCAGTTTCGCTTTCCCCACATATCTTGACAATTTTCCTACAAACTGCGTATCATACGCCCAGTCATCAAGATTATCAACTTCCAAGCAAACCATTGATGAATCCGTTGCAAGGAATACTAAGATATGCTCCACTTCTCCATCCAGTAATTGTCTAGATGATAAAATCAACGAATTTATTTTTTTTATCTCTTTCTTTTTTCTTCCTTTAGCAAAATGCTCATTCTTAATCATTTGAAAAAAATTTTCCACTTCTCCAAATCTTTCACACAAATAGTTATCCCTTAAATATTTTCGTTTAAAATGATTTTTTAAAACTTGTTCCCCTACAATCTGCTGAATAATATCATCTTTATAATTTGATAACAGCTCATTATAAACTCTTTTGTTCGCAACAATATCAATATCCAAACTATTATTACTTACAAATACATGTATAGGAATTCTCACGAAACTTACATAGATACTTTCAATTCCATCTATTGTCAATAACTCCTGCGTTTCTGAGCGAATGCCATCAGCAAGATCTGATTGACTATAATCTTGATTAAATATTTCTTGAATAGCTTCAAACTGGCTCTTGATTTGATTCAAGTCTTCTGCAACAATCGATACTTCTAATTTATTGTCGTTACTCCACCCTCTTTCTAACAACTGATATTTTGATGGTTCATATATAATTGAGCCTTTCAGTGCATCCATATATATCTTTCCAGCTCTGACGATTAAAAAATTAGAATAAAAAAAACCTCCCACTTTACGTGGGATTGCGAGATAATAAAACTGACCAAAGAATTATTTCTTCGCAACCGCATAAAGAAAGGAGGTTTTTATCATGAAAACAAAAGCAAAGATCACCAGAAAAGATACGCGGGAACACCTGGCCCAGTTTCATCTGGCATGTGAACTGGTAAAGGTGATCCATCACTATTTCCCCGGGCTCCTGTCCCCGTTAAAGAACTTGGAGGATCCTCGCGACCAGAGGTATATCACTTACGAGAGCCATGTCTTACTGATGACACGCATCCTCTCCTCTATATTTTATATCAGCAGCATGAGAAAAACAAGCCAGGAATTCAATTCGGATACCGTGATCGAAAATATCGGATACCTGTGTGGAAGGCCGGAGCTCCCGGAACTGCCCTACTGGGAGAGGATAAATGACTATCTTAAGAGGTTGGACCCCAGTCAGCTGCAAGGGGTAGTCTGCGGCCTGGTGCGCCGTTTGCTGCGGAGCCGTGTGTTTGAAGGCTCCCGTATAAGGGGAAAGTACTGGCAGGTGATTGTGGATGGAACCCAGTTGGAGAGCAGCCGGAGGGAATTGGACCCTAAGAGTCTGTACCGTATCCATAGAAAAGGTACCCCGGAGGAATACCGGGAATACTATTACTATGTATTGGAGGCAAAACTCGTACTTCGGAACGATATCCTTGTGAGCATCATGACAGAGTTTGTAGAAAACGAAGGCAATGAGGTTGAAAAACAGGACTGTGAGCGGAAAGCCTGCCGTCGGCTGCTAAAAAAGCAGCATGGGGAATTCCCACGCCTGCCAGTATGTCTGAGCGCAGACAGCCTCTATGCCTGTGAACCATTTTTTGAGGAGTGCCGCGGATATGGGTACCATTATAT